>CAVRHG010000076.1:0-259545 GCA_963720845.1 uncultured Actinomycetota bacterium | reverse complement strand
CGCGACGGCGGACGACGAGCCGGCCACGACGGAGTCCCCGGTGCTCGACACGAGCGCGCTGGCCGAGACCGTCCGCAAGGCGAACGAGGAGGGCAAGCGCCTCGCGGAGGAGCAGAAGTCCGACGACTCGGACCACGACTCGGACGACGGCTCCACCGCCACCGCCACCGCGGCCCCCGCCGCCGTGATCCCCGCCGCCGCGATCCCCGCGCCTGCGGGCGCCCTGCACACCGCAGTGACGTCCCCGGGCGAGTTGATCGACACCAACGAGTGGTACCTGACGCTGCCCACCGGCAAGGCGGGCAGCCCGGACACCATCGAGGGCTCCCGGCTCGCGACCTACCACAGCAAGTTCTTCGACCTGACCACGGCGCGGGACGGCATCGCCTTCAACGCCGGCGCTGACGGCGTCACCACCAAGAACAGTCACTACCCGCGGTCGGAGCTGCGCGAGATGAACGGCAGCGAGAAGGCGTCCTGGTCCAACAACAGCGGCACGCACGTCTTCGACGTCCGCGAGGCGTTCACCAAGCTGCCCGCCGCGAAGCCCGAGGTCGTCGGTGTCCAGATCCACGACGCCGAGGACGACGTCATGCAGATCCGGCTCGAGGGCAAGAAGCTGATGGTCCAGTACCACGACGGCAAGTCCGAAGCGGTCCTCGATCCGGACTACCAGCTCGGCACGCCCTTCGACACCCGGATAGTCGCCGCGAACGGCAAGGTCGACGTGCTGTACAACGGCCAGAAGAAGGCCGAGCTGCCGCTATCGGGATCGGGCTGGTACTGGAAGGTCGGCGCGTACGTGCAGTCGAACGGCAGCAAGGGCGACGGGGCCGGCTCGACCGGTGAGGTCGTGGTCTACAAGGCCGATATCTCGCACTCCGGCGCGTCGGCCTCCGACCGCCCGTAGCGCCCTCGCCTGCGAGGGTCAGCCCGCGGCGCGGGCCGCAGCCGTCACGGTGTTGTGGAGCAGCAGCGCCGTCGTCACGGGCCCGACACCGCCGGGCACCGGCGTCAACGCTCCCGCGCGGCCCATCACGGCCTCGGCGTCCACGTCGCCGACCAGCTTGCCGTTCTCGTCCGGCGTGGTCCCGACGTCGACCACCACGGCACCCGGCGCGACGTGCTCCGCCCCGAGCATCCGCGGCCGGCCCACCGCCGCGACGAGGACGTCCGCCTCGCTGGTGCGTGCCGCGAGGTCCCGGGTCCGCGAGTGGCAGACGGTGACGGTCGCGTCGCGCGCCAGCAGCAGCACCGCCGCCGGCTTGCCGACGACCAGACTCCGCCCGACGACGACCGCGCGCCGGCCCGCCATCTCGACGCCGTGGTCGTCGAGGATCCGCAGGACCGCAGCTGCGGTGGCCGGCGCGAAGGCCGGCAGGCCCGCGGTCAGCCGCCCGAAGCTCACCGGGTTCGCGCCGTCCACGTCCTTCTCCGGCGCGATCGCGGTCGCGAGCTCGACACCGTCCACGCCCGGCGGGAGCGGCACCTGCAGGATGATCCCGTGCACGGTGTCGTCCGCCGACAGGCGCTGCAGCGCGGCCCGGACGGTGGCCGCCGAGGCGTCGTCCGCCAGCCGCTCGACCCGCACGTCGATCGCGACCTTCTCTCCGGCCCGCGCGATGGCGCGGGTGTACCACGCGGCCGACTCGTCCGCCGTCGCGAGCACGAGTGCCAGCGAGGGGACGAGGCCCGCCGCGCGCAGCCGCTGCACCGTCGCGGCCGCGTCGTCCCGGATCGCGGCGGCCGACTTCTTCCCCTCGAGCAGCTGTGTGGTCACTTCTTCAGCCTCTCGACGATCCGGGCGGCCACGTCGTCCGCCTGCGCCATGGCCCGCTCCAGCGCGCCGACGCGGCCGAGCAGGTCGCGCGAGACGTCGTCGTCGGTGAGGAACGCGGCGTTGACCGTGATGTTCGTGATGCTTCCGCTGAGTGCCGCACGCGCCGTCGCCGCGGCGACCCCGACGTCGGACAGCACGTTCGGGTTCGCGGGCTCGACCATCTCGTCGGCCAGGGCCACGATCCGCGTCGCGACCAGGCCGACCTGGATCGGGGGCTCCGCGGCGCCGCGCGTCGCCTTCTGGATCGCTGCGCTGCGGGCCGCCTTCTCCTCGTCGGTCGCCTTCGGCAACGCATACGCCTCACCGACGGCGCCGAACGCCTCGGTGTCGTCCACCGCCAACCGGGCCGCCCGCGCCCGCAGCTCCGCGGCCTCGGCGACGATCGCCCGCATCGACTCCTCGCGATCCGCCCATTTCTTTCCGGTGGTGTAGTTCGCCACCATTTCCAGCAATGCGGCGGCCGATGCCGCGCACAGTGCCGCGACCGCACCGCCGCCCGGCGCCGGAGTGCGACCGGCCAATTGATCGAGCCAGTCGGAGATGCGCGCGTCGAACATGCCCTCAATTCTATCAGGCCCGCGAACGGGCGATCACCGGCCTGGGCGGAAACGGTACGCGAGGGAAAACTGCTATCGCGTACCCCGAACCGACCGTGTGCGCCATTGCATTGCCGGGAAATCCGATCGGGCATTCATCGTCGACGCCTTGCCGACCCGCGGAGTGACTACACCATGAGCAGGAGAGACGTCGCCTGCAGACCGGCCACGCACCAGGCGCGAAGGCCCGCGTGAGTGGTCGCCTATGCTCCTGCCAACGTGCCGCCGGCCAGTGCGCCGACGCCCTGCACGGCAGCGAACACGCCGTATGCCGTCGACCGTCGCCACGCCGACCACGACCGCGCAGCGGACGGTGTGGCGCCGGGCAGCGTCAAGCAGCGTCCTTCTCGATCATCACGATACTTCCCGACCATTCGACTGACCGATGCCCTGTCGGAGCTTCCCGATCGCCGCACCCAGGTCGGGTCCAGCAGGTTGACCGGCCCGTTGTCGAAGGTCACCCGCCAGTAGGACGGGGAGACCTCGCTGACGTGGAACTGTTCTGCGGCACTCACGCGAGGCCCGCCATCTGCGCGTCCATCGGTCCGGCCTGCCGCGGCATGTCGGCGATCTGCATCCGCAGCGCCTTCACCGCCGTGTCGTAGATCCCGGAGAAGCTCGGGAACGGCTGGATCGTGTCGCCGAGCACCTCGAGCGGGACGTGGGCGCGGATGGCCAGGGTTGCCTGCTGCAGCCACTCCCCCGCTTCCGGCCCGACCGCGTAGGCGCCGGTCAACCGCCCGCCGTCGCTGAGCAGCGTCAGGAACCCGGTGGATTCGGCGTAGGCGTGGGTGTAGGTGGCGGTCTTCGGCACCTCGGACACGGGTGCGGTGGCGCTGTACTCCGCTTCTGTCGCGCCGACCGCCGCCGCCTGAGGATCGGTGTATGTGACCCGCGGAACGGCTTCGTAGTTCGCCGGATACCGATCGCCCGCGATGTTCGCCGCGACCACATCGCCCTCGTACTCACCGACGTGGGTCAGCGGCCAGATGCCGGTGACGTCGCCGATGGCCCAGAGCCGCTCGCCCGCGCGCAGATACTCGTCGACGTGGATCCCGCGCGGGTCGGCCTCCACGCCGACGGTCTCCAGGCCGATCCCGGCGACGCGGGGGCGCCGGCCGGTCGCCACGAGCAGTCGGTCGCCCCTCAGCTCCGGGCTGCCGTCGAACTGCAGGACGTACTCCCCACCCTCCCGCCGCGCGGCGGTGGCGTGCCTCCCGAGCATCACCTCGACGCCGTCGCGGTGCAGGGCCTCGCCGAGCGCCTCGCCCAACGCGGCAGGTTCGCGGGGAAGCACATGTGCAGCGCCCTCCACGAGCACCGCGTCGCCGCCGAGACGGCACACGACCTGTGCCATCTCCACACCCACCGGCCCGCCGCCGAGGATCAGCAGGCGGCGCGGCACCGCCGTCATCCCGGTGGCCTCGCGGTTCGTCCACACGCCCTCGAGCTCGGCGAGTCCGGGGATCGGGGGCACGAACGGATCCGAGCCGGTCGCCACGACGACGTGCTCCGCGGTGTGCCGGACACCCCCGACCTCGACCACCCCGGTGCCGTCCAGCCGACCCGTGCCGCGCAGCAGGTCGATTCCCCGCCCCGCCAGCCAGCGCTCCTGCCCGGCGTCGGAATAGCCCGACACCATGAAGTCCCGCCACGCCAGCGCCGCCGCGACGTCGACCTGCGCGCTCGCGCCGGCCTCCCACGCGCCGTGCACCGCCTCACCCGGGCGCAACAACGACTTCGACGGAATGCACGCCCAGTAGGAGCACTCGCCCCCGACCAGTTCTCGCTCGACGACGGCGACCCTCAACCCGCGCGCCGCCAACGCCGCGGCGCAGTGCTCGCCGGGTGCCCCGCCACCGAGAACGATCACGTCGTAGTCGTTCACGTCGGCAGCTCCGTCCCCGCCTGCTCCGCCACCATGTACGCGGCGTACCAGCTCGGCCAGTCCTCGTCGCGCTCGCCGGTGCGCTTCTCGTGCTCCCCGTGCGCGGCCGCCGCACGCCGGAACGCGCCCGCCAGATCGCCCACAGAACCGAACGACGTCGCAGCGGCCTCGACGCGTCCGGGAAGCCGGGTCGTGATCTCCTGCAGGAGCCATTCGTTGCCGTCGGGATCGCGGAACACGGCGCGCGAGAAGTAGCTGCGATGCTCGGGATCCGGACCGCTGACCGGTCCGTCCGGGCTGAGGTGGAAGACCTCGCCCACGGCGATGTCGGCGGCAACGAGCGCGTTCCGGGCGGCCTCGAGATCGGAGACGATCAGATAGCTCTTGGCCGAGCCGGGCGCGGCCGACGTGAGGGTCGTACCGAACTGCACCGAACACGCGGAGCCGTGCGGCGTGAACTGGACGACGCTGGGCGGCGTGACATCCAGCCGCCACCCCAGCCGCCCGTAGAACTCCTTCGCGCGATCGACATCCGCGACGGGGATGACGACGACTTCGACCTTCATGTCGACGTCCCTGACGCTCACGGTCTCACTCGGGTCGCTTGTTCGGACATCCGTCGTGCTCATCCCGGCCTCCGCGCGTGTGTCGAGGGACGACCGTCGCGCTCTCACCACCCCGTCGCACCAGGCAGACACCCTGGCGCGACCACTGGTCGGCGTCGATCCGCATCAACGCAGTGCGAGGCCGCTCCCCCAGGAGTTGCCCGAAAGCGCACTGATTCCGGCGATTGCCCGGAGGATTCTGGCGATTGCCTGGACGTGAAGCCACGATGAAGCGACACGGGTGGGCCGGAGAGCGTCGCCGCGAGGGCCGGAGGGATTCGATGGATATCCATCGTGCGTCGCCCGAAGCGCTGCGATCGACCGGGCGGCCGGCGCCTGCTCGTGCACGCCACGCGCCGTCGCCACCGGTCGGGCTGCTGCGGCTGCAGCAGGCGGCCGGAAACGCAGCCGTGGCCGGGCTCGTCGCGGCGCGCCAAGTCGTCACCGCACCGGCACCAGGTGGCGGACCGCCGACGATCACCACCCGACCGACCCTGCGACTGGGCGACATCGACCAACAGGTCGGCGTCGCCCAGCAGAAGCTGAACGTGCTCGGAACGACGCCCGAGCTCAAGATCGACGCTGAGTTCGGCTCGCGGACACAGATCGCGGTCCGCACGTTCCAGAGCACCAACGGGGTGACGTCGTCCGGGGCACTCGACACCGCCACCTGGACGCAGCTCGACGCCCGCGCACCCGGTGGGGACCTGCGGCCGGACGGCTCGGTGTCACCTGTTCCCGGGATTCGCCCCGGCGACCCCTCACCGCAGCCACGTCCCGGCCTCGCCACACACCCCACGCTGAAGCTCACAGCCCGCGGGCCCGCGGTCTCCGAACTGCACGAGAAGCTCAACGCGCTCGGCGTCGGCGGGGGGCTTCCCGTCGGCCGCGGCCTCGCCGGCGCAGCCGCCATCACCTTCGACGGCGCCACCGACTCGGCGGTCCGGGCCTTCCAGCGGGCGCACCCGCCGCTGGTCGCCGACGGGCAAGCGGGAATCAACACCTGGGCCGCTCTCGACCGGCTCGTGCCCGGCGCGGGGGCAGGCCGGGTGCAGCAGAAGGGGGTTCCCGACCCCGCGCGGGGCAAGCAGTTCGACACCGACTCCGCCCTGGACTGGGCTCTGGAACCGGACCGCTCGGCACCCACCCGGCTCGCCGCGCGGGTGACCTACGCCTTCACGAACGACCCGGTGAGGCCGGTCGACAAACCGGCGGAGGTCGGAAAGATCCTCGCCGGCATCCGACGAGTCTGGAACGTCTTCGCCGCGGTCGAGTCGCCGATTCCACCGGCAGCGGCCCGGCCCCCGGTGGACATCGACTTCCAGCCGACCGAGGCGACGCCCGCAGACCACACGATCCTCCTGACCAAGGGCACCGGACCGACGGACGCGGCTCACTTCTTCCTCGACGGCGTCGCCGATGTCACCGAAGCCGCGGCCCACGAGTTCGGTCATCACATCGGACTGCCCGACGAGTACCAGCAGACCGCCGCCGACCACCTTCGCCAGACCGGTGAGGCCGCGCCGGTCGGGCAGGTCCGAGGGGACGCCGACCCCGTCGTCATCGCCCGCGATCTCCACGCCGCCGTGCACGGCGCACCGCGCTCCGGCCGAGGGGACAAGGCCCTCGTCGTCGTGGAGGGCCACAAGCTCGCGCAGGGCGCCTTCGCCCAGCAGGTGGCCCGGCGCTACGTCGTGCTCTTCGGTGTGGGCGTGGTCAACGACATCAACGCGAACGTCGACGAGTCGGAGAGCGAAGGGTCGATGACCAAGCAGCGCAAGTGCACCCAGCCGTTCCTCTATACCGCCGACAACCTCATGGGCGGTGCGGAAACCGAGCAGGGGCCCAACGCGCTCCTGGTCGAGCCGCGACATGTCCGCCAGTTCGCGCGGATCGTCGCGGCTGCCCTCGGCGGCATCTGGGAGCCCAAACGCCGCTAACGTGATGCTTTCGGGAGAACCCCGCGTTGTGCCGCTGACCTGGGGTGGAGCTGAGGGGAATCGAACCCCTGACCTACTCGATGCGAACGAGTCGCGCTACCAACTGCGCCACAGCCCCGTGCTCGTCCGCCGTCGCCAACGGACGAGGCGACCTTATCAGCCCCTCACTCACCCACCGCACGCCGGTGGGATCCCTGCGCCACGGTGCCGAGGTCGTGCAGGTCGAGCTCGTCGTCGTCCACCACGACCAGCGACGTCCCCGGCGGGATCGGGGGCGGCGGGGCCGGCTGCAGCGGGGGGAGGGCGCTCTCCGGCTCGGCGGTCTCGTCGTCCACGCCTCGCCGCCGGGCGGGCAGCAGGCCCACGGGCTCGCCGACGCCCCGGACGCGCGTGGTGTCGTCGTCGTCCTCGTCGGCCCAGGTGTCGCCGACCTCCTCGACCCGGCCTTCCTCGGCGTCGGCCTCCTCGGCGTCGGGCACCGGACGCCGGGTGACCTCCCGGCCGCGTCGGGCCCACTCGTCGAGGTCGCGGTCGTCGGCCGCCAGGGTCCGACGGGTGCCGGCCATGCGGGCGGCCCGGCGCTCGCGGATCGCCGCCTCCATCCGGACCTGGCGGCGCAGGTAGACCAGATAGATCACCAGCGCGAGGTCGATCGCCCCATGCGCCCCCCAGACCAGCGGGAACGCGGCCGCGGCTGCGATCCCCGTCAGCAGCGCGCACACCAGCAGCGTGAGCACGACCCGCTGGCGGAAGGCGTAGAGCCGCCGGGCGATCTCGGCGTCGGCTTCGGGGTCGTAACCGCCGCGACCGGGGCGGTACCGGGGCGGGGGCCGTTCCCAGCGGACGTCGGACTCGTCGTCGGCGTCGTCGTCGGGCTCGGCCGCGTCGTCCCTCTCGGCGGGCTCGTCGAGCTCGTCCGACTCCTCCTCGACGTCGAGCCGGGCCGCACGTCCGGTCGACACCCAGGGCCGCTCCGTCTCGCGGGCCGTCGGCGTGTCGTCCTGGTCCAGGCGCTCAGAATCCACGCTGTCCCCCTCCTCGGTCGGCAGCCGCCCGTTCCGGCGCGCCTGCATCCGGCGTCGCGGCCGGGCCAGCACCCGCCCGGCCAGGGAGGCACCGCTGGGACGCGCCACCTCCTGCTGGTGCCGGGCGACCGCCGGGACGAGGATCAGCAGCCAGAGCACCACCAAACCGGTGAAGATCAATGAGCTTGGCAAGCCGCCTCCTCCCCCGGTCGGCGCAGTACGGGCAGGGTGGGCGGCGACTCCGGCGTTCCACCCGCTGCTCACGGTAGTCAGCGGCCCCGCGCGGGCCCGGCTACGACGCGCCGGGTCCGCGACTGTTTCGCCGTGCCGGGAACTACAGAGGATCCCGAGAAACCCGACGGGCGCCGGCGCGCGGTCGGATTTCTCGGCACCCTCTCAGACCCACTCGGCCCGTCCCGCTGCGACGACCCGACCGACGACGCCGCCCGTGGGTGACTCCTCCGCCGTCATCGCGAAGCAGAGGTGGTCCCGCCAGGCCCCGTCGACGTCGAGGTAGCGGCGGAACATCCCCTCCTCGCGGAAGCCGAGCTTGGCCAGCACCCGCAGGCTCGGGGTGTTCTCCGGGCGCACCGTCGCCTCCAGCCGGTGCAGCCCGACCGGCCCGAAGCAGTGGTCGACGGCGAGTGCGACGCCCGCGGTCGTCACCCCGCGCCCGGTGAGCCGGGTGTCGCACCAGTAGCCGACGTAGGCCGACAGCAGCGGTTCCCGCACGACGTTGCCGATCATCACGTGCCCGGCCAGCGCGCCGTCGACGACCATCGCGAACGGCAGCACCGAGCCGCGCCGGGCCGCCGCCCGCAACGCCCACCAGCGGCCGGGCCACTCGGTCGCCGAGTGTCCTGTGACCCAGCCGCCGGGCGGCGTCGGTTCCCACGGCGCGAGGTGGTTCTCGTCGCGGAGCCGGATCTCCGACCATGCGGGACCGTCGCGCAGCCATACCGGCCGCAGCTCGACGACCCCCACGGCGGTCCGGAGCGCCCCCAGCCGGGCGGGCCAGCCCGGGTGCCGACCGGTCTCGGGAAGCGCGTGGGCCATCGCGGAGGGCAGGCCTCGGTCAGGCGCGCGTCGGAAGGTAGGCCACGGCGACGCTCTCGTCCACGGTCAGTTCCGTCACCTGCTCGGGCAGCACGATCAGCCCGTTGCAGTCGGCCAGCGACGACAGCAGGTGCGTGCCCGCGGTACCGAGCGGCTGCACGAGGTAGTCGCCCGTCCGGTCCCGCAACAGCCGACCGCGCAGGTAGCCGCGCCGACCGGGAGGGGAGGTGACCGGCGAGGTCAACCGGGCCGCGACCGTGCGGCGGTACGGGTCGGTCAGGCCCAGCGCCAGCCGGATCAACGGCCGGACCAGCACCTCGAACAGCACCAGCGCCGTGGCGGGGTGCGAGGGGAACAGGAACGTGGGGACGCCGTCCTGACCGAGTCGGCCGAAGCCCTGGGTGGAGCCGGGGTGCATGGCGACGCGGGTGGTGTCGAGCTCGCCCAGGTCCGCGAGCGCGGCCTCGACCTGGGCCCCCGCCGCACCGCCCACGGCTCCGCACACCACCAGGACGTCGGTGAACGACAGCCGGTCCTGCACTGCCGCGGCCAGCTCGCGCGCGTCGGCGCGCACCAGCCCGGCCCGGCCGATCTCGGCGCCGGCGTCGCGGGCGGCCGCGCTGAGCGCGTGCGAGCAGACATCCGGCACCTGCCCGGCCCCGGGGGCGCGCGCGACGTCGACCAGCTCGTCGCCGACCGCGATCACGGACACCCGGGGCCGGGGGTGCACGAGCACCTTGTCGCGGCCGGTCGCCGCCAGCATCCCGACCTGGCCCGGTCCGAGGACCGCATCGCGGCGGACGGCGACGTCGCCGGGCTGGACGTCCTCCCCGATCCGCCGGACGAACGCCGCGGACGGCACGCCCCGCGTCACCGTCAGCTTGGCCGTACCGGCGTCGGTGTGGCCGACGGGCACGACGGCGTCGGCGAGCGTGGGCAGCGGCGCCCCGGCGACGACGCGCACCGCCTGCCCGGGCTGCAGGCGCAACGGGTGACGCGAGCCCGCCGGGATCTCGCCGACGACCGGCAGCACGGCGGGCGTCTGCTCGGTTGCGCCGGAGAGGTCGACGCTGCGGACGGCGTACCCGTCGACCGCCGCCTGGTCGAAGCCGGGCAACGGGCGGCCCGCGATCACCTCCTCGGCGCTGCGCAGGCCGTGCGCCTCGGCGATCGGCACACGCACCGGTGCAGGACGGACCGCACCGGACAGGATCAGGGCGAGCTGCTCGTCGACCGACCGCACCGGCATTACGCCTCCCACCGTGTGACCTGCCCTGCCGAGCCGGACGCCCCCTGCTCCATCGCCACCCCTCGTCGCGCTACCCCGCCTGTGCAGGACATCTCGCGACCCTGAGCCGGGTTTCCGAAATGCCCTCTCGGGGAGCGGAGCCTATCGGCGGCAGTAGCGTGAGGGCGTGACGGCTCGCGCACCGGACTCGGCGGACATCGCGGCCGAGAAGGCGGCGTGGCGGCGGCGGATCCGGGCGGCCCGACGGGCCCGGGACCCCGAGGTCCGGGACCGGCACGCCGCGCTGCTCACCGAGGCCACGCTTCAGCTGGCCGGTCGGCTCGACGGTCCGGTGTGCGCGCACCTGCCGGTCGGCGTCGAGCCGTGGTCCCCGGCCGGGGTGGAGGCGCTCCGCAGCGCCGGGCACGAGGTGCTGCTGCCCGTGGTCGCGGATCGCGTGGGGCCGCTGGACTGGGCCCGGTACGAGGGCCCGGACGGGCTGATCGCCGGACCGTTCGGCCTACGGGAACCCGCGGGGAGACGACTCGGGCCGGGTGCCGTGCGCCGTGCGGGGCTGGTGCTGCTCCCGGCGCTGGCCGCGGACCGGAGCGGGGTGCGCCTCGGCCAGGGTGGGGGGTTCTACGACCGGACGTTGCCGCTGGTGGACGCCTCCGTCGCACTGGTGGTGGTGCTCGACGAGGGCGAGCTCGTCGACGCGCTGCCCGCCGAACCGCACGACCGGCGGGTGACGGCCGCACTTCTTCCCGAGACGGGTGTGACGATGCTCGGCGGCGCGGATTGAACCCGGCGCGGTAGACTGGCACTCTCTGTGTGAGAGTGCCAACTGCGGAGGAACCCGTGCCGACCTACCAGTACGCCTGCACCGCCTGCGGACACCGTTTCGAGGCCGTGCAGTCCTTCTCCGATGCGTCGCTGACCGACTGCCCCGAATGCGCCGGTCGCCTCCGCAAGGTGTTCTCGTCGGTCGGCATCGTGTTCAAGGGCAGCGGCTTCTACCGGACCGACAGCCGCGCGGGCTCCTCCGACGGCCCGGTCAAGGAGACCAAGGAGAAGGTGTCGGCCGACTCGTCGACGTCGAACGGCTCCGGCGACGCCAAGGGTTCCTCCTCGTCCGACTCGTCGTCGAAGAAGTCCGACTCCGGATCGTCGTCGACCTCGTCTGCGTCCTCGACCTCGTCGTCGACCAAGAGCGCACCTGCCGCGGCCGCGGCCGTGTCCGCCTGACGCTCTCCCGGCCGGCGGTTGTCCACATGGCGGGCCGGTTGTCCACAGGTTCGCCGAACACCGCCCGCCGGTCGGCCCGTCGCCCTAGCGTCGTTTCCCGACGACAGGGGGGACGACCGATGGTCCGCGAACCACCGCACCGCAGGCCTCGGGGCCGGCCCGCGCGGGCTCTCGGCACGCTGCGCACCCCGGGCTGGCGCCGCATGCTGCTGTTGCGGCGTACGGCGGCCCTCCTCCTCGCGGCGCTGGCGCTCGTGCTCGCACTCCGGCCTGCGGACGCCACCTCCCGCAGTGCCGTCGTGGTGGCCGCGCGCGATATTCCGTCGGGCACCGCACTCACCCCTGCCGACCTCACCCTGGCCTCCTGGCCAGGTGAGATCGTTCCGGCCGGCGTCCTCCGGGCACCCGCGGACGCAGGTGGCCGCGTGCTCGCCGGGGCGGCCCGAGCCGGCGAGCCGATCACGGACGTGCGGCTGACCGGGCCGGACGCTGCAGGGCGGCTGACGGGCCGACCGGGCGACGCCGCCGTACCGATCCGCCTCGCCGATCCCGAGGTCGCGCGTCTGCTCGGCCCCGGAAGCATCGTCGACGTCGTCACGCCCGCTCCGGACGGCGACCGGCCCGTCGTGCTCGCGGCCGATGCGGCCGTTCTCACGGTCGTCGCCGCGGATGCGGACGCGGCGGCTCCACCCGGACAGGGGTCTCGCGGTCGGCTGGTGCTCGTCGCACTGTCACGCGCGGACGCGGCGCGCGTCGCGGCTGCCGCGCTCTCCGAGCAGGTCGCCGTTACCCTGCGCTGAATCGAATCCGACATCGAACGGCAGGCCGGGCGGGTGTTGACGATGTGCCCGGAGCGCGGCATCCGCATCGACAGCACCGTCACCGAGATCGGGTCCGGGCGGGGCGGGCGGCGCACCAAGCTGCGCACGCTGCTCGGCGACCCGAAGGTGTCCATGATCGTCGTCGAGCACTGCGACCGGCTGGCCCGCTTCGGTGTCGAGTACCTGGAAGTCGAGTACCTGCAAGCGGCCCTCGCGGCGCACGGCCGGACGGTGGTCGTCCTCGATGATGCGGAGCTGCCCGACGACCTCGCGCGAGACCTCACCGGGTCCTGACCTGCATGTGCGCCCGGCTGTACGGCCGCGGTTCCGCTTCCCGGCGGGCGGCGGCTGCCGTCGCCGCGATCCGCAACGAGCCCGACGAGGCACCCGGGGACCCGGGGACCCGCGCCTACCTGTTCGTGCTCGACCCCACTGACGCCCAGGCCGAGGCGATGCGGTCGCATTGCGGCGCTGTGCGGGTCGCCTACAACTGGTGCCTCGCGCAGGTGAAGGCACCGGGCTCAAGCGCGGCGAGGAGGGTGGACCGGCCGAGCCGACGGACGTCGAGCTGCTCGCGCAGATCCGTGACCTGTTGGCCGAGGGTCGCAACGGCGTCACCGCCGGTCGCCCGGTGATCGGCGACGGCCGCAGCGACGAGCGGCGCATCTGACGGCGCTCCGTTCCCGGCAGCACGGCTGAGACGGCAGCGCCGCGGCTCCGGCGTGCGCGAGGCGCGTTGATCAACCGCCGTGGTGCGGGGGACGGTTGGCACGCAGCCACTCGTCCCCCGCTGCGGCCGGCTCGTCCGCGGCGTCGGCCTGCTCGTCGCGGGTGACCTCGGGCAGCACGTCGCCGAAGATCTCGTCGAGCCGGTGACGCACCGGATCCGGCAGGGCAGGCGGCGGCACGTCAAGGTCGAGAGCGTCCGGCTCGTCCCCGCCGCCCATCGGGTCGGGAGTCAGACGGCCGAGTCGAGGCCGGACAGCTGGGCGATGACATGCCGGATGAGCGGCGTCAGCGTCGCCATACCGTCGCGCACCGCGGCCCGGGAGGGCGCCAGGTTGACGACCAGGGTGCTGCCCGACACCCCGACCAGCCCGCGCGACAGCCCGGCGTCGACGGCACCCGCGGCCAGCCCGGACGCGCGGATCGCCTCGGCGATGCCGGGGATCGGCCGGTCCAGGACGCCTGCCGTCGCGTCCGCGGTGACGTCCCGCGGCGAGACACCCGTGCCCCCCACCGTGATCACCAGGTCGACGCCGCCGATCACCGCGGTGTTGAGCGCGTTGCGGATCGCGACCGTGTCACCGGGCACCACGACCACCGCGTCGACCACCAGCCGGGCTTCTTCGAGTAGCTCGCGAACCAGGGGGCCGATGGTGTCCTCGCGCTCCCCGTGGCTCGCACGGTCGTCCACGACCACGACGAGCGAGCGACCGATCTGCGGGGGGGCCATCTCCATGACGTCACCGTAGCGGGGGACGCCGACGACGGTGGGGGAGGCTCGGGAGCGGATCGCGCCGGCGCTGGGAGGGGGTGCCGACGCCGACGCGATCCTTCACGTCCGCCGACCGCGGGGCACCACGGCCGCGGACCGTCCACGGATACCGCCATGATGCCACCCGTTTCATCAATCCGTGTGGCATTCCTGACACATTCACCCCGACTGGCCGCTCAGAGTGACCTGCACCTGCCGGCTATCGACCGTAAGGGTGACGCGATCGCCCGGCGCATGGTCTCGAATGGCGGCGACGAGTTCGTTCCCATTGGTGATGAGCCGGTCGTCCACGCGGGTGACCACCTCACCGGCCCGCAATCCGGCCTGCTCCGCCGGGCCGCCTGGAGTGACTTGCCCGATCGTTGCGCCGGTTGCGGTCTGGGCGTCCGCGGCGAGGGCGACACCGAGCACGGCACGCGTGGCGCGGCCCGTCCGTTCGAGTTCCTCCGCCACCCGCTTGGCCTGGTTGATCGGAATCGCGAAACCCACTCCGATGGAGCCGCCCTGTGCGCCGGTCGTCGCGATCGCCGAATTGATTCCGATCAATGCGCCCTGCATGTCGACGAGCGGGCCGCCGGAATTGCCCGGGTTGATGGCGGCGTCCGTCTGAACCGCGCTGAGCACGGTCGCCTCGCTGGCACCGGACTCCTGCCCGACGCTCACCGCCCTGTTCAGCGCACTGATGATCCCCGTGGTGACCGTGCCGCCCAGGCCCAGCGGCGCACCGAACGCCACCACCTGCTGGCCGACGCGCAGCGAGTCGGAGTTGCCGAGGGTCACCGGCGTCAGTCCGGAGACGCCCTGGACCCGCAGCACGGCGAGGTCCGAGCTCGGGTCCCGGCCGACGATCTGCGCGGGCGCGCTCGTGCCGTCCTGGAACAGGGCGACGACCCGGCCGCCGTTCGCGCCGGCCTCGACGACGTGGTTGTTCGTCAGCAGGAGGCCGTCGGCGCTCAGCACGATGCCCGAGCCCTCTCCGGCCGCCCGGACCCCTTGGACCTGGAGCTGGACCAGACTGGGCAGTACACGAGCGGCGACGGCCTCGACCGGGCTGAGCGGTGTGGCGTTCGGGTCCGCGGACGGAAGCGGTTCCGCGAGGACGCCGGTCGACGATCCCGTTCCCGCCGCGCGTGCCGACTCGTACCCGACGTAGCCGCCGACCCCGCCCCCGAGCAATGCGGCGACCAGGCCGACGGCCGCGATCGTGCCGAGGCCGCGCCCACCCCGCGGCTGAGAGCCGCCGGCGGCGGGCAGGACCGCGGTCGGCGGGCCCGCGCCGTATCCCGGCTGCGCGTAGCCCGGCTGCCCGTAGGCCTGGGGTCCGAAGGCCGGCGGCCCGTAGTCCTGCGGGTATCCGGGGGGGCCGTATCCGGCGCCCGGCTGGTACTGGCCCGGCTGGTAGTTGCCCGTGGCCGGCTGGTGCGGGCCCGCGGCGACCTGGGGCCCGTGCTCGGCCGTCGGCTCCGTGGCGCCCTGCGGATCGGGCTGCGTGCCGGAACCCGGGGCTGCGTTTCCCAGAGCGGACTCGGGGTTGTCGGTCGCCATACCTCTCCGGCCTGTGGGGATGCTCGTCAGCAGCCTATGGCGTCGTTCGTGCGCGTGTGCCCGGGCGGCAACCGCCCGTACCCCGCGCGCCACTCGTCTCAGGCGGGCGCCCGCCCGGGCAGACGCAGTGCGAGCAGCGCACCACCCTCCGGGGCGCGTCCGGCCCACACCGCGCCGCCGTGCCGGACCGCCACCTGCCGCACGATCGACAGCCCCAGGCCCGAGCCGGGCATCGTCCGCGCCCCGGGCGCGCGGTAGAAGCGGTCGAACACCCGCGGCAGGTCCTGCTCGGCGATCCCCGGGCCGGCGTCGGCCACCTCCAGGAGAACCGACCACTGGTCGATCGGTCGCATCTGCACTCGCACCGTCCCGCCCGGCGGGCTCCACTTGGCGGCGTTGTCGAGCAGGTTGAGCACCGCCCGTTCCAGCGCCGTCGCATCCCCGATGAGCGTCCACGGCAGCAGCGTCGCGGTGAACTCGACGTCCCCGGCACGTCGCCGGGCCCGCTCGAGGGCCCGGGAGAGGACGTCGGTGAGCTCCACCGGCTCGTGCACGACCTGCGGTGCGTCCTCCCGTGCGAGCTCGACGAGGTCGCCGACCAGTGTCGACAGCTCCGAGATCTGCGCCTGCAGGTCGTCGAGGATCTCGGCGCGGTCCGACTCGGGCAGCGGCGGAGCGCCCGGACGGGCCGCGGCGGCGAGCAGCTCGAGGTTCGTGCGCATGGAGGTCAGGGGGGTGCGCAGCTCGTGACCGGCGTCGGCGACGAGCCGGCGCTGCTGCTCCTGGGAGGCCGCGAGCGCGCCGAGCATGTCGTTGAAGCTGGCCGTGAGCCGGGCCAGCTCGTCCGAGCCGTCGACCCGCATCGGCCGGAGCTCGCCGGTCGCCGCGACCCGCTCGGTCGCCTCGGTCAGCTCCTGCACGGGTCGCAGGCCGGTCCGGGCCACCGCCGCCCCGGCGAGCGCGGCCAGCGCCACGCCGACGCCGCCGATCGCGGGCAGCGCGATGCCGAGGCGGGTCAACACGGCGCGGGTGGCGTCGAGCCGCTGCCCGATCACCAGCGCGCGTCCCTCCCCCGCGTCGACCGCCACCACCCGGTACTGCACCCGGCCGTCGCTCGCGGTTCGCACCGACGACGTGGCCTCGCCGCGGGCCACCGCCAGCTCCTCCTCGCCGAGCGGGGGCGCCGTCGCCGCGCCCCCCGCCGACTGGGCCAGCCCGTTCTCGTAGAGCAGGGCCAGCCGGATGTCGCCGGCCCCGAGCGCACCGGTCGGGGTGGAGGCGAGCTGCTGCGGGTCGACGAGCTCGCTCTGCGCCGCGGCCGTCGCGCGCTGCAGCAGGTTCGCGTCGAGCGAGGCGAGGATGTTCTGCCGGACGATGAAGAACGCCACGACCGACACGAGGATCACCGCACCCGCGGCGGCCACGGCGGCGAGCACCCCGATCCGGGCGCGCAGCGAGACGTGCCGGGGCGCCGGCAGCCGTAGCCCGCGGATCACCGGGGCCGTGGTCACGGGGGCGACTCGCGCAGGACGTAGCCGACCCCGCGCACGGTGTGGATCAGCCGCGGCTCACCGTCCTGCTCGGTCTTGCGCCGCAGGTAGCCGACGTAGACCTCCAGCGCGTTGCCGGTGGTCGGGAAGTCGTAGCCCCAGACCTGCTCGAGGATCTGCGCGCGGGTGAGCACCCGGCGCGGGTACGACAGCAGGAGCTCGAGCAGTGAGAACTCGGTGCGGGTCAGGCTGATCGACCGCTCCCCGCGGCGCACGTCGCGCGTGTCCGGGTTCAGGCTGAGGTCGGCGAACTGCAGCACCGTCCCCTCCGAGGCGGCGTCGTCGACGGTCCGGCGGCGCAGCAGCGCGCGGAGCCGGGCCAGCAGCTCCTCCAGCGCGAACGGCTTGGGCAGGTAGTCGTCCGCCCCCGCGTCGAGCCCGGCGACCCGGTCCGAGACGGCGTCGCGGGCGGTGAGCACGAGGATCGGCAGCTCGTCGCCCGCCTCGCGCATCCGCCGGCACACCGCGAGGCCGTCCAGGCGGGGCATCATCACGTCCAGGACCATCGCGTCCGGCCGCCGCTGCTGCACGGCCTCCAGCGCGTCCTTGCCGTCGACGGCGAGATCCACCTGGTACCCGTTGAAGGCGAGCGAGCGGCGCAGCGACTCGCGGACGGCCTTATCGTCGTCGACGACGAGGATGCGCATGAGATCAGTGTGGACGGTGCCTCTGAGAGCTGCCTGAGAGGTTCCCGGTCAGCCCGCTGTGAGGAGTCGCGAGAGCTGATCGCAGCGCTGACGGACCGCTGGGCGCGCGGAAGCGACAATCGGGCGCGACGCGGTCCGCCTACCCCCGGTCTATCCCCGACGGCTTCCGCGCCACCAGGTATGCCTGTGCCGTCCGCTCCCCCGCGGCGGGCTCCCGCACGAGCCGCGACCGCACGACGAACCCGGCCAGGTCCAGCAACTCCGCCATTCGTTCGGGTCTGCGCCGGTGGAACTCCAGAGTGACCGCGTGCCCGAACACCTCCGCGAGACGCTGCGGCTCGTCGCCGACCTGGAACGCCAGCAGCAGGTGGCCGCCCGGCGCAAGCACCCGGCAGAACTCAGCCAGCACTGTCGGCAACCGGTCGTCCGGAACGTGGATCGTCGAGTAGTAGGCGAGGACGCCGGCGAGGGCGCCGTCGGGCAGGTCCAGCGCGAGCATCGAGCCGACCTCGAACCGCACGTCCGGGTGAGCGCTCCGCGCCACGGCGAGCATCCCCGGCGACAGGTCGATCCCGAACACGTCGAGCCCCCGGCCCCGGAGATGCGCCGTCACCCGCCCCGTGCCGCACCCGACGTCCGCGACCGGCCCCGCCCCGTCGGCCAGGACCAGCTCGGCGAACACGCCCAGCACCGCCCGCTCCCAGGGATTCGTCCGCATCTCGTCGCGGACGTACTCGGCGTACTCGACCGCGACCGCGTCGTACGACGCCCGGGTGGTCTGCACGAAGTCGGGTTCGGTCACGCCCCGGCACCGTAGACCCAGCGAGCGCTCCCCCGACCCACCCGTCCACCGGCCTCGTGAGGCCTGATCGCGGCTGAAGGTCTGCGGACGTCCTCCGCCTCGGACGCGATCACCATGAGGCCGAGCCGGCGTGCTGACGGCGCCGCTCTCGGTGCCGCGTTCAGTCTGTGATCTTGGCGAGGAAGAGCCAGGCGTTGATGACACCACCGGTGATTGCGGCCAGGAAGGCCGGGACGAGGAAGTAGAACCCGGCCTGATGCCCGACGACGAGGACGAGGCCGGCGACGCCGGTGAGCACGGAGGTAATCGCGTTCGGGGTCACGATCTCCAGGGTCCGGGAGATCGTGCCCCCGTCCCGGTGTCGTTTCGCGCGCTGGTCGAGAACGAACGCAGCGGCCCCGGCGAGGACGCCCAGCGCGATGAGCTCGATACCCAACGCAACGGTGGGCTGTTCGGGGACCACGAGGAGGAGGGCGGCCACGAGGACTGATGAAGAGGACGAGTGTCTGGGCGGCCCGGTTGCGCAGTTCCATCGAGCGGCCGATGACGTCGATCTTGATGGAGACGGCGACGAAGAAGGCGCCGATCAGCGCTGCGGCGGCACCTCCGACGACGACGGCGACGTCCTCCCAGCCGTCCAACGTCTCTCCTCTGCTGGTGGGCAATCGAGTCTCACCGGCCGCCACGGGTTGGTCAGCCTAAAGGCGGTCGCCGCAACGATTCACGATGATCCGTGGGCGTGGCGAGTGCGTCTGCGGCGCGGTACGAGCCGGGTGGTCAGGAGGGCGCAGACCCACCGCCAGCTAGGATGCAGGCCGCAGGCCCTCGTAGCTCAGGGGATAGAGCATCGGTTTCCTAAACCGTGTGTCGCAGGTTCGAATCCTGCCGGGGGCACCACCGCAACACCGTCTGACCTGCACAAACTGCTAAACGATCGTTCCCGTTGGTGCTCGTTGTTACCCGTCATGCCGCACTCACTGTTGCACGTTCATCGCACGACTATTGATCTTGCAGCGGCAACGGGCAGGTTGTCTGCCCAGGTGCGACCCGTCACAGCTCTCACACGCTTGAACCGGAAGGTGCTTGCCGAAGCGGTAGCCCGGACACAGCTGACCGGCTCCCTTGCTTGTAGTTCGTGGCTACGGGGAGCGATAGGAAGGCCGCGAGGCCTTCCACCGTCCAGATCGGCCGTCCAGATCGGCTTGCGCAGTAGCGCCTCGGTGTCGATCTCGGCCGAAGACTCGCTCAACGCTCGGGCCCGTAGTCGCGATCGATCTCTCGCGGCCAAGGTCGCGCTCGAAGCGCTCCCGATCGAGCGACTGATCGAGGTCCTGCTCGAGCTCGTCGACGGTGGAGCGCACCACAAAGCTCGTCCCGCGCTCTTCGAACTCCGCTGCCAGCTCTTCATCCAGCGGCACGAGCCGTGAGCCTTCGCCGGATGCATCGACGTGCTCGATGCCGGCGGCCGTCTCCACTGACCACCCATCACCCTCGGGCCGTACCGCGAGCACCGCCGTTCGCTGGACCAGCATGCCCTCGGGGTCGTCGTCGAGCCACACAGCAGGCATGCCGACTCCGTGTGGCGCTGTCACCCAAGCCTCCGTCGGTACGCTGCGGACACCCCCACGACGCCCCGCAGCGTACCGACTCCCAACCTGCCCTACAGGTCGATCGACATCCGCACGCAATGGGCCCCTATGTGGGCGTGCGCCTCGGGCGGTAGACCGGTGCGACGCCCAGGATGTGCTCTCGATGCTGCTGGGCAAGCTTCTCGGCGGTGCTCAGCATGATGCTGGGAGGACGCCCGCTCTGCCTGCAGCCTCCGCACACGGTGAGGCAGATGATCGCGTTGAGCACCGGGTGCGTCATGACCTCAAGATCGCCCGTGGCGTTCCCGCAACTCTCGCACCGATGCCCGGCCGGGCAGTTCGACGTGTCGTGCGCGTCGAGCGGCATGGCACCCCCTCACGGTGGGTCGTCGCTGTCGGCGCACACGCTACGCGAGAGACAGAACATCTTGAACATCGGCGTCATCGACACCACGAAGCTCGTCTCGTTCAATGATCGCCGCGTAGGTTGCGGCGTATGGGTGACGAGGGCCTGCTGACGTCGGCAGACGTCGCCAAGCGCCTCGGCGTGACGCCCCAGACTGTCGCTCGATGGGTGCGTCAGGAGCGCTTGACGCCCGCCTACGTCACCCCTGGGAACCAGTACCGATTTCGGTGGCAGGATGTCCGCAAGCAGCTCGGACTACGCGAGGCGTCCGAGTAGGTCACTGCGCGCACAACAGGAAGTACGCGACCCAGCAAGCGGTGTAGGGCACAGCGAGCAGGGCAATCACATGACGGCACGTGCGACACACGGTGGATGAGTATTGGCGTGTCTGCGATTGGCCACGTCTCGGTTTCTTGCCGACCTTCTCACCCGAGTACACCGCCTACTCCTCTACTGGTAGATGCCGGGCCCGGTGACCAGGACCGATGGCACCTGACCTCGGCCGATGCCAATTTGATCTTGCTCATCATCCCTCATAAGTTGCCGTTGTCCGGCACGGGATCTGGCAAAGATTTGGCACGCCTCCGCCGCGACGGCCCGCAGGATGATCCTCGGGTGCCGGGCCCGGCGTGCCCAGCGGCCCGATGGCACCGGACCCGACACCAATCCGCATCGGCCGGATCGACCGGGCGACCGCGGCTACGGCGAGGCCGCCGTCGAAAACGACCTGCACGAGCTCGGCGTCCGGACCGTGGTGATCCCCCGCAAGGGCCGACCCGGCAAGGCCCGCCAAGCCCACGAACACCGCCGCACGTTCCGCCGTACGGTAAATGGACCGGCAGCGAGGCCCGGATCAGCACCCTCAAACGGCAGTACGGGTGGGATCGCACCCGCCTCGACGACCTCGACGGGGCCCGGATCTGGACCGGACACGGCGCCCTGGCCCACAACCTGGTCAAGATCGCCGCCCTGGCCGCGTGATCGAGCACCCACCGGAGATCAACCCCCGCAGATCTGGCGCCGAGATGAGCCCGCAGCGGCGCCGACCGAGTTCTTCAGGTCGAAGTACTTTAGCTGACTTGATCTTCTGTTACCCGCCAGGAACTGGTGAACGCACCGGAGCCACCCGACCGCTCGGCCAGCACGACGCGATCGACTCGCCAGCCTCCCCCCACGAGTACGCGCGGGTCGCATGACCTGACAGAGTTCTCGGCACTCACACGCTGGAATAGGTGCGGGTCCGCGGCACGAGTGGTGCCGCGGACCCCTCGCTCGGGACCGTGATCCGGGTGTCAGCTCGTGGGCATGAGTACGGTGTCGATGATGTAGACCGTGGCGTTGGAGGTTTGCACGTTGCCGCAGACCACCGCGGAGTTGCCGTTCACGGTGAAGTCGGTGCCGCTGCCGGCGACGGTGACCTCGCCACCCTCAAGGGTCTTGTGCGTGCCGGCGAGCTGCGCGGGCGTGAGCCGCCCGGGCACCACGTGGTAGGTGAGGATCTTGGTCAGGGTCGCCTGGTCGGCCAGTACCTTGTCCAGGTCGGCCTTCGGGATCTTGGCGAAGGCGTCGTTGGTGGGCGCGAAGACGGTGATGTCCTGGGCGGTGTTGAGCGAGTCGACCAGGTTCGCCTGCTTGACCGCGGCGACCAGGGTGGACAGCAGCGGGTTGCCGGATGCCGCCGTGGCCACGGGCACCTGCGCCATCGCCGCGAAGCTGCCGGGGTTCGATGGGTCGGTCGGCACCGCGGCGCAACCGGCACCGAACTCGCCGGTCGCGGTTGCCGGGGCCATCGATGGCGCGAGCGCGGGTGCGGCCGAGGGCGCCGCGGCCGGCGCGGCGGCGCCGGCCGGGGCCGGGACAGGGGCGGCGGCGGTGCCGCAGGCGGACAGTGCGACCGCGCAGACCGAGGCGGCGGTGACGACGGCAAACTTGAGGGCACGCATGAGAATTGGTTCCCTTCGGGAAATGGGTTCGGAAGTGTTGTCCACCGCCGCGGCGGCGGGCAGGTCGGGTTCGGCGACGGTTACGGTGGAACTCGGCGATCGCGACGAGTCTCCAGGTCAACCCGCGAGGATCAACAGGATCGCGGCGCTGAGGTGTAGCGCCTTGACTGTCCTACCTCCGTCTAGGGATTGTCCGGCTACTGTATGTCCGATGGCCAGCGCTGTCAAACTATTGTCCAAGGTCTGTAGAGTTCCGGGCCATGGCGAGTGAGAGCGATCCTGCGGTCCTGCGCATCGGGGAACTGGCGCGTCGGGTGGCGGTGAACCAGGACCTGCTGCGCGCGTGGGAGCGCCGCTACGGCCTGCTCAAGCCGGTGCGTTCGCCGGGCGGGTACCGTTTGTACAGCGGCGCCGACGAGCAGCGGGTCCGTCGGATGCAGGCGCACCTCGCCCGCGGGCTGGCCGCCGCCGAAGCCGCTCGCGCCGCCCTCGACGAAGAGACTGATCACTCCGTCGCAGCGCCGCCGGTAGCACCAGCGGCAGCCGGAAACCCCACCCGCGCAAACGCGTCGGCGCCCGACGCGCCGTTCTCCGGGACCGATCAGGGGCTACCCGGACTCGCTGAGGAGCTGCGTTACGCGCTTGACGAGCTCGACGGGCCCGCCGCGGAGGCGGTGTTGGACCGGCTGTTCGCCGACTTCACCGTGGAGACCGCCCTTCGCCAGGTCCTCGTGCCCTACCTGGGCGACCTCGGCGATCGCTGGGCCAAGGGCGCCATCGGGGTGGCCACCGAGCACTTCGCGAGCAACCTGCTCCGTGCCCGGCTGGCCAGCCTCGCCCGCGGCTGGGGGCAGGGACATGGGCCATGCGCCGTGCTCGCCTGCCCGCCCGGTGAGCGGCACGACCTGCCACTGCTGGCCTTCGGCGTCGTCCTGCACCGCAACGGATGGCGAATCATCTACCTCGGCGCCGACACCCCACTCGCCGATCTCGTCCACACTGTCGCCGAGAAGCGTCCCGACGTCGTGATCCTCGCCGCCGTCACCCCCGAGCGGTTCCAGGAATCCATCCCCGATCTCATCACCCTCGCCCGGACCGCTCCCCTTCGACTGGCCGGCGCCGGCGCCACCACGAGCATCGCCGACACCGTCGGCGCCACCATCCTCGCCGGTGACCCGATCACCGAAGCACAACGGCTCATACCCCTGAGCTGAGCCGACGATGAGCTTGACCCCCCGGCACGGTCGTGTGCGTCGGTCATGCGGTTGGTGGGCGGCAGTTGGTGCCCGGTCGGCGGGGTGTCAGCGCAGCTCCGACAGTGCTTGGGTCACCGTGTGGGCGTCGAACTCTGCGGGGTCGAAGTCGGCGGCGTCGCTGAGCCCGAGCCACTCCAGCATGTCGTCGTGGCCTGGATGGGTGGGGTCGGTCAGGGCTTGGGCGAGGTCGGCGTAGCCCCAGATGCCGCCGCAGTCCTCCGGCGGGGCTGCGCGTCGTCCGCCGGTGCAGCGTGGATAGCTGAGCGTGCTGTCCCGTTCGAGAACCTTTTCCACCACGACATCGTGTTCCCAGTCGTCGCCGAAGTCGTAGGTGTATCGGATCGCGCTGCGTACCGTGGGGGCGACCTGCTCCAGCGTGACCGGCGCCTCGCCACGATGGCCGAGTTCGGCATCGGCGATGCCGAACTCGCCGTAGGGGGTCTGGAAGACGTGCAGGTGGCTGCCGTCCCAGGCAAACGCGACCTGAATGATGCGATGCAGCCGGGCGAGGCTGATATCGGCAGGCACCTCAAGACGCCGCCAGATCGGTGGGGTCGCGCCGCGCAACCCCACCTTGAGCTGGTAGATCGGCGCCGGCCGGTCGGGCTTGGTGCGTTTCGCCGGGAGCGCCCCGGCCGTCGGCAGGCTGCGGGACAGGATCGGGGCTGGACCGAACCCGGCGCTCCCGCCGCCGGCCAGCAGCGCCCGCATCTCTCGCGGAGTGAGCCCGTCCTGGTCGTCCTGGTCGTCCTGGTCGGCATGGGCCGCGGGCGCCTTGTCCGGGGCGGGCAGGGTGCGCATGCGGGCTCGGAGCAACGCGGCCAAGGCCGGGTAGCCCGGCACGCCGTCCTCGTCGACGGGCAGCTCATCGAGGTCACGCTCGCCACCCTCGCTGTCGTGGACCGCCCGAGCGTCCAGAGCGTTTTCGATCTGCCAGCGCAACTCGGGCGGGTCCAACCGTTCGGTGGTGACCTCAAGCCCACCGGCACGGGCCTGCGACCGCATCATCTCCAGTGCCTGCGGCAACTGGTCGGCCTCGAGCAGGAGAATATCCGTGGCCGCCCCGCAGTCGAGGTCATCCACGCTCACCACGACAGCGTGCGAACGCCCGGCCCGGTGAAACGAGCAGGCCAGCATCGACCCGGTCCCGGCCGGATTGCTCAGCCGCCAGCAGTCGTCGGCGGTGACCGGCCTACCCAGCTCGCCCGCCCACCCGGGCCGGGGAAGACCAGCCTCGACGAGCCGGTCGGCGGCCGCCGACGCGGCCTTGCCCACCCGGTCGGGGGCAACCGAGCCGATCGCCAGCAACATCGCCACCGTCTCGGGGCAGGCCCGGGCCTCGAACTCGGGGATGAACTCACCGACCAGCGCCTCGTCGAACTCTTCACCGACCATCGCCCCGATCGACACGAACACCGAGCCCGCGATCTCCGCCTCCAGTGGGTCTGCGGACGTGAGCAGATCCGCGGCACCGGTCAGCACCTCATCGATCAACCGACGCGGGTCGAAGTCCTCACCGGAACAAGCGGGGCAGTCACAGGTGTCAACTGCGCGGAACAGGTCGAGCGCGACCGGCTGCCTGGCCGACTTCGCGGTCTTGTTCTTGTTCTTGCCTTTCCGGCCGCGGCTCACAGGGCTCATCGGCCCAGTCTGCCCACCCCCGCCATGGACCTCACCCACCCCGGTCAAGTCCCGGGGCGTGGTGTTTGGGCGGCGATCGGGTGATCTTCTGTAGTTGTCAGGCGCTGAGTGCGGGGATGTCGCTGGTGGGGACCTCCCCAGGGGCTGCGGCGACGTCGGGGACGGCGGTGACGCGGGCTCGTTTGAGGACCTCGAGACCGAGGTAGCGGCGGCCCTCGATCCACTCGTCGTGCTGCTCGGCCAGCACCGCGCCGACCAGCCGGATCAGCGCGTCGCGGTTCGGGAAGATCCCGACCACGTCGGTCCGGCGGCGGATCTCCCGGTTGAGCCGCTCTTGGGGGTTGTTCGACCAGACTTGGCGCCACAGCTCCTTTGGGAAGCTGGTGAACGCGAGGACGTCGGCACGCGCTGCGTCGAGGTGAGCGGCCACCGCGGGGAGTTTCTCGCCCACGGCGTCGAGGATCCGGTCGAACTGCGCCTGCACCGACACTGCGTCGGGTTGGTCGTAGACCGAGTGCAGCAGCGCCCGCACCCACGGCCAGCTGCTCTTCGGGGTCGTCGACATCAGGTTCGCCGCGTAGTGGGTGCGGCACCGCTGCCAGGATGCTCCGGGCAGGGTCGCCCCGATCGCCGCGACCAGGCCGGCGTGCGCGTCGGAGGTCACCAGGCGCACCCCGGACAGGCCGCGGGCGGTCAGGTCGCGGAAGAACCCGAGCCAGCCGGCGCTGTCCTCGCCCGAGGTGACCTGCACACCGAGGATCTCCCGGTGCCCGTCGGCGTTCACCCCGGTCGCCACGAGCGCGTGCACGTTCACCACCCGGCCGCCCTCACGGACCTTGAGCACCAAGGCGTCAGCGGCGACGAACGTGTAGGGCCCGGCGTCGAGGGGGCGGCCGCGGAACTCTGAGACGTGTGCGTCGAGCTCGGCGGCCATCACGCTGACCTGGGACTTGCTGAGCCTGGTGATGCCCAGGGCGCCGACCAACTTCTCCATCCGGCGGGTGGACACCCCGAGCAGGTAGCACGTGGCGACCACCGTGGTCAGCGCCCGCTCGGCCCGGCGGCGACGCTCCAGCAGCCAGTCCGGGAAGTAGCTCCCCTCGCGCAGCTTGGGGATCGCGACATCGAGGGTGCCAGCGCGGGTGTCGAACTCCCGGTGCCGGTAGCCGTTGCGCACGTTCGTCCGGTCCGCGCTGGACTTGCCGTAGGGGGCGCCGCAGATCGCGTCGGCCTCCGCCGACATCAAGGTGTTCATGAACGTGGTCAGCATCGAGCGCAGCAGATCCGGCGAGGCGGACCCCAGCTGCTCGTGCAGGAACCGGGACGGGTCGATACTGGACGGAGCGGTCATCGCGTGGAACTCCTAGAGTCTGTGAAGGGTCTCAAGAAGATCACGCGGTGGCCGCCCTACTCGTCTACGCCACGCCCGTCACCGGACCTGCCGTACACCACTCTGCTGGGCTCCACTGCCCGAGCAGTCCCGATGGACCCGTCCGCTTTGAAATCCCGCTCAGGGGCGTCATACGGGACGTCGATCCGTCTCGGTGCCAAATGTCGACTGCCGGCTACGCTCGGGTCAGCACCGACCAGCAGTCCCTCGACCAGCAACGTGACGCGCTGACCGCAGCCGGTTGCGAGCGCCTGTTCACCGACCAGCTCTTCGGGGTCCGCGACGACCGCCCTGGCCTCGCGGCGCTGCTGACTACACCCGTGCTGGCGACGTGGTGGTGGTCGTGGCTCTCGACCGCCTCGGCCGTTCGCTGTCCGACATCATCCGCAACCATCGAGGCCCTCACCGAGGCCGGTGTGCTGCTGCGCTCGCTGCGCGAGGGCACCGACTACTCCACCGCAACCGGACGGAGCTCGCCGGCATCTTCGCCGCCCTGGCGGCCTACGAGCGCGAGCTCATGAACGAACGCGCCGCCGCGGGCCCGCGCGGCCGCCCGCGCCCGCGGCCGGACACCGGACGCCCATCCAAGCTCACTCCGGCCCAAGCCCGCCAAGTCCGGACGCTCCGCGTCGGCGGGGAATCGATCTCCGAGCTCGTCGCTGGCTACAGCGTGGCCCTCAACGCCGCGGGCGATCCGGCCCCTGCCTGACCGGCCGAGACCGACCACTGGGGGCACCTGCGAGCCCTTTAACCTGCGGATTCAGGAGACCGCGCTGGCACGCCGCAGATAGCCTGCCTTAAAGATCGGTCTCACCGCCAACCGCTTCTCGGCTTGTTCCCCGAGCCCGAGGGAGCCCGGTGTTCGCCGTAGGTTGATCGCGGATGGCTCGCTCGCGGCGCGTCGGTGATCCGGCGCGGGAGCTGCCTGCCGAACCCGATCCCGTCCGCAATCGTCTGTTCGACCTCGGCGGCCGTACAGCCGTCGACCCCGACATGCCCGGCCGCAGCGTCAAGCAGCGCGGCGCGGGCGTCGTCTTCGACCAGTTCGTCGCCGCCGACCAGGCGTCCCAGCGTGCGCGCGGCCTTGAGGAGGCTGTGATGGCGGGTGCCCGTCTGCGCAGTGGCTACGGCGTGTGCCTCACGCTCGACGATCGCGCGGACATATGCATTGGACCGTCGCCGCGGCAGCCCCATCGGCCGCTGCGGTTCGGGCGCCGAGGGCGGGGTCAGCCGGCGGGCCAGCCAGGCCGGCAGCTCAGCGACCGCACTGTGCCGAGCCACCGTGTAGGCGCCCTGCTCGCGGACCGAGCCCGCCGCGACGACATAGCCTCCGCTTGTCGTTGCTTTGCTGCCGTGTCTCGTTTTCCGGGGCTCCTGGGCGGCTCCTGGGTCCAGGCGTGTTGGACCGCCACTCACACCATGACGACGCCGCGCCAATCGCGAACCGTCGACGACGCCGCTGTCGCGTTCGTCGCCGTCGCGTTGACGACGACTGGCCTCGTGACGACGCCAGACGGCGTCCCGATTGTCGCCCCGTCACCGAGACAGTTCACCGAACCAGGCTTCCGGCACTCTCCCAGGTCACGCCTGCTATGACGCGCTGCTTCCCCGCGGCAGCGCCGGTCAGGGTTCCTTCTACGAGACGGCCAAGATCGTCTAGCCGCTCGCGGTCACGGGCGACGCCTGCCCACGAGGTTCGGCTAATTGGACAGCGTTGCTACTGTCGTTCGATTGTCGGAACGCTCGCTCATGGCGGCTTCGAGGAAGGTCTCGCTGGCCCTGCGAGGATGTCCGGGTGACTCCTGAGGACCTCGATGACTTCTTTCTGGCGAGTGCGGGCGTCGCCGGCGCGCTGATCGGACTGCTCTTCGTCGCCATCTCCGTCACTCAAGACAGGCTGGCGGAAAAGGACGAAACGCAGAGCCATCGGATGCGTGCCTCCGCGGCGCTGACCGCGTTCGTCAACGCGCTGTCGGTGTCGCTGTTTGCGCTGATCCCCGGGGGGAAAATCGGCTGGGCCGCCTTGGTGGTGGCGATCGTCGGACTGATATTCACCACCGCATCGGTGCTCTCGTTGATCCGGACGCACCTACTGCACTGGCGCAACGTGCGCGACCTCGCGTTCCTGGTCGGCCTGGTCGCGATCTTCGTCGTTCAGCTGATCTCGGCTCTGCATATCATCGCCCGACCGGAGGACTCGAACCCGTCGCAGACGATCGCAGTCCTGGTCGTCGTCTGTTTCCTCGTCGGTATAGCGCGGGCGTGGGAACTGATCGGCGGCCCCACGATCGGGCTTGGCCACGAGATCGGTGCGCTGGTGCGGCACAGCGATCAGCGAAGCGAGGCGGTCGATGACGACCCGGCCCCATAGTGACGGATTGCCCCAGCGTCGCGGAGACCGCCACGGTCACGCTGTCTACACCCCAACACCTGAGAACGCCACGGCCCGGTCAGGGATCGGTTACGGGCCGCCCGGCCTTCCTGTGGAAGCATCGGCAGCATGGTCGAGCTCCGCGACGCGACGCCGGCCGACGCCCATGGCATCGCCACTGTCATCGTGCAGTCCTGGCGCGCCGCCTACCGGGGTCTGCTTCCCGATGACGTGCTCGCCGGCCTGTCCGTCCCGGACCGGGAACGGCTCTGGTCGGACACCCTGATCGCCCGCCCACCGCGCACCCGCATCGTCGTCGCAACGATCGGCCGTGCCATCGTCGGCTTTGCAGCCACCGGACCGCCACTTGTACCGATCGATCGCACCGACCCCACTGTCGGCGACCTCTACGCGCTTTATCTCAACCCCGATCTCTGGGGCCGCGGTCTCGGTACCCAGCTCCACACCGCCGCCCTCGAACGCCTCCGGGCCTGCGGCTTCACCCAGGCTGGCCTGTGGGTCCTCGCGACCAACGAACGCGCATCGCGCTTCTACAACCATCACGGCTGGACCGACACCGGACGCACTCAGGTCGACCGCGGACCTGGCGACGCAGAACTGCACGAGCGACGACTCCACCGTAGCTTGACGAGCAAGAGCGAGCTGTCTCGGTTGCCGATGGGCTACTGGGACAAGCCGGTCCGCCCCATCGATCGTGCCGCCGACACGCACACACTTGGTCCGAGCTCGGGCGGGTCTGGGCCATGATCGTCCCTGGCCGGCTCGCAGCCCGCGCTCACCGGATGGGTCCGCCGTCCGGTCGGGGATCCCCGTGCCGGAACTGGGCCGGATTCGGTTCTCACAGTGCGTGAGCGTCGGCCGGTTCGGTAGTCCCCGCGCCCACCTGTGCACAGATGCCATCACGGGTCTTGCCGGCCAGGCCCATTGCAGTGAGGGTAAGTCCGTCCCGTGCGTAGTCGACGCCATTGATCACCCCGGCCAGGTGGACGAGAGAGGTGATCGTCGGCGCCGGGCTGTCAGCCGCGGCGGCGAGGTGCATCCAGGGGACGAGGCCCCAGCCGACGTCCTCATGCAGGTAGCGGTGGTCGAGCGTCGGGGGTGACTGGATCGGGCGGATCAGCTCGCTGTGCTGGATCGCGTCGTACGCGCCGCTTGCGCGCGGCTGGTCGCCGCGGGTGAACCCGAGCTGCTGGAACAGCTCAGTGAACGGGACGGCAGGAACTCCGAGACGGCGAGCCAGCGCCAGCCGTTCGCGGTCGATCCCGTCGATGACACGGGCGACGGCGCGACCGTTGCCCGCGGCGTAGAACCCGAAGTCACCGGCAGTGGCTTCGATCCAGCCCGCGTTGCACACCATCCCGGGTGGATGCAGGACGGCGTTGATGTTCGCCAGGTCAGCTTCGAGGATGCTTCCCCGCGCGGCCGAACAAGCCCGGCAGCAGCGCGTCGAGCCGCTCGTGGCATCTGTCTAGGTCGCGCGCGGGGAGCGAGGCGATCGAGGATCGAGAGCGCAGGAACACCCGGACCGTAGCTGGGCCGGTCAGCCGGCTGATGTGCGACGCCGTGGTCAGCTGGCAGATCGTGCGCTCGCCGCGACAGCCATAGGCTCGGGCTCGCTCCGCGAGATACAGCGCGCCGCCGGTGTGACCGGGGTTCAGCCAGATCAGCTGCGCGGGAGCGGTCGCCTCCAACAGCGCTGACGCGTAGTGCGGCAGCGATGCCGTCGGCACGGTCACCGCTACCACCGCGGCGCCGGAGATCGCCTCGGCCAGTGAGTTGGTCACCAAGCCGAGGGGGGCGAAACCCTCGACCTCCCCGCACAGCGAAATGCCACCGGCGGTCTCGATCGCTTCGAGGCGCTCCGGCGAGCGGTTGTACAGCCGGACGTCGATGCCGCGCAGCGCGAGATCGCCAGCCAGCGCGCAGCCGACATTGCCCGCACCGATCACGGCAACGGGTGACGATCCGGGCCCCGCAACCGGTCGGAGGCTCGTGCCGCACCGCGGTCGCGTCCGAGACATCAGGCCCTCCAGCTACACTTGGCAACTCCGTACAGGTACTATCTACTCGATATAGAAGGCCTATACCCAATGGCATCGGTCCGGAAGCCCCAGGACTCACCGCTGCGCCGCGCGCAAGCGGCCGCGACTCGAACCAAGATCGCCGACGCGGCCGCATCGCTGTTTGCGGCACTGGGCTACGACGGCGCGCGGATCGACGACGTCGCCACCGCCGCCGGCGTCGCCTATCCGACTGTCTACAAGGCCTTCGGGAACAAGCGCAGCCTGCTCAAGGCGGCCGTGGACATCCGCATGACCGGCGGGACCGACGGCGACGTCGCGCGGCAGAACTGGTTCCGCGAGCAGCTGGAGGCCCCCACCGCCGAGCAACAACTGAGGCTTGTCGCCCGCAACGCACGCCGCCTCTACGACCGCGCCGGAAAGATGCTCGAGACCGTACGCGCGACAGCCGCCCGCGACGACGAGATCGCCGCGCTCTGGCGCGCCATCCACGACGACCGCCTCACACGCGCGCACACGACCGCCGAGCGCCTGGCAACCAAGGCCGAGCTCAGAGGCACGCAGTCGGACGCGGTCCACACGCTCTGGACGCTCACTGTGCCCGAGCTCTACGTGCTCCAGACCGAAACCGTGGGCCTGGAGCCCGATGACTATGAGCGCTGGCTGGCGGACCTGCTGGTCGCAGCGCTACTTCGGCCCTGACCCGCCCGTCGGACCCTTCCGTGACGTGTCCCGGTGAGGGAACGGCTTGCGGGGCGGTGGGCGATTTGATGGAGCAACGTCCTGGCCGTCCCGCAGCGGTGTGCGTTGCCGGACGGCTCCTCGACAACGAGTCAGACGGCGATGGTGTGCTTGCTGCGCCCGAGCGCTCGATAGACCGTGGAGCGGCCGACTCCGAACAGATCGGCGAGCTCGGCGGTGCTGTGCTCGCCGGCGGCCATCAAGCTGACCAGGTGGGCTTCCTGTCGCGGGTTGAGCTTGGGTTGCTTGCCGCGCAGCCGGCCCTTGGCCTTCGCGACCCGCATCCCTTCCTTGGTCCGCAGCCGGATGAGGTCGGACTCGAACTCCGCGACCATGGCCGGCACGTTGAACAGCAGCCTGGCGGTAGCATTAGGTGCAATCGCATTGTGTGTCCGCTTAACGGACCGAGAACTGGATTTTGACGAGATTGTAGATGTTTTCACGCCATGCAGGTTGCCTGCTGCCGGTACGCGGCCATCAGCTCGCCGGCCCAGATTCTCTCGCCGCAGGTGACACCCGATGTGTCGCGCCGGGCCCGGAACGGCCGGCTCGGTGACGACGCGGTGTGTCGCTCGAAGTGATACATCGCCTGATCTCCTTATTCGCGGTGCCCCGGTGGGACATGCACCCACCTACGGACCGGCGGGGCACGTCTCGCGACCAGTGGTCGCGGTCCACCGGACGAGGCGGGCTGCCGGTCCGCGGCCGCCGGGTTGGGGTCGTTGTGGTGGGTCAGGTTCCGGGTCGGGCGATGGATTTGTACTCCAGGTAGGCGGCCAGGCCTTCGGGGCCGAGTTCGCGGCCGATGCCGCTGCACTTGTAGCCGCCGAACGGGGTACCGGGGTCGAACATGTACATGGCGTTGACGCCGTAGGAGCCTGTGCGGACCTGGCGGGCGACGTCCATGCCATGGTTGATGTCGCCGGTCCAGACCGCCCCGCCGAGGCCGAAGTCGCTGTCGTTGGCGATCCGGACGGCGTCGGCCTCGTCCTGGTAGGGGATCACCGTCAGCACGGGGCCGAAGATCTCCTCCCGGGCGATGCGCATGTCGTTGTCGACGCCGGCGAAGACGGTGGGGGCGACGTACCAGCCGCGGTCCTTGCCGGAGGCGTTGGGGCCGCCGACCACGACCTTGGCCCCCTCGTCCTGCCCGAGCCGCAGGTAGCCCTCCACCCGCTCCCGCTGCCGCCGGGCCACCAGGGGCCCGATCTGGGTGGCCGGGTCGGCCGGGTCGCCGACCGTCAGGCCCTCGACCGCGTTGGCCAGGGCGTCGACCACCTCCTGGTACCGGCCACGCGAGACCAGGACGCGGGTCTGCGCGACACAGGTCTGCCCGTTGTTGGCCAGCGGGGTCGTCGCGAGCCACTCGGTGGTGGCGGCCAGGTCGGCGTCGTCCAGCACGATCGCGGCGGACTTGCCGCCGAGTTCCAGGCTGCACCGTTTCACCTGCTCCCCGCAGATCGCGCCGACCCGCCGCCCGGCGGCGGTGGACCCGGTGAAGGCGACCTTGTCCACCCCGGGGTGGGACACCAGGTACTCCCCGGCCTCGCGGTCGGCGGCCACGATGTTGACCACCCCGGCCGGGATCCCGGCCGCCTGGACCATCTCGGCGAGCAGGTACGGGTCGAGCGGGGTCTCGGGGGCCGGCTTCAGCACCATCGTGCACCCGGCCACCAGGGCCGGAGCCAGCTTGGTCATGATCAGGAACTGCGGGACGTTCCACGGCACGATCCCGGCGACGACGCCGACCGGCTCCCGCCGCACCGTGACCGGGCCGATCATGCCGGGCCGTTCCTCCTCCCAGGTGTACTCGGCGCCGAGTTGGGCGTAGTAGGTCAGGAACTGCAGCGGCCACGGGCTCTGGACCATCTGTGCGAAGGAGATCGGCGAGCCCATCTCCCGGGTGATCAGCTCGGCCATCTCGCCGGTCCGGGTCGCGTAGATCTCGGCGAGGCGGCCGACGGCCGCGGCCCGTTCGGCCGGATCGGTCCGTGGCCAGGGGCCGGTGTCGAAGGCCGTCCGTGCTGCGGCGACGGCGCGGTCCATGTCGGCGCAGGTGCTCTCCGGCACCCGCCCGACGACCTCCTCGGTGTGCGGGGAGACGACCTCGATGACGCCGGTGCCGGCGGGGGCGACCCAGTCGCCGCCGATGAACAGTCGATCCTGGGTGATCATGATGTGGACCTCCGGTCCGGCCCGCTCATGTGGGGCCGTGATGGTCGGCGTTCTGTGATGGCCCCGATGCTAGGGGGAAGTGACGGACGTCACCTGGGTAGAACTACCGGTCCCGGCGACTCGGCACTGCCTGGGCACCGGGTCGGCTCTAGGTATCGCCGTCCTCCAGCGTGACCAGGCCCAGTCGGGCCGCGGCGGCCACCGCGGCCGTTCGGGAAGGGGCGTCGAGCTTGTCCCGCAGGGAGGCCACGTGGTGGTGCACCGTGCGCAGGCTGATCACCAGCCGCTCGGCGATGTCGGCGTCCCGCAACCCGTCGGCCACCAGCACCAGCACCTCGTGCTCGCGGGGAGTGATCCGCACAAGGTTCTCCGGTGCCGACAGTCCGGTCAGGCGGGGCAGGTCGCGGACGCCGAGAGCGCGCAGCTTCTGGGCGATCCGCCGGGCCAGCGGGACGGCACCCAGGTCCTGGCAGCTCTCCAGCCCCTCCCGCAGCGCGGGCTCCTCGTCGGCATGGGCCAACGCCTGCGCCCGGTGGTAGGGCATCCCGAGCGCCTGCCAGCCCTCGGCGGCGGCCTGCCAGTCCCCCGCAGCCTGGGCCACGAACGGCCCGCTGCCCCCGATCTCGACGTCCTCCGCACCGGCAGCACGCAGCCACCAACACACCTCAGCCAGCTGCCAACTGCCCACCCGGTCGGGTCCGGACAGCTCGGTGACCGCTTGGCGCAGTGGGTCGACCAGCTCCGGCAACCGCCCGGCCAGCCAGGCCGCCTCGGCCCGCGCGGCCACCACGCTCAACCCGGGATCCCTGGGCATGGCCCGAACCCGGTCCTGCGCGACACCGAGGAAGTCCGCCGGCCGCGGAGTGCCCCGCCGCGCGTGGAGCCGGCCGAGCGCCACGCACAGGATCACGGTCCGGGTACCGGACGACGTCGGCGTGGTGCGCTGCCACGCCTGCCGGCCCAGCGCTTCGGCCTCGGCCCAGACGCCGCGGTCGAGCAGCACGTCCGCGTGCAGGGCGACGCAGTAGTCGTGGAACATCTCGGCGCCACGGTCGGCGCAGAACTCGGCGCCGATCCGCAGCCAGCGGTCTGCCTCGGCCAACCGACGGCGCTGCCAGGCGACCCGGCCGAGCTGGAACAGGCCGCGCCCGGACGGCTCGTCGAGCCGCAGCCCCCGGGCTCGCCGGACGCCCTCCTCGATCAGGGCGATCCCGTCGGAAGGGTCCTCCTCGGTATGGCCCAGAGCCAGCCCCAGGTCGATGGTGGCGTCGATCACGATCTGGGGTTCCGTCCCGGCAAGCTCCAATGCGCGCCGCGCCCAATCCGCGGCGGAGACATTGGCGTTCAGGTGGTTGCACAGCCGGGCACGCTGGGCGTAGGCGAGGGCCAGCTCGGGCCCGGGCGGCAACGTCTCCAGCACCTCGACCGCTTGCCGGGCCAGCGGCTCGGCGTCGCCGGTCTGCTCGCACATCCAGGCCAGCCGGGCCAGGAACTGCAGGGTGCCGCCCTCCTGAAGCCGGTCGCCGAGGGCGCGCCAGATCCGCAGTACCTCCTCGGCGCCTGCCATGGCCTCGTCGGGTTGGTCGCTGAGCGAGCACTCCAGCGAGTGGGCCAGCAGCAGCTCGGCGCGCTCCGGCGTTACTGCCGGGTCGGCGACGTCCAGGACCCGCCGGAACTGGGCGGCCGCCTCCCGGTGCGCCCCGAGCCCAGCGGCGCTCCGGGCCGCCTGCTCGGCGTAGCGGCGGGCGGCAGCCCGGTCCCCGGCGGCCACTGCGTGGTGAGCCAGCCGCGCGGCCGGGGCGTCACCGGCCTCGACGAGCCCGCGCAGGATATCGGCGTGCAATCCGCTTCGCCGCGCCGGGGCCAGGGCCTCCTCGACGGCCCGCCGGGCGAGCTCGTGACGGAACGCCACCCGCCCGCCGTCCGCCCGCAACACGCCTGCCTCGGCGCACTCGTCGAGGGATGCCACGTCCCCGCCCGCCACCGCGCGGAGCAGGCCCAGGTCCAGTGGCGTGCCGATCGCGGCCGCCGCCTCCAGCGCCCGACGGGCCGAGGTGGACAGGCGCGCGACCCGCGCCAGCACCGCGTCGCGCACCGTGGCGGGTACGCCGGTGGCGCCGGCGTCCAGGACCTCGGTGACGTGGAACGGGTTGCCCGCGGTGAGCCGGAACAGCTCACCCACGTCGACGTCGCTGCCGGTGGCCAGTTCGGCAACCCCGGCCTCGGTCAGCGGCGCCACCGGCAACCGGCGCACGGCAGGCCGGGTGCCGAGGTCGCCGAGCAGCACCCGCAGCGGGTGGACGGTGCCGACCTCGTCGTCCCGGTAGGTCGCGACCACCAGCGCCGGGACGTCGGCGATCCGCCGGCTGATCAGCCGGACCAGGTCCAGCGTCGCATCGTCCGCCCAGTGCAGGTCCTCGATCACGAGCACGGTTCCCGGCCAACGGGCCAGGGTCGTCAGCAGAACACCGATCACCTCCGCTGGCCTCGGATCGGACGCCACCGCCGCGGCCAGCGGGCCGCCGGTCTGCGCCGCGACATCCAGCAGGGGCGCCAGGGGGTGCGGCGTGGACAGGGATTCACACCAGCCCCGCAGCACCGGCGTGCGCGGTGACAGTCCGCGCAGGAACCCGTTCACCACGGTGGTCTTGCCGACCCCGGCCTCCCCGGCGACCAGGACCATCCGCCCGGTACGCGCCGCCTCGCCGGACCAATCGGTCAGGAACCTCAGGTGATCGGCCCGTTCCAGCACCCGCTCGGCTGTCGGCGGCGCACGACGGGCGGGTCCGGGTGTCTCGCGCATGTTCGGCCCCCACTCGCGCCAGCGACTCCTGGGTAGCCACTCAGGGTACCGGCGTGCCTACGGCGTGCCCATCCCTTGCCGGGCGCAGGTGTTGTCGTCGTGCTCAGCGATGGCCGGTCGTCTACGGGCGGTGCCGTCCGCCCTACCGACAGTCCGCGGTGGGCGGTGGGCGGCCGGAATCGGCCCCTGCGCCGTCTGCGGTGTGGGAGCAGTGGCAGCTCATCGCCGAGTTCGATGCCGGAGGCCTCCCGCGGGTGGCCGCATGCCAGGGTCGTGATGTCCGGAGTTGACCAGGCCGTAACCTGCGGCGATGGTGACCGTCGTAGATGGTCGGGGTTGTCCTGAGCGATCATGGCAGTGCGCTTCGGCGGTGGGGGTTCTGCCCTCGGCACCTGACGTGTCGCGCGTCGCACTCGCCGCGTCGCCGATGCGCGAGCTGCGCAGGGCAGTTCCGATCGCGCGGGACTCGATGCACTCCGGCGCACGGAGTAGGAAGGAACGATGGGAAGACAGGCGGCGGTCGTGCTGTACGTGCTCGCGCTGGTAGCCGTCGTGGTCGGCGTGGACGTCCTGTTCTTCAGGAACCAGTTCTGGGAGCGGCTGACGGTGAACGTCGGGATCGTCCTGGTGTTCGGGGCGTTCTACTTCAGGTTCGTGAAGCGCCCATGAGTGCAGCAGTCACGATCGCTACCGATTCAACCTCGGATGTGCGGTTTTGCGGCCGGCCGGTGGACACATCCCAGCACAACTCATGGAGCCCGCGCCGAAGGTGACCCCTAGGAGTCGATCATCGAGACCGGAAACCGAGGAGGCCTGCCAGGAGGAGACGGATCTGGTTCCGTGTCAGGACCGTTGCGTGCGCCCGGTCCGCTGCACACCGGCCGCCCACACCCAGACGTCCTGGAGCTCATCCGTGGCGTCGTACCAGCGCAGGTGCACCGCGTTCGCCGTCCACTCACCGGCGAACGCCTCTATTCAGTACTCCATCCGCACATCGGCATGACCGGATGTTCCGGACTGTCGGGCCGAGTCGTCACGGTCAGACGTAGGTCTTGGTGGCCTTGGCGGAGCGCAGGATGCGTTTGAGGCTGCTCAGACTGAGGTCGTGAGCGGCGGCGAGTCGAGCGGCGGTCGCGCCGACCAGGTACGCGTCGACGATGGCAAGGCGCTGGGCGTCGTTGAGTCGGTCGGAGAGGCTCCATGCCTGCTTCGTTACTGGTCGGCGCTTCGGTTGCCGGCTCGCAGAAAGGCCTTGTAGGCAAAGGTGCAGGTCAGCGACTTGTGCCGAGTGCGAGTAAGCGACAAGCACCTCCACCACATGTGCAACGTTCCAAACACCGACATACTCGATGCCGCCCGGGCTCTCGCCTTGGCGGCGTTCTTGTTCTTGGACGGTGACTCGGCCAGCTTCGGTGTGCGTTGCGCCTGCAGGCTGGCCAGGAGCGGCGTGCGCCGGACGCGGGTGACGGCGGGCTGGCGGTCTTTGTCGTCGGCGCGGCAGCAAGTACTCCAGTCGTAGATCGTTATGGCCGTTGCCGAACTCGTCGCGGCGGCCGGACCAACCGGGAGGTCGCGGCGGAGCTGGTGTCGTCGCGGGCGGGGTCTGGTGGTCGAGGTACCCCGCGGCGGCCGCATCACTACGCCTGAACCACCGCCATGGGCGTGCCGCCGTCGAGGTGGCCATCGCTGAGACGGGGGTCGGACCCCGCGGCGGCCGCACCCGCCCCCCCCCCACCGCAGCCCGCGCGCGGATTGCTCCTACCCGAGCCCACCGCCACGATCACCCCGTGTTCCTCTGGCTTGCACAGACGCAGGCGCCGGACGCGGGCGCTTGGACGATCACCACGTTCATCGCCTTGGCCGGTGCGGTCATCAGTCTCGCGACCCTCGTGGTCAGACGTCGTAGGTTCGTCAGCACGTGGTCAGGAGCTGCCCTTACCGTTCGGGGAGGGTGCTTGACCTGCTCGAAGTGTGTGAACGGTTGTTGCTGGTGTCCGGCCCTGTCCGGCGTCTCACGGCCTGACCACGGCCTGATCTTGTACGCCTCGTCCAGGTCCACGACGACGGAGCCTGCACCCTGGAGCCGCTGCTCCCGGCCGCGGGCAACACCAGGGGCCGGGGCGGACGCCCGGAGAAACACCCCCGCCGCCGCGTCCTGGACGCGATCTTCTACCTGGTCCGCGGCGGTATCGCGTGGGCCGCGCTGCCCCAGGAGTTCCCGCCCCACCAGACCGTCTACGGCCTGTTCGGGCGCTGGGCCCGAGCCGGGGCGTGGCAGGCCGTCCACGACGCTCCGCGCGATCTGGTCCGGGTCCACGAGGGTCGCGACCCCGCACCGACCGCGGCGATCATCGACTCCCAGTCGGTGCGCGGCGCGGACACCGTCCCCGGCCGCCGCCGCGGCTACGACGCCGGCAATCATGCCGGGCGGGCGGTTATGCCGGGTTCGCTGCTTCCGGTGGGTGTCGCGGCAGCTCAGCTGGGTGAGGCCGGTGCGAGGCCCGGCATTACTACAGGCTCTCGAGGAAGGCGAGTAGCTGGTCGGGCGGGTGGTATCGAGCTCGTCCTACTGCCGGGGGTGCGGTGCGGGCCAGGGCCGCTTCCTTCAGTGCGAAGTCGGCGTGCAGGTAGACCTGGGTCGCTTTGGTCCCGGCCTGGCCGAGCCACCCCCAGCGCCAGCGCGAACACCACGACGATCCAGACCCGCACCAGGTGGGCGACGGTGAGCGAGCCCAGCATCCCGGCCAGCACCGCCGAGGTGGCCTGCGTGGCCAGCAGCAGACGACGCTTGTCCATCCGGTCCGCGACCAGCCCGCCGTACGGCGCAGCGACCAGCACCGGCACGAACTGTGCCGCCACCACTACACCGAGCAAAGTCGCCGAACCGGTCAGGTCAGCTCCAGCACCAGCCAGGACTGCGCCACCCCCTGCATCCAGGTCCCGACCAAACTCACCGCCTGCCCCGCGCAGTACAACCGGAAGTTCGGAACCGCGAATGCAGCAACGTCATTCCCGCCCAGCGGCGCAGCCTCCCTCCCGGCCGGGTCCGCACTCCGCCGGGGAACGACGTCCCGGTCCGCTCGCCCCTCATCCGGGAAGGATGGCCACGAGCTCGTCCTGACCTGCGCCCACGTCACCGTCCTCCTGCCGCAACGGCACACCTCCAGCGACCCACCTTCGGCCAAGCATCGCGAGCGCGGAAGGGACGAAGGACCCGGTACGGCCTGTCCCAGGTGTCGAGGCCGGTTCAGTCCACCGGATGAGCCAGGGCCGCGGCCCGAAGTACGAGCGGGGCGTGCTCTTCCGCTGGGCGGACGGGACAGCCCGCGCTTCGCCGGCGCGCGGCCGCTGTCACTACGTGCTCCCGTCCTCGGGGTGCGTGGCGCCGCCGCCCGTCGTCTTCAGGTACGCCTCGAGCACCTCGCCCGCCGTATCGAAACAAGCGTCGGGGCCGAGCGCGGCGACGAGGCCGTAGCGCTCGAGCTGCGCGGCCACCGACGCGTTGACGTTGGCCAGGACCATGCGCACACCGGCGGCCCGCAACTCCCCCAGCGGACGACAAGCGAGACGAACACTATCCAACGGCGCGACCGGCTCGGTGGACTGCTTCACGAGTATCAGCAGGTCGCGTGACGTGTGCGGCGTTTCTGGCACCCACAGTCACGAACTGCGAAACACGAGCGCTCGGACACCGTCATGCTGTCCGCGACCGGACCAGCCGGCAGCGGAGTGGGCTTCCGAGCGCTTTCGGAGGGAGGCGATTGCTCGGACGTCGCCGTCCCTCAGGCATGTGCCGAGGCGGCGGCGACGACGAGTTGGGCCACGGCGGGCTTATGGATGTCGGAGTGGGCGCCGGCGAAGGGCTCGTTCTGCACATTGTCGATGACGGCGGCGGCGTCGACCCGGTAGAACGTGCCGGGGGCGAAGCTGTAGCCCGTGCCGCCGCCGGCCGGCATGGCGCGGTCCTCGACAGGTGCCACGGCCTGGAACCCGTCGGATCCCATGCCGCCCCAGCGGTCGGCGACCTGGGCCTCGGTGTCCTGCTGAGCGAGAAAGGAGGCCTTCGGATACCAGCGGCACAGGGCCCAGTCGAAGGTGCTGAAGGTGGCCACGAGGGGCCCGTGCACCCCGTCGGCCTGCCCGGCGAGGGCACCGGCACCGCCGAACGGGTTGTCCTGGGCGCGGGCGAAGGACCAGTGCGAGAACGCGCCCTGCAGCAGCACGAGGGAGGCGACCGGGCTTTCGGCCGGGATGCTGAGCCCGGAGAGGGCGAAGGACACGAGCCGGGCGCCGAAGCTGTGCCCGATCAGGTGCACCCGCAGCTGCGGGGAGCGGGTGTGCAGGTCCGTGAGCAGCGGGCCGAGCCCGGAGCGTCCGATGTCCCCGGCCCGGGCCTTCATCACGCTGTAGGACAGCACCCGCACGGCGTCCTTGGCGCCATTGAGCGCCTTGCCGAACCAGTCACCCAGGCCCTGGGTGGAGGAACCGGACGCAGCGCTGCCGAACACCTCGGCCGTCGCCTGGTAGTCCCGTTTCGGGTCGCTGGTCAGCAGCAGCGCGGTCTCCCCGGAGTCCTCGAACTCGCCCCCGGGCGGGGCCGGCGGGACGAGCGATGCCACGAGCCCGCTCAGTTCGTTGAGCAGGCTCTCCTTCGCCGCGTCGGACTCCGTCGGCCCGACGGCCGCGCCCTCGTCGATGAGCATTCCGATCCGGGTCACCGTCTCCGCCTGCTGCGGGTCGGCGAATCCGGGTTGCAGCGACGCAGCGATCTCGGCTCCGGTCAGCATCGCCGTGCCGGCGTTGTCGTCGACAACCCCACCCGTGCCGGCCTGGGTCGAGCCGACCGCTGCGGCCGGTGTCGCCGGGGTGTCCGGAAACCAGAGCGAGGGCCAGTAGACGCCGGCGAACCCCACGGGCCCCAGCCCCGGCATCGCCGCGGCGGCGTCCCTGATAAGCGGGAACATCACCCCGTAGAGGTCGTGGGCGGCCGCCTCCGACGTTCCCCACCCGTGGCTGAACACGAACAGGTCCGCGACCCCGGACGCGGCCACCCCGTCGAGGAAGGCACGCCGGTCGGCCGGCGTGGTCAGCCCGCCCTTCTCGTCGAACACCAGGTCCCACACCGGTTCCCCGGTCGGCAGGGTGGTCATCCGTGCCGCCCCTTCCCTCTCAGACGTTCGTGAGCCCGTTCAGACGTTCGTGAGCATCCGCATCAGATCCGCCAAACCCGCGCCCTGCGCGTACCGCTCCCGACCGAGATCCGTGGCAGTGCTGGTGAGCAGCTCCTTCACCTGCCCGGGACGGCCGATGAACTCCGGGCGCGCGGAGAGGAACGCCGCGATCACCCCGGACACGTGCGGCGCGGCCATCGACGTCCCGGATTGCTCGGCATAGGTCAGCAACCGGTCGCGTGCGGCCGCATTGTCGGCCGGGGCCGGGTCGGCCGGCGACGGATCCAGACCGGCTGCTGCGCGGACCTCGCCGGTAGCGGCTGAGCAGATCCACTCCCCCGGCGCCACGACGTCGGGCTTCATCCGGCCGTCGAGCGTCGGGCCCTTGCCCGAGGTCCACGTGACGCCGAACGCGTGCGGCGCGTCGCGATGGGTCGATCCCACGGCGACGCAGTCCTGGGCGTGTGCCGGTTCGGTGATCGACCCCAGCACCGCGGACGTGTTCGCCGAGTCGCTGCTGGTCGTCCGGGCGCCGTAGTTGCCTGCCGAGACCACGACCACCACCCCGGATGCGACGAGCTGGTTCACCGCCTGACACAGGGGCGACTGGCCCGCCGCGTACTGGTCGGGCTTCCACTCGCACCCCAGGCTCATGTTGACTCCGTGGACCCGCAACACCGCGGGGTCCACGTTCACCTCGGCGCGCAGGTAGGTCAGCGCCCGGATCACTGCCGCCGACGACGTCACCCAGCTCCCCTGACGGTTGCGGCGCATCACCTTCAGGCTCACCAGCTCGCACGCCGGCGCCATCCCGGACAACGTTCCGTGCCGCGCCCGCGGGACGAACCCTCCGTCGCTCGACTCCCGCGACAGCGCGACCCGCGGATGCGCACCCTCCAGGCTGCACCCCGCGATGATCCCGGCCACATGCGTTCCGTGCCCGCTCTCGTCCATCAGAGCCGACGGCGACGCCGGGACCGCGGGGACACCCGGGGCAGCCGTGCCCGCCGCGAGTGCCGGCGCGGCCGGAACGAGCGGCTGCGCGGGGTCGGCCGGATTGACGAGAAAGCTGAAATCCCGGTGCAGGTGGTCGGTCGCCCCGTGCAGCGCCTGGTCCCCCCGCCGCTCGGCGGCGAGCTCCAGTGCCGAGAAGTGCGGATGGCAGGCGTCGATTCCACTGTCGACGACCGCCCACACGATCCCGTTACCGAGGGCCGCATACGACCGCCACGCTGCGTCGGCCTTCACCGTCGGGGCCGACCGGTCGATCTGCGCCTCCAAGGTGTAGTCCGGCCACACCCGGAAGATCGTCGGAGGCCGGCCGCTGTCGTCGGCGAGCTGCTGGTCGGCGTCCACCAACTCGCGCAGCAGCCGACGCGACAGCACGCACTGGTACAGCTTCGGCGCCACGAACGCCAAACCCTGTGGCATCGACGGCTGCCCGGCCGCTACCGCCGGGTCGCCCTCGGGCCACACCCCACCGGCCTGGTCGGCATAGCGCTCCCACAAGGCATGGAACGCCGCCTGGACCGCCAGCAACCCGCCGGGATAGCGGACGTTCAGCTCCACGAGCATGGGCACCAGTTCGCCCGGGTCAACCGGTTCCCCCTCCGCCCCTGGCCCCGCTCCCGGCGGCGGCAGGCGCAGGTCCCCCACAATCGGCGACCGGTACCGGCGTCGATGCTCATCCGTCATGCCCCGCCCGTCCCTCTGTCACCTCGTCCTGCAGGGACGAGTGGGCAGGACCCACGACAGATGCCGCAGATCACGTCATCGACCTCCGGTTCGCATCGATTGAGAACCGCGCACCCGATGCTATGCCCGCGGAGTCGTCTCGTGCACTGCCGCATCTTCCGACAATCCGCCGGCCGTACGCAATCCTGCGTACTTGACATTGCGCACTCGCCGACGCCGGCGAGTGATCTCCATGCCGACCCCAAGCGACCTTCATACCCGGCAAAAGGGCTGGCCGCAGCACCGGTGCGCACCCGGGGCACAACGGGACAAACCAACCGAATGAACGGACCTGGACAGAGTTTGATTCGAGCCGCCCTCGCCTGCCGTCTGCCGAGCTGACGGAGCAACGCCTCTCGACATTGTTACTTGACACGCCGGACCGACGGAGTGTTCGATCGTCAGGACCCACCGTCCGGGCAGGCGAGGCAACAGAAATGTTGATCGTCGTGTGCATTCCTCCGAGGGCCGCAGAAGCGATCCGTCCATTGTTCGAATATTTCATGCTTTTGCGCGACGGACTCCGGTCCGGTGCCGTCCGCCACGCAACGGATAGGGGCAGCCCCTGAGATGACGCCCACGTCACGCCCGGTCGTGCGATCCGTGTCGGGGTTCCTGCCATGAGGGGGTCGGTCAGCGTTGCCGGGCCAGCAGATCGACGTCACGGGCTTCAACGTCCTGCGGATCGGGACGGGTCCATGGTGCGTGCTCTTCAACCCGAGTAGCCGCACCGTTGGTGCCGATATCGCGTTCGGCGTCGATCGCCGGCTTTTCGTCGGCTCGGCCCTCGCCACCGCTGGCACCCTCGTGGATGCCGGCACGTTCAAACTGTCCGTCGTCGCAGGTTCCGGTCAGGTCGTGATCGACCACGGCGTGTGGTCGATCTCCACCCCTGGATATCGGCCGGACGTGATGGGTGCCTTCGACAAGTTCCTGGCAGCGGCCGAGGCGCTCGAGAAGACGACGCTGCAGCCGGGCGCCACTGAGGTCCTACGCCGTATGGTGGCGCAGCAGGCTCCCGCGACTTACGCCGAATGCCTCTACATGACCCACGGCGTCTTCAGCCGCGACAACCCGGCACAGACCTATTTCGACGTGCAGCCCGGCATGCGGCTCCGGTTCGATTTCGAGGACCGCCAGTTCGTACCGCCCAACGCGGGCGCGACCGCGCTGAGCGGGTTCGTCGGTGGGTCGACCGTCACCACTGACGTGGTCGGGCTCGCGAGCCCGTCCGGCATCCCGAAGGTCGGGGTCGATCCCTTCCTCAGCGCGGTACGACTGCCGCCGGTCGGCGTGGCCCAGGGGGGTTTTGGCAACGTCATCGACCTGGCCGCCGCCCTGTCGTCGGGCGGCACCGCGGCATCCACGGGCCACGGGCTCGCTGCCTCGACCCGCGGACTTCGCCACATCCGCTTCTGCTACCCGGCGCGGTCCTTTCCCGGCGCGGACAGCGGCGGCACGGTCGGGGCCGCGGGCAACATCGCCGTTCTGGGCGCTGACGACCTCACGACCCTGGCGAAGGCCACCACCGCGTACTACACCAGCGGCGATCCCGGGCCTGCGCTTATCGGCTACTTCCGCGGGCGGACCGTCATCCAGCCCCTCATACCCATCCTGGTCAACGGGACGAGACGCCGGTTCGTCCCGGTCGGCACGACGGCACGACAGCTTCTCGAACGATTCGCGCTGGTACCGCGATTTCCGGGCGTCGTGGACGGGGGTGCCTCGACGGCGCTGAACTACCAGCGTCGTCAGGGCGGTCTCGACATCAGCTCGCTCTACGGCACAACCGGCTACTCGCCGCTCACGGTCGCCGCGGGCGATCCCGACCCATCCGGGACGGACGCGCTGGACTTCCCGGCACTGGCCGCGGATGTGTTCACCGAGCCCGTGAGCGACGGCCATGGCTGAGTCCGAGTTCCGCTTCGTGCCGAGAAGCGGCGGCGTGCTCTACCAAGGGCAGCAGACGCGGACGAGCCGGGTCGATCTGCGGGTCGCGTTCCTCGCCCCGGCCGGGACGCCGGCTGCCGCCCAGCTGACCGCGACGGACAGCTGGGCCCTCGCCGACGGGGTCTACCTGTTCCTCGGCGCGTCCGGCGCGAGACACGGCGACGTTCGCGGCCGGGGTGCGCAGCCTGCTCGCCACGCGGACGTGGGCGGGCACCCGCCTGCTGTGGATCGCCGATCCCAACCTCGCCGTCCGGGACTGGAGCCCGGTCGGGATCAGCCTGACCGACGTCGGACCGGCGGGCGGCACGCTGTCCACGCTCACCCCCTTTCCCTTCCGCAACTACGGCTGCACCCTCAACGGAGGCCTGCCGCTCAGCCTCGACGCCGGGGCTGCGCTGTTCACCGTCGTCCCGAGTGCTCCCGGAGACATCCGGCTCACTGCCGACAGCGGTGCCAGCGAGCTTCCGGTCGTCACCGGGTCGCTGACGATCCCCCTCACCGGGCAGGCCGCGGGGTGCCTGAGCTTCTCCGCCCGGCTGCCCATCGGCGCGGACGGCGCCACGACTGTCGACGCGCTCGACGTGGGATGCCGGTTCTTCTTCGACGACCCGACCGTCCCCGGGTCCGGCCTGCTCACGTCCCGCCGGTACGCCATCTTCGACATCTCCACGACGGCAGCGGCGGCCGCCGATTCCGCGGACGCCCTCGACCTCGCGGTCCAGCTCGACCCGCTCGCCCCCCTCGACCCGGACCGCACCCGGTTCACTTTCGCCACCACAGGCGCGCTCCGCTCCTTCTACCGGACGACCGTCGGATCGCCGGTCGACCTGCGGCCGGTCGACGCCCGCCTGCAGTTCGCCACACGACCCGCCGGCCTGTCCGCGGACGACGCCGACCCGCTCTACCTGGTGCCGCACGGCACCTTCCTGCTCCACCCGCCCGCGCAGGAGTCGGCCCCGGCGCTCCTGTGCGGCGTCGGTGGGGCGGAGTACATCGAGCTCGCCGCTCCGAGCACCCTCGCGTTCGCCGCGGGCAACCCCGCCTACGCACCGGACTTCGACCCGTCCCGAACGACGCGCCCGGCCTCCCCGGGCCCGCGGCTGACCGGGCCGGTGTCCACGGCCTGGGCATCGCTGACCGCCGCCACGCCGCTCGGGTACTTCGCCCAGCCCGAGGGCGCGGCCCTGTTCGGGGCGGGCACCCCGCAGACCCCACAGGCGCCGGCATCATCGCTGCTGCCCTTCTTCGACGTCCGAGCCGCCGCGCTGCCGACGACAGCCGACCCCGCGCATCGTCGCCTACCCGCTGGTGCCGCACGCCGGCGCGACCGAGGACCTGACCAGCTACGAGCGCCTCGAGGTGCAGGTCCTGAGCCAGCAGCGCCGCCAGGCCATCCACGACCTGCCCGCCGCACCGGAGGTCCCCCCGGGCCCGGCGCCGATCGCCCTGGTGGCCCGGGCGGAGGGACCGGAGGACCCGGCGCCGGCCGCGGAACCCCTCACGGCCGCGACGCCGCAGGGGCTCATCGCGACCTTCAGCGCGGACAAGTCCCGCTGGACGACGCTGCAGATCGCCCAGTCGGTGCAGCAGCTCCCCGCACCCGCGGTGACGCGGCGCTTCGCGCTGCAGGGCGTCGCCGACCCGCTCAAGGCGGCGCTGCTGACCAACCAGCAGTTCGTCGTCGTCTCCGACGCCGCGGCGTTCCAGCCCTACGTCGGCCCCGACAACGAGATCACCATCGCCGACTACCGCTTCCTGCTCGACCCGGCGACCTGGTCGCTGCACGGCACGATCCTGATCATCAAGAACGCCCGGAAACCGCTGTCCGAGCTGGTCGCCGACACCAACACCTGGACGCTGGGCACCCGCTTCAACCGCGACGTCCGCGCCACGCAGCGGCGGCTGCAGGCGATCGTCGACGACGCCGCGGCGAGCACCGATCCCGAGTTCGCCCCGTTCGTCGCGCTGCTCACCGACCCGGCGTGGAACGGTGTTCTGATCCTCAACGCACACGTGCCGCTGGACGGGCTGCCCCCGGAGATCGCGGGCCTGGGCGCGGGGATCGACCCCAAGCGGTTCGTGGCCCATCACGTCGGTGTCAACCAGACCCCCGTGCCCGCGGACCTCGTTCCACGCAACAGCTCCCTGTTCGGGCTCATCACCTACGCGGACGACCGCACCCTGGCCGCGGTCGGCTTCGACTTCACGGTCCGCTCGCTGAAGGTGCGCTTCGCCAACAGCGTGGTCGCCTCGTTCCGGAGCCGGATCGCGCTCGCCCTGAACGAGCTGTTCGCCGCGAAGGTCACCCGGCAGCAGGCCCCGGACAACGTGATGGAGCTCGACGGCGTCTTCCAGAAGCACGGCGACAGCGGCACCTACGTGTTCTCCGAGACCGTCCCGACGACGTTCACCGCCCAGGACGACGTGCTGGGAAGCCTGGGCATCACCAAGGCCACCTTCACGACCGTCGCCACTCCGTCGGACGCCGCGCAGACCGGCACCGTCGAGACCGTCTTCTCCTTCTGGGGCACGATCGCGTTCCGGGAGCTCGCCACGGGCGCCCCGCCGACCGGTCCCATCGCTGTGGACCTCTTCTCCTACGACAGCCTCGTCTACCGCGACCTGGAGCTGCACATGAGCTTCAGCCCGTCGTCGCCTGCGGTTCGCCAGTTCGCCTTCGATCCCAGCCACGTCGGCTTCGACCTCAGCGCCAGCCGGGCGCGCCCGACCGGTTTCGCCAACCACTTCCCGGTCACGGCCACGGGGATGCTGGCCGGGGGCGGCTCCCAGACGCCCGGCGACCTCGGGATCCTGCCCGTCGACACCGACCTGGAGACCGCCGCGGTCGGCACACCCTGGTTCGCGCTCCTCTACGACCTCAACCTGGGCAGCGTGGGCGCCCTGGCGGGCAAGGCCGGGCTCGTCGCCGGCTTCGTGGTCGCCTGGACCCCGGGGACCGGGAGGCTCGCCGTGTCCGTCGGCCTGAAGCTGCCCGGCTCCACGGGCGCCCGGAACGCGATCACGGTGGAGGGCGTCCTCAAGATCACCATGTTCGCCGTACAGCTGATCTTCGACGGGCGGGCGTACCTGCTCAGGCTCACGGGCATCGCGCTGTCGCTCTTCGGCAAGACCCTGCCGCCGGGGGCCTCGTTCGACCTTGTCGTCTTCGGCGACCCCGACCCGGCTGCGGGCGCCAACTCGCTCGGCTGGTACGGCGCCTTCAAGAAGGACCAGCCCGCGCCGGCCACCCACTAGACGCCGGGAGTGCACGGACAAGCGAAAGGACACGCCATGCCCCCACCGACCGGGACCACCACCATCAACGCGTCCATGACCGTCAACATCGCCGGCGAGATCTTCACCCTCGCCGGCAAGCTGGACAACGCCAACATCGTCGTCGAGTACCACGCCCCGTTCGACAAGGCCGTCAGCCTGGGGTCCATCGACACCATCGCCACGGAGCTCGGGAACGCCCTGAACTTCCCGGAGCTGGGCACGTTGGTGACCCAGACGCACACCGAGACCAAGAACCTGCCGGTTCTCGGCGGGATCGTCGGCGCCTTCGAGACTGCCACGGTCCGCATCACCGATCTCGTGATCAACACGGCGACGAAGACCTACGGGGTCGGCCTGGCCCTGGACTTCACGACCTCCACGCCGCTCCCGCAGCTGTTCGGCATCACGCTCGTGTCCCTCGGCTTCAGCGTCACGAAGGTGAACGCGAACCAGCCGGACAACGGCTAGCGCTCGGCCCGTGGCAGACGTCCCGATGAACGGCAAGCCCGACAACCTTCCGGCGCCGCGCGAAGGAGGAACGCAGCTCGAACTGCTCATGACGCTGGAGCTGTTCGGGTTGCGCCTGGACGCCGCGGCCGCGTTCGGCCCTGGGCGCCGACACCATCCTGTCCGTCCGCCTCGGCGACCTCACGCTCGGCGATCTGATCCAGTTCCTGGTGGACAAGGCCGAGCCCGGCCTGGACTTCAAGCTCACGCCGCCGTGGGACTTCCTCGATGCCATCGCCCTGCACAACTTCACGTTCGAGGTCGACATGACCCGGTTCCGCATCGGGTTCCGCTACAACGACATCGGGCTCGACACGCCGCTCATCAGCCTGTCCGGCGATCCAGGTCTTCTACTCGCCCGCGACGGCCGACCGGTCCAAGTCGGTCGACCTCTCGCTGTTCGGCTCGTTCCTCGGAATCGACTTCACCAAGGACCCCGGACTCACCTGGGACCTGTTGAACGACCCGGCCCCGTCGGTACCGGGCCAGGGCGAGAAGCTCTTCGACCTCGAGTACCTCGCCCTCGGCCAGCACGTCACGCTACGCAACCCGGAGAACCTGACCACCATCGGAGCGGTCATCGATGCGCTGGAAGGCGCCCATCGCACCGTCGACACGCACCGGAACCCGCTCGCCGAACTGCCGGCGCTGCGGTTCGACGCCACGGCGGGATGGCTGTTCGCGACGAAGTTCTCCGCGCTCGAGACCGTGACTCTCTCCGCCGTCTTCAACGATCCCGTCCTCTACGGGCTGCGAGTGGCGTTGGACGGCAAGCGCGTCGGGAAGCTGGCCGGCCTGGAGTTCGAGATCCTCTACCGCAAGATCAGCGACAGCATCGGCGTCTTCCACACCGAGTTGAAGCTGCCCGACGCGGTGCGCACGATCGAGGCGGGCGAGGCGACGATCACCCTGCCGATCATCGACATCGACGTGTACACCAACGGCAACTTCCTCGTCGACCTGGGCTTCCCGCGCAACCTCGACTTCTCCCGCGCGCTGTCGGTCGACTTCATCGTCTTCGTGCCCGTCCCGATCCCGGTGTCGGCAGCCGTCGGGCTGTACTTCGGGGTACTGTCCGGGGCGACGTCGAGCCAGGTCCCGCAGATCACCAACGGCCGGTTCGACCCGGTGATCGTCGCGGGCGTCGGCGTCCGGGTGGGCATCGGGTACGCGATCTCCTTCGGTCCGCTCCAAGCCGACTTCTTCGCGGGCGTGGTGGGGATCGTCGAAGGCGTCCTGGCCTGGTTCCACCCGGACGCCGACCCGACGTCGACGTCGGTCTACTACCGGGTCAGCGGCACGGTCGGGATCCTGATCCACATCGCGGGCACGGTCAACCTCGCGATCCTGCAGGCGAGCGTGGACATCGAGGCCTACGCCGATGCCACCGCCGTGCTGGAGAGCTACCAGCCGATCCACCTCACGTTCGAAGCGGGCGTGTCGATCTCGCTGTCGGTGAAGGTGCTGTTCTTCCACATCACGCTGTCCTTCAGCGCGACCATCCGGGAGTCGATCACCATCGGCAGCGCCAGCCCGACCCCCTGGGTGCTCGGGGCGGGGCCACCCGGCATGCAGGTGTCCGGGCAGCCGGAGCCGGCCCGCGGCATGCTGCGTTCGGGCGGCGGCGTGATCCTCGCGAACGCGCTCTTCGCCGAGGTGCTGGACACCGGCATCATGTGGCACGACCAGACCCGGCTCGTGTCGCCCGTGACGCCGGGAGCCCTGACCGTCGAGGTGCACCTGCAGCCGATGGTCACCGCCGGGCTGGTCGGGGACCGGCCGGGGAGAAGCACTGACGACCACGGCGCAGCCGCAGCTCGTCGCCGCCCTGTTCGTGGCCGATCACGGGCAGATGGAGGGCGCGCTGGCGGTTGCGAACCGGGCCGCGTTCGCCGCCCTCCCGAACGGGCCGGGGGCCGCCGCGACGGACGCCGACCTCTACGCCTTCGGAATCCGGAACGCGCAGACGGTGGGGCTCCTCCCGGAAGGCGAGCTCGCCACGCCCACGGGGACCGTGACCGTGGACGGAGGACCGCTGCTCGTCTCGGGGACCGACACCCTCGCCGCGTTGGGCGCGCGGTTGCTGTCGCCGTTCGAACAGCTGGCCCGCGAGGCCCTCGTGTGGGCGGCCGAGTCGGCGGACCTCTCGGTGCACGTGGCGGCGGGCGGTGCAGCGGACGCCGCGGTACCGCTCGGGACGGACAGCCCGATCACGGCCAGCCACCTGCATGCGCTCTATGCCGACCTGGTCGACCCCGCGCGGCCGTTCCCCCTGGCCCGGGTGGTCGACTTCCTCACCACGCGGAACATCTCCCTCGACCTGCAACCGATTCCGACCACGCCGCAGAACCCGTCGTTCACGGTGTTCCCGATGCCGCCGTTCGTGGCCATGGCGGTCGAGGGCGAGACCGTCGACTTCAGCACCGGCCCCTACGCCGCGGGACCGGAGTACCAGTCCTTCGTCGCCAGCTACTTCCAGGAGTTGGCGGCCGCCACCCCAGGGCCCGCTGGGGGGCCCGCAGCCGCACGAGACGCCGGGCCGAACACGCCGGCGGCGGAGTCGGTCGCCGCGGTCCTGTTCACCGACTACTTCGCGTTCCTGCTGCGTCAGCTCCTGCAGGACGCCCTCGACCTGTACCGGGCCCACTCCCACCCGGCGGCGGGCGAGACCCTCGACGACGTCACCAACCGCTTCGGGATCAGCGCCCCCGGCCCCGTGCCCGACGATGCGGCCGTCGTCCGGATCGGGCGGGCGAACCAGGCCTCCGCCACCTTCTTCGCGCCGGGTGCGGAGCTGACCGTCCGCCGCCTGAGCACCCGCGTCGTCGACGGAGAGACACTGCGCTCCGTCGCGGGCAGGCTGCACTCGACCCCGCTTCAGGTCGCTCGGGCCGTCCGGGATCGCACCGGCGTGCTGCAGGTCGGCAGCGAGCTCACGATCGTGGGCGGCCGCGGCACCGTCCGCGAGGGCGACACCCTGGCCAGGATCGCGGCACGGCTGGCGACGACGATCGACGTCGTCGTGGGCGCCGCGGCGAACGTTCCCCGGTTGCTCACGCCGCTCACCACCCTGACCCTGCCCACCGGCGCGTACGTGGTGGCCCCTGGCGACACCCTCGGCGGGATCGCGGCGCTGCACGGGTTGACCCCTTCCCAGGTCGGGCAGGCGGCCGCCGACGCGCCCGACCTGCTGTTCGCCGGGGTCGGGTTCGCGTTGCCCACCCTGACGTACGCCGTCGCCGGCGCGTCGGCGACCTCGACCGAGGCGGAGACCCTGGCCTCGATCGCCGACCGGTTCGGGACGACACCAGCCGCGCTGGTCGGCGGCGGGAACGCCGATGCGCCGGCGCTGCGGCCGGGGGCCGAGGTGTCGTTCGGGGTGACGACACAGGTCAGGAGCGGCGAGACCCTGCGGCAGCTCGCCGAGCGGTTCGGGCTGGCGCAGCAGTCGGGGCCTGCCGACCTGGTGCGCGCGCTCGACGACACCCCGGGACTGCTCGTGCCGGGGGCGACGCTGGTGGTCGCCCGGCCGGGCACCTACGTGGTCAAGGACGGCGACACGCTCGCCTCGATCGCCGACGCGTTCTCCACGACGGCGCAGGCGATCACATCGGCCAACCCGACGGTGGACTGCCAGCCCGGCCACCCCTGCTGGTACCCGTCCCCGGACGCGTCGCTACCGCGGCCGGGAATGAACCTCTCGGCCCCGGTTGGGTTGACGATCGCGCTGCCGCCGGGCCTGACCTACACCGTGCAACCGAACGACACCGTGGCGACCATCGCCGCGCGGTTCACCCTCTCGGCCGCCGAGCTGGTCGTCGGGTCGGCGGACGGCGACGTCAACCTCGACAACGCGGGCCTCTTGGTCCCACTGGCCACCGTCGCGCTGCCCGACATCCCCTACGTGGTGACCCCGCCGGACACGCCGCTCCGTGTCGCCCAGCGCTTCGGGCTGACCGTCGACCAGCTCGTGCTGACCAACCGCGACGTCGGGTTCGGCACCGTCGTCGTGCCGGACGCCGAGGTGCTGCCGCTCGGCGTGCTCGTCGACGAGCTCGCCCGTGCGGGCGCGTTCAACAAGCCCGCCGGGGCGCTCGCCCGCTTCCTGCTGCACGGGCTCCGGCTGCCGTCCCCCGACGAGATCATGGCAGCGACGCCGCCGGACCGGGCGGCGCTACGGCTCTACCCGCTGTACACCCTGACCGGAGCACAGGTCACTCCCCCGTCGCCGCTGCCCGGCGACTACGCGATCACGCTGTCGTCGGTCACCGGAGCCGGGCACCCCACGATCACCTTCCCGGGCGGGTCCGACCACGTGACGGTGCTGCTGTCCTCCGACGACCGCGAGATGCTCGGCAAGATCGCCGCGCAGCTCGCGCAGCAGCCGCCGATCGACGACACACCGCTGGCGGCGACGGCCTACCCGGCAACCGTGGTCGCGCCCCGGCAGTACGCGCTGGGCAAGCCGATCCCGTGGCAGGCGGCGGACCCGCCGCGGCTCGTGCACGATCCGGGCACGAGTGCGGCCGCGCCGACGGTCGGGGCGCCCACGCTGTACCCGTTCCCGGACGCGGTGCGCAGCCAGGTGGCGGCGACGGCCGGGCTGTGGGTCGACCACGTCGCCGACGCCGTGAAGGACGTGCACGGCCTGCTCGCCACCGGGTTCCGCCTCGTGCTCGGCGCCGGCACGCATGTCGTCACCGCCGACGACACGCTCGGCTCGGTCGCGCAGGCATTCGGCCTGGGTGTGCCCGAGCTCGCCGACGGGATCGCGGACCTGGTCGGCTTGATCGCTCCCGACGTCCCGCTCGACCTCCCGGACGATCCCGGCCGCCGCACCCGGCGCGACGACACGCTGCGCAGCCTGGGCCGGGGCTGCGGCCCGGGCCTGCTGATCGACCTGGTGACGGGCGCGCAGGCCACGCCGACCGCCCCCGCGGACCAGCGGCCGCTCACCGGCTTCGGCTGGGCGACTCAGATCGACTTCGGGCTACGCCGCGTCCCCGACCCGGCACAGCCAGGCCAGTTCGTCCCGACTGTCTTCGAGGTGTTCGGGACCGACCCGGCCGCGACCGACGACCTCGCGCAGCTGCTGAGCTACCTGGGCGGCTCCGGCGTCCGCGACGCGATCACGCTGACGGTGTTGTACTCCGCGGACGCCCGATCCGGCGCGGGCCCCGGGCTGCGCTCCGATCCCGTTGATGCGGCCGACGTCCTGTTGCTGAAGGCGAACCTGTCCACCCGGTCCCACCCGCCCGCGGCCACGGCTGCGGACGAGCCGGACGCACCGATCGTCGCGGCGACAGCAGGTGACGCCCTCGGCTTCCTCACGCTGCTGTGGGAGGCGGCCGTGACGAACACCGGGGGCTACTACCTGTTCTACCGCGTCGCATCCACCGGCAGCGGGCTGCCCGCGGAGATCTTCAGCCAGGACCCGACCGCGACCGTGAGCCTGCTCGCGACGGTGTACGCGAGCGGCTCCTCGACGGTCGCGCTGCGGCCCTTCCACAACACGGCTGTGGTCGTCGAGTCCCTCCCCGACCCCACCGCCGCGGTCCTCGCCACGCCCCGCCGGTACACGACGTCCGGCGCGGGGACGTCGCTGCGGGCGGTCGCCGCGGAGCTCGCCTCCGCGGCCGGGACCCCGGACGGTCCGTCGGTCCAGGAGGTGGGGGCGGCCAACGTCGAGACCCGCAACCTGCTCGCCCCGACCGTCACGATCACGGTCGGCGGGACCACCCACCGCGTGGTCCCGGGCGACACCATCGGCAGCATCGGGCGGGCCGTCGGGACCGGCGTGGCCGCCGTCGTGGACGCCATCGCCGCCGCGGACGGCGTCCTCAACCCCGGGGCCACGCTCGAGGTGTATCCCGGCTGGCTGAGCCACCGCGGCGCGCTGCGCGCCGGCGCCTCGGGCTTCCGCGTGGTCCGCGCCGACCCCGATCCGGGCGCCAACGACCCGACCGCGACCGCAGGCGGTCAGGACGATCCGCGGACGAAGCTGGAGGTGCTGTTCAACCTGATCGGCTACCGGCTGACCGGGGACCCCGAGAGCGGGTTCGCCGCCAGCGCCGACGGCCTGCCGGTCGGACCGGCGCAGCCGACCGGCGGTCCCCTCAACAGCGGGCTGACGGCGGTGGCGGGACAGGACGCGTGGACCTACCAGAAGCAGATCCGCGTCGACCGGTTCGCGCGCAGCGGCGCGGTCCCGCTGGGCGATCTGCAGGACCCCTACGCCGGGGTCGGCACGAGCGCCCGGTTCGGCTGGCAGTACCAGGACGTGTTCGGCAACCGGCTGCTGTCGCCGAGCGCCCTCGACGTCGACGTCCGGTACACCGACGACCTGGTCGCGGTGAGCCAGTGGCCCGCCGTCCTCACGGGCTACCGGTTCACCGGTCCGCCGGGCCCAGTGTCGCTGGTCGTCACGCTCGCGCTGGACACCAGCGTCTACGTGCCGACCCCCGGCGAGGTGTTCGCGCCGGTCGGTTCCGCAGGCGGGTCTGCGGGCATCACCGCCCGCGCCGAGGCCCACCGCGACCGCTACGCCGAGATCTTCTGGCAGGTCTCGCACGACCTGGTGGCCGAGGTCACGACGACCGTGGACGGCGCCACGCCGCACCTGGTTTCCGTCGGCGAGCTCGCCACGTTCACCGCCACAGCCTGGGGCTACCTGCAGACGGTCGCCCGGACCACGCAGGCGACAGTGCCCGTTCCGGACGGAGCCACCCTCGCCGATCTCGCGGCGACTTACCACATCACGGCCACCGAGCTGGCGCAGGCCAACCGCTCCGTCGCGCAGAACGCGGACGCCGCGAACCTGCTGGGTTCGGGCCGGACCATCGTCGTCGAGGCGCGGTACAGCGTGATCCGCAACGACACGCTCAGCCACATCGCGGCTCAGGCCCCCTCGTTCGTGCAGACGGACGAGGGCCGTGTCGCGGGCGACAACGCGGAGCTGAGCCTGCAGGCCGGGCGCCTGATCGTGGTCGGCACCGTGCACCCGGTGGCGGCGGGCGACACGTTCGCAGGCGTGGCGACCGGGAACGGGCTCGATCCGGCCCAGCTGGGCGCCGCGAACGCGCAGCGCAGCGGGCTCCTCGTCCCGGGCACAGTGGTGTCCTTGTCCAGCGCGACGGCCTACCGCGTCGGCGACGGGGACACCCTCGCGAGCATCGCGACCCGCTCCGCCGTCACCGTGGCCGAGGTCGCGACCGCCCTGGCGGCGGCTAACAACGGCCCCCTGGTCCCGGGATCCGAGCTGATCGTGCCGGTTGCCGTCACCGTCGTCGCCGGTGACACCCTCGCCGTGCTCGCAGGTCGGTTCACCGTGACCGCTGCCGAGTTCGCCCAGGCGAACGCCACCCTGGCCGCACTCGTGCCCGGCGCGGAGATCGTGCTGCCGACCGGCGGCCGGTACACCGTCGAGGCGCACGACACGCTGGCGTCGATCGCCGCCGCGCACGACACCGCGGTCGCGGACCTGGCCGGCGCCAACGCCGATTCCCCCGACCTGTTCCGGGTCGGCACCCGGCTCACCTCGTCGTACCGCCCGCGGGCAGGCGACACGTTCACCGCCGTCGCCGCCCGGTTCGCCGTGACGCCGGCGGCGCTGGGCACGGCCAACGGTCTCGTGGCGGGCCTGATCATGGCCGAGCAGTCGGTCCTGCTGGGCAGCCGACCCCAGCAGGTGGAGGCGGGCGACACGTTCGCCTCACTCGCCGCCGCGGCGGGGGTCACGGTCGCCGCGCTGGCCGACGCCAACGCCGCAACGCCCGGGCTGCTGACCGCCGGCGTGCCCCTGGCGCTCCCGCGCCACGTCCGCGTCGGCGGACCGGACGACCACACCCACACCGTCGGACCGGGCGAGACACTGGCGGCCATCGCGGCGGACCGGGGTGTGGACGTCACGCTCCTGGGCGCCGCGAACGCCGACGTCGACGGGTTTCTCGCGGCCGGAGCCGTCCTGTCCTACACCGTCCCCGGCGGAAGGACCTACCGGTCGATGATCCGGGCCGACGACACGCTGTCGACCATGGCGCTGGCGCTGCAGGCGATGCTCGCCGCCGACGGTGTGGTCGCAACAGCTGAGCGCGGGCCTGCTCGCGGAGGCGAACCAGTCCGTGGCGTGCCTGGCGGCCGGGGGCCTGCTGCTCGTCCCGCCGTCGACGGTCGCGTTCTCCCTGCCCGTGACCGGGACGAACGTCGCCGCGCTGTTCCCGCTCGACGACGACGCTGACGCTTGCGCAGGACCGCACACGTCGACCCGGCGTTGGCCGACAACCCCGCGGTGACGTCGGTGTCGACGCCGCTGGCGCCGTTCCTGCCCGAGGGTGCGGCGGGACGCTCGGTGGCGCTGCGGGCGTTCGCCGAGACCTTCGAGGCCGCGTTCACCGCGCCCCAGCTCAAGCTCACGACGACCGGCAGCACGGCGGCCGTCGGAACGCCCCGGTTCGTGGCCGTGCAGTACGGCCCCGGCACCGCCCTGAACGTCACCGTCGGCGGCTCGGCACCCGTACTTCTTCGCCCCCCGCCCGCTGACCGCCAGGCCGGATGCGACCGGGGCCTACCGGACCGCGCTGTGGAGCTCGCCGAGCCCGATACCCGTCTTCGGCTACGAGCGGGGGCAGGGGCTCGCCCGGCTACCGCAGCCGATGTCGTTTCGCGGCGTCGACCTCGACGTGTGGGGCCGGCAGCTCCTCGCGCTGCTCGACCTGGTGCTGTCGGCCGACTACGCGGTGCCGGCCCACCGGCTGGACCCGGACTCCTACCGGCAGCTGGTCGCCGCGAAGAAGGTGATCGCGGGCGCCGTCCGGGACAGCGTCACGCAGGTCACCGGGCCGGGGACCGCGCCCGCCCGCCGACCTGGCCGCGGCGCAGGACACGTTGTACCGGCAGGCTGCTGACGACGCTGTCGGAGGCCTACCAGGTCGACGCGATCGTGGCGGTCCCGGTGGCCGTGACCGCCCCGCCCGACTGGTCCGGCGACACCGCGCCCCGCCTGCACGGCCAGCCGCGGGGCACCGTCTTCAGCATGCCCGCGGAGCGCCGCACCATCGCGACGGGCGACACCCTGGCATCGGTCGCGGCGACCGGATCCACCGTCTGGGCGGTCGGTTCGGCCAACGCCGAGGTCGTCGGCCTGCTGGCGCCCGGGGTCGGCCTCACCCTGCCGTCGGGACAGGCCTACGTCACTCGCGCCCGGTGACACGCTGGCCGGCATCGCCGGCGCGCACGACCTGCCGCCGGCCGCCGTTGTGGTGGCCGCCGCCGACGTCGCGGGGCTGCTGGTCCCGGGCGTCGCGGTCACCGTGCCGACGGCAACGCTGCGAACGCTGGCCGCGGCGTTCGCCGCGCCGCTGCCGCTCCTGGTCGACGTGCTCGCGGGCGCCACCGGGATCCTCCTGCCGGGCGCGGTGGTGTCGGGTCCGTGGACCTACTCGATCGCCGCGGGGGACACGCTCGCCGCGGTCGCGACGCGCTTCGGGCGGGCGGCACCGGAGCTGGGTGCCGCGCTGGGCACCGTCACGGGCCTCCTGGCCCCCGGCGTCGAGATCCGGCCGTCGAGAGGGGGCAGCTACACCACGCGTGCCGGCGACACGATCGCCGGGATCGCGGCCGCCCTCGACACGACGGTCGGGAGCCTGGCCGCCGACGCCGCCCAGGTTCCGGGACTGCTCGTGCCCGGCGTCCCGATCGCCCTCCCGCCCTACACGGTGGCCACCGCGGACACCCTGACCGCCGTCGCCGGACACTTCCCGGTCACGGTCGCCGACCTCGGCGCGGCGCTCGCCGACTCCCCCGGGGTGCTCGAGCAGGGCGCCGCCGTCAACCTCGTCGTCCGCACGTCCACCGTGGGCGCTCAGGACACGCTGTTCAGCGTCCTGGACTATCTCGCGCTGGACGTGGCCACCCCGGGATCGCTGTCCGCGGCCGTCGCGAACCTGGCGGCGATGAACGCGGACGCGCCCGGCCTGCTCGCTCCGGGCAGCGTCCTCGCGGTTCCCGAACCGGTCGTCCTCGACGAGGGCGACACGATCGCCGGCCTGGCGGCCGCGCACCAGCAGACCCCGCTCGAGGTGGCCATGTCGATCGCCGCGCGGACCGATGTGCTGCGCGCGGATGTCACGGTCTCGGTGCCCGACCCGGCCGACCCGGAGGCGCCGCCGCGGGTTGTGACCACGGGGAACGCGGACTCGCTCGACCGGATCGCGGCCGTGACGATGCTGGGCCTTGAGGCCGTCAGCGCCGCGGTGAAAGACCGGCAGGACCTCCTCCTGCCGGGTGTGGTGATCGCGCTCACCGACCCGGAGACACCCCCCGACACGGTGGGCCCGCACGATACGCTCGACGCCGTCGCCACCCGGATCGGGCACGGGGTGACACCGTCGTGGCTGGTGTCGACCCTCCTGCACGACGCCGCGATACTCGCGCCCGGCGCGACCGTCCGCTACCTCAGCCGCGTGCCGGGCTTCAGCCTGTCCAAGGCGACAGTCACCCTCGCCGACAGCAACGCCCACCCGACGGAGTCGACCGCGCTCACGTTCCTGCTGCACACCGCGTCCAACATCGAGTTCGACAACCTCGGCCTGAACCTCGACTTCCAGGTCAACCAGCTCGAGTACGACATCGCGAACGTGCCGTGGGCCCAGGGGTACCAGTCGTCGGACTGGCTGACGTTCCTGAGGCCGCCCACCGACAACCACGTCGGCCAGATCGACGTCCCGATCGCCCTGCGCGCCTTCCCGGTCCCGCCGAGCGTGACCGGCCAGCGCATCACCCCGGCCGCAGCGCGCACGACGGTCCGCGACCTCGACACCCTCCACACCGTCGCCGGGGCAATCGGCATCCCGGCCGCGGCGGCCGCCGACACCCTGCTGGCCCCGGGCGCCGTCCTGCAGTTGCCGACAACCGACCGGCACCGGACCCGCTCCGGCGAGACGGCGACCGACCTCGCCGGGCGGGTCGGCGCTCCCCCCGCGCTGGTCGCCGCCGCCGTGCTACGGCACAGCGCTGCCGGCCCCGCAACGGCGACCAGCGAGGCGGCCGCGGACGCGGAGCTGCCGGAGGGCACGATCGTGCCGGTCCCCCGGCTCCACACCGTGGACGGCGGCGAGAGCCTCGCCGCTGTCGCCGGACGCCACGGCGTCCCCGTCGACCACCTGTTCGCCCTCAACGCCCACACGCCCGCCCTGCTCCAGATCGGGGCGACGATCTCCGCGACCGCCTCCCCGACCCTGCAGGACCTGCGACGCTACGACTACGACTACACCTTCACCGTCAAGCGGGCCGCCCAGGACACGATCTCGACCGGCTACGCGCAGAACACCCCGCCCGGCTCCGCCGCGCCAGTGGTCGCCGCTCCTGCGGACCCCGGCGGTGGCCTCGGCGCCTCGCTCGCCCAGTTCGCGACGATCCGCGAGCTGCTCGCGCTCGACCTGGCGCAGATCCCGTCCGTCGATCCGCTGCTCCCGGCGACCGCCAACCCGGGCGTCGCGGCCGCCCTGCCCGTCCTCGCGCAGCTCGCCACGCAGATCGCCGCGGACTGGGTGGGCTGGGCCGCGCCGCCCGCCGATCCCGTCGTCCCCGACCGATCCTCGCCCGGGTCCGCACCGCGGCACGAGCCGGCCTTCGAGCTGCGCCGCGGAACGTCCCCGACCGGCGGGACGACCGTGCAGCTCCTGTCGAGGGGACCGGTGGCGGACATCCTCGTCGCGGAGCCGCAGGTCAGGCTCTCGGGCCGGCTCGCGGCCGACGGCCACACCCGGGCCGGGGTCGCCCCGGTGTCCTTCGCGCGCGCCGCGGCTCCCCTGGCCGTCCCGCCGGGCCCGGCGACGCAGGCACCCGGGCCCGGCACGGCGACCGAGACGCTGCCGGGCGTCGACGAGTTCACCCTCGCGATACCCGGCCGCGACGTGATCAGCACCCAGAACATCTGGGGCCGGGTGAGCCTGACGCGCAACACCAACCTGCTCGCCGGCGTGCCCACCGGGAGCGCGTTCGTCTACACCGTCCCCGACGCCCGGATGCCCGCGCCCGCCATGCCGCTCATCTCCGCGACCGACGCGTTCGACCTGACCGGCGTGCCCTTCGAGCCGGCGGGCGCGCCACCGAACAGCGGGCCGGACGGGCTCGGCCGCCGGCAGCTCGACGAATGGCTGATCAACTTCTTCGACAGCCTGATCAACCGGTACGCCGTTCTCGGCGACGACACCCTCCCGATCATCGCTGCCCGGCACGCGCTGGGGCTCACCGAGCTGACACCGGCCATCTGCCGACATCCCCGGGCTGGTCCTTGCCGGTACCCAGCTGGCGCTGCCGGGCGGGACGTACATCACCGGCGGCACGGACACGCTGCGGCAGATCGCCACCGCGCGGTCGGTCCCGCTCACCGACGTGGTGGACGCCGCCGCAGGCCCCGGCGTCGCGCTCACCCCCGGGACGTTGCTGCGGCCCGTAGCCAACTCGCGGTACCTGAGGGTCGGCATCGACTACGGGTTCTCGGTGGCGACGCTCGCCACGCAGGACCCGACGGAGCAGAGCGAGATCGTCTCCCGGCTCCCCATCCTCCTTCAGCCGATGTTCCTCTTCGACTCGGCGACGGACCTCGACCCGGGCACCGGGTTCTGCGCCACGGTGGCCCGGCAGCTGAGCACGTGGGCCGCCACCCGCGGCGTACCGGACGACGTCGGGATGTGGGTTCTCGACGTCAGCCTCTACACGACCCTCCCAGGCGCCTCGGCACCGACCGAGGCCGGCCCTTCGGACGCGATGACGTTGATTCCGGACACCGCACCGCCGCTGTTGCAGCTGACCAACGTCCGGCTGCAGCGCGACCGGATCTCGACGTCCCCACTTGCCGGACCGGACGAACCACCGACGACGGAGGACACGCCATGACCGAGGGCCCACCCCGTTTGCGGGCACCGGTCCGACGCCGCCGCGCACGTGCCCTGTTCGTGCTCGGCGTCGCCCTGATCGTCGTGGCTGCGGCCCTGGCCATCCTCCTGCGAGCGACCGTTGTCACGTACCCGGACGATGCCTTTCGGGACACGACGGTGCAGGCCACCGGAACGGCGACACTCCTCGTCGACCCCGCGACGCTCCTGCCCGTAGCGGCGCCCGGACGCACCCTTCCGCTCGACCTCCAGCGGCGCGTACACACCGTCGGCACGGCCGGCGGCACCGTGATCGTCGAGGAGGACGACGCATTGAGCATCGCCGGTCTCCCGCCGCAGCGGTTCGTCCAACGCTTCACGGTCGACGGGAACACCGCACGGAACCTCGCCACGCCCCAGGCCTACGCGTACACGCCCGACAACGTCGTCGACCGCTCCCCGGCCTACTCGGTGGCCTTCCCGTTCAGCGCGGGCACGGGCACCTATCCCGTCTGGAGCGACGAGACCGGGCAGCCGGTCACGTACACCTACGTCGAGAAGACCACCGTCGACGGGCTCGGCGTGAACCGGTACCACGGCGTCCTGGACAGCACCGACCTCACACCGGCTCTCCTCGCCCGGCTCACCCAGGAAGGGCTGCCGAGCACGATGACATTCGACCAGCTCAAGCCCCAGCTGGCCGCCGACGGCGTGAACATCGACGGCTTCGTCAACGTGGCCCTGCGGCAGCTCGAACAGCCCGACCAGCAGGCCGTGAACGCGCTGCTCGCGGCACCGGTACCGCTGGCCTACCAGCTCAGCGCCGACAGCCAGCTCCTGGTCGAGCCGCGGACCGGCGCCATCGTGTCCGGCGACCGCGTCGACAAGACCATCACCGAACGGCCCGAGTTCTCCGGAATAGGCCGCATCTACGCCATCATCACCCAGGACAAGTACGCCACGAAACCCGCCGTCACCGCCGCCGCGGCCGATCTCGCCCGCCTCATCGGCGCGCCACCCACGACGAAACTGCTCACCGAGAGCTACTCCCAGACCCCACCTTCGGTGACCGCGACCGCCGCGGCCGCCAAGTCCTGGGCGAACCGCATCATTCTCCTGACCATCACCGTGCCGATCGTCGTCGGCGTCCTCGGACTGCTGGTCATCGTGGCCGCATGGTGGACGCAGGGCCGGGAGCGTCGCCGCTCGCGAGAGTCCGTGACCGAACCTGCCCCCGACGACACGTGAGTCCTCCACCCGCTCACCCGGCGGACGGCTCAGCGGGCGGCGGTGTGAGGTCGACCCGGGGCGCCCTGCCGGTGTTTCCACCGGTGGGTTTCCCCGAGCCTGTGGGTGCCCGAAACTGTGCACACAGCCCGTGACCTGCCCGTTCGTCCGCGGCAGGGGGCCAGGCATGATCCGCTGATGACGCTACGACTGATCTACCAGACATTCTCCAAGCTCCTCGGCTGGATCGTGCTACGCATCCGATCCGAGACCACCAAGGAGATCGAGATCCTGGTCCTGCGCCACCAACTCGCCGTGCTCCAACGGCGCATACCGCGCCCACGGATGAGCTGGACCGACCGCGCCATCTGGCACCCATAAGGGTCAGCGGCCAACGACGACAAGCGCTCGGAAGTGTCTCCTGCAGCGAGGTCGTCGTCGAGCGTCCCCCGGCAGGCCGGGCCGACGAGCTGCTCAACGATGACGCGGACCTCGCCCAGATCGACCGCGAGCGCGGCGGCGGGGCCGAGCAGCGCGGATGATCATGCGGCACCTCGCCAACGCGACGCCAAGGTTCTGCCGGCGCCTCGGGCACCACGCGAAACACGCGCCGGCCTGCCAGACCTGCGGGCGTTAGGTGACCGCTGGCGGCTGAGGCCAGCCCCGGGCTCTCCGCGGGGCGGGGGATCTCCCCGGGGCCAGGCCGCGGAAGACTCATGGGCTCGGGCCACGTCGACCCAGGGATCCCGCCTCGGCGGCTGCGCCTCCGCCTGCCTGCGCAGGTAGGCCACCCGCGCAGGCAGCTCGCGGACGTGCGCCCCCACATCCATGCCCGCCGCCTCCATCGTCCTGCGCAGCACGTCCAGCAGCTCGCTGCGGTCCAACGCCGACGCGGGCAGGTCTGCGTCCATGTCGCTGCTCATGCGGCCCAGCGTTCCACGCAGGTGCGCCGCGCGTGCTCGAGTCCGACGCAGCCACCACCGGCGTCGCCGACAGGCCCGAGTCCCGCGGTTTCGTGGCGCACGACGCGCGGCGGCCACACCGAGCGCCGCTGTGGAGCGCGGCGCGGCGCTCGCCGCCACGCACCCGCAGCCGCGGACGCGGACGGGGACGGGGACGCGTTCAGCTTGGCCCGGCGGGCTGGACCGGCGGCGGCTACAGCGCCCAAGTGCTCACGATCACCCCAAGTGCTGACGGGGTAGACGAACTCCGCGGTCGCTCGCTCGGTGGCGGTGTCGACTGCGAGGACCCGGACCGCGCGGGGCCTTCCCGGCGTTCTCGTCCGGATCGGCCAGCGGGCTCTGCAGCGCCGCGTAGAGCGTCCGCCACGCGTAGCTCGTAGCGCTGCGGACTCCGGTAGGACTGGGGGTATGCATCCACTGCGATTCGGGCTCAAGCTGAGTCAGGCCGCCACCCTCGACACCCTGATGACGATCTGGCGGGTCGCCGACAACTCGGGCTTCGACCACTGCTGGAATATGGACCACTTCGCGAGCCTCCGCCCGGATGACAGCCTGGACATCTTCGAGGCCTGGACGCTCCTCGCCGGCATGGCCGCACACACCAGCCACACCCGAATCGGCTGCTCAGTCACCGGCAACACCTACCGGCACCCCGCTGTACTCGCGAAGGCGGCCGTGACGGTCGACCAACTCTCCGGCGGACGGCTGGAGTTCGGCATCGGCGCGGGCTGGGCCGAGAACGAACACACCATGCTCGGACTCCCCTTCGGCACGGCCCGCGACCGCGCCGACCGCCTCGAGGAAGCCCTCCCGATCATCCGGTCGCTCTGGACCGAGTCACGCACGACCTTCACCGGCAAGCACTACCAACTCCTCGACGCCGTGGCCGAACCCAAGCCAACCCAATCCCCGCACCCACCCATCTGGATCGGAGGCGTCGGCCGCAAGCGCACCCTGCGCATGGCCGCCGAGCACGCCGCGGTCTGGAACTCCCCCGGCGGAACCCCACAACAGGTCAGCGAACTCTCCGCCGTGCTCGACCGGCACTGCGCCGACATCGGCCGCGACCCATCCCAGATCCGCCGGTCGGTACAGCTCCGCGTCCCCGAGAAGCTCAAGGGCCTGCAAGAACAGGTACGCGGCTTCGTCGCCGTCGGCATCACCGAGTTCATCCTCATGGTCACCGCGGATCCCGTCGCGCAGGCCGAGCGAGTCGCCGACATCCTCCCCCGCCTGCGCGCCCTCGCCCCCACCTAGACCCACCAGGACCGGCGAAGCCCCTCAAACACCCCACCGTCGGCATCCCGCCCAGCGTGATCTCCCGTTGTGGCCTTCCGACTCGCGTGCCTGGCACTCGCGCGCGTGCTGAGCTGGCTGGCGCTGCGGGCTCGCTGCGGCGCAGCCAAGGACCTCGAGATCTTGGCGCTCCGTTACGAGGTCGCCGTGCTGCGCCGACACAACCCGCGCCCGGCACTGAGCTGGCTCGACCGCGCGCTGCTCAGCGCGCTGAGCCGGCTCCTGCCGGTCGGTCTGCGACAGCTGCGGCTGGTGTCTCCCAGGACCCAGCTGCGTTGGCACGCCAAGCTGATCGGCCGCCGGACCTACCCGAGACGACAACCGGGCCGTCCGCCCGTCGCGCAACCCCTCCGGGGGCCCCGTCGATCGTCGCAGGTCACAAACTCAGGCCGACGTCTGGAACCCCACACGGCCGCGATCGCGGCGGTCGCGGCCACGATGACGACCGCGCCGAGCCACTGCCGCGGCTCGAGCCGCTCCCCGACCAGGTAGCCGGCCGCGACCCCGAATACCGGGATGAGCGGCAAGAACGCGCCCGCATATGACGCCGGAAGATGACGCAGCCCGGCTACGTAGAAGGTGAATCCGAGCCCGTAGTACAGGATGCCTGACACCCCGGCGCCCAGCCAGGCACCGGCACCCAGTCCGGCGAGGTCCCAGCCGGTGCCTCCGGCTAGCTCGACGACCGACGCCAAAGCGACCGCGAACACCAACGCGGCTGCCTGCTGCGCGAGCACCACGGTCAGTGAGGAGTCGTCGAGCATCAGGCGCCGGGTGAGCACCGTGTACAGGGCGCAGAACCCGATGGAGACCACGGTGAGCGTGATGCCGACGGCGTTGCCGCTGGCGCCGGGCTGGTACACCACCAGCAGTACCCCGGCGATCGCGACGGCGACCGTGACTGCGAGCGCGGGCGGGATGCGTTCGCGGAGCACGAGCGCGGCCAGAAGCAGGATAACGACCGGTTCTAGGGCCCACAGCAGGACCGACATGCTGGCAGTGATGGTCGTCAGCCCGATCAGGCCGAGCGCGTACGCGATGCCGGGGTTGAGGACCCCGAGTGCGGCGAGTCGGCGCACCGGCGGCGTCCAGATCAGCGGTTCGCGCCGGGCGAGGGCGACGACGAGAAGGAAGGCGCAGCTAACCGCCAGCTGCACCGGCAGAAGGGTCAGGGGTGCGACGTGGTCGACGACCTGCTTGGAGACGACGGTGCCGATGCCCCAGCAGCCGGCCGCGGCGACCAAGGCTGCGACCGCGGTCCGCGCCGTGCGGGCGCGACGAGGTGAGCGATGGATGTGCATGGAGATGCTCCGATGGAAGAAGAAGTGGGCGGGACTGCGCGCGACGCCGCGCAGCGGCGCCGAAGGCGTCAGATCGCCGCGTCTTCTCCGTCGCAGCAGTCGTAGGCAAGCACCCGGCCCGACGTCGCCGGCTTGATCTGGACGGGGGCGAGGTTGGTGCTCATTGTGGACCTCCTGCGCAAGATATTGACGGGTGTCAATATTGGTGAACATCGATGACGGTGCCAGCCGGCGATCGTCGGCGCAAGGCTTGCCGGCACCTTTATTGACCTAGATCGATATCGTGGCACCATGGACGGATGCCGAAGCTGCCCGTCCTCGAGACCGTCCCGACCGCCCAGGCGTGCTGTGCACCGCTGACGTCGGCGCTGCTGTCGGTCCAGGACGCTGCCCAGCTCTCGATGCGGCTCAAGGCGTTGGCGGACCCGGCCAGGCTGCGCCTGGTGTCGCTGCTGCTGGTCAGCGAGGACGGCGAGCTGTGCACCTGCGACGTCACAGAGCCGCTCGGCCTGTCGCAGCCGACCATCAGCCACCACTTCAAGAAGCTGACCGAGGCCGGACTGGTCACTGGCGAGCGGCGCGGGACCTGGACCTACTACCGCATCGTCCCCGAGGCCCTCGCCGCGCTCGCCGCGGTCATCTCCCCCGACACCTCGGTGGCGTCTTGCTGACTGACGCCTGACCGGAAAGCCAAGCCGGGGACGGGCGAACGTGATCAGCCCCGCGTTTTTCGGACCGCGTAATTTGGTTTAGCTTACGCTACGGCCTGGCCGTTTGTCCACTCGTCGAGGACTTCTTGAGGAGATTTATATCCAAGGCCCGAATGGAGTCTGTCTCGGTTGTACCAGAACTCGATGTATCGGGTGATGTCGGCCCTGGCATGCGCACGAGTGGGGTAGACGGTGCGATGGACCCGCTCGTTCTTCAACGTTCCGAAGAACGACTCGGCCATCGCGTTATCGTAGCAGATACCGGTCCGGCCGACCGACTGACGGAATCCGAGCTCGCTGACGGTCTTGCCGAACTCGTAGGAGGTGTAGTTACTGCCCCGGTCGGAGTTAAACCGAATTCGGGTTAACTCCGATTATGCCGAGCCTTGCGTTAAGCCGAGGAATCGTGTCCTGGCCTGTCCCGGTGGGGTTGTCTGACTGATTCCTCGGCTTAACGCGGAGGTGCTATCGGAGGCTGTAGAGGGCTTGGAGCTTGTCCTAGGTGAGTCGCTGCGCGGGCGGCGAGTTGATCGCGGGCGTGGCCGCGTTGACGGCTTCTCGCATCATGTCCACGGTGGCGAAGGCGTAGAACGCTGCCGTGGTCGATACGTTCTCGTGGCCGAGGAGTCGCATGATGATCGGCAGCGGGATGCCCTGCTGGTAGAGGTCCATGGCCTTGGTCTTGCGCAGCATGTGGCAGCGGATGTTCTCGGGAACCGAGGGACAGGTCCGGCGCGCTGCCGTGGCGGCACTCTTGAGCACTGCCGCGACGGTGTCGATCGACAGGTTGGTCGGTTGTCCGTGGTGCAGGCTGTAGAACACCGGCCGCCTCGCCGACAGCGTGGCCGTGTTCGGGTGGAATTCGGCCAGGTAGACGCGAAGGTGTTCGATCGTCTTGCCGGTCAGCGGGACGATGCGGGTCTTGTCGCCTTTGCCGGTGAGCCGGACTTTGGTCGCACGAGCCGGCGAACCGGATCTCGGCGAGCCGGATGGCTGTGCCCTCAGCGCCTGCATCACGTCGTCAAACTGATTCAGCGGTAGCCCTTCGGGTCCGAAGTCCAGCCGCGTTGTCTGGCGCAGCGCTGCTGGCCCGTGGTCACCATCAGCCAGTTCCGGGCGGCGCGACATGCTCACGCCTGGTGCCTTGCGCCGCAGTTGGCGGGCCAGGTCCGCGAACTCGTGGGCTTCACCCGGCCGGCCCGTTTCCTGGCACAGGTCGCGCAGCCGGCTGGCGATGTCGGCCTGGTCGCGGACCTCAGGCACCGCGTATCCGCGTCGCAGCAACTCCTCGGCCCGCCCGTAATCGCGCGACTCGCGCCAGCCCGCGCTATAGCAGTCGGCCCAGCCGATCCAGCCCCACCCCCAGCCGGGATCGGCGGCGAGCCACGCCGTGTACAGTTCCTCGGCTTTACCGGTCAGGCCAGCCTCGAAGTACGACTCGGCCAGCGCCCGGCGGCAGTTCTCGGTCATCAGCTGGTCTTCGCGGGGAAACCTACGCAGCGCTTCCTCGCAGACGCCAATCCGGGCCAGGAGCAGCTCATGATTGCGCAGTCCGGCGTTCCACAGCGTGTTCTGGAGGTCCTGGCTCCAGTTGTACAGCGACTGCGTCATCGGGAAGCGGGCGTCGAACTCCGCGATGGACCTAATACCTGTGGCGTCGCACAGACGCAGCACGTCAGACCAGGCATCGAGCCATATCGGGGCCTGGGCGGCCTCGTCACCCTCGTCGTAGCCTGCCTGCACCTTGTCATCCAGAAACTCCAGGCACACCCGGTCCGGCCACCACCGCTGCCAGAGGGTGACAAGGCTGATCCAGATCCAGTCCGCCTCGACGTCATCACCGAGCCCGTGGCTGTCCAGCAGCTCGCAGGCGACTTCCTCGGCCGACAGCGCGCCTTCGCAGAGCTTTGAAAGGCCCTCGCGGTCCAGATCGATGCCGAAGCTGCGCAACTTGTCCAGCAAATCGGCGTCGGTGAGCTGCTCGGCGTTCGATCGCAGCGGCCTGCCGCTGCGTGTCAGCATGCGGCCGATCACCGGATCCGCACCCGCCTGCTGCTGGCAGAGCCGGTCCAGAGTCACCCAGGAAATTTGCATGCTCCAGACGGACTTCCTGTTCGCACCGGGACGGCCAGCCTGTTCGTGCCGGGACCCAGCGGCGTCACGGCTGTCTGCCCGGCAGCGGACCGTTCCGCTCATCGTAGCGGCGCCGCCAGACGGGCCCGGATGGGTACCCGACGTCGCCACGTGGGTGGCGGCGCCGATAGTTTGCTGAGATGGGAGCACCGGCCACCGGTGATGCAGGTCCACCACCGTGATCCCGGTCAGCTCCCGCCCGGCCACCCGCAGCCAGGGAAACCCGCCGGGGCGGGCGGCGAGCAGTCCCCACCAGTACCGCCGGAACGCGGTCACCGCGGTGGTGATCCGGGCCAGTTGCAGCTCGCCGACCTCCCGCCATGGCCCGCCACACCGTGGGGGTCGACGGGATCGGCCCGATCACCGGGGCCAGATGCCGCAGGCCCTGGAAGTCGCTGATGGCCTCCCCACCAGGATCCGCGTCACAGCCAGATCGACCAGCAGCTGGCCGCGGTCGTACACCGGGATGAACCCGCGCCGGGTCATCGCCGCCGACAGCCCGGCCCGCAGCCCGGCCCGCTCGGCCAGTAGCCGCAACAGCAGCGCCCCGGCGAACCCGACCAGGCGGTCATCATCACCGACGAATTCCAGCCGGTCGGCCCATGAACTATGGTGCACGGAAGAGGTGCACCTACCCCGGCCAGTCTACAATCTTCGACAATCGCATTCTGCCTGGTCAGGTGCACCTCGCCACCTCTATCCCGAGATCACGCCCGGCGTGTCGTCAACCGCGATGAAAGGCGGAGGCCAGCCCCGGCGGTTCAGCCTGCCCGACGTCAACCGCAAGCTGGCCGCCCTCGGCCCGCGCGAGTCCTAAAACCAGGAGTGTGAGTGATCGCGCCACGAGGTTCAGCGGTGGTCAGCCAGGACGGAGAATGGGGGCGCAAGGGCGCGACGCTGAGCGACAAGACCGCTCGCGCGGAGTTCGGGTTGACGCAGGATGAGATCGTCGCGGCGGTCCACGCCGGCGAGCTGCAGTATCGCCTCAGCTCGATGCAGGGGAACCCATGGTTGAGACTGCTGCGCCGCGAGGTCGAGTCTCTCGTCACAGCCAGGCGCGGTGAACGGTATCTCAGGGAGCGGCAGGCGAGAGCTGAGTTGGCACGTGTCAATCTCGACCTGAAGCGGATCCGGGCACAGATGGTCGAATTGGAGGAGCAGCGCTCCAGACTTCTCGCTGACCTCGGCGAGTGACGACTGTTATACCTTGCGCATGCCGTGCGCACCGCGGTGGTGTGCGCTGCGCGAGGACGGTCGGGCGTGTCGCGTCGTGGTGGGCCGTTCGGGCGCATCCGCACTGGTCAGAATGGCGGCACCTACCTACGAAAGCGCTGTTTAGGTGGTCGGTCGTCGAACACTGTCAGGCAGGAGATCCGAGCGGCGTCCACGCCGAGAGCCCTGGTTCGGCCTGGATCCAGCTGCCGCCGCTCTGGCGGACGAACCGCCGCAGCCGCAGGTCCTCGCTGAAGTCGTAGGACAGACCGTGTTCGGTGAACCAGGTCCGCCGACGCTGCCGCCACGCCCTCCAGTCCTCATACGCGGCCGAATCGTCGGGGTGGGCGGCCATTTCGGGCGGCAACGCGGCGTTCTGCCGCCCCGGGCGTGTTCGCCTCATACGCGCCTCCACGGGTGCTCACCACGCCAGCATCGCGCGCTGGGGCCGTGCCGGCGCCGACACGCCGAAGCCGAACCCGCGCCGCCACGATGGCAAGCAATGCCGCGAGCAGTGCGCATACCATCGTCGAGGTGACCTTGAGGGCGCCAGCCCTGTCAGTCGAGGCGTTATCGGACATCACCGTCCTCAGAGAGAGGGTTCTCTTGACGCGCCGTGGGGCGGTGTCCGGGCTCCAGACAACTGACCGAGCGGAGACGGGCACCGGCGATGCGCGGTCGGCTCGGTGGTGGGCTGGCCGGGGACGGGCAGGGTTGCCGGGCGGACGCTTCGTCGGCGGGCTACCCGGTCAACCCGCCGCGAGAGTGGCCGCACCGTCGGCCGTAGCGATTGTTGACCGCCCCCGAGGATGCTGACCTGGCGCTCGATCCCCGCCGTTGACCATGACGACGGATACCCCGTCAGTACGGCGTTCGTCGGCGCCGCCACCGTGACAATCAACAGGGCTGCCCCAGCATCGGGTACGGCGGCTCCTCGCCGTGGGTCGTCATCGTGGCAGGCCGAGCCCAGCGGAGCGACGCGGGCGGCCCGGCGCACCGCCGCAGGGTGTGACCCACACCAGCTGACCCCTGGCGGTCGCGGGCCTGGTAGACCACGCTCGTGCGCCGTGCCCTCACCCCGACCTGATGATCGGCGTCGCGGACCCCGGTCAGGCCGGGACCGACCTCGCCGGTGGGACGCTGAGCTGCCCGTCGTGCACCGGTCCGCTGCAGCCCTGGGGGCACGCCCGGGCCCGTTCCGTGCGCGACCACGGCACGACCACTCTGCTGCTGCGACCCCGGCGGGCCCGGTGCCGCTCCTGCCGCGGCACCCACGTCCTGCTGCCGGCCGTGGTGGCCCCACGCCGGGCCGACACCACGGCCGTGATCGGCTCGGCGTTGCAGGCCAGCGCCCGCGGGACGGGATACCGGCGGATCGCCGCGCAGCTGCAGCGGCCGCTGTCCACCGTGCGGCGCTGGATCCGCGCCTTCCGCGACCCCGCCCACATCGAGTGGCTACGCACCCAAGGCATGGTCTGGCTCGCCCGGGTCGACCTCGATGTGATCAACACTCTTGCGCCGCAGGCCACGCGGCTGGGTGATGCGCTGACAGCGCTGGCCGCCGCCGCGCTCGCCCTCCGGGCCCGGGTCGTCCCGCACGTCTCACCGTGGACGCTGATCGGCCAGATCACCTGTGGCCGGCTCGTCGGGCCACCGGTGCCGGCCCGGCCGGGCTGAGATTCCGCTCCTGCCTGGTCCTCGCGCGCCCGCAACCAGACGCCACCGTGACGACGGCGAACCGGCACGCTCGCGACCGGAACGCGGCAGCGTGACAATCACGGCGCCACCGTGACGACCGGCCCTGCCGGTATGTCCGTTCTCCCTCGTCATCGTGAACGGCGCCTACGTCGTCAGCTTCGGCGGCGGGCAACAAGCGATCGCCTGCGGGCGGGTGGCGGCTACTCCGCGGGCCAGGCATGGCGGGAAAGCTCGGGTCGGATCTCGGGCGGGTCGAGGGAGGATGTGGGCATGACACCGGTGCTGGCGTTCGATGTGAACGAGACTTTGCTCGATCTCGCGGCGTTGGATCCGGTGTTCGAGTCGGTGCTCGGTGATGCGGCGCTGCGGGCGGCGTGGTTCGGATCGATGCTGCAGCTGTCGTTCGTCGGGGGTTTGACGGGGCGGTACGTGGACTTCACGACGGCGCAGAAGGCCGCGCTGTGGATGACGGCAGCGCGGGTGGGGCGCACTGTCAGCGACCATGAGGTCGAGGACGTTGTGGGGGCGATGAGCAGGCTGCCGGCTCACGCGGAGGTCCCGGTCGCGCTGGGACGGCTGCGTGCGGCAGGGTTTCGGCTCACGGCGCTGACGAACTCGGTGCTTGAGGTCGCGACGGCCCAACTGGCCCACGCCGGGCTGATCGATCTGTTCGAGGCGGTGTTCTCCGCCGACGAGGTCCGGGCGCTGAAGCCTGCGCCGCGGCCGTATCGGATGGTCGCGCAGCGGTGCGGCGTGGAGATCGGGGACGTCTGTCTGGTCGCCGCTCATGCGTGGGACGTCTCGGGTGCGCTGGCAGCCGGCTGCCGGGCGGCGTTCGTGGGTCGTGCGGGTGTGGTGCCCAGCCCTGTCGGTGAGCAGCCGACGGTGGTCGGCGCGGATCTCACCGAGGTCGCCGACGCCTTGCTCGAGCGCTTTGTCGCGGCGTAGCCGCACCGCGTGGGAGGGGTCTGGTGCCCGCAGGGATCCGCAGACGGAAGCGCTGCTGCTTGCCGCATGCGGTGACTGGCCGCTGCCAGGTCGGTTACTGGATGAACTGGCACAGATCGGGGGCGCCGGTTATGGGACCGCTCGGTGATCTCCCCGCTACGTTCGGCGCGTGAGCGACACCATCGCGGACTTCTCCGACCTGACCGCACTGTTCATCAACACGACGCTGACCCGATCGCCGGGCATCAGCCACACGCAGCTGCTGATCGACGCGAGTGCGTCGATCATGACCAAACAGGGTGTGCGGGTCGACCAGTTCCGCGCGGTCGATCATCCGATCGCCACTGGTGTGTATCCCGACATGCGGGAACGTGGTTGGGAGGTCGACGCATGGCCGGAGCTGTTCGGGCGGGTGCTCGCGGCTGACATCCTCGTGATCGCCGGGCCGATCTGGCTCGGCGACAACAGCAGCGAGACCAAGAAGATCATCGAGCGGTTGTACGCCCACTCCGGTGAGCTGAACGAGCGAGGGCAGTGGCTGTACTACGGCAAGGTCGGCGGGTGCCTGATCACCGGCAACGAGGACGGCATCAAGCACTGCGCGTCCAACGTGCTCTACAGCCTGCAGCACATCGGCTACAGCGTGGCTCCGCAGTCGGATGCGGGCTGGATCGGCGAAGCAGGGCCCGGTCCCAGCTACGGCGACCTGCTGGAAGACGGGTCACGGGCGGGCATCGACAACGAGTTCACCCAGCGCAACACCACCTTCATGACCTGGAACCTGCTGCACCTGGCCCGGATGCTCAGCGCCGCCGGCGGGTTTCCCGCCTACGGCAACCAGCGCCGGGAATGGGACGCAGGCGCCCGCTTCGACTTCCCCAATCCCGAGTACCGCTCATAGCCGGGTCGGGATCGGGGGCGCCCTCGGAATGCCGTGCCCGCCCGACCGGCCCGCTGATCACGGTGCGCCGTGGAGCCGGCATGGCTCGACGATGCATGCGTGGCCGCACGCCGCCGCTCCCCGCGACGCGCCGGCCGGGTGACCGGGTGGTTGGGGCGCGGCCGGCCGGCCGCCCGAACCGGTGCTGATCTGTCCGGCTTCCGGCGCGTCCGTCCGGAATTGTCATGGTGACGTCGCCGCGGCTATTCCTCGTCGAGCGCGGCGTCGATCTGCTCGTCTGACACGTCCTCGATGTCGAGGTGTTGAAGGATTTTGGCAGGGACACTCGGTCACACGGGTTATCACCAGGTCAAGATCGTCAAGACGCTGCGCCCGCTGCGCACCGCCACGATCACTCTCGGAGCACGGCAGATCAACGTCCCCGGACCACCCGCCGCGCGGCCAGGACGCGCAACGTGCGGCTGGCCGGACGCGCGCAGGTGGACACCGCGCTCGGCCGTCCTCGGTCGGGTGCGAGCGCCGGGCTTTGTCGGGCGTTCGGCCCTCGCCATCGGGGGTCGGTTGGGTCGATACTGCGGCCCACGTTCCTGGCGTGTGCCGACGTGCTCGCACAGCGCGGTGACCAGCGTTGCCCGCCGCTGAGCGTGCGAACGACGACGCCATCGAGGGTGCAGGACACCAGGTCCAGGCTGGCGACCTGCTTGGCAGTATGTATCACATCGCCCTGGACGAGCAGAGCAACTCCGGTTCCCAGCAGCAGGTTGTCGGTCACCGTCGCGGCCGCCGTCAACACGACGAAGGGATCGAGAGTCCGGTAGTACATGCGGGGCAGCTCGCCGCCCTCGGGAAACGGCGTCTCTCGCACCACCGGAACGTGACGGCTACGTCGCTCGGACTCCGTGCCGGTGGCGTCGAGGACCATGGGCACGATGCCAACGTCCCCGCTTGCGGGTGCCCCAAGTCGTGCACACAGCCCCGTGACCTGCTGCTTCGCCGACATCAGCAGCCCGGCATGATCCGCAGATCCCCACGCCCTGGACGCCTCGGCTTGCTCGTCACACCGGCCACGATCCTGCGCTGGCACCGCCAACTCGGCGCCCGCCACTGGACCACACGGCCCAGATTCTGCGGTGTAGACGTTGATGCGCTGGCCGGCGTCGGCGGCGAGGTCGAAGGCCTCTCACGCCAGCGTCAGGTGACACATCAGCACGAGCGCACGCCGAAGAGCTCAAGGCGGCAGCCGACGATCTCCTCAGCCGGCTCGACCAGTAGCGCGACGTCGGCCGCGGCCGGGATTCGCTGGGGTTGCCGCCCGACCCGAGCGGGAACCGATGAGGGGTGACTTCCAGCGCGCAGAGGGGCGCGGTCGCCCCGGTACGGTTCGGGCTGATCGGCTACGGCTTCGGGGCCCGGTACTTCCATGCCCCGTTGATCGCCTCCGCCACCGAGTGCGAGCTCGTCGCCGTCGCGACCCGGTCCGCCGAGCGGCGGGCGCTCGTGGCCACCGAGCAACCCGACGCCGCGGTGGTCGACGACCTCGCCGGGCTCGTGGCCGCCGGAGCCGAAGCCGTCACGGTGTCGACCCCGGCCGACACCCACATCCCGCTGTGCAGGGAGGCGCTCGAGCGCGGCCTGCCGGTCGTCGTCGACAAGCCCTTCGCCCTCACCGCGGCGGACGCCCGCCCGGCCGTCGAGCTCGCCGAGCGGCTCGGCCTCGCACTCTCGGTCTACCAGAACCGACGGTGGGACTCCGACTTCCGCACCGTGCGCGCCCTCGCCGACAGCGGCGCCCTGGGCGAGATCACCCGGTTCGAGTCACGCTTCGAACGCCGCCAGGACGGTCCCCCGGCCGCCGGCGGCGGCACCCTCCTGGACTTCGGCAGCCACCTCGTCGACCAGGCCATCCAGCTGCTCGGACCGGTGCGCACCGTGTACGCCGAGATCCATCACCGCGACGACCCGCCGGGCTCGACGACGACGTGTTCGTCGCGCTCGCCCATGCCCGTGGCGCCCACTCCCACCTCTGGGGCAGCTGGGTGCAGTCCGCCCCCGGTCCCCGCTTCCGGGTCACCGGCACCCGCGCCACCTACGTCGTCGACGGCCTGGACATCCAGGAGGAACTCCTGGTGGCAGGCCGCACCCCGGCGTCCGAGGCCGGAGCGTGGGGAACCGAACCGCAGGACCGGTGGGGTCGGCTGCACGACGGATCCGCAACGGCGTCCGTCCCGACCGAACGCGGCCGCTGGGACACCTACTACCCGAGCTTCGCCGCGGCCGTCCGCGGCGACGGCCCCGTGCCCGTCGATCCGCGGGACGCACTGGCCACCGCCGAGGTGCTCGACGCCGCACGGACCAGCGCAACACACCACACGCTGGTCGACCTGCCGCCAACGTCATGAGCCCCGCCGGCGGCGACGAACCCAAAGACCTGCTCCTGCGCGCCCACGCCATGACCGGCACCCCGCTCAGCCACCGAGCCCGTCCCGCTAGCCCGGATCTGGTCGGTGTCGGTCTTCGTGGGGCGATCGTGCCGGGTGGGTGTGACTGCGATCGCCGACCCCTTGATGACCCCCAGAACTTCAGCCGAGGCGTTTCCGCACGTCAGCACTCTGTCAGCACGATGAACGAGGTGACATCCGTGCCGGTTGCAGCCCTCCGACCGCGACGTGTGGTCCCACGTTGGTCCCAAGAGGCCCGTCGTCGCACCCGCCCTCGAACGGCGTGGTGAGCCAGTAATGAGCACATTGGGGCCTTCCACGGCTCGCCGTGTAGCGGCTGGCCGCGCCGAGCGGTTCGGCGGGCACCGGGCGCCGGTGATCCCGAACCAGGCCAGGGGCAGGCCGACGGCGGGCACGTGATGGACGGCGACGCCCGGGTCGGGGGCCGCCGCCGCGCGCACGCGAGGAACCCGAACGCCCACTCCCCCGCCGCGGTGGCTCGCTCGACCTCCTGCAGCACGCCCACCACCCCGTCGACGCGCTCGGCGACCAGGGTCTCCCGGACGGTCGGGAAGCCGATCGCCCGCCGGGCCGGCAGGTCGTCGAAGCGGGCCCAAGGGCGGTGCGGTGTAGCGATGGGGCCACGCTTGCGGCTCGGTTCTACCCGCTTCGCTGGGCGGCCTCCTCGACCTCGAGTCCCGCGCCGTCGTCGAGCCCCAGGTGGTCGCGCAGCCGGACGTTGCGGACGGCACGGGCGAGCTCGCCGCTGACCGGGACCGCTGGGCCGCTCTCCCCGGCCGCGACGCCGCGGCCGGGTGCCGCGAGCTGCTGCTCGAGCAGCGCGGCGGCCAGTTCCGGCCCGTACCGGACCCAGTCGAGGTCCGGGTCGTCGGCGGCCTCGGCCCCGGCGGTCTCGGCGACAAGGGCCGTGACGGTGGACCCCGGCTCCGCGGCCGGCCCGAGCGGCGGGGCGGCCCGGCGCGCGCGGCCCGCGTCGAGGTCGGCGGCGAGCAGGGCCCGCGCGTCGGCGATCCCGGCGCCCATCTCGCCGCTGTCCCAGCCCGCGGGCCGGCGCGCCGTCGCCTGCAGGAGCCGCAGGAACATGTCCTGCAGCGTCTCGCCGCGCGCCCGCGCCGCAGCAAGGAGGTCGGCCCGTCCGTGGTGGGCGAGCCAGAGCGCGGCCACCCCCGCGATCAGGGCGACGGCGTAGCTGGTGCCCTGCCCCTGCCCGACCGCCGTGCCGCTCGCGACCTCGGCCTTGAGGACGTTCTGCCCCGGCGCGGCGATATCGACCGCGGGGCCCCGGCAGGTGCCGCGCCACATGCCGTCGGCGGCGTTCGTGCCGGCGACGGCGACGCACTCCGCGTAGCGGGCCGGCCAGACCACCGTCCGGACGCAGTTGCCCGCCGCCGCAAGAACGATGACGTCTGCCGCCACCGCCCGGCGCACGGCGCGCTCCAGTACGGCGGCCGGCAGGCCGCCCAGGCTCATCGTGATGACGTGCGCACCGCTGTCGACGGCGTGGCCGATCGCCTCCGCCACCGCCACCTGGGTCACCTGGACGACGGTGGTCACCGTCCGGATCGGCATGTGGCTCGCGGCCGGGGCCGACCCGGCGACGACGCGGCTCTCCGGAGAGACGACGACGCTCGCCGTGCCCGTGCCATGGCCCGGGTTGAGCCCGTCGAGCGGGTCCGTCGGGTCGGGGTCGTGGTCGAGGACGTCCCAGCCGCCGACCCGCACCACGCCGTCGAGCTCAGCGTGCGCGACGACGCCGGTGTCCGGCTGCGCGATCACCACCCCCAGGCCACGCCCAGGGCGCCCCTGCGCGGTGGAGAAGGCCCACGCGGCGGGCACGTTCAACCGGTCCAGCGCCCAGCGCGGTGGCAGGATCTCCGGATCGACCCAGCACCCGGGCGGGAAGCGGACCGCCACCCGGGCGTCGGAGGGGTCCTCCTCGGGGAAGAACGGGGTCGGCAGGTCCGGCTCGGCGGTCCGCAGCCGGAACTCATCGGCGAGCGCGTACCCGGCGGCGAACGCCGCCGGGAAGGCCGCGTCCTGCAGCGTGCGCGTGGGCAGTTCGAGCACGAGCGCGCCGTGGTCGGTCGGCGAGATCGGCGTGACGTGCGGGTCGAACTCCGCCAGCTCGGCCCGGACCTGCGCCGCGACCTCGCGGGCCGACTGTTCGAGCCGCAAGACGAGCGCGTACCGCGCGGGCAGGTCCCGCCCACCCGGATCCCGCGGCGGGAGGGCCGACAGGAGGAAGGTCGCCGGCGGCGTCATCGCCACCTCCGCTCAAGTGCGGCACTGGTGCAGCCCCGTTGTACCGGCCGCAGGACGCCAAGGCGACGGCTACGCACAACTACGTACGACGCCCACGTGTCGTAGCGGCAGCGCGAACCAGCCTCGCCCCGGGTCCGTAGGTGGGCCGCCCCGCCACGTCGTCGACAGCTGCGACCTGGTCCACGGCGCGGATCACCGCCTTGCGCACCACAGTCCGCGCGCACTCCCGGCCATCGGCGAAGGTGCGGGCATGGGCCGCCGAACGCCGACGCCTCAGCAAGGTGACCGCCAGACCGTCGAGCTCCTCCTCCGCGCCCGCCTGCACGGTCACGTCGCCCCGCTCGCGCGCCTCGGCGACCCGAGCCGCCAGCTCCCGGACGCGCTGCTCGAGGACCGGCGCGCCCGGGCGTCGAGAAGCAGTTGATGGCTGCTCGACGATGCCGTGGGCGCGTCGGAGGCGATCACGACTCAACCCAGGCGAGCGCAAGCGCACGCCCTTGCGGGTACGGCAGCGGCGGCCTGATCGCCCCCGGCGACCCGTTCCCGATTGGTGGACGCGCACCCGGTCCACGGCTGGCCGCCTCCAAGGCCTTCTCCGAGATCCTTAGTACCCGTCGGACGTTCTTGCAGATGTACGTGCAGATGGACTGTGTAGTCTGACGTTGAGTAGCGAGGCTGCAAAGACCGGGAGGCGGCAGGTGCCCCGAGACAACAGCAGCACGCCCTCGGCGCCGAGCGACTGGGCCGCTGCCGCCGAACTCGCGCCCATGACCGAAATGTGGCGCCAGCTTCTCAAAGACCACGTCCCGGACTCGCGCGGGCGATGCCAAGCGTGCACGCAGGGCGGCACGGGCATCCCGACGGCGCGGTGGCCATGCGGCCCGCGCAGGATCGCCGAAGCGGCCGCCCAGTGTCATGCACACCGGACCGCCTGACAGGCTCAGTGGAGCATGGCTCGACCAGCTTGCCGGGAGAAGGAACCCGACAGCTCCGTGCGCTGACGAACCGATTACGTCGCCGTTGACAACCTGTGTCACAAGGCGACACGAGTCGCAGGTCGAGCTCAGAGTGCATCTTGAAACTCGTGTTGGCGCGATGAGTTGATCACGGTTCGGCGCTGGTGGGCGCGCCTGCGCTGGTCATGAGCGAACTCCTGGTAGTCGGACGGTTGTCTACGCCAGCCGATCCACCAGGAGTTCGGGTGCCATCATCGCCTGCCTGCACGTGTCTGTCATGCCCGGTCCACGATCGAGGCCCAGCCTGTCGGTGCCCGAAACTGTGCACACAGCCCGTGACCTGCCCGTTCGTCCGCGGCAGCTGGCAGGCATGATCCGCTGATGGCGCTGCGACTGATCTACCAGATGTTCTCCACGATGCTCGGCTGGATCGTGCTGCGCACCCGATCCGACGCCACCAGGGACATCGAGATTCTGGTCCTGCGCCAGCAGCTCGCCGTGCTCCAACGACGCACGCCGCGCCCGCGGATGAGCTGGACCGACCGCGCCATGATCGCCGCCCTCACCCGACTGCTGCCCATTCGCCGACGCCTCGGGCTGCTCGTCGCCCCGGCCACCATCCTGCACTGGCACCGCCAGCTGGTCGCCCGCCGCTGGACCACCCAGCCCGTCCGGCCCGGTCGACCGGCCATCCCCGCCGGCCTGCGCGCCCTGATCGTGCGCCTGGCTACCGAGAACCCCACCTGGGGATATAGACGCATCCACGGCGAGCTCGCCAACCTCGGCTACCAGATCGGCGCCTCCACCGTCTGGAGAATCCTGAACGCCGCCGGCATCGACCCTGCACCGCGGCGGGCCGGACCATCGTGGCGCGAGTTTCTGAGGGCGCAGGCCCAGGCGATCCTGGCCTGCGACCTGTTCTACCTCGACACCATCACCCTGCACCGGCTGTATGCGTTCTTCGTCATCGAGCACGCCACCCGCCGGGTGCACATCCTCGGCGTCACCGCCCACCCCACCGGCGCCTGGCTCACCCAACAAGCCCGCAACCTGGTCATGGACCTGGAGGACGCCGCTCAGCGTTTTCGGTTCCTCATCCGCGACCGCGACGCCAAGTTCACCACCGCCTTCGACGCCGTCTTCACCGCCATCGACATCAAGATCATCAAGACGCCGGTGCGGGCACCACGGGCGAACGCGATCGCCGAACGCTTCGTCGGAACGATCCGCCGCGAACTCCTCGACCGCCTCCTGATCATCAACCAGCAGCACGCAGCGGTAGCCCTTGGTGAGTACGAGCGCCACTACAACGACCATCGATCACACCGCGCACTCGGTCAGGCCGCTCCTCTACGACCCCTGCCCGAACGCACCAGAACCGAGATCGACAACGTCCGACGACGCGACCGACTCGGCGGACTGATCCACGAGTATCAGCACGTCGCATAGGGTGCGCAGAGTTTCTGGCACCCACACGATGGAGGAGTCGTTCAAGCCCTGGTTCGAGCGGACGATCACCGACGAGGCCGACCCGAACATCCTCTACCGCATGCAGCAGGAGGTCATGCAGTACGCGGTGGTGGCCGTGCCGGAGATGGAGGCCTTCGTGACGGCGGCGGGCGAAGCACCCGCCGGGTACCTGCCGGCCTCGGCGGAGAACGCCCTGCACGCCAAGCTGCACCAGTACCTGCAGCCCGCGATCGACCGCTTCACTGCGCTTGAGACCGACGACCAGCGCAAGGACTTCCGCGGCGACCTGCGCTCCTACGTCCGCGCCTACAGCCTATTCGCGCAGGTCGTCGTCTGGGGCGACCGCGACCTGGAGCGGCTCTACCAGTACGGCGCCAAGCTGCTGCTGCGGCTGCCGGGCGAGCCCGCGGTGAAGGTCGACATCGGCGCCGCCGACCTGAGCCACTTCCGGCTGGAGCACACCGGCGACCACAACGTCTCGCTCACCGAGGCCGGCGACGTCTCCGTGCGCGGGCACGCCGCCGACGGCGGCCGCCCCCGCGAGCCCGAGACGGCACTGCTGTCGGAGATCATCGCCGAGCTGAACGACCGCTTCGGCCTCGACCTCGGCACCTCGGACGAGATCCTGGTCATCCAGCAGGTCGTCGGCCTCGTCGAGGACCCGGCGATGCGCCAGATCGCGCTCATGAACGACGAGAGCCGATTCGGCCAGGTCGCCGACGACCGCCTCGACGACATCGTGGCCGAGAACGCCGAGCGCAACACCGAGTTCATGAAGGTCTACTTCGACAACGACGAGTTCCGCAAGGAGATCAAGGCCGCCGCCCGCAGACGCGCCTACCAGATCATCACCGCCCCCGCCCGCGACGACGCCCTGGCGAAGCTGCGGGCCGAGATGAACCGCGCCACGGGGGGCTGAGGTGAGTGATGGTCTCGCTGCCGCTCCGTGCGGTCCTGAGCGCAGACCAGGGCACTGCAATGTTCGCCGCTGATACTGCACGACTTACTCTCAGAGGTACTCTTGCAGTATCGGAAGGGGAACTCATTGGACAGTCCCGATGCGGCAGGAGACGCTGCGATGACTGAGACAGGCCGAAAGCGATGCAGTATCGACGGGTGTAGTAACATATGCAAGGCTCGTGCGCTCTGCATGCATCACTACAACAAGGCTCGAAAAGCGGGCGAGTTCACGCCCAGGCGTCAGGCGAAAGCTGGTTTGCCGCTCGCCGAACGCTTCGCATTCATCGGTTGGGATGTCCGCGCGAACGGGTGCTGGGAATGGAAGGGGGCGACGCGCAATGGCTACGGTCGGATCGGCCGAGAAACCCGGCGCCGATCATGACGTTCTCGCACATCGGGTGTCGTATAACACGTATGTCGGTCGCATCCCCGACGGAATGTTCGTGCACCACGGGTGCGCGAACCGGCGATGCGTGAACCCGGACCACCTTGAGCTGACGACGTCGCGCGCAAATGTTGGCGAGATGATGGAGCGGTCATACTACCGCGCTCGGATCAAACAACTGGAAGGCGAGGTCAAGGAGCTCCGATCCCGCCTGAGAGATCTCGCCCGATTGGGCACTGACGATGAGTCGCAAGAATTCTAAGGTGGGCGAGCGACTGATGCCTGAGCGCTGCGGCAAGATTGTCATCGTTATCGACCAGAACCACATCCCGCGGGTTCGCTTGTGCAGCGTATCAGGTGTGCTGTGGCAGACCGAGGCCGATATCGCCGCGCTCTACGGCACGTCCGGATCGAACGTGGCCCGCATCATTCGAAACATCCTGAACGACGGCGAGGTGGCGAGTAGCGCTATTGACTGGTCGGTGGCCGAAGGCGGCGCCCTCCAGGTCTACAACGTCGATATGGTGTTCGCAGTCGGCTATCGGGTGCGAACACCACAAGCACTGCAGTTCCGTCGTTGGGCGACGAGCGTCATGCGCGACTACATTGTCAAGGGGTTCGCGCTGCATGATCAGCGCCTCAAGCAGGAACTGGATGACCTCTCTGGCCTCACCGCCATCGAGCGACCGCCTCCGCCCTATGTAGACGTAATGTAATAACTATTCCGATCGAGTGAATGTTTGATACCGTCGAGTTGCCGGCGTGTCTATCTGTAGAATTGTGTCCTCCGACATATTCTGCGGCCGTGCTAGACGATGATGCGTTTCGGGCTATGAAATCCCGGCTTGACGGATTGCTGCCCCGGTTGAATGAGCGTGATCGGCGTTTGGCGTTGGCGACCGAAGCGACGTCGTGGGGACGCGGTGGCATTGCCGCGGTGCATCGGGCGACGGGTGCATCGCGGTCGACCATCCGACGCGGTCTGGCGGAATTGGACAATGACCCGGTGGGGCAGGTGGACCGGGTTCGGGCCCCGGGTGGTGGCCGTAAGAAAGCCGAGGTGGCCGACCCGGAACTGCTGGACCGGCTGGATTCTCTCATCGAGCCGGGGACCCGCGGGGACCCCGAGTCGCCGTTGCGGTGGACCACGAAGTCGACGCGGCACCTGGCCCGCGAGCTCACCGCGATGGGACACGACATCAGCCACTCGGTGGTCGCGAAGATCCTGCGCTCGGCCGGGTTCAGCCTGCAGGGCACCCGCAAGACCCTCGAAGGCGCTCAACACCCCGACCGGGACGCCCAGTTCCGCAACATCAACTCCACCGCCGCGCGGTTCCTGGCCGCCGGCGAGCCGGTGATCAGCATCGATACCAAGAAAAAGGAGTTGGTCGGGCGGTTCGCCCAGGCCGGCCGCGAGTGGCAGCCCAGCGGGGCACCCGAGGAGGTGTCGACCTACGACTTCCCCAGCCTGGCCGAGGGCAAGGCCATCCCCTACGGCGTCTACGACATCGCCGATGACAGCGCCTGGGTGTCCGTCGGTGTCGATCACGACACCTCCGTCTTCGCGGTCGCCACCATCGAGCAGTGGTGGGAACAGATGGGCAAGATCAAATACCCCAACGCGACACGGTTGCTCATCACCGCCGACGGCGGTGGATCGAACGGACACCGCCCGTGGCTGTGGAAACTCGAAATCGCTCGACTGGCCGCGGCCACCGGCCTGGACATCACCATCTGCCACTACCCGCCCGGCACCAGTAAATGGAACAAAATTGAACACCGGCTCTTCTCCAGGATCACCGGGAACTGGCGTGGACGACCGCTTGAAACCTACCAAACAGTCGTCAGCCTCATCGCCAACACCACCACCGCAACCGGACTCACGGTACGCGCCGACCTCGACCTCAACCTCTACCCCACCGGAATCAAGCCGACCGCCCAGCAGAGGGAATCCATACCCATTACCCGGCACGAGTTCCACGGCGACTGGAACTATACGATCCGACGGTCAAGCGAATAGTTAGTTTCATTCCGGCTCCTATGGGGAGTCCCCTTGACCAAGCTGTGCGCGAGTTGACCGCCGCCGAGCGCGGCCGGCCCAACGAGGACGGGCCGTGACGTCCACCCCGCCGCCCAACCGCGTGCTGGCCGGCCGCTACCGCATCGACGGCCGGATCGGTCGGGGCGGCATGGGCGAGGTGTTTCACGGCTACGACGAGCGCCTCGACCGGCCGGTGGCCATCAAGATGCTGCGCCAGCCCACCGCGGCGGCGGGCGACGACAGCCCCGAGGCGTTGGAGCTGCTCGACGCGCAACGCCGCGACCGGGTCCGGTTCCTGCGCGAGATCCGCACGGCGGCCCGGCTGGAGCACCCCGGCACCCCCGCCGTCTACGACACCGGGACCGAGCAGCAGCCCGACGGCACCGAGCAGGTCTGGCTGGTCATGCAGCTGCTGCGTGGCTCGACCCTGGAGACGGTGCTGGACGAGGCCGTCTTCGACGGCGACGCCACCCCGCCGGTCGCGTGGGCGGCGGCGATCGGGGCGCAGATCGCGGCGGTGCTCGCCGACGTCCACCGGGTCGACGTGGTGCACCGCGACATCAAGCCCGCCAACATCATGATCGTCGACGGCGGCCTGGTGAAGGTGCTCGACTTCGGCATCGCGATCCTGCGCGGCGCCGGTGCGCTGCCGCGGCTCACCCAGGTCGACCGCACCGTCGGCACGCCCGCGTACATGTCGCCCGAGCAGCACCTCGGGCGCGTGGTCACCGGAGCGTCCGACGTCTACTCGTTGGGCTGCCTGCTGTTCGAGCTGCTGACCGGCGACCCGCCCTACCACCGCGACGGGGACGCCACCCCGCTGCGCGCGCACCACGTCCAGGCATCGGTCCCGTCCGTGCGGAACGTCCGGCAGGAGGTGCCCGCCGAACTCGACGCGCTCGTCACCGCGATGCTCGCCAAGGACCCGGACGCGCGGCCGTCCGCCGAGGACGTCTACCGCGCACTGGCTCCGCTGGTGCACGGCACCATCCCGAGGACCGAGGCCGGCAAGGACGCCGATCGCGATCCCCTCCGCCCCTTCCGCACCACCGCTGCTGGCCCCGCCACCCAGGCATCCGGTGCGCACGCGACGCCTGCCGCTCACCGACGACGAGCTGGACGTGCTCCTGGGCAACGTCGCCGCACTGGTGGAAGCAGGCAACGGGACCGCCGCGCTGCGGCTGATGGATGAGGGCCTGGAGCGGGCCCCGGCCGGGTCGTACGCGGAGCTGGACCTGCGATTCCGGCTCGGTACCGCTCTGTTCTACGAGGGCGAGTTCCGGCGTGCCGCGGCGCTGCTGACCGCAGCGGGCGACGGGTTCCGCGCCAACGGCATGGCCCCGGCCGCGGAGCACGTCCTGGAGTGCGCCTACCTGGCTGGGCACGCCTACGTCGAGCCGGACGACACCGCGGCCGCGCTCGTCCAGCTGCGGTACTACGTCCACCACGCCGACCACCGCGACGAAAGGCTGCTGGACACGAGGTTCGTGACCGCGCAGTTGCTCGCCGCCGAGGGCCTGCTCGCGGAGGCGCGGGCCGAACTGCAGGTTCTCCACCCCGCGTTCGAGGAACGTTACGGGCCTGGATCGGTGCACGTCCGCAACTTGAAGCGGCAGGCCGACAGGTTGCGCGAGCTCGGCCGCCCGAGTGGGGCATCATGACGGTGTGGAGATCCGGCCGGGCCTGTCCCTCGACGACGCCTTCCTTGCCGCGTTCGCCAGCGCCCACGGCATCCGCCGCCTGGCCCTCTACGGATCCGCCCTGGGTGACGGCTTCGGCCCCGGCAGCGACATCGACATCCTGGTCGAGTTCCGGCCCGAGCACACGCCGGGCCTGCTGCACCTCGCTCAGATGGAGCTGGAGCTCGAAGAAGTCCTCGGTCGACCGGTCGAGCTGCGCACACCCGAAGACCTCAGCCCCTACTTCCGTGACAAGGTCACCGCCACCGCCCGACCTCTCTATGCAGCCTGAAGACCGAATCCGGCTGCGGCACCTGCGCGAGGCCGCCGCCAAGGCTCTCACCTACAGCGAAGGCAAGCAGCGCAGCGACCTCGATGACGAGCTGCTGCGGCTCGCACTGACCAAGCTCGTCGAAATCGTCGGCGAGGCCGCGAAGAGCATCAGCCCGGACGGCCGGGCGGCCATCCCCGACGTTCCCTGGCGCGCCGCCGCCCGCATGCGCGACCGCCTCGTCCACCACTACTTCGACATCAACCTCGACATCCTGTGGCAGACAATCACCGAGGACCTGCCCCAGATGCTCGCCGCTCTCCCGTCCGAGGACGATCTCGACCGGCGAAAAGCCCCCTGAACCGCGACGCTGTGGGGAATGGGTTGGGGGAGCAGACCGAACGGCCGCTTCGGATCGGGGGGCCAGAACCTACGATCTTCAGCATCCCTGTGCGCGTCAACGAGGAGCTGGTCTGGTGGAGCGCAGTGTCGTCGAGGTCGAGCTGGCCAACGGGGTTGTCGCGCTGGTGCAGGTTGCGGAGCTGCAGCCACATGGTGGCGCGAGCAAGACCGGCCCGCTGGACAAGTTCGATCTCGGCGCGGTGGCGGGGACGCTGGAGGGTCTGAGCACGACGATCAGAACGGCGCTCACGAAGGCGGCACCGGACAAGGTCACCGTCGAGTTCGGACTGCAGCTGGCGGTGACGTCGGGGACGTGACGGGGCTGCTGGTCGACGGCGAGAGTTCGGGTTCTCTCAACGTCACCTTGGAGTGGGGAAGCGGTGACCGGACTTGATCCTCGCCCGTCGGGCGAGCCGGGCTCGCTGTCGAGGGTGCTCGCCGGATGCGTCGTCCGTGTCGACGAGGGCTCGGCGTTTCGCGGCAGCGGGTTCTTCGTCGCCCCAGGTGAGGTGCTGACATGTGCCCACGTCGTGCTGGGCTGCGACGACCTCACGGTCACGTGGGACGGGGGTTCGGCTCGGGTGGAGGCCGCGGACCTGCTGCCGCGAGTGGCCGATGACGGCGGTCGCACAGGGTTCTACCCGTTCCCTGACCTGGCCCTGCTGCGGTTGGACGAGCCGGCGGGGAAGCATCCGTGTGTCCGGCTCGACTGCGACGACCCGGTTCTTGGTCCGCCGCCCGATGTTGTCGGGACCGTCGCATGGACCCCGGACGAGTACGTCCCGGGCACCGCGGTGCGTACGGCGGCGACGTTCGAGTTCGAAGGGGAGCTGCGCACCGACGAGGGGCGGCTGCTGAAGCTCAAGCGCGGGCAGGTCGCGCACGGGTTCAGCGGCGCTCCGCTGCTGAACGCGCGCACCGCCGGGATCTGCGCGCTGGTGGACAGCACCCGCGACGCCCGCTCGGATCTCGGCGGGTTCGGGGTGCCCATCGCGGCGTTCGTCGATGACCTGCCCGGACTGGCCGCGCGCAACGCTGCGTTCCACGAGCGGGACCGGCGGTGGGCACACGCGGTCGAGCGGGACGCGGTCGCGCAGGCCACCCGGTCCGCGAGGGACGGCCGGCTGCCGTTGACGGCGCCGGTGGTCGAGCTCGGTTGGGACGGCGACGGGTCGCGGGTGGAGCTGCTGCACCCCCGCTTCGGGGTGGTGCCGTTCGTCGGGCGGGAGGCACTGCTGGCCAACCTGATGCTGTGGCGTGAGCGCTCGGACTCGTTGAGCGTGGTCGTGCTGACCGGTCCGGGTGGGTTCGGCAAGACCCGCACCGCGATCGAGGCGTGCGTCGACGCGGGCCGCGCGGGCTGGACGTCCGGTTTCGTCGCCGGCAGCGACGGTCGCCCTTTCACCGATCTGGACCTGCTCACCGGGTGGCCGGGTCGGCTGTTCGTCGCGGTCGACTATGCCGAGACCCGGCCGCCGGGCGCGGTCACCGAGCTGCTGGGCAGCCTGTTCGACCGGCCAGCGGGCGCGCCGTCGCGTGTGGTGCTGGTGATGCGCCAGGGCGGTTCTCGCGACGAGCTGCGTGAGATGGCGGCAGTCGGGGACCGGCGGCTGGAGCTGGAACGGGTGATCAACTCCGCCGAGCTGGTCCGGCTGGACCGGGACGTGGTGGAGATCGACCGGGCGGAGCTGTTCCGGGTCGCGGCAAAGGCCTTCGGGCAGCGGCTCGACCGTCCGACGCGGCCGCCGCTGCCGGACCTTTCGGCCGACCACTTCGCTCGTCCGCTGTTCGTGCTGGCGGCAGCGTTGCTGTGCACGGCCGAGGTCGGGATCGACGTTGCGGGCCTGGCCGCGGACGATGTCCTCGGTGCGGTCCTGGATCGACACGAGGCCGAGTATTGGGACCGGTGGAACCGGCGTCTCGGTGTGGGGCTGAACCGCGAGCAGCAGCGGCACGCGGTGGCGCTGGTGGCGTTGTTCGGCGCAGAGACCGAGCAGGACGCGCTGGACCTGGTCGGGATGGTGCCTGGCCGGCGCGCCGCGGGGGCGGCACCACGCCGTCGTCGGATGGCTGTCGAGCCTCTACGGCGCCGGCACGCTCGACGGTCAACCGCTGGTGCGCCCGCTCGAGCCGGACCTGCTCGCGGAGGTGCTCGTGGCTCGGGAGCTGGCCGTCGGTGACGGCGCCTGACGTGATCGCGGCGGCGTTGGCGGGGGCGTCAAACCGCCAGGCCGTCCACGCTCTGCGCGTGCTGGGGCGGGTCGTCACCGACCGACCCGATCGCCTGAATTCGACACGCGCTGTCCTCGACGACCAATTGCCCGACCTCGTCGGCCGCGCCGCCGATGACGACGACCTCCGGCAGGGGTTGGCGGCGGTAGTGGGGATGCTGCGGCCGCAGGTCGGTGCGGTCGCGGCGATCGACCGGCTCCCGCGGCTCACCGCCCGGACCGCCCGGCTGGTCGGCGAGGTCCTGCTCACCGCCGGGCCGTCGCTGGAGGCCGCCGCGCTGTACCGGCAGGTGGTCGAGGTCGACGACGATCCGCGGTATCGGCGCAGCCTCGCGAACGCGCTGACCAACCTTTCGGCGCGGCTCGGCGGGACGCCCGGGTCGATGAGGCGCTGTCCGCCATCGAGGAGGCCGTGGAGGCGTGGCGATCCCTAGTCGTCTCCGGGGAGCCCGGCGCCGCGGCCGGTCTGGCCCGTTCATTAAGCAACCTGGCCGTGCGGCTGGGTGTGCTGGGTCGCCACGCCGAGGCGCTCGCCGCCAACGACGAGGCGCTGGGGATACGCCGGGAGCTGGCCGGCGCCGACCCCGACGAGCACCTGGCCGACCTCGCGCTGACGTTGAGCAACCGCTCCACCCGGCTGAGCGCGGTCGGACGTGCACCGGAGGCGCTCGACGCGTTGGCGGAGGCGATCCGGCTTCGCCGGGAGCTGGCAGCCGCCGACCCCGACGAGTACCTGGCCGATCTCGCGAGCTCGTTGCACAACCTGTCGTTCCGGCTCACCGAGCTGGGCAATCCGGTCGGCGAGCGGCTCGCGGCGTCGAGCGAGGCCGTCCGGATCCGCCGGCAGCTGGCTCGTGACCGGCCCGGCGCCTACCGGGCGGCACTCGCGGCGACCCTGCACACCGAGTCGGTCGATCTCTCCGACGTCGGGGACGGGGCGGGAGCGATGAGGTCGGCGGAGGAGGCGGTGGCGATCCGGCGGGCGATCGCCGTGGACAACGTCGGTGACGACCGGGCCGACGAGCACCGGGCCAGGCTGACGAGCTCGCTGTGCAACCTGTCGATCGCCCTGGCCGCCTCGGGGCGTCCCGCCCCGGCGCTGGACGCGGCCGAGGAGGCCGTGATGATCCGCCGAGAACTCGCGACGCGCTGGCCCGACGCCTTCCGTGAGGATCTCGCGGGAGCGTTGGGGAATCTGTCCAGCAGGTTCGACGGGGTCGGACGGACCGCAGAAGCGCTCGCCGCCACGCAGGAAGCTCTCGGTCTGCGCCGGCAGCTGGCCCGGGACGATCCCGACCGCTACCTGGGCGACGTCGCTGAACAACCTGTCCGTCGATCTCACTCGCGCCGGCCTGCTCGTCGAGGCAGCCGCGGCCGGCGAGGAGAGCATCGCGATCCGCGACGTCTCGCGGCCGAGGATCCGGACCGCAGCCGGTGGATCCTGGCGCTGAACCTGAACAACCACGGCGTGTCGTTGGCGGACCTGGGCCGGCCCGAGGAGGCCGTGGCCGTGCTCGACGAGGCCGTGGGCATCTACCGGGGCCTCATCGGGACCGACCCGCGCAAGATCCTGCCGGAGCTGACGATGGCGATCGGCAACCTGGCCGACCAGCTCGCCGTGCTCGGTCGCCGAGACGACGCGGGCCGGCTGTTCGACTCCGCCCTCACCGCGCACGCGGACACCGACTGGGCGGCCGGTGTGATCCAGCTCGGGCGTGGATGGTGGCACGCCGAGCGGGGTGCGCTGCAGGTCGGGATCGACGACCTCTGCCGAGCCGGCGAGCTGCTCGGTGACGACCTGCCGCGGCAGGCGACTGCGCGCATCCGGCTGCGTCGCGCCCGGCAACTCGATCCCGTCGGGTTCGACGTGGCGTGGGCCGGACGTGGTGAACTCCCGGTCTGGCTGCGTCACGTCGAGGTCACCGACTCGGTCGCCGACGCCGTGCGGGAGTGGGTGGACACGATGGATCTCGACGACGCCGAGGCGCTCCTCGCCGCGCAGGTCGGCGTCCTGCTCACCGACGAGGCGGAGGCCTGCCTCCACCATCTCGTCGACGCCAACCCCGAGCATCCGGGACTGCGCCTGAGCCGCGAGCTCATCCGCGTGGCCCGCCTCCGCGGCGTCGCCACCACGTACGCCGAGCACCGCGAGCGGCTGTGGCGCGACGGAGTCGCAGATGGAGTACCAGCTCGCCGCGCAACCGGCCGACCCAGCACTGCTGGTGCGGGCCGGACTCCTGGCACTGTGCCGCCTCGACGGCATCGAGGCGGCGTTCCAGCTCCTCGGCGACGACGTCGCGCGTCGCCGGCCACCAGGACACCGCGTCATCACCGCCGTCGAGCCGCGTGATCTCGCGCTCGCGCGGCTGCGTGCCGGCTGCGAACCCGACGACCCGGACGCGGCTTGCGTGCATGCGGTGCTCGCCATCCTCGCGGGGCATGACCCGGAGGCCGATGCCGCGATCGTTCGCTGCGCGCGGCTGGTGCCGTCCTGGCGGCGGCGCGAGCTGGCAACCATCCTCACCGACCTCATTCGGGACCGCCCCGATCTGGCCATCCGTCTCGCCCGCCTGCGCGCACTGCTGGCGGACGCCGACCGGGCACGCACGCCGACGAACTGATCCCTACTGCCGCTGCCCGATCTTCGCGAGGTGCGGAGCGTTCGCCCGTACCCACGGCATACGCCGCCTCGCATTATTCGGATCCGCGCTGCGGAACGACCTTCGACCGAAAATCGACATCGACCTCCTGGTCGAGTTCCGACCCGAAACACCCCCGGCCTGCTGCACCTGGCCCAGATGGAGCTCGAGTTCGAAGACGCCCTCGGGCGGCCAGTCGAAGTGCACACCTCCGAAGTCCTCAGCCCCTACTTCCGTGACCAGGTCACCGCCAACGGCCGCCGGCTGTATGCGGCCTGACGACCGCGTCCGGCTACGCCACCCTGCACGATGCCGCGACCAAGGCCATCCGCTACAGCGATGCCCACGGTCCCCTGGTGCGCCGCCGCCCGCATGCGCGACCGCCTCGTCACCACTACTTCGACATCAGCCTCGACGTCCTCTGGCAGACGATCACCGACCCTCCGCAACTGCTCGCCATCCTCCCGTCCGAGGACGAACCCAACCAGCGGCGAGGCCCTCGATGCGGCGGCACCGTGGGGGATGAACCACGGCGTACGTCGACGCCTTCGATCTGCTTCCGTGGGCCGCCGACGCACCGTAAGCGATAAGACACGCTCGGAGTTCACAATCGTGAACCGCGAGAGATCACGACATCGCGGCCTCGACGCGTCAGTCGGCCACAGCCGTCGACTTCGAGCCGCCACCTCCGGAGTCCCGGTCGACCGTCACTACAGTCGGGCCGCACACAGCGCATCGCGAGCTCGGAGATGACCGATGACGAAGACGGCACGGGAACGGCTGGCGCACCTGCTCAGCGATGCCGAGCCGGCCGGGTCGTTCAGTGCTCAGCTGCCGGCGCCGGCGCACCTCCTCCAGCTCGAGGTGTCTGGCGTCGGCCCAGTGAGCCTGCCGGTCCGCGCACCCCTGGCGAAGAAGTTGATCGCGGTGGCGCGACCGGCGATGTTCGGGCGGGCGGAGGAGACGCTGACTGACACCGACGTCCGTGACACGTGGGAGATCACCCCGGACCAGGTCACGCTCGGCGGGCCCGGCTGGACAGCGCTGATGGGACGTGCACTTGAGCACTTCCGTGACGAGCTCGGGCTCCCGCGAACGTCACGGCTGCGAGCCGAGCTGCACTCGATGCTGGTGTACGGCAAGGGGCAGTTCTTTCTCCCCCACCAGGACTCGGAGAAGGACGACGCCATGGTGGGCACACTGGTGGTGTCACTGCCGTCGGCGCACACCGGTGGGGAGCTGGTGATCGACCACGCCGGGCAGAGCAATGCCTACCGCGCCTCGAAGGAGGAGCTCACCTTCGTCGCGTTCTACGCCGACTGCCTTCACCAGGTCACACCTGTCAGGTCCGGGTACCGGGTGACGCTGACGTTCAACCTGCTCTCCGCCGCCGAGACGCCGGCTCCCGACGCAGATCCCGCCACCGAGCTGATGCACTGCCTGACCGAGCACTTCACGACACCAGCCACCGTGCGGTACGGCAGCCGCGACCTCGCTCCGCCGAACCGGCTGATCCTCCTGCTGGACCACGAGTACACCCAGCGGGGCCTGAGCTGGCGCCGGCTCAAGGGCGCCGACGCGGAGCGTGCCGAGCTGCTGCGCGCCGCGGCGAAGCGGGCTGGCTGCGAGACGGTGCTGGCGCTCGCCGAGGTGAAGGAGACCTGGGACGCCCTGCCGTCCGGCAACGACCAGCACGACTACTACGACGACTACTACGAGGACGAGGACGACGTCAACGAGGGCTCAACCGACTTTCAGCTGAACGACCTGATCGACGACGAGATCACCCTCGGCTGGTGGACCAGCCCGGACGGCACGGTCGGCGAGTCGATCTCGTTGCACGTCCCCGACTACGAGGTGTGCGCCACCACCCCGAGCGCGGACCTGACGCCCTACCAGTCCGAGTACGAGGGCTACATGGGCAACTACGGCAACACGCTGGATCGGTGGTACCGACGGGCCGCAGTTGTCGTATGGCCCCGGGACCGAGCTTTCGCCGCGCGCGCCGAGGCCGGATCGCAGTGGGCGCTCCACCAGCTCCGGGACCGCATCGAAGCCGGCGACCTGGTTGACGCACGTGCCGCGGCGGAGTCACTCGAACCGTTCTGGAAGATGGTGGGAGCGCAGCCGGGTCTGCTCGGTGCGGCCCTGGACGTGGCGGCGGGGCTGGAGGCCGCCGGGACGGCAGCTATGCTGCTCGAGCCGTTCCGTATCGAGACAGTCGCGCAGGAGCATGCGGGCGGGCTGGCGGCGGCAGCCGGACGTTACGGCGACGAATGGACGCGAAGCGTCGTCGACGGGTGGTTCGGGCCGGGACACCCCTACGGAACCGACCTGTACGAATGGGTCGACAACCGGCTGTCGGGGCTGTGCGAGGCGCTCCGTGCCGCCGGGAGTACGACGGTCGCGCGGCTGCTCGTCACCCGAGCCTGGCGCCGGATGGACACCCAGCTCCGACTCTGGACCAGCTACGCGCGAACCGAGCTCCGCCGGCCACAGCTGGAGATGCTGAGCTCGCCGCTGGTGCAACTGCTGGAGGCAGCCGACGGCGAACTCCGCGATGAGGTCACGGCGGCGCTGCGCACGTACGGGGACAACGTGGTCGAGTGCCTGATGCCGGCGCTGCGCCTGGCGGACGCGCGGCGGGCGGTGGGACTCGACGCCGTCGCCGGGGACTGCGCGGAGCGGCTCGGCGCCATCATCGCGCGGCCGCCGCGCGAGGAGGACGACTGGTCGATCGCATGGACCGGGTGTGGGTGCGGCCTCTGTGACACGCTCGGGACGTTCCTCGGCTCCCGGTCGCGGCGGGTCTTCGAGTGGCCGCTGGCGAAGGACGGTCGTCGGCACGTGCACACCCAGGTCGACTCCGCCGGGCTGCCGGTACGACACCAGACCCGGCGACAGGGGCGGCCATACACGCTGGTGCTGACCAAGACCGACGAGCTGTTCACGCGCGCCTCGGACGCGCGGCGCCGGGCCGTGAGCGACCTGGCGTGGCTGAGATCGACGCGTGCTGGCGCGTTGGCGTAAAACGACGCCTCGCGCTATTCGGCTGGAATCTTGTGCCGGCCGGTCGTCCAGATCTGCGCCAGCGCGGTTGCGCGGGTGAGCAGCGTGAGCGCCGACGGGCCGGCCGCCCAGATCGGCCAGTCGACCTGCACCTGATCCAAGCCCTGCAGGACGGCGGCGAGCCCGCTGATCGACATCCGGACGTCCTGCTGAGTCAACGGCCGGCCGTTGCGGCTCCATCCGTTGTAGAGCGGATGCAGCCTGCCGGCCAGTTCCTCCCCGGTCAGAGGACCTGCAGCGGCGAGCATCGCGACCACGTCGCTCGCGAGCACCGACGTGAATTCATCCGTCGGGAACCAGGTCCGCAACCTGCGCACTACTTCACGCTCGTTCGCCGCGGCTCGCGTCGTGCGCAGCACGCCGTTCGCCAGGCGTAGGAGGCCGACGTGACGCATCACGTCGTGAAGTGCGCCCAGCGGCGGAAGGTCGTCCTCGAGGCTGGCCGGTCGCCCGAGCGGGTCCCACTGCGGTCGCTGCTGCTGAACCTGCCGAACCACCGCTCGTGGAAGCCGCCCACCCGGAGTCAACCGGACCCCGTCGGCGAGCAGGTCGAGAATCAGCCGCACGCTGGCCGGAACCTCGCCCACGGTGCGCCGCACGAGAAGGTCGGTGCCTGCCTGGTCGAACGGAGCCAGCTCACCGGCCCAGTCGCGCATCCGCTCGTACTCGTCACTCTCCGGATCGGCCAGCGCCGCCCGTAGCTCGGCGTAGCCGGGCGGCCCACCGCAGTCCTCCGGCGGGCAGGTTCCTTCGCCGTACACACAACCGGGCTGATCGGCACCCGGTCCAAGAATCTCGACGTCGTGAGTCCACCCGTCACCGAAGTCGTACAGATAGACGAACCGCTCCGGTAGGCCCCGCAGCCGCGCCCCGGCCTCGTCCACCTGGTCGTCCGGCCACTCCTCGTCCGGCACCCCGTACCGGATGCCGCCGGCGACGAACTGGTGCAGGTGGCTGTCGGTCCACCCGACTGCCACCTGCAACAGCTCGTGCAGCTCGGGCAACGTGCTCGACGCCGGCACGTCGACCACACGCAGCACCCGCGGAGCGACCTCGCGCAGCGTCACCCGAAGCCGAATGGTCCGCATCGCCCAACGCTACCGAGTCGTTGCATAGCGGAGCCCGCCACGTCCGGTACGTCCAGCTGCCAGCCTGACGCCCCGGACCAAGGCATCCGCTACAGCCAGGGCAAGAAGCGCAGCGACTCAATGCTGTGATCGCCGCAGTACGGGATGAGAGAATGGTGTCAGAGGTGACCGAGATGAGCGTGCATGCTGCCGCTCGACGGTTTCCGACGCGCGGGACCGGCCCAGCCTCGGCCGTCGACGACCGGCGCCGTTCCGCTGCCGCGCACTGCCCATGCCCACGCTCGGTGGCTCCTTATAGGCAGCCGCACCACGGAGATGGGGAGCTTCTCCCGATGGGTGACGCAGGTTGTCGGCGCAGTGTTCTCGGCAGAAGAGCACGACCGGACCTCGCACGAGGAGCACCCCATGACCGAGACCGCGACATTCACCAAGGACGCCGCGACCGTCCGCAACGGCGTCGACACCACCACGATGTTCGCCACCTTGGACGCGATCAAGGCTCAGCCCGAGATCGCCAAGTTCCAGTTCCGGGCCCGCAACCGCTGGCTCGGTGGAGCGCACAACAGATCAACGATCAAGGACTTCTACGCAGCCTGCGGCGAGGACACCTCGCGCCAGGAGGCCTTCGTCCTCGACGCCGGTGAGCCCGCGATCCTGCTGGGTACCGACACCGGTCCGAACCCGGCCGAGTACCTGCTGCACGCCCTCGCCGCCTGCGTCACCACCTCGGTGGTCTACTCGGCCGCGGCCCGCGGCGTACGGCTGACCTCCGTCGAGTCGACCCTCGAGGGTGACCTGGACGTGCAGGGCGCGCTGGGCATCAACACCGAGGACTACCGCAACGGGTACGAGCAGATCCGGATGACCATTCGGATCTCCGGTGACGCGCCGGCGGAGAAGCTGCGCGAGGTCGTGAAGCGCGGGACCGACCGCTCGGTCGTCTTCGACTCCATCGCCAACGGGGTTCCGATCGCGGTCGACGTCACTGCCGAGTGAGATACCGAGACCACGATGAACGCTCGACACGAGGAGTTCGACGCCGTGATCGTGGGCGCCCGGTGCGCCGGCGCGGCCACGGCCACGCTGATGGCCCGCGCGGGACTACGGGTCCTCGTCGTGGACCGGACGCACCCCAGCCGGGACGCCCTGTCCACACACGCACTGATGCGCGCCGGCGTGGTGCAGCTGAGCCGGTGGGGTCTGCTGCAGCGGGTCGTGGCTGCCGGCACCCCGCCGGTCACCGCGACGACGTTCCACTACGGCGACCGCACGGAGACCCTCCAGCTCACCGATCCGCTCTACGCGCCCCGACGCACGGTGCTCGACACCGCGCTGCTGTCGGCCGCCCAGGAGGCCGGTGCGCAGGCCCGGTTCGGGGTGGACGTCACCGAGCTGTGCCGGGACCGGACCGGCCGGGTCACCGGTGTGCTGGCCCGGGTGCGCGGCGGCGATGCCGTGACGTTCCGGGCGCCGCTCACGATCGGTGCCGATGGGCTGCGCTCGACGGTGGCCCGCCTGACCGGTGCCCAGACGGTGCGCCGAGGCGGCGCGGCGAGTGCGATCGTGTACGGCTACTGGCCGAGTCCGCCGGCCTCGCACTACGACTGGTTCTACCGGCCCGGCGTGAGCGCGGGGGTCATCCCCACCAACGACGGGCAGGTCTGCGTCTGGGCCGGGCTGCCCGCCGAACGCTTCGCCGACGATCGCCGCCACGGCAGCCTGGCGGACCTGTTCGCGCGCGTGCTGGCCGAGGCCGCACCTCCGGCCGCGGCGCTCGTCGCCGGCGCCGAACGGATCGGAGCGCTGCGCGGCTTCCCCGGTGTGCCCGGGTACCTGCGCCGGGCAACCGGGCCCGGGTGGGCGCTGGTCGGTGACGCCGGCTACTTCAAGGACCCGCTCACCGCGCACGGCATCACCGACGCCCTGCGCGACGCCGAGTTCCTGGCCCGTGCAGTCATCGACGGTAGCCAGGACGCGCTCGGTGAGTACGAGCGGACGCGGGACCGGCTCTCACTGCCCCTGCTCGCCGTCGCCGAGTCGATCGCGGCCTACCGCTGGGACCTGGGCGAGATCCGCGAGCTGCTGCTCGCCGAGAGCGCAGCCATGAAACCCGAGGTCGCGGCGCTCCGCGCCCTCGACGGCCCCGCCTCGGCCGAGGCCGCCTGAAAGTGTGAACGCTTCTCTGGAACTGCTCTACCCCGACGTGCGCAAGCAGTGGCTTGCACACGCTGCCCCGGACACGGCGACCCAGCCGAGGAGGCACTCTAATGAATAGGCCACAATAATCACAACACAACAATGCAACAGCGACACGGGGGCCAGCCGCCACAGCCGCCCCCCCCCCGCCCCCACCCCCCACACCCCCCCCCACCACCCACACACCCCCCACACCACCACACACCACCCGCCACCACACACCCCCACCCACCACCACCAAACACCCACACAAACACAACAACACACACAACCACCACAACAAAACACACAACCACACAACAACAACAACCACAACACAACACCAACCACCTCAACACACCAAACCAAAACAACACACAAACCACCCACAACCACACACACCCCACAACCAACACACCACCACCACCACCAACACCCCCCAACCCACCACCCCAGTCTCGCCGCGGCAGCTCCCGCCCGACGTCCGCCACGCACCCTGCCCGCACCACGACCCCCCCCCCCCCCCCCCCCCCCCCCCCCCCCCCCCCCCCCCCCCCCCCCCCCCCCCCCCCCCCCCCCCCCCCCCCCCCCCCCCCCCCCCCCCCCCCCCCCCCCCCCCCCCCCCCCCCCCCCCCCCCCCCCCCCCCCCCCCCCCCCCCCCCCCCCCCCCCCCCCCCTCGCACGATGGTCCAGCGGATCCCTTCCTTGCCGGTGGAGCAGGACGATCACTTCTACGGCTACGGCGTGATGGGGCTTCCGTTCGCCTCCGGGCACGTGCTTGCCATGCGGAAGATGCACTCGTCGGTCGGCCCGGACTACCAGTCGGTCTGGCACCGCAGCCCAGACGGAGCATGGACGATGTGGTCCGACGTCGATCCGTCACAGTCGTGCCCGCGGTACTGGGGCAACGACCTGCAGCGGGCGATCCAGGCCCCGATCGACATCTCATGGCCGGGCCCGTGGCGGATGACCGTGAAAGTCGACAATGGGCGAGACCTCGACTGGGAGGTCGAACTCGGCTCCACTCTGGTCACCCGGGCCCTGAGCGCGGTGGGGAGGTTCACGCCGAACGCCCTGTGGCGACGTCGGGCCGTGCTCTCCGCGATGGGCGCCGTGGCCGGGCCGATGCTCGGCGCCGGACGCATGGCGCTTCAGGGGAACGCGTCCAATGGGCAACGGTTCAGGGTGAACCCTGAACTGTTGTGGTTCGTCACCGGCGGCCGTGCCGCCTTGAACGGAACGGACCTCGGCGCCTTCGGCCCCCTTCCCGAGAGGGTGTCGCTGGGAGACTTCGTCATTCCCCAACGCGGTGTCTTGGCCCTCGGTCATGTCTTCTTCGAGTCGTTCGACGAGGCCCGCCATCTCTCGGTGACGTCCCGAGCCAGCGACGTGATCCGCGATCGATGAAACCGCAACCGTAGGGACGTCCTGATCAGCTGCCACCGGTGCGGGCCACCGCACCGGGATAGCGGCGCGCGGCATCACGGCGATTGTCCACACCCAGCTTGGCGAGGATGGCGGCCACGTGGTGGTTCACCGTCTTCACCGACAGGACCAGGCGTTGCGCGATCTCGGCGTCGGTCAGTCCCTCGCGGACCAGCTCCAGCACGTCGAGTTGGCGCGCGGTGAGGCCGCCCGGGTTGGCCCGGGTCGTCGGCTGCGGCCCGCGCGGCACACCCCTTATGCCGTGCGCACGCAACCGTCGGCGGACCCGGGCCGCCAGCGGGGCCGCACCGAGGTCGTCGGCGAGCTTCACGGCAGTGAGCAGCGCCTCCTCGTCGTCGGCGTCGGCGAGTGCCGTCGCTCGTTCGTACGGGCACCCCAGCTGTTCCCACCGCGTGGCGGAAGCGCGCCAGTCCCCCGCCCGACGCATCGTGTAAGGATCGTTCCCGTCCGCGGCCTTGTCGAGCTCGCCCGAGTCGAGGTCGCCGGCCCGGTACAACCAGTAGCCGGCCTCGTCGGCAACCTGCGACACGCCCAGCCGGCCGGCAAGGCTGCGGACGCCGCGCAAGGGCGATACCGCGGCGTCCCATCGCCCGGTCAGCTCCGCGTGCTCGGCGAGCGCGGTGGCCGCGGGCGCGACGTGGTGGAGCAATCCACACGTCTCCGCGACCTCCCACAGGTCCCGCACCATGGTCGTCGCCTGATCGGCGTCGCCGCGCCGGACGTGCAGCCGCGCCAGAGCGGCCCGCGCGTGCACACCGGTGATCCCCTGTCCGCCCTCTTGCGCCAGCACCCAGCGCGCCGTCGACTCCGCCGCGGCCCAGTCCCCGGCGCTCAGTTCCGTCGTCGCCTGTAGTCCGCGCAGGTACTGCAGCGGGCCCAGGATCTCCCGCGGCTCCAGGTAGGCGATACCTTCGTCGATCCAGCGCCGTGCGGTCGCCTGATCGCGGCGCAGCACGGCGTCCCACGCCAGCCCCTGGTACGCCATCCCGGCTTCCAGGTGCTGCCCGGTCTGGCGGGCTTGGTCGAGGCTGCGCCGCAGCATGGCGTCGTCGGCGTAGAACGTCGCCTGCACCAGGCCGACCCGGCTGAGCACGTAGCCGAGCACTGCCGGGTCACCGAGCTCCTCGGCCAGGCTGACCGCACGGGCCATGGTGCGTTCGGCCTCGTCACGCTGTCCGCCGTAGAGCCCGATCCGCACGGCCAGATCACTGTAGGCCATCGCCAGGTCCGGGCCCGGTGGCTGGACCTCGAGCACCTCCAGCGCCGCGGTCAACCGGCGTTCCATGTCCGCCCGCCGGCCGCTCAGCCAGGCCAGCGAGCTCATCCAGCGCAGGTTCCGACCCACCCCGGAGGCATCGCCCTGCGACTCCCGGAGGGCGAGCGCGCCCTCCGCCGCCCGCATGGCCTCGCCGATCAGGCACGTCGTCGAGGCCTCGACGGTGAACGCCTCGAGCAGGTCGGCCCGCTCGACCTCGGTGTAGCGATCGGCCAGCTGCAGCGCTCGGCGGTAATGCGCGGCGGCCTCGCGGTGGGCGCCGGCGGCGGTCGCGGCCCGGGCGGCGAGCGGCGCCACCTCGACGAGGGCGTCGTCGTCGCCTGCCCGTTCGGCGTGATGCACCAGCCGCGCCGGATCGGCACCACTGCCCCGTAACGCGCCCAGCACGCGGGCGTGCAGCCGCCGGGTCCGCGACAGTGGCATCGCCTCCTCGACGGCCCGCCGGGCCAGCTCGTGCCGGAACGCCAAAGCCCCGCCGTGCACGGCGACCACCCCGCGCTCCTCAGCCGCCGCCGCGGCCTCCGGCCAGTCCGGGAACACCTCGTCCAACAGCCCGGTCTCGGCCCGAGCCGGCACCACGGCGAGCATGTTCAGCAGCACGCGTGTGGGCTCCGGTAGCCGCGCCACCCGGGCCAGCACGGCCTGGCTCACCGAGGCGGGCAGCCCCTCCTGCTCGGCGGCGAGCAGCTCGGTGACGAAGAACGGGTTGCCGCCGGTGGATGCGTAGACGCGCAGGCCCGCACCCGGCTCGCCGGCCAGCTGCGTGACGGCGCGTGCCGACAGCGGGCCGAGCGGGATCCGCACCGCGACCGGCGGCCGCAGCCCGCCGAGCACGCGCTGCAGGAGCGACACCACCGGCACCTCGTCGTCGCGATAGGTGAGCACCAGCAACACGCGGAGTCCCTCGACGCGGCGGGCGATGAAGGCTAGGGCGTCGAGGCTGGCGTCGTCGGCCCAGTGCACGTCCTCGACGACCAGCACCGTCGCCGCACCGCCTGCTTCGTCGGTGAGCTCGTCGAGCAGCGCGGAGAAGATGGACTGCGCGGCGCCCTCGGCCAGGGCGCGGGCCAACGCGGGTCGAGCCGAGCGGCTCATGTCGTGCACCGGACCGAACGGGCGCGGCGTCAGCAGGTCGTCGCAGGCGCCTTCCAGGACACGGGTTCGCGCGTCGAGTCCGGCCAGGAACGTCCGCACGACCGATGTCTTGCCCATGCCTGCTCCGCCGCTGAGCAGCGCGACCCGGCCTCGACCGGCCCGCGCCGCAGCCAGCGCGGCGTTCAGGTCAGCGAGGGCAGACTCCCGCTCCAGCAGCCGCATCCTCGCACGGTACGGCGGATGCGATCCGGCTCGAAACCGGCGGTCGGGTCGCGGCCCGGCCGACCCGCAGGACCGCGACCAGGACGATCGCGGCAAGTGATGCCGCCAGGCCGTTCAGCACCCCGTAGGACGTGGACGCCATGATCAGCCCCGCCATCACCCCACCATCAACGAGCTGCGTCACACTGATCGTGGCCAGCGCCAGCCGCGCCTGCGGCGCCCAGCGGCGGCTGCAACGGGTCGAACGCGGTGGCCCATCGGTAGCCGCGGAGAGGCGACCGGCCAGGCGCAGCGGATGATCGGCCGGGTTCGGACCGATGACGATGCCCAGCGTCGTGGTCCCCAGCACCGTTCCGAGGGCCCGTCCGCGACGGTGCGGAGCAGCGAGGTCGGTACCCGCGTACCGGGCCGCGAGGTTCGTCGCGGTTGCGGCCCCGATCGGGACGGACGCCAGCAGCACCAACCACGTGCCTCGCCGGGATACCACGTCGTGGAGCAATCCGTGGAGCAATCCGTGGAGCGAACTGCTGCCACCTGCAGCCCGTGGAGCCAGCGACAGCCGCTCCGGCGCCACCAAAGCAGCACGTCGACAGCCACGCCCGCTCCGCACGAGCGATTCCTCAACCGAGTGCCGCAGGTTCGAATCCTGCCGGGGGCGCGATCGAGGCATTTCACGAACTGGCGAACCTGCGTCGCGGTCACCACCGCGCTCAGCGTCCGCACGAACTCCAGGCCGAGTTCGGCGTCGCCGGCGCCAGCAACTCGGTACGTACGTGATGCCGAGCTGGCGGTGGTCGGTGACCACACAGTCCCCGGCGGCCCACACATGCGGCAGCGAGGTGGCCATGGCGTCGTCGACCAGGCCCGTGCAGCAGGTGCACCCCGTCGGCAGGGCCGAGCGCATCCGGCCCGGTCAGGCCGCTGATGGGCGGGGTGACCGGGACCGCGCCGGTGCCCACGATGAGCGCGTCGTAGCCGAGGGTGTCCACCGAGCAGTCCCGGCCGGTGACGGTGACCTCCCGGCGGCGTAAGTCGATCCGGGTGGCGCGGGTGTCGGTGCGCACCTGGAGGCCGGTGGCGTCGAGGGTGGCGCGGGTGCGGTGCACGAGATGGCGCCAGTCGGTGGCGTCACCGCTGATGTAGTAAGGGATGCCGCAGATGCTGAAGTTGGGGTAGGCGTCGGCCACCACCAGGGTGACCTGCGCGGTGGGGTCGAGCTCGCGGGCGCGCAGGCCGGCGCTGATCCCGGCATCGCTGCCGCCGATCACGACGAGATCCATTCTCGTGGGGCTCCTTTCGGTCCGTCGATATCGGCTCGTCGTGGTCGTGGCCCGCACTGTCGCGGCGGGCCTGGGTGTCGGTCAGGCGGGGACCGGAGTGGTGAGGTCGGTGAGCAGGGTGCGGACCCGGTATTCGATCTCGTCGCGGACCGGGCGGACGTCGTCGAGGCTCTTCCCGGCGGGGTCGTCGAGGACCCACTCCTCGTAGCGGCGTCCGGGGAACACCGGGCAGGCGTCCCCGCAGCCCATGGTGATCACCACGTCGGCGGCGCGGACCACCTCGTCGGTCCACGGCTTGGGGTACTCGCCGGAGATGTCGATACCGCGCTCGGCCATCGCCGCAACCGCGGCCGGGTTGATCGTGGACGCCGGTTCCGACCCGCCCGACCAGGCGATCGCCCGGTCCCCGGCGAGGTGTTGGAAGAACCCGAGCGCCATCTGCGAGCGGCCGGCGTTGTGGGTGCACAGGAACAGCACCACCGGTTTCCCGTCCTTGACCTTGCCCTCGACCCGGGCCAGGGCGCGCAGCCGCTGGCGAGCGAACCTCTCGGCCAGCAGCGGCAGGAAGTGCGGCACGGCGGCCCGAGGGGCGAACTCGTCGTAGGAGGAGTGCAGGAACCGTTCGATCGTCTCCACCCCGAACGTGCCCTCGAACTCCCGGCCCAGATGCACGGCCGCGGTCCGCAGCGCCAGCTGCTGATCAATCGACATGGTCTCGCGGTGCCACGGACTGCTCATGGGGTTGTCCTCTCTCGGGGCGGTGGTGCTGGGCACGGCGGGGTTCAGGCCGACCGCAGGGTCGGCGCGATCCGGGTGATGCGTTCGGCCAGGCCGGTGACCGCGTCGTCGAACGCGCCCACATCGCCGCGGCCAGCTGCGAGCGAGCGGCGTTCTCGGTGCACACGAACACCACCCGCGGCGCAAATCAGCACGGCGACCGACTGGAGCCCGTCCAGGGTCCCGGGAACCAGGCTCAGGTAGGAGCGCGGCGCCGGTCGCCCTCGGACCGGAGCCGCCGCACCACGCCGACGCCCTCCAGCACGCCGACGTGGTGGGCGAGCAGGTTCGACACCATCCCCAACGACGCCTGCAGCCACGACGGCGACACATCCTCGAAGGCCAGGGCGTCCACGATGGCCAGCCGCCCCGGGTCCCCGAGCGCGGCGTGCACGGCGGCCCGCGCCACCACCTCGACATCCCAGTCAGTGCTCATTGACTCAATGCTGGCTGAGTCAATGCGACGGGTCAAGCGGGCCGGGCGGGTCAGTGGTGGGCGTCGTGCGGGACGACCACATCCGCGGCCGCGGGCGACGTCGGGGTAGAGCGCCAGGACCAGCCCGGCACCCAGGGCGGCGCCGACGAGCTCGGCGAGTACGAAGCCCGCCACCGAGGCCGGGGTGATGCCGGCGAAGGTGTCGGAGAAGATCCGCCCGACCGCGACGGCGGGTTGGCGAACGAGGTCGAGGAGGTGAACTCGGTGGCGGTCGGCACATTCGACCTGGTGAATCTGGGCCCCGACGACCTCGCACGATCCGCCGAGCTCGTTGAGCGCCACGCGAACCTGCCGCTCGGCGCCGCGGATGCAAGTGTCATCGCGGTCGCCGAACGCCTCCGCATCCGACCGATCCTCACCCTTGACCGGGCGATCGTCCGACCGAACCACATCGACGCACTCGACCTGCTTCCCTGAGCCACCGGACCTTGTCCCCCGCTGGCGACGACGCCGTGACCGGACCCCGCCGCTCGAGAAACAACCCCGTCTGGGTCACCTCCGGACGGCGCGCCTGTAGCGGCGTCAAATCCAACAGCCGGAGCAACCGCACATTCTCCGCCCGCAGGCGAGCCAACTCCGCCTCCAGCTCGGCAGCCTGGCCGGTCCGGTCCACGACGACACTCTGTCACGGCGCCAACACGACTCGAGGAATCCACGGCTGGCAACCCATGGGTTGAACCCCGGGGCCTCAACTCCCCGAGCGGCATCAGGCGCCGGACAACAGGCTCGTCCTGCACGACCGCGCTCCCTGGATCAAGGACCTGCGGATCAACGCGGCCCGCGGTAGAGGCACACCACCAGGCTAGGATGTCAACCGCACCGCCGGACGGCCTCAGGAGGCACGGCCATGACCACGAGCGACTCGCCGCGCCCGGACCGCCCACATCCAGCGATACCGACCGTGGACGACCTGTTCGAGGCGAGCGAGCCGATAAGGAATGCCGAGGATCTTGCCCGCAACGGGTTGTTCGACGACGGCGAGGTCGAACAGTTCCTCGCCGACCTCTACGCGATGCGCCGCTCGGACGTCGCCTGAGAGATGCGCCGTGTCATCCTCGACACCGACGTCGCCTCGCTGGGCATCAAGCGACAACTCCCGCCAGCGCTGCTGAGCGAACTCCTCGGCGCCCAGGTCGGCATCACCTTCATCACGCTCGGCGAACTGACCCGATGGGCGGCCCTCCGCCAATGGGGCCCAACACGCCGCGCCGAGCTTGACGGCTGGCTCGCGACCCGGCCGACGCTCCCGTACACCGACCACGTCGCACAACTATGGGGCGAGATCTCCGCCCACGCGACCCGACGAGGTCGTCCCCGCCCCGCAGAACGACACCTGGACCGCGGCCTGCTGCCTGGCCTACGACCCGCCCCTGGCGACCCTGAATATCAAGGACTTCGCCGAGCACGAGGGTCTGGCGCTCGTCGAGGCGCCGGTTCCTTGACCTCGACGGCCCTGTGTGCCGAGCTACTCGTCTCGGCTCACCCACGTCATCGCCCGGCAGGATGAAGGAGAGCGTCCGTCATGGAACCCCGAGATGGCCAAGGCCCGGCGAACGTGGTGTCGGGACGGCCGCCGCACCTCGATCACGAGAACCTCGTCCGAGCGCAAGCCGAGACGTTAGCTACGCCTCGACGCCCGTACGGTGTGCTGGCCCGCACCCTGTTCACGACTCTCGACACGCTCTACGGCAAGCAACGGACGCTCTCGAAGTTCAAGGTTCTCGAGCTCGTCGCCCGGGTGCCGTACCAGACCTGGGAGCAGGTCGCCTACATCGCGATCACTCACATGCACGGCCAGATCGGGCTGGCCCGGCGGATCTACGACCGGGTTCAGGAGTCGCGGGAACAGCAGGACAACGAGCAATGGCATCTGCTCATTCTCGAGGAGCGCATCGCCCGTTCCGGAAAGCACGAGAACCGGCTCTACTACTTCTGGATCCCTCAGGCCATCGCCCTCGTCTACTATCACATCTCCTGGCTGCTGTTCGTCGTCAGACCGGCCTGGTCCTACCGGCTCAACGCGGACTTCGAAGACCATGCCGAGCACGAGTACATGTACCTCGTCACGGAGCACCCGGAATGGGAGACCGCTCCCTTCGAGTCCGACTTCGCCGCTGATTACGGATCGTTCGACTCGGTGGCCGACCTGTTCCGACAGATCGGCCACGACGAACGCTTCCACAAGGAAGAGTCGGTCAGAGCGCTCGCCGAACCCCGCTTCCGCTGATCGCTGCGACGAGCTGGCCGCAACCGATCCGGAAGAACGACCGGATCCAGTAGGTCGCCGGGTCGAGCATCTGCGGCAGATCCCGGGCCGGGAGGACGTCACCCAGCGAAGGTGCGGTGGACACGTCGTCTTCCTTCCTGGCGGGATGATCACAGGCTCTACTCTTCGCGGCAATACCGTGAAGGAGCCGCCGATGTCTCAGCAACCCCAAGGCCCGGGCTGGTGGCAGGCCTCCGACGGCCAGTGGTATCCGCCGCAACCACCGCCGCAACCCGCTCCACCCACCGCGCCATATCAGCAGTACCCGCAACAGCCGTATCAGCAGTACCCGCAGCATCAGCAGTACCCGCAGCAGCCTCCGCCGGCCCCACGGACGAAGAACCGCGGCTGCGTCATCGCTGTGATCGTGACGGTGGCAGTGCTGGTGATCGGCGCCGGGATCGCGGGGTACTACATCTACCGCGGGGTCAAGACGGTCAGCGAGGTCGCGGGTGGTGCCGCGCCCTTCGGCGAGGCGCACTGTCCGACCGAGCAGGACGTGTCGTCGACGGTCGGGTCACCGGTGAACCTCGTGGTCAGCGGAAACGTCGTCGTCGCCTCGGGGTGCAGCTATCTCGCCGTCGACCAGACCACGGGCGCCGACGTCCAGATCACGACCGGCGCGGCGCTCGTCGCCGACGAGCAGTTCCAGAGCTTCGCCTCCGACGCCGCCACGCAGGGGGCGACGCCGGAGCCGATCTCCGTCGGTGATCGGGCCGAGGCGTTCGGCGGACCGGGCCGCAGCGAGGCGATCGCCGTCGTCGACAGCTCGCTGATCCTCGTCGAGGTGTTCAGCTCCAGCGGCACCGATATCGGTGACAAGAAGCAGGAGGCAATCACGTTGCTGGAGCAGGTGATCGCCGCCCGTTGAGGCGGGGAGGGGTGACATGGACAGCTACGAGGTGCAGCCGGTCGGGTGGATCGAGTCGCCGCTGACCGACCTCGGCGCCGCGCCGAGACAGGGCGACGAGGGCGCGCCGGATGCGTGGATCGTCGTCCGACCGGAACTGGCCGCAGCCCTGCAGGGGTTGGCGGCCGGTGCCGAGGTCGTCGTCCTGACGTGGCTACACCTTGCGCGGCGCGACGTCCTCGTCGTCCACCCGCGCGACGACCCCGCTCGGCCGCTCACCGGCGTGTTCGCCACCCGTTCTGCCGACCGGCCCAATCCGATCGGGCTGCACCAGGTGCGGGTGCTGGCTGTCGAGGGATGCCGAGTGCGGATCGGGGGTTGCGAGGCGGTCGACGGCACGCCCGTCCTGGACCTCAAGCCCGTGCTGGGCACGGCCCCCACGCGCTGATCGGCGTCGACATGCACAAGGGCCCGCTTCCGGAACGGAAACGGGCCCTCGACGCGACAGGAATCAGACTGCGCGGACGGCAGTCGCCTGCGGCCCCTTGTTGCCCTGGCCGATCTCGAACTCGACGCGCTGCCCCTCCTCGAGGTTGCGGAAGCCCGCACCCGTGATCTCGGAGTAGTGGACGAAGACGTCAGCCTGTCCGCCGTCCTGGGCGATGAAGCCGTAACCCTTGTCGCTGTTGAACCACTTGACGGTTCCCTGTGCCATGTTGCTGCTACCTCGCAGGTGTAGATGGGCCTCCGCGACGTGCGGAGCCCCGGCCGACCCGGCGGCGCTGATTCTTGAGAGCCCGCGCCGGCACCGGAACATTCCCGCGAGCGTGTGTCACACGAGCACCGAAACGATACGACCTCGGGCGATGCTACACGGCCTGTCCGTCGATCAGTCGACGTAGCTGCGCAGTGACTGCGAGCGGGCGGGGTGGCGGAGCTTGGTCATCGTCTTCACCTCGATCTGACGGATCCGCTCGCGGGTGACCCCGTAGACCCGGCCGATCTCGTCCAGGGTGCGGGGCCGCCCGTCGGTGAGCCCGAAGCGCAGCCGGATGACCCCCGCCTCCCGATCGGACAGGGTCGCCAGCACGCTTTGCAGCTCTTCCTGCAGGAACGAGCCCTCGAGCGCGTCGAACGCACCGGCGGCCCAGGTATCCTCGACGAGATCGCCGAAGCGCGTGTCGCCCTCGTCGCCGATCGGCTCGTCGAGCGACACGGGCTCGCGCCCGTAGCGCTGGAGCTCGATCACCTTGTCCACGGTGACGTCCATCGCCACCGCGAGTTCGGCCTGGGTCGCCTCGCGGCCGAGCTCCTGGAGCAACGAGCGCCGGGCCCGACCCAGCCGAGTGATCAGCTCGCCGACGTGCACGGGAATACGGATCGTCCGTGACTGGTCCGCCAATGCGCGGCCGAGAGCCTGGCGGATCCACCACGTCGCGTAGGTGGAGAATTTGTAGCCTTGGGCGTAGTCGAACTTCTCGACCGCCCGGATCAGGCCGAGATTGCCCTCCTGGATGAGATCGAGGAACGACAGGCCGCGACCCGTATAGCGTTTGGCGAGCGACACCACCAGCCGCAGGTTCGCCTCCAGGAGATGGTTCCGCGCCCGCCCGCCGTCGCCGACGATCAGGCGCAGGTCCCGGTTCAGCTGGAAGCCGAGCACCTCGCCCGCGTCCGCGGCACACCGCAGCCGTTCGGCGGCGAAGACGCCGGCCTCGATCCGCTTCGCCAGGTCGACCTCCTGCATGGCGTCCAGCAGCGCCACCCTGCCGACCTCGCGCAGGTAGACCCGAACGGGATCGGGCGCGGTGGCGAGGTCGCTACTGCGACGTGTCGGCCGGGCCGTCATCCGGACACCTCGCGCTCCCGATTGGGCTACAGCGTAGCCGTACGCCGTAGACCATACGCTGCGGTGTGGACGGATCCTGCGGGAGCCGACAACGGCGCACGCCCATGGCTGTGGACGGCACGAGCGGACGAGCAGATGGACTCCTGACCGTCCGGGTAGTCCCCCCGGCGGTGGACGCGCCGATCGGGGCCACCGCTGACAGACTGCGGGGGTTCCTCGGAGACCAGTGGGGTGACATGGGCGAGGTTCCGTCGGCGGGCGGAGCGGTCGAGGTCCGGACGACCGCGACAGAGTTCGAGCCGGTGAGCGAGCGACCGTACGACGCGGCGCGGCTGCGGTCCCTGGCGCAACTCGGGCTGGGCGCGCAGGCCTATCCGCAGCTGCAGGCCGTCGCGGAGCGGGTGCAGCGGTGGCTGGACGTCCCGGTCGCCATCGTGACCGTGGTCGGACCGGACCGGCAGATGTTCCCGGGCATGACCGGGCTGCCCGAGCCCTGGGCGACCGCCCGGTCCGCGCCGCTGCGGGACCTGTTCTACCCGCACGTCGTGACCACGACCGAGCCACTGATCGTGTCGGACGCCCGCGAGCACCCCCTGCTGCAGGACAGTCCGGCCGTCGACGAGCTGGGCGTGGTGGCCTACGCCGGGATCCCGTTGACCGACGAGGCGGGCCACGTCCTCGGTGCGCTGTGCGCGATCGATCGCGCGCCGCGGACGTGGACGGCCGCTCACCTCGACGTCCTGCACGGCCTCGCGGAGACCAGTTCGACGGAGCTGCGGCTGCGGCTGTCCCGGTTCTCCGCTCGCGAGGAACGCCGGCACCGCGACGAGCTCGAGCGGCGGCTACGGGGGTCGTTCGACCGGAGCCAGGCGCTGCTCGCCGCATCCGAGGCGTTCAGTGACACCGTCACCGTCGAGGACGTGCGGCGACGGGTCAGCGAGCTGATCACGACCGAGTTGCGCCCGTCCTACGTCGGGCTCGCCCTGCTCGACGACGACGGGTGCATGCACCGGATTCGCGACACGCGGCTCCCCCGCGGGATCGAGGACACCGGACCCTGGCTGGTCTACGACGTCCTCACCGCGGTCCCGACGGCCACGGCGGTGCGGCAGCGGCGGATCGTCGCCTACGAGGACCGGCCCGGCTTCGACGCCGACCATCCCGAACCCGCGCGCCGGCTGATCCGCGACCTCGACCTGCACGCGATCGTCGCCGTGCCGCTGGTGCACCTGGGAGAGCCGCTGGGGGCGCTCGCTCTCGGCTGGGGCTCCCCACGCCGTCTCGAACCGGTGGAGCTGCTGACGATCACAACGTTGGCCGGGTACACCGCGCAGGCACTCGATCGGGCCCGGCGGCTGCAACACCGCGACAGCGCCGCCCACCTGCTGCAGCAGGCCATGCTCACCACCCTGCCGGACGTGCCGGGCCTCAGGATGTACGCCCGCTACCAGCCCGCGGACTCCCGCGAGGACGTCGGCGGCGACTGGTACGACGCCGTGCCGCTGCCGGACCCCGGGCGTTCGGACGGCCGTCTCCTCGCCGTCTCGGTCGGCGACGTCATCGGTCACGCCCTCGATGCGGCGACCGTGATGGGGCAGGTCCGCTCGATGCTGCGCCAGGCCGCGTGGGACCACCCGGGCGAGCCTCCCTCGCACGCCCTCACCGCTTTCGAGCTCGCCGCGGACGGCATCGGACTGCCGGCGATGGGGACCGCCCTGCTCGCGCACCTGCACTGCGGTGCCGATCAGCGATGGGGCCTGACGTGGACCAATGCCGGGCACCCGCCGCCGATCCTGCTCCCACCGGACGGTGGCGCGAGGCTGCTCGACGGCCACGACCTCCTCTTCGGGTTCCCGAGCCTCGCGACCTCGCCCCGCCGCGACCACCACCACGACCTCGAACCGGGCAGCACCCTCTTCCTCTACACGGACGGTCTCGTCGAACGCCGTGGCAGCGACCTCGACGAGGGCACCGACCGGCTCCTGCGGCTGCTCACCGAGAACCGTGACCTCTCCCCGTCCGAGCTGGTGGAACTCGCCGTCGACACCCTCGCGCCGGACTCCCCCGACGATGTGGTCGCCTTCGCCGTCCACTTCCCGACGACCACGTCACACTCCCGGTAGGGGCGACGACACAGCCTCGATGGGCGCCGCCCGGTGTATTGTCGAGATTGTCGAGGACACGTCGACGTGCGCACTCAGGCTGCGTCGTTCTCGACCACCCACACCGGTCACCTGGCTGACCGGAGACGGGAGCGCCGACGTGACGTCGGATGTCCTCGCCCTCTCCCCCACCGCGGACGGTCGTTCATGAGCTGGAACATGCCGGCTCATCGCGGCCGGGACCAGGACGACCGGGCGGCCCTCGGCCGCGCCGCCGACGCACGAGACGCAGTCCAGAACGCCCGCACGGCGCGCACGGTCGCCCAGCACGCGACGGACGCGCAGGACTGCCGCATCCTCCTGGAGATGCTCGGCCTGCGTCTTGACGGCCTGCGGGCGGAGAAGCCGCGCTGACCTCAGGCTGATCACGAGCGACCTCGGCTCCACCGCCCCTCCGTCAGGCCTTCCAAGCCGCGGATCACGGGCAGGAAGACGTGGGCACCGCCGCGCGTAACCGCGAACGAGGGAAGATCGGTCAGGTGGCGGCGCACGGGCCGGCCGTAGGCCGCACACGGGGATCGTCGCCGTAGTTGAAGTTGTTGTTGCGCAACGGGTCTGCGTAGCCCAGCACGTACTCGCCCGCTCTGGCCGGGTCGACGAGCCGCACCCCGGAAAGGCCAGCGAGATCTCGCCGGGCGCTACCGCCTGCCGGCGGCGTCGCCGACCAGGTCGACGAGCTTCGCCTCGTGTTCCAGGCGCAGCTCGCCCGCATGCGGGCGACTCCCCAGGATCAGGCTCACGTCACTGCTTCGTTCCGGCAACCTGCTGCCGAAGGTGCCACCGACGGCCTCCTCGGGCCAGCATCGTCCCTGCAGTTGATGAAAGGAGTGGGCGATGAGGTGGGGGGCACATCTACCGCTGATCGACTTCGGGGACGGTGGTGCCCGGGTCAGGGAGCTGCGTGACTACGCGCGCGCGGCGCGTGAGCTGGGATTCGACACGGTGAGCGCGAACGATCATCTGCTCTGGCGGAGGCCGTGGCTCGACGGGCTCACGGCGTTGTCGGCGGTTGTGGAGCACACGGCCGGCATGACCATGGCGACGTCGGTGGCCCTGCCTGCGGTGCGACACCCCGTCGTGCTCGCGAAGTCGCTGGCCACCCTGGCCGTGCTACACGCCGGGCCGTTCATCGCGGGTATCGGTCCGGGGTCGGGCCGCGCCGACTACGCCGCCGTGGGCGTGCCGTTCCCCGAGCGATGGACGCGGTTCGACGAGGCGGCACGGATCCTGCAGGCAGTGCTACGGGGCGAGGACCGGCTCGATGTCGGCACTGACGCGGTCTTCGCGCCCCTTCCGGACCCCGCTCCGCAGGTGTGGATGGCGAGCTGGGGATCCCGGCTGCGTCTGCGCGGCCTCGCCGGCTCCGCGGACGGCTGGTTCGCCTCGGGGTACAACACAGATCCGGCGCGGTACGCGGCGTCCCGTGCCCAGCTGGACGCCGAGCTGCAGCGGGCGGGTCGCGATCCTGCGGAGTTCCCGGATGCGATCGCGACGATGTGGCTGTACGTGACCTCCGATGCTGGAGAGGCCGCGGCCGTCGTGGACGACGTTCTCGCGCCCGTGCTGGGACGCGATCCGCGGACCCTCGCCCAGCACCTGCCCGTGGGTTCCGCCGATCACTGCATCGCGGTCCTGAACGCCTACGCCCGGGCGGGCGCTCGCCGGATCTTGCTGTGGCCCGTTCGGAACCCGGCGCGGCAGCTGGAGGTTTTCGCCGAGCGGGTAGCTCCGTACGTGGCCGGGTGAGACGCCGGCTCTCCACCGGGTCACCGGGACGCCGGACCAGCTCGGCAAGGGGATCTTCTACATCGACCGCGAGCTCAACGAGCGGTTCACCACGGTTCTGACCTGAGGGTCCACTGCGCGCCACCTTCGCCGACTTCCCGCCGCCCGCAGCCGGTTCCGGGTACAGGAAGGCGGCGCGCCGTCGTGAGGACGGCGCGAAGTGCCGCCCGTCCGCCGCCGCGTGCCATGCTGCGCACGTGACGGGCCCGTTCGGCGACGAGCCGGTCCGGGTCGTCCACGGCTCCGGGACGACCCCCCAGGAGGACATGGAGCTGTCCACCCGGCTGCTCGCCGCCTTCGCCGATCCCGATGTGCCCGGGCGGTTGCGGGTGCACAGCCCTCGGCCGACGGCGGCGTTCAGCCGGATCGACTCGCTGGCGGCGGGCTTCCCCGCGGCCGAGGAGGCGGCTCGGAGGCACGGCTTCACCCCCGTGACCCGGCCCGCGGGCGGGCGGCTCGCCGCGTACCACGAGGGCGCGCTCGTGCTCGACCTCGTCGCCCGCCACCCGCGGGCGCGCGACGACTACCGGGAGCGGTTCGCCGTGCTCGGCGAGCAGCTGGCGGCAGGGCTGCGGACGCTCGGCGTCCCCGCGGGGGTGGGTCCGGTGCCCGGCGAGTACTGCCCGGGCGGGTTCAGCGTGAACGCGGCGGGCACGACGAAGATCGTCGGCACGGCGCAGCGCCTGACCCGGCACGGGTACCTGTTCAGCGCGGTGGTGCTCGTGACCGATCCCGAGCCGGTGCGCGCGGTCCTCGTGGACGCCTACGCCGCGCTCGGCTTCGACTGGCGGCCCGCGTCGGTCGGCTGCGTCGCGGATCACGTCCCAGACGTCACCGTGGCCGACGTCCAGGACGCCCTGCTCCCCTGCCTGCACGAGCTGCTGCCCGGCCTGACCGAGGACGCTCCCCGCTAGCCGCCCTCTCAGACGCGGAAGTACGCGCGCACCACCGTGCCCTCGGTCGTGGTGTGCATGCGCACCAGGTCCGCCAGGTGGTTCACCATCAGCAGGCCGCGCCCGCTGAGCTGGCCCGGTGCTGCCGGGCGGCGGCCGACCAGCGGGTCGTCGATCACGCCGGAGTCGGCGACCTCGCAGACGACGTGGCCGGGGTCGGTCCACAAGCGCAGGACGCCGGAGCCGCCGCCGTGCCGCAGGCTGTTCGCGGCCATCTCCCCCACCGCCAGCAGCACGTCGTCGACGCGGTCGGCCGCCAGCCCGATGCGTTCGGCGTGCTCGGCCGCGCACCGTCGGGCGCGGCGCAGCTGCGCCGCGTCGAAGGGGACGACGGTGGCATCGGCGGGCTCGGGCAGCGCCCGGTTGTGCTCGGCCATGATCTGCTCGGGCGCGTAGCCGGAGCTGGGCCACGACGTGCCCGACTGGATCAGGGTGGGGTGGGTCGCCACCGCGTCGGCGATCACCACAGGGTCGAGGTTCGCGACGTCATAGGGGCACAGGATCGTCGCCGACCGGCCCGCGAACGCAATGTTGATCAGCGCCTCGTGTTGGACGCACGCCGGGTACTCCAGGTCGGACCGGCCGGGCCAGATCGGTTCGCCGATCACCCGCGCGTGCTTGTCGGGATGGGCGTCGACGGTCGCGCGCAGCACCTCGGCGATGATCCGGCCCGGGTTGCGGCCCGCCTCCGACATGTCCACGAGCCGGACGCGCTCGGCGAGGTCACCGAGTGCCTCGCGCAGCAGCTCGAGGCGGGGACGGGGCACCGCCACCGCCACCGGGTCGTCCGCGGCGAGACCCGCACGGATGAACGGGATCGTCTCGGACAGGTACTCCCACGGTCCTTGGTAGAACAGCGCAGGGTGGACGAATGCCTCGGTCGCGGTGGTGGCGGCGGTCGCGGTGGCGCGTTGACCCATTCCTCATCCTCTACAGGCGGGCGTCGCCCCGCTCCGGCCCGACGCACCCCTCCGGTGCCGGGCCCCGGTTCGGGCACTTCGCTCCGGTCGAGGAGTGTACTGACGTCCGACCAATTGTTGTCCAGCTTTAGTACAAGTTTGCGCGCCCGGCGTCCACGCGTCGAGGGGGGCGGTCCATGATGTGTCCCATGCCCGCGACCAGCGGTGACCGGCCCGTCGCCCTCGCCATCTCCGAGGTGGCGCGGCTGACCGGCTTGTCCACAGCCACGTTGCGGGTCTGGCAGCGCCGCTACGGGCTCAGCGCCAGCCGGTCGTCCCCCGGCGGCCACCGTCGCTACAGCCCGCAGGACGTCGCCCGGTTGCGTGCCGTGCAGCAGCTCGTCGCCCAGGGCCTGCCGACCGCGGAGGCCGCGCGGGTGGTCCTCCGCCCGGCCGAACACGGTCTCGACCTGCCGCCCGAGGCCGATCCGGCCTCCCACCTGATCGCCGCGGCCGCGCTCGACCTCGACGGGCCGTCGTGTCGGAGCCTGCTCCGCGACCATCTCGCGACCCACCCGGTGGAGCGGACCTGGGACGACGTGCTGCGGCCGGTGCTCGGCGCGATCGGTGACCGGTGGAGCGAGCTGCCCCACGGGATCGCGGTCGAGCACCTCCTGTCCCACATCGCCGCAGCCACACTCGAGGCGACGGTACCGACCGCTGCACCCGGTCCGCCCACGGTCATGCTGGCCTGCGTTCCGTTGGAGGAGCACGACCTCCCACTCGTCGCGCTCGCCACGGCGTTGGACCAGCACGGCATCGCGACGACCCTGCTGGGCGCGGCGACCCCGACCAGCGCGCTCGTCCATGCGATCGAACGCGGCCGACCCTCCGTCGTGATGCTGCTCGCGCTGCTCCCCGTGCTCGCCGATCCGGGCGTGCTGGCCGCGCTGCCGCCGACCGACCTCCTGGTGGCCGCAGGCCCGGGCTGGCAGGGCAGCGCGCTGCCCGGCGGGGTGGTGCGGGTCGACGACCTGCCCGGCGCCCTGCAGATGATCGGCGAGGCCCTGGGACCCGGGTGATCCGGGCCGGACAGATCGTGGAGAGCCTGCTCAGGCTACTAGGGGTAACGGGCGTTGAGGAGGTTGAAGATCGCCGGGCGCATCGCCTGCAGCTGGTTGCGGTCGACCGCGAGCAGCGCGATGCACTCCGCGAAGTTCTCCTCCGCGTTCTTCTTGCCGACGTCACTGATCGGCGCCGAGCCGGTCGCTGCCCTGGTGAACAGCGGCATCACCGCCGGGTCCTGGTCGGCGAGCGCGTGGCCGACCTCGTGATTGAGGGTGAACTGCCCGGCGGTGAAGCCCCCGTGGGCGAGCGCGGTCCCGGAGAAGGCCTTGGCCACCATGTTGATCGTGCGGGTGGCCGGGGTGTAGGAGCCCTCCTCACTGCCGAGCTGCGAAGCGCTGCTCCGGTCGAAGCGGGTCCCGTTGATCCGCGCCAGCGTGGCGGCGCCGTGCCGGCGCAGGCCCTGGTCCAGCAGCCGGATCTCGGCGGCGCTGTACGCCGTGACCCCCGGCGCTCCGGGCGCCGGGGAGGTCAGCACCAGCGTGAAGCCCTCGGCGGCGAACGCGGTGGCGAATGCGGCCGCCGTCGTCGCGGTGCCCGCGCCGGGCGCCCGCAACGTCACATCGCCGATCCGCTCGATCAACAGGTGCGGCCCCTGGGTGAGCTGCAGGTGCGTGAACCGGAACATGCCACCCGGCTGGGTGATCGGTTTGCCGGTCCTGTCCTTACGCCCCGGTACGTCGTTGATGGTCACCGTGGTCGTGGTCCCGACCGGCAGGCCCGACGGCTGGGCTGTGATGAGCAGGGAGGCCACGTTGACCAGGCCGTCGCGGATGTCCTTCTCCGGGTCCGTCGTCCCCTGCGGGACGCCGTCGCCGAAGATGGCCGTCGTGCTGCCGAGGTTGCCGGTCTTCTTGGCCGTGCCACCAAAGATCGTGTAGCCCGCGTCCATGGTCGCCTGGTCGCGGCGGCTCGTGTCGAGCGTGAGCGCCGCCCGGGTGGTCGCCTGGATGTCCCCGAAGCGCTGCGGGAGCGGGTCGGGTCGCGGCGTGGGCGGGGGCTTGATCTGGCAGAGCAGGCCCGGGATGGCGAACGCCAGACCCACCGGCGTGCCCGCACGGACCTGCCCGGCGTCGCCGTCGGCGAAGGCGAACGCACCGCCAGCGGCCGCCTGCCGATCATCGGCCGGTGCCGGCGCGTCGCCCGGTGCTGCCGCGTCGGCCGACCCCGCCTCCGTCTCCGTCGTCGGGCCGAGGATGGGGCACTCCGGTAGCTCGCCCGGGAACAGCTCGTCCAGCCGGGTCATGGTGCCGGGGCCGACGTCCCCGAACTGGGTGAAGCCGAGGTTCTCCTTCGCCTTGAAGGCCCGGACCGCGGCCGCCGTCCGCGCCCCGTAGACCGTGTCGGCGCCAGTCGGGCCGAGGTCGTGCCCCAGGTCGATCAGGGCCTGCTGGATCCTCGCGGTGGACCGGCTCACGTCGCCCTGGGCGAGCCGGGCCCGGTCGTTCAGGCAGGCCTCGAGCGTGGCGTCGCCGACGAAGCGCGGTGAGGTGAGCGTCTTCGGCCCCTGACCGGAAGGCGCTCCCGGCCCCGGACCGGATTCAGCCGGCTGGCGCAGCGACGCGCCCTCGAGCCCGGGCTCGGTCAGGTCCGCGCGCTGGACCGGCTCCTCCGCGCACGGGCAGCCCGCGTGGGTCTCGCCGCCGCACCGCTGCACCGACGGATCGGAGATCAGCCGGCTGACGGCCCGGTTGCCGGCCGCCGCCTGCAGCCCGAGCAGGCGGTGCACCGGGGCCGCCCGGGCGGGCGTGGCCGGGCGGACGTCGCGACCCGCGCGTGCGGTCGCGCGCTCGTGCGGCATGCCGCTTTATACCCGGCCCCGGCCACCGCTCGGAAGGAGGCGAGGGCGACCGAACGGGCAGAGGCGCCGGACCGCTCGTGCAAACCTGCCGTCGGGGTGCCCACCTCGGCACCGCGGTGCAGACGGCGTGAGGTGTGCACGACCGGCCCGGGGTGTGCACGAGCTCACCCGGTCCCGCAGGACCTGGTCCGCGCCCAGGCGGTAGAGCCCTGGTGGCACCTGATCACGCAAGACCCGCCGTCCACACCCCTCAAAGGCGCACCATTGCTATGCAGGGGCAGCAAAACTGCAATGGCGCGCCTCTCAGGCGCTGAGAGCACATCGATCCGGTTCCGTGCGCCCCTGCGAGCTCAAGTCAGTCGGTCGATCGGAGCCGGGCAACTGGCTCAGGAAAGCTGGTGCGGGCACGTATGGCCGACGGGGGCGTCGAAGGTCTCCTTGATCGCCCGCGGGCTCGTCCAGCGCTGGACGTTCAGCGTCGAGCCGGCCTTGTCGTTCGTGCCCGACGCCCGGCTGCCGCCGAAGGGCTGGCGGGAGACGATCGAGCCGGTGGGCCGGTCGTTGACGTAGAAGTTGCCCGCGGCGTGCCGCAGGGCCCGGTGGGCCCGCTCGACCGCGGCCAGGTCCGTCGCGAAGACGGCCCCGGTCAGCGCGTACGGGCTGGTCAGGTCGACGAGGTCGAGGGTGGCGGCGTACTCGCTGTCGTCGTAGACTGAGCCCCTCCTCGCGCGGCCCGACCTGGCCGCCTACCTCGACCACGCCGGCAACGTGCAGCGCGCCGCCGCTGAGCTGGCCCTGCACCGCCAGACCCTCTACTACCGGCTGCAGCGCATCCAAGCCCTGACGGGTCTCGACCTCGCCGACGGTCAGGACCGTCTTCGGCTGCACCTGGCCCTCACGCTGGCACCGCTGGTCGGCGAGGTGGCTCGTCCCTACGGGCCATCCCCGTCTGTCAGTCGAGGCGGGCGAGCAGGGTCGTCGTGACATCCCGGCACACGTCCGCGCCGTAGTCCAGCTTCCGCGCGATCGGGTACCGGAGGAGCACCGCGAGGGTGTAGTGGTCCCACGCCGCCACGCAGTTGACGTTCCACTTCCCGGTCGCCGAATGCGCCGTCCACCCGTTCTTCACCGCGAACGTCGTCCCGGCGGGCAGTGCCTGGGGAATGCCGAAGGCGTCGTCGGGCTCGACGCTGCGCAGGTCGGTGACGATCTCGTCACCGCCGGGGTAGCTCGGTGCCTTGTCGAGGACGCAGTCGAGCATCGTGGTGGCGTCGGTCGCGGTGATCTGGGCGTACGACCAGTACCCGCGCTTCGTCGTGGTGACCGCTACACCGCAGACCGAGTTCAGGTCGCGCAGTACCTGGTCCGCGCCCGAGCGACGGTAGAGCCGCTCCGCGGCCTCGTCGTCGCTGCGGCGGATCGCGGCGTCGATGTCGGCCCGGTCGCTCGCCCGGATGCTGCGCCCCCGGTCGCCCGCGATGCGCAGGAAGTCGGTGGTGATCCACGCCTTCATGCTCGACTCGGCGTCCGTCCGCTCGGTGCTGCTGTTCGCCGAGCCGACCCTCCGGTCCTCCGCGCTGTCGGCCAGCGACCAAGACAGCCACAGGCCGTCGTCATCGTCGTGCGGAGTGGTCACACCGGTGTCGAACACGCTGCGCACGACCGGTGCAGCCGTCGTGGGGGGCGCGACCGGCGGCGCCGCCGTCACCGTCGAGGGCGCGGAGACCGCCGGCCTCGAGTCGAGGATCCGGCCCGCGGTCCCGGATCCCGCGGCTCCGGCGACGATCCCGATGAGGACGGCGCCCGCGACGAGCGTCGATCTGCGCAACGACACGTCGGGACGCTATCCGGCGCCGCCGGAGACGCTGCGATCACCCGTCAGGACGACGCGGCGTGGTCCACGGGCACCATCCGCCTGTCAACGACTGTCTCTCTCCGGGGTGAACCCGAAGGAATGGCGAAATGCGCCGTCCCGCCGTCCACCAGGGAATACCTTGCCCCGTCCCGAACACGTTCGATACCTCTCCCGAAAATGGCGGTAATGCACGGCCAGCGTCGCTCGAAATGCAGCACGACATGTTTCACTCGCTCGCATTCGAGGAGGGATTCGATGAATGCCCTGTCGAAAAGAATCGGCGTGATGGTCGCGTCGGCGACCGTCGCGTTCGGTCTGGCCGCGGTAGCGGCACCGGCGGCGTCGGCGGAGACCGTCGCGACAGCGTCGACGACGGTGACCGTCGCGACCGCCCGCCCGTCGTCGTGGTGGTGCAAGCCGGCCCACACGGGCCGGAACTGGCGCTGGGACGACGGCCGCCGCGGTGGCCACTGGGACGAGCGGGTGTGGAACCGGCGGCAGCACCGCTTCGAGTGGCAGCACCAGTGGCGCGACAACCGCTACTGCGCAGCGGTGCGTACCGACGGGCCGCCCCGCCGGTTCGACGGACCACCCCGCCAGTTCGACGGACCACCCCGCCAGTTCGACGGACCGCCCGCGAGCCCGCAGGGGCCGCCCGCGAACCCGCAGGGATCGGGGCCCCGCCGACCCTGAAGCCCGTCCGGTAGGTCCGCCGCGTGGAGCCCTCGAGAGCTCCACGCGGCGCCGGGCGGCCCCTCGTAGGCTGCGAATGTGCTGCACGCGGCGAGGAAGGCGTGATGATCCGCCCGCTCGAGGGTCGGGTCGCCCTCGTCACCGGGGTCGGGCGGCGGATCGCGATCGGTGCCGCGATCGCCCGTCGGCTGGCCGGCGACGGCGCCGCCGTCGTCGTACACTCCTGGGTTCCGCACGATGCCGAGCAGCCCTGGGGCGCCGACCCGAGCGGCCCCGACGCCGTCGTCGCCGAGATCCGGGCGGGCGGCGGCAGTGCCGAGCACGTCAGCGCCGACCTGGTCGACCCCGACGCCCCCGCCCGGGTCGTCGCGGCAGCCCGCCGGGCGTTCGGGCACGTCGACGTCGTCGTCGCGAACCACGCCCGCAGCGCCGCCCAGAACCTGGAACAGCTGACCGCGGACGAGCTCGACCGCTGCCACGCCGTCAACACCCGCGGCAGCCTGCTGCTGGCGCAGGCGTTCGCCGCCCAGCACGACGGCCGACCCGGCGGGCGCATCCTGTTCTTCACCTCCGGCCAGTACCACGGCGCGATGCCCGACGAGCTGCCCTACATCGCGTCGAAGGGCGCGCTGCACCAGCTCACGGGCAGCGTGGCCGCCCACCTCATGCCCCGCGGCATCACGGTCAACTGCGTGAACCCCGGCCCGAACGACACCGGGTACGCCGACGACGCGCTACGGGCGGCGGTCGCCGCCGCGAACCCCGGACGGCGCTGGGGCACACCGACCGACACCGCCCGGCTGGTGGCGTGGCTGGTGGGCGACGAGGCGGCGTGGGTGACGGGCCAGGTGATCGCCTCCGACGGCGGCTGGTCGGCGCGGGGCTGATGCTCTGCGCCGGTCACCTCGCAGGACGTTGGTCCCGGACCTTCGTCATCGGTTCCTCGTCGCCGGTTGCCGGGCCGGTGCGCGGTGTGCCGACATGGTCCCACCACGTGCCGAGGAGGCCACGATGCTCTCTGATGCGAGCCGTTCTGTCGTCGAGGCGACGCTACCGGCGGTAGGCACGAACATCGGGGAGATCGCCCGCCGCTTCTACCCGCGCATGTTCGCCGCCCACCCCGAGCTGCTCGACGGCATGTTCAACCGCGGCAACCAGGCCCGCGGGGAGCAACAGCAGTCGCTGGCCGGCTCCGTCGCTACCTTCGCGACCGCGCTGCTGGAGACCCCGCCCCGTACGCCGGAGAGCCTGCTCCGGCGCATCGCACACAAGCACGCGTCGCTGGGCATTCGCGCCGACCAGTACCGGATCGTGCACGACAACCTGATGTGGGCGATCGTCGATGTCCTCGGCGACGCCGTGACCCCGCAGGTCGCAGCCGCGTGGGACGAGGTCTACTGGCTGATGGCGAACGCGCTGATCAACCAGGAGCGCGGCCTCTACAGCGCCCGCGGCGTGCGCCCGGAGACCGTGTGGCGGCCGTGGCAGGTGGAGAGCAAGATCCGTGAAACCGCCGAGGTCGTCACCTTCGTCGTCCGCCGCATCGACGACCGGTTGGTCAAGACCTCGCTGCCCGGCCAGTACGTCACCGTCAAGGTCCTCATGCCCGACGGCGTGCACCAGCCGCGCCAGTACAGCCTCACCCACGCCGACGACGGCGAGCACCGCCACTTCTCGGTCAAGCGGGTCACCAACCCGGGCGAGCCGGACGGCGAGGTGTCCACGCTGCTGCACGACACGGTCGACGTCGGCGATCAGCTCACGATGTCGCTGCCGTACGGCGACGTCGTCCTCGACGACGCGGGGCGCCCGGTCGTGTTCTGCAGCGCCGGCATCGGCATCGCCCCGATGGCCGGCATGGTCTCCCACCTCGTCGCGGCGAAGTCCGGGCTCTCGATCACGCTGCTGCACGCCGACGTCGACGAGGCGTCGTTCGCGCTGCGCCGCCAGGTGGTCACCGACGTGCTCGCGTTGAGAAACGCCGCGCTGCACGTCTGGTACGAGAAGGGCGCCCAGACCATCGAGCCGCTCGACGGCGTGTACGACGGCACGATGGACCCCGGCGCGGTCGACCTCCCCGAGGATGCCACCTACTACCTGTGCGGGCCGTTGCCGTTCATGCAGTTCGTCCGCAGCCGCCTGCTCGAGCGCAGGGTGTCGCCGCGCGACATCCAGTACGAGGTGTTCGGCCCCGACCTGTGGCAGGCCGACCTGGACTGACAACGACACGCCGGTGGATGTCGTATTTCACGGACGCCACCGCGCTCCTTCCGGAGGCTTAACACGCCGGACAGTGCCCGTCCCCGGAGGCCTCCCATGTACCCCACCACCGTCGTCACCGACCTGGCCGACCACCGCGACCTGTTCCGGTCGAGCGTCGCCGCGCTGGCCCCCGGCCCGCTGCGCGACGTGCTCACCGCCGTGGCCTACGCGCGTGACGGAGCCGCCCGCTTCGGCGCCACGACGCCGTCGGACGACCGGTGGCGGGCGGTGGTCGCGGCGGCGGAGCGGGCGGTCCAGGAGGCCGCGCCGAGCGGGCTCCGGCTCGTGGCCTGAGGCCGGTCAGGCCACCTCCCGCGCACACCGCAGGATGGCCGCGACCGACCGGTCGACGTCCGCCTCGTCCGTCGACCAGTTCGACACCGAGATCCGCATCGCGGCTCGCCCCTGCCACACGGTGCCGCTCATCCAGCAGGTCCCGTCCTGCTGGACCCGCTCCACCACCGCACGGGTCAGGTCGTCGGAGTCTCTGTCCGATCCTGCGGGGAAGCGCACCAGCACCTGGTTGAGCACCACGTCGTTCAGGACCGTCACCCCCGAGGTCGCGCCGAGCTGGTCGGCGAACCGGCGCGCCAGCGCGCAGCTGCGCTCGACCAGATCGGCGACCCCGCCGCGCCCCAGCGCGCGCAGCGCCGCGTACACGGCGAACCCGCGGGCGCGCCGGGAGTGCTCGGGATTGTGGTCGAGGGCGTCGCGTTCCCCCGCCGACCCGTGCACGAGATAGCCCGCCCGCACGCCCATCGCGGCCCGGTGTGCCTGCGGATCGGCGCAGAAGACCAGGCCGCAGTCGTAGGGCACGTTGAGCCACTTGTGCGCATCCGTCGCCCACGAGTCCGCCCGCCCGACGCCGTCCAGCAGTGGCCGCAGCCGCGGGCTCGCCGCCGCCCACAGCCCGAACGCGCCATCGACGTGCACCCACGCGCCGTGCCGGTGGGCGATGTCGCTGATCTGCCCGACCGCGTCGACGGCGCCAGTGTTGACGTTGCCGACCTGCGCGCACACGATCGCCGGGCGGTCGTCGAGCGCTTCGGCGAGCGCGTCCACCCGCATCCGCCCCTGGGCATCCGCGGGGATCGGCTCGATCGCCGCGGTGCCGACGCCGAGGAAGCGGAGCGCCCGGTCGACGGTGCCGTGCCGCTGCTCGCCCGCAAGCACGCGGACCCGCGGTGCACCCCACAATCCGGCCGAGCTGACGTCCCATCCGGCGCGGCCGAGCACGGCGTGCAGCGCGGCCGCCAGCCCGGTGACGTTGGCCATCTGCGCGCCGGTCACGAAGCCGACCGACGCCTGCGGCGGCAGGCCGAGCAGGTCGGCCACCCAACCGCCCGCGACCTCCTCGACGACGGCCGCGGCCGGCCCCAGGACGTACAGGCCCGCGTTCTGGTCCCAAGCGGAGGCCATCCAGTCGGCGGCCAGCGCCGCGGGCGTTGCGCCTCCGACGACGAAGCCGAAGAACCGGCCGCTGCCCGACGCGATCACCCCGGGACCGGCCGCCGCGGCCAGGTCCGCGACCACATCCCGCGCGTCGAGCGGCCGCTCGGGCAGCGGGCCGCCGAGCGCCGCGCGCAGCTGCCCAAGGTCGGCGGCGGGGTGGACCGGCCGCTCGGGCAGCCCGTCCAGGTAGGACACGGCCTGCGTGAACGCCTCGCCCAGCGCGGCCTTCCAGTCCGGCCGGTCCATGGCGCACCCCTTTCGGGCTCGATGCTCGATGCTCGATGACCAGATTGAACCCCTGCCGCCCCCGCCTGAAGGGCGCGCTGTTGCTGCTCAGCCCCGCAGGAACTACCACAGCGCGCCCGTGAGGCGGGGGCGCACCGGCCGGCCCTGCTAGGACACCTGTTCCAGCGTGCTAGCGGACAGTCTGGAGCCGGATCAGGTCGCCGTCGAAGACGAAGGTGTCGATCCCGTCCTTCGCCGTGGCCGCGGCCGACTCCGCAGTCCACTCGATCAGCAGGGCGTCGCCCTCGAAGATCTGGGTCGGCACGTCCCACTTCGCCGCGGGCAGGTCGGCGAGCAACCCACTGAACGCCTGCCGGATCTGATCCTCGCCGCGCAGCACGCCGCCCGGCGTGATGAAGACCGAGTCAGGGCCGTAGTCGACCATGATCTCGTCCAGGTCGCCCTCCATCAGTGCCTTGCCGTGATGACCGAAGATCTCCTGCGGAGAGCGCGCCATCGCTGCCTCCTTGCTCGTCGGCCCGGCTCGCGGCCGGCGCGTCCCAGGGTCTGCCTCCGACGCACCGGGTGTCGACCGCCACCCGGCCCCTCCCGATCGGCAGTCAGCCGTCGGCCGCTCCCCGACGAGCATCATGAGCGTCGCCGCTAGCCGGTCCACCGCGCGGTCCAGGGCCGCGCCGCGCAGGCCGCGGTACCAGACCCGGACCTCGCCGGTGGTCCTGCCGGACCCGCGGTTGCAGGAACGAGCCTGCGCGGTCGTCGTCCTGAAGTCGGGCGTGCCAGGGTTGACGATGGACGACATGCGCGCGTTCCTCGCCGAGAAGGGCGTAGCCCGGCAGTACTGGCCCGAGCGGCTGGAGCTGCTTCCGGAGCTTCCCCGCACCCCCAGCGGCAAGATCCGCAAGTTCGAGCTGAGGGACATGCTGCGATGAGCGCGCGCAGCGAGCGAATCAGTGTCACAGCGCTTCGCGCAGCGCCGACCGAGCGAAGCGAGGGAGTGCGATGAGCACCGCGTATCTCGTGGCCGGGGTCCGAACTCCCTTCGGCCGCTACGGCGGCGCGCTCGCTCCCGTCCGCCCGGACGACCTGGCCGCCCACGCGGTCGGCGCGCTGACCCGGCGACTGCCGTCGGTCGACTGGGCCGCCGTGGACGACGTCGTGCTCGGTTGCACGAACCAGGCCGCCGAGGACGGCCGCAACGTCGCCCGCATGGCGGTGCTGCTCGCGGGCCTGCCGGTCGACGTGCCGGGCACGACCGTGAACCGGCTCTGCGGCTCGGGCCTGGACGCGGTGGCGATCGCGGCCCGGACGGTGCGAACCGGCGAGGCGGACCTGGTCATCGACGGCGGCGTGGGGAGCATGACCCGCGCGCCGATGGTGCTGCCCAAGGCCGGCACGGCGTGGTCGCGCACCGCCGAGGTGTACGACACGACGATCGGGTGGCGGTTCGACAACCCGGTGATGCGCGAGCGGTACGGAACCCACGCGATGCCGGAGACCGCCGAGATCGTGGCCGAGCGGCACGGGATCGCGCGGGCCGACCAGGACCTGTTTCGCGCTGCGCTCCCAGGAGCGGGCGGCGAAGGCGATCGCCGGGGGGCGGCTCGCCAGGGAGATCGAGCCGGTGCCCGTGCCGCAGCGCAACGGGGATCCCGTGCGGGTGGGCGTCGACGAGCACCCGCACGCCACCTCGGTGGAGGCGCTGGGTCGGCTGCGGCCGCTGTTCCCGGACGGCATCGTCACGGCCGGGAACTCGTCGGGCATCAACGACGGCGCCGCCGCGGTGCGGCGCCCGGCGCGCCCTGGCAACCATGTGCATCGGCGTCGGACAGGGCATCGCCGTCCTGTTCGAGGCCGCCTGAGGAGGACACGATGACCTTGGCAAACGATTACCTCGACCTGGACGGCCTCCTCACACCCGAGGAGCTGGCCCTGCGCGACCGCGTCCGCGCCTTTGTCGGCGAGCGCATCCGCCCGAACATCGCCTCGTGGTACGCCACGGCGACCTTCCCACGCGAGCTGGCGAAGGAGATGGCCGCGCTCGGCCTGCTCGGCATGCACCTGTCCGGGTACGGCTGCGCCGGCCGTTCGGCCGTCGAGTACGGCCTGGCCGCGATGGAGCTGGAGGCCGGCGACTCCGGCATCCGGACGTTCGTGTCGGTACAGGGCTCGCTGGCGATGAGCGCCATCGCGAAGTTCGGCTCGGACGAGCAGAAGCAGCGGTGGCTGCCGGGCATGGCTGCGGGCGAGCTGATCGGCTGCTTCGGGCTGACCGAGCCGAACGCGGGGAGCGACCCCGCGAGCATGGCCACTCGCGCCGTGCGGGACGGGGACGGTTGGGTGCTGTCCGGCGCGAAGCGCTGGATCGGCCTGGCCTCGATCGCGGATGTCGCGATCATCTGGGCGCAGACCGACGACGGCATCCGGGGTTTCGTGGTCCCCACCGCGGCGGATGGCTTCACCGCCACCCTGATCGAGCCGAAGCTGTCGATGCGCGCGTCGATCCAGTGCGACATCGCCCTGGACGGCCTCCGGCTGCCCGCCGACGCGGTGCTGCCCAGCGCCCGCGGCCTCAAGGGCCCGTTCTCCTGCCTCAACGAGGCCCGCTACGGGATCATGTGGGGGGCGATGGGCGCGGCCCGCGACTCCTACGAGGCCGCACTGCGCTACGCCCTGGAGCGCCGCCAATTCGGCACGCCGATCGCATCGTTCCAGCTCACGCAACAGAAGCTCGTCGACATGGTGATGGAGATCCAGAAGGGCGTACTCGTCGCGCTGCAGACGGGGCGGCTCAAGGACGCCGGCAAGCTGCGTCCCGAGCAGATCTCGTTCGGCAAGCTCAACAACGTGCGCGAGGCCATCGCGATCTGCCGCGCGGCGCGCACGATCCTCGGCGGCAACGGCGTCACGCTGGAGCACTCGCCGCTGCGGCACGCCGACAACCTCGAGAGCGTCCGCACCTACGAGGGCACGGACGAGGTGCACACGCTGATCATGGGTCGGGCGATCACCGGTATCGCCGCGTTCGGGGGTGCGTGATGGACACCCAGGCACTGCTCTCCACGCCCGCGGACGGCGAGCGCCTTCCTGGAGATGCGCCCGCGTTCACGGAGGTCTGACGATGGAGAGGATTCTCGTCGTCGGCGCCGGTACGATGGGCGCGCAGATCGCCATGGTCTGCGCACTCGCCGGCCACGACACCACCGTCACCGACCTCACCGACGACGCGCTGGCGCACGCGGAGGCGTCCCTGCGTTCGCGGCTCGATCGGGACGTCGCGAAGGGCCGCCGCACCCGCGACGACGTCGACGCCGCCTTCGGCCGGCTCACATTCAGCACGGGCCTCGACGCGGCCGCGTCGACCGCGGACCTCGTGATCGAAGCGGCCGTCGAGAAGCTGGACGTGAAGCGGGAGGTCTTCGCCCGCATCGACAAGCTCGCACCGCCGCACGCGATCCTCACCACGAACTCGTCGGCGATCATGTCGTCGCAGCTCGCCGACGCCACCGGGCGCCCGGACCGCGTCGCCAACATGCACTTCTTCAACCCGGCGCTGGTGATGCGCTGCGTCGAGGTGCTCGGCGCGGACGAGGCGACCGTCGAGGCGGTCGCTGACCTGGCCGGCCGGCTCGGCAAGGAGCCGGTCGTGCTGCACAAGGAGATCCCGGGGTTCGTCGCCAACCGGATCCTCGGTGCCGTCCGCGACGAGGCGATCTTCCTGCTGGAGAACGGGATCGCCTCGGTCGAGGACATCGACACCGCCTGCCGTACCGCGCTGGGCTACCCGATGGGCCCGTTCGAGCTCATGGACCTCACCGGGATCGACATCGGCTACCACGCCAAGCTCGCCCGCCACGCCGTCACCGGCGACCCGCGCGACCTGCCCAGCCGCACCGTCACCGAGCTGGTCGAGCGCGGCGACCTGGGCCGGAAGACCGGGAAGGGCTTCTACACGTACGAGGAGCGGTCATGACTCCCGACTACTACGTGCTCGACGAGCTGCTCAAGCGGGCCGTGTGGCAGCCGGACGTGACCCTGCGCAACGTCCGGGTCCCGCTGGACGACAAGCTCGCCGGGGCACACTCGTTCCGCGACGCCACCCGGGTGCTCACCGCGGATGGCAGAGCTGCAGGAGCAGGGCCGCTGGACCGGGCCGATGGCGTCGCTGGCGAAGCTGAACCACGCTCGCAAGGCGCGCCAGATCTGCCCGGACGCCCGCGACATCCTCGGCGGCAACGGCCTGCTCCTGGAGAACCACGTCGCCCGCAACCTCACCGACATGGAGGTGGTGCACACCTCCGAGGGCACCGACAACATCCAGGCGCTGCTGGTGGGCCGCGACATCACGGGGATCTCGGCGTTCGCATGATGGGGTTTACACCGTTCCCACGGCCGGGCGGGTGCGGTAAGCCTGGAACCGTCCCACGGTCACCACACGCGAGGAGCCAAGCAGTGGCCTTCCCCGGTCTGCAGCACGTCGCCATCACCGTCACCGACCTCGAGCGCAGCACGCGCTGGTACTCGGCATTGTTCGGTGCCGAACCGGTCCTCGACGAAGACGAGGAGGGCGGCCGCTTCCACCACACCGTGTTCGCGCTGGACGGCGGCATACTCTTCGGCCTACACACCCACCAGGGCCGCGAGAGCGGTGACCCCGCGAACGAAGAACGAACCGGGCTGGACCACATCTCGTTCGCCGCCGGCTCGACGGCGGAACTCGAGCAGTGGGCGTCGAAGCTGGACGAGCTCGGTATCCCGCACGGCGGGGTGAAGAAGGCGCACTACGGCAACGGCGTCTCCTTCCGCGACCCGGACAACATCGCCCTGGAGTTCTTCGCCTTCCCCGGCTGAACGCCAGCCGAGGCACCGGCCACCGACGGTCGCCCGTCCGGCCGGAGCCGGGATCGTCGCCGCGGTGGCGGCGGCCGCGCGTCGCCGTGCGTCGGCGATCGGTCTGGACTTCTCGGCCGAGCAGCTCCGCCGAGCCCGCGCGGACCACCCGGCGATCGCCGTCGCGCGGCGCTCGGTGCGGGAGAGGGTGGCGGCGCATGACGAGGGCGACGCCGTCCGGGTCCCGATGCCGGCCGTGGTCGTGCGAGCGACGAAGCCGTGAGCCGCAGACCTCACCATTCGCGCCGGTCGGTCAGAAGGGCGGTGGATCCGGATCAGGATGGTCGTGGTGGCGCGGTTGCCCGTGCTCGGCGTCGAGTTCTGCACAGTGCGGCTCAGGCATCGGGTCGGGCCGGTGGTCGTGGGGCGCGGTGGTGTGCCGACGCCCGGTCGGGGTGGTCCAGATGAGGCTGCCATCGGGGTCGGCGTGGAGGCGCCAGCCATCGGCATGGGTCTTCAGCCGGTGGTGGTGAGTACAGGTGGCGGCGAGGTTGGGTTCGCTGGTGGTGCCGCCGTCGGACCAGGCGGTGATGTGATCCAACTCGGCGTCGGCGGCTCTCTTGCGGCAGCCGGGGAACCTGCGGTGCATGTCCCGGGCGCGGACGTGATCGGCGAGCCCGGCCGGTGGGTGGTACGTGGTGCGGCCGTGGTCGAAGAGGGTGCCCGACAGGGCGTCGGTAACCAGCCGGCGCCACACCCCGTCGGCGGCCGCCTCCCGCGCGAGGGAGGCGGGGATGGGGCCCTGCCAGACCGCGGGCCAGCCGGGTCAGCCACGTGTAGGCGCCGGCGGTGGCGGTGGCGGTGGCGGTGGCGGTGGCGGTGGCGGTGAGCATCGCCCACAAGGGTCGAGGAGCGTGCAGGTCGGTGTGTGTGAAGGTCCAACGTGACACCTCCCACGCGACCCGAGCGGCGACCGGACAGCGGCGCGAGGACAGGGGCGACAGGACAGCGACGCGAGCCCTCGACCCGAACCGGTGGCTGTCAGGATGACGCCATGGCGGTCAGGCTCCCCGAGTCGACCAAGACCTCGGTGCACCAGCGGCTACTCCTCCGCCCCCCGACGAACTGACGACCGGGGCACGCCGGGTCCGCGACCTACCGCCGGTCGCCGACCACGACCTCGTCCCCCACCGTCAGGCCGGACACGACCTGCGTCAGCTGGTCCCCGACGACCCCCGCCTGGAACGGCACCCTGCGCTGGACACCGCCGGCGCCCACCACCGTCACCGTGGTCTGCCCGCCCGCCCGGTGCACCGCGGAGTTCGGCACGGCCAGGACGTCGCGCAGCTCGTCCGTGTGGACCGCGGCCTGGGCCGTCTGCCCGTCGCGCAGCCGCGGGTCGGTCTCGGTGAGCAGCACCGTGACGTAGTAGCCGATCACTCCGGACGAGGCCGTCGCGGCCGGGGCCACCGCGAGCACGGTGCCGTGGCGGGTGAGGTCGGGGATGGCGTCGAATGTGACGTCCACGTTCTGGCCCGCCGTGATCCGCGCCGCGTCGGACTCCTCGAACGGGACGACGACCTGGAAGGTGTCGATGCCGTCCAGCACGAGGAACTGCGTCCCGCCCGGCCGGGCGACGGCCGAGGCGGCCGCTTCGGTCGACGCGCCACCCGTGCCCGGGATCGCCGCCGCGCTGCCCGGGGCCAGGGCGCTGGTCCCCGAGCTGGCCGCGACGTACTCGCCGACCGCCCCGTTGAGTGCCGACACGGTTCCGTCGACCGGCGCCCGGAGGATCGTCTCCTCGACGTCCTGCTGCGCCTGACGCACGACCGCATCCTGCCCGGCGATCACCGCCTGCTGCTGGGCGAGGGTCGACGGCCGGTCGGTGGCGGCCGAGTCGAGGCTGTTCTGCGCGGTGACGACCCCCTGCCGCGCGTTCTCGATCGACACCTGGCCCGCGGCCGCGTCGACGTCCCGCCTCTGGCGCGCCGCGTCCCGGGCGGTGCGGCTGGCGACGACCTGGCGATCGGCCGCCGCGAGCGCGGACTGGTCGGAGGGGATGCGGCTGCAGGTACCGGACCCGATGGGGTCGACCGGCGCGGTGAGGGCGGAGAACGTCCCCGGCGACGCCGTGCCTCCGGTTCCCCCGGTGCCGGTGCCCGTCGACGTCCCACCCGTGCCGGTCGGGGTCGTGCCGGTCGACTTCGCGCCCATCCGCCCGTGCCAGGCCCTGTGCACGGTCTCGCGCTCGGCGTCGTCAGGGTCCTCCACGGCCGCGGCGTCGTCCGAGGCTGACGTCCCCGTGCCGCTGCCCGTGGTCGGGCTCGTCGTCGGGTTCGTGGACGCGGCCGAGAACGGCAGTGTGAACGTCCCGGTAGTCGCGTTCCCCGCGCCCGTCGACGTACCGCACGCCGCCTCGTCCGCGTCGAGCTGGTCCTGGGCGTTGTCGCGGGCGTCCTCGTCGAAGTCGAGCTGCTTCTCCGCGCGGTTCACCGCCGAATCGTCGGCATCGAGGGTCGCCTGCACCTGGTCCTCGGTGGCGTCGAGGATCGCCTGAGCCTGCTGGACGGAGTTCTGCGCGCCCGGCACGGCCGTGCTGTTGACGAGCCGGGCGAGCACCGCCCGCTGCGCGTCGAGCTGGGCCTGCTGCTGCTCGAGTGTCCGGCGCGCCGGGCCGTCGTCCAGGGTCGCGAGCACCTGCCCGGCAGTCACCCGGTCGCCCACCTGAACGTTGACGGCCGTCAGCCGGCCGCCACGGAGGAAGCCGAGGTTCTGCTCGCTCGACGCCGACAGCGCACCCGACGACGACACCGCGGTGTAGACGGTCGTCCGCTCGACGCGAGCTGTCTGCGGCTGTGGGGGCGCGGACGAGCTCGTGCAGGCCGCGAGCGCCAACGCCGTGGCCAACAGGCCCGGGCCGGGGGTGCGGCCGAACCGGCGCAGGCCAGAACCGCAGGTCCGCAGGGCACCGATCACCGACACCGCCCTCGACCGCGGAACCGCCAGTACCAGGGCAGGCACGCCGTGCACCTCTTTCCCAGCGCGCGAAAGCGCGTCCATCTGTCCACCTATGCGACCAAACGAGGGGGTGGACGGCGTGGAACGCCAGGTCAAGCACTACGACCCCAACGAGAGACAGCGTGCCGAAGACGGTGACGGACCGCGGCGGAGGTGGCACCGGTCGGGTACGACCGGTCGAGATCCGGTGAAACCCGCGATCGGCAGGCAACCGATGATTCCCACCGGCCGGATCGGTCGACCGGACAACGGATCGGAGGACCGCATGACACCACAAATCGACAGCACCGTCATCGGAGTGGAGCGCGTGTGGCAGGTGCTCGACGCCCAGGTCGAGGCCGGCCGCATGCCCGGGTACGTCGCGGCGGTGCGCGTCCGCGGGCAGGAACACCTGCGCGCGAGCGGACGCACCGGCGCCGAACCGGGCGACCCACCCATGCGCGACGACACGCAGTTCCGCATCGCGTCGGTCACCAAGCCGATCGGCGGAGCGCTCACCCTGGCCCTCGTGCGTGACGGCGTGCTCGCGCTCGACGAGCCCGTCGCCCATTGGCTGCCCGAGGCCGCGGAGCCGCGCGTGCTGGTGGCGCCCGACGCCCCGCTCGACCGCACCGTGCCCGTCGCGCGGCCGATCACCGTCCGCGACCTGCTCGCCGGCACCTCCGGGTGGGGCATCGTCATGGAGCAGACGCCCCTGCAGGCGGCGATGATCGAGCGCGGTGTGTTCGGCAGCCCGCTGCACCGCGACGTCTCGGCGGACGAGTTCGTCGACCGGGTCGCGAGCCTGCCGCTGGCCTTCCAGCCGGGTACCGGCTGGATGTACGAGACCGGCATCGACCTGCTCGGCATCTTGCTGATGCGGGCCACCGGACGGTCGCTGGCCGACCTGGTCGCCGAGCGGATCACCGGTCCGCTGGGCATGGCGTCGACGGGCTTCCAGGCGTCGGACCCCACGCGGCTCGCGACCGCCTACCTGCCCCGCCTCGACGGGTTGGCCGTGCTCGACCCGCCGGACGGCACCTTCGCCGTCCCTCCACCGTTCGAGGAGCTCGGCTCGGGACTGGTGTCCACCGCACCGGACGTCCTGCGGTTCTACAGCGCACTTGCCGACGGCGGCGCGCCCGTGCTGACCGCGGACGAGTTCGCACTGATGACCGCGGACGCCCTCACCCCGCAGCAGCGGCGGTCCGCGCGGGTGTTCCTCGGCGCCGGCGAGTCCTGGGGCCTTGCCACCGGGGTGGACGTCGAGGCGGCCGAACCGTGGCAGGCGCCCGGCCGCTGGGGCTGGACGGGCGGGACCGGGACCACGGCATACGTCGACCCGGTGCGCGACACCGTCGCCGTGCTGCTGACGCAGCGCGCCATGACCGGCCCGCTCGACGGCTTCGAGGACTTCTGGACGGCGGTGGCCGCAGCGGTGTGACGGGCCTGCGAGCGGGAGGATCGAGGGCGTGTTTCACGGGAAACGGCGCTGAATGCGCGTCACGCTCGTCGGGCCGGCGTACCCGTGGCGCGGGGGCCTACCGCTGCTCGTCACCGACCTCGCTCACCGGTTGGCGGCCGAGGGGCATGCGGTCCGGGTGCGGACCTGGACCCACCAGGGGCCGACCCGGCTGCTGCCGACGCAGACGCTCACCGCCGCGGAGGGCGCCGTGTACCCGGCGGAGCCCGTGCTGTCGTGGCGCAACCCGGTCGGGGGGTGGCGGGTGGGCCGGGCGGCCGCAGCGTCGGATCTGCTGGTCGTCGTCCACTACACGACGATCCAGGCGCCTGTGCTGTGGGCGGTCGCGCGCGCGGCAAACCGCGGTGCGCGGGTCGTCGCGATCTGCGCGAACGCCGTCCCGCACGAACCGCGCCCCGGCGACCGGCTGCTCACCGCGCTGCTGCTGCGGGCGGTCGACGCGGCGGTCGTGCACACCGAGGCGGAGCGCAACGCGCTGACGGCCCTCACCGACCGCCCGGTGGCCGTCGCCCCCCTCCCGCCGCACCTTCCCGACGGGCCGCCGCGTCCGCGCGCGTCCGGGGTGCGCCACCGGCTGTTGTTCTTCGGCAAGGTCCGCCGGTACAAGGGTCTCGACGTGTTGTTGCGTGCGCTGGCGCCGCTCGACGGCGTGCACCTGACGGTCGCGGGCGAGGTCTACCCGGACGCCGCGGACCTGGGCGGGCTCGTCGACCGGCTCGGCCTGCGCGACCGCGTCGACCTCCGCCCCGGCTACCTGCCGGCCGAGCGCATCCCCGACCTGTTCGCCTCCGTCGACGCGCTCGTGCTCCCCTACCGCAGCGCGACCGCGTCCCAGCACGTCGCGCTGGCCAACCGGCACCGCGTGCCCGTCGTCGCGACCCGGGTCGGCAACTTCCCGGACGTGATCGACGACGGCGTCGACGGCCTGCTCTGCACGCCCGACGACGTCGGGGACCTGACCCGCGCCCTGCGCGAGCTGTACGCGCCCGGTCGGCTGGACGCCCTGCGGGCCGCGGCCCCCGTCACCGACGACGAGCTGGCGTGGAAGACCTACCTCGAGACCCTGCTGACGGCCGACGGGGATGATCGACGGATGCCTCGGGGACAGCGCGCCGCAGGACGGTTCGCACGGCTGAACCGGTGGGAGGCCGATCTCGTCGAGCGCCGCCTGGCAATCCCCTCCGGGCCGCCGCCCGCACCGCTGCTGCGCCTCAGCGTCCTCGCGAACGGGAGCAGGCTCTGGTTCGCGATCGCCGCGGCCATGGCGCTGCATCCCGGTCTCCGGCGCGCCGCGGGCGAGGGCGTGGTCGCGGTCCTGCTGGCCACCGGCACCACGCAGATCGTCAACCGCCTCGTCGACCGCCCGCGCCCGCCCGCCGACTCCCCCGCCCGCCGCGCCCTCCCGCAGCAGCCGACGGCACCGTCGTTCCCCTCCTCGCACACCGCCGCCGCGACCGCGTTCACGACGGCGGTCGCGCGGCGCAACCCCCGGGTCGCCGCCGCGCTCGCCCCGCTCGCCGGCACGCTCGCGTACGGCCGCGTCCGGCTGCGGGTGCACTGGCCGAGCGACGTCCTGGGCGGGATGGTCCTCGGGGTCGCGGCCGGTCGCCTCGCCCGGTCTGCGGCTACCGCGAAAGGCCGGCTCCGCGGACGTTGAGCGGCCGGTCCGGTTCGGGTTGACCCGCGACGGAGACCGCGGTCTGGATCACGACGAAGCATCCACAGGGGATTTCCCGCGCGACCGGAACAGCACCGCGGCACCCATCGCGGCGAACGCCAGGTCCCGCACCCCCGCCGACGCCGTCCGCACGACGTCGGGCATCGCCGCGGTCACCGCCATCAGCACCATGCCCGCGACGAGCGTCCACCCCGTCCACCGCGGCAGCACGCCTGCGCGGGCCACCGCCACACCGAACGCGATCCCGGCCACCACCATCAGCACCGAGTGCACATCGAGCCAGAGTCCGAGGCGCACGACCAGCGCCTCCCAGTCGGGGGTGCGCTCGACGATGGCGTACAGGACCGTGCCCGTGAAGAAGACGAAAGTGTAGGAGTACGTCACCGCGCCGGCGAAGCCGAGCAGGCCGATCGCGGGCCGCTGCACGGCGTAGAGACCCAGCACGAACAGCGGTAAGGCCGCCTCGCCCGCGTAGGTCAACGCGAGCTGCAGCGGCGAGAACCCGCCCTGGGCGAGCTCGATCAGGTCGGAGACGAAATAGATCACGGAGAACACGAGCGCGGCCAGGCCGACCGGTCGCGCGAGTGTCCTGTCCGTCAGAAGCGTGTCGGCTGTTTGCGTCATCTGCTCTCGGTCCTTGTCTCCGGGGTCTCAGGGATCCGCCGGGTGCGCGGCACGGCCAGGACAAGGAACGGGACGGTCACGCTGACGGCCGCGAGCACCAGCGAGAACGTGACGGTCGCCCCGGGCGGAAGTACGACGAGCTTGAACGTGTCGATTGTCGTGTGCAGCAGCGCCGGTGCCCAGATCGTTCGCCGTCCGATTTCCCAGAGATGCGCGAACGGGACGTGCGCGGCGACGATCAGCGGCATGGTGGCGACGACGGCCCGGCCGAACGTCCGGTCCGCGCTGGCGCCGGTAGGCGTACCCGCGCCACACGACCTCCTCGGCGAGCCCGTGGAACGCGAGGATCCCTATCAGCAGCCACGGCCAGCCGGGCCGCAGCACGGGCGTCACCCCCGCGACCACCGCCGGAACAACCAGCACCGGGAACGACACGGCGAGTGCCAGCAGAGCGCCCGCACGTCCGGCCGTCCGAACCCGAGGGCCCGCAGGGCGACGGCCGGCGTCGCGCCGTCGAGAACCCGTTCGACGACGAGCGCCACCAGCAGGACCGCGGCCAGGATCGGCAGGCCGAGCCGGCCGGTCGCGTCGATCTCCGCGAGCCCGGCCAGGGTGCTGTAGAGCACGGCGAACCCGGCGAGGAACCGCAGCCACCAGACGACCGGCCGGTCCGTCGACCGCGCAGAGCCAGGTCCGCGACGCGCAGCTCACCGCCGAGGCGGACCTGCACCCGGAGACCCCCGAAAAGATCGCCCAGGCACTGGCCACCGTCGACTCGGCGCAGGTGCAGGTCGACACCGCCCAGCGGACGCTCGACGGCACGGTGCTGAAGGCCCCACTGGCCGGGGTCGTGCTCTCGGTCACCGGCAAGGTGGGCGAGTCATCGAACACCAGGCCGACGGCGTGCTCCAGGTGCCGACCACGGCGATCACGACCACCGGCACGAACCACACCGTCACCGACCGCCACCGGGTCACCACGGCCAACCCGGGCTTCTCGATCTTCAACCCGAGCTCGATCCAGGCGGCACGACGAGCCGGTCGTCCAGGCCGACTTCATCGAACCGATCGAACCGGCCGAACCGGTGGACGACGACCTGTTCGACGAGTCGTGGCAGGCACCGAAGAAGACCAACCGGCTCACGGTGGTGTTGGTCGTCGCGCTGCTCGTGGTCGCCGGGTTCGCCGGCGGCGTGCTCGTGCAGAAGCACCATGACACCGCTCTCGCCGCGGCGGCGGCCGGAGCCGGGACGCGCCGAGCCGGAGGTGCGACCGGCGGCGGGACCGAAGGGGGCCGCGGGCAGGGCGGTCAGGCGACCGCGGCGCCCGGCAGTGCGGACACGCCGGCCGTCGGCACGGTCCGCACGGTCGACGTGGACGCCTTCGAGGTCACCGACCAGTCCGGCGCGATCGTCCGGGTCTTCGTGCCGCGGACCGCGACCGTCACCACGCGCGGCCTCGGTGGCCTCGCGTACAACACGCCCCTGTCGGTCACGGGGACCAGGGCGGTCGACGGGAGCGTCACGGCCACGAGCGTCACCGTCACCCGCTGAGCGCTACTGCTGTTGCTGCGTCGGCCGTATCAGCACCTCGTTGACCGCCATGTGCCGCGGGCTGGTCACGACGAACGCGATCGTGCGGGCGATGTCGTCGGCCTGCAGCCGGTCGACCCCCTCGAACCGGGCCCGCATCCGCTCCTGCACCTCCGGCCGGTTGTGGCTGGCCAGTTCCGTCTCGACCGCACCGGGCTCGATGAGGCTGACGCGCACGTGCCGCTCGGTGACCTCCATCCGCAGGGCCTCCGCGAACGCGCCGACCGCGTGCTTGCTCGCGTTGTAGACGCCGCTGCCCAGGCGGACCTGGCGGCCCGCGACGCTGCTCGTGATCACCAGGTCGGCCACCCGCCGGGGCTCCTGCTCCGCCGCGGCGAGCAGGTGGGGCAGCGCGGCGTGCGCGGTGTACATCGCGCCGAGGGTGTTCAGCTCGATCATCCGCCGCCACTCCGTCGTGTCGGCGCCCTCGATCTGCCCGAGCAGCATCACGCCCGCGTTGGCGACCACCGTGTCGAGCCGGCCGAACCGCTCGACGGCCCGCCCGACGACCGCGTCCGCCTGGGCCTCGTCGGTGACGTCCGCGGCAACGGCGAGCGCCCGCCCGCCCTTGTCGGTGATGCGGTCCACGAGCGCGTCGAGGCGGTCCGTGCGCCGGGCCGCGACGACGACGTCCGCGCCGAGCTCGGCCAGGGTCGCCGCCGTCTGCTCGCCGATGCCGCTGCTGGCGCCGGTGACCAGCGCGACGGTGCCCTCCAAGGGATTCGTCACCCGTCCATCCCACCGGGGCACCGTCGCGCTGTCCAACCGGGGCCGTCAGATCTGCTGCAAGCCGATCGTCATGGAGTAGTGCGAGTCGGACATGTGGAAGTCGTAGGTCCCGGTGATCTCGCCCGGCGAGCCGTTCCCGTAGACGTCCAGCGAGGCGAGCTTGTCGTCGGCGCTCGTGTCGTCGTCGTTCTTGTCGTCGTCGTTCTTGTCGTAGCAGACGATGTTCTTGATCGTCAGCCGGTGCTTGACCACCGGTGCGGGCGGGTGGGACGGCCCGGGCGGCGGGGGCGGCGGGTCCTCGCAGGTCTGGCAGACCCCCGCGAAGGCCGACGGCGCGAGGGCGGCGCCGGTCGTCAGCAGCGCCGAGACGGTGAGCAGGCCCAGCAGCGCTGCACGCAGGCGGCCGGACGTCGATCGGGTGGGCATGGTTCGCTCTCTCTGGTCGGAGGTCGCCCGGACGAAGTGCCGGACGGGTGGTCAGCCTCCGTTGCCACGCCGTCCGCGTCCGCGTCCCGAGCCCGACCCCGGGCGCGCAGAAACCCACGTACGAAGTGATCTCCATGCCCCTCGTCGGGCCCGTCCGCACTGGTCCTGGCGGCCTGGGACACTGGGGGCAACGGCAAGGAAGGGTCGGCGACGTGGCACAGCAGGCGATGAGCTCACTGGCAGGGCAGGTCGAGGAGGCCGTCACGACGGCGCTCGGCCGCGTCCGACCCGAGCTCGCGGGCGCAGATCCGCTCGTGCGCCGCTCGGACCGCGCGGACTTCCAGTCCAACGTCGCCCTCGGCTCCGCGAAGCGCGTCAAGGCGCGCCCCGCCGAGCTGGCAGGCGAGCTGGCGGAGGCGTTGCACGCAGCCGACGGGCCGATCGCGGACGTCGAGGTGTCCGGGCCCGGCTTCCTCAACATCACCACCACGGACGGTGCCGTGTGGCGCCAGCTCGGGCTGCGCCTGGCCGACGAACGGCTCGGCGTCGACCTCCCCGAACAGGGCAGCCGTGTCGTCATCGACTACTCGGCGCCCAACATCGCCAAGGAGATGCACGTCGGGCACCTGCGCACGACGATCATCGGCGACTCCCTCGCGCGGGTGCTCGGCCACCTCGGCGCCACCGTGATCCGGCAGAACCACCTGGGCGACTGGGGCACGCAGTTCGGGATGCTGATCCAGTACCTCGACGAGCACCCCGACGCGCGGTGGCGCCACTCCGATCTCCTCGCTGGCGAGGTCGAGCCCGGCGCGTCGACCGTCTCGGCGCTGGACGGGCTCTACCGCGTGGCGCGCGCGGAGTTCGACGCGGAGCCGGAGTTCGCCGACCGGGCCCGGGCCCGGGTCGTCGCCCTGCAGGCAGGCGACGAGGCGACCCTGGCGCGCTGGCGCGAGATCGTGGACGAGTCCGAGCTCGCGTTCCGGGAGATCTACGGCCGCCTCGGCGTGCTGCTGGAGCCGGGCGACTCGGCAGGCGAGTCGGTCTACAACCAGTGGCTGGCCGAGGTGGTCGAGGAGCTGCTCGCCGCGGGCGTCGCGACGTACAGCGACGGCGCGGTGGTCGTCGAGTCCGAGGAGGTCAAGGCCCCCGACGGCCAGCCCGCCGTGCTGATGGTGCAGAAGCGCGACGGCGGCTACGGCTACGACACCACGGACCTCGCGACGCTGCGCTACCGCGTCCGCGACCTCAAGGCAGACCGGATCCTCTACGTCGTCGACGCCCGGCAGGCACTGCACTTCCGCCTGATCTTCGAGGCGGCGCGGCGGATGGGCTGGCTAGCCAGAGTAAATGGGCACGACGGCGTCGAGGCCGTGCACGTCGCGTTCGGCACCGTGCTCGGGCCGGACGGGCGGCCGTTCAAGACGCGCGCAGGCGGCACCGTGCGGCTGATGCACCTGATCGACGAGGCCGTCGACTCCGCCCGGCGCACCGTCGCCGAGCGCGAGCCGGACCTCCCCCCGGCCGAGCTGGACCGGATCGCCGAGCAGGCCGGCGTCGGGGCGATCAAGTACGCGGACCTGTCGACCTCCCGGGTCAAGGACTACACCTTCGACATCGCACGGATGGTGTCGCTCACCGGCAACACCAGCGTCTACCTGCAGTACGCGCACGCGCGGATCCGCTCGATACTGCGGAAGGCGGGCGAGACGATCGCTGCGGTCGACCCGGGCCTGCCGTTGCACCCTGCCGAGCGAGCCCTGGTGCTGGCGCTGGACGAGTTCGGGGGCGTCCTGCGCGACGTCGCCGAGGCGAGCGAGCCGCACCGGCTGTGCAACTACCTGTTCGACACGGCGAAGGCGTTCACGGACTTCTACGAGAACTGCCCGGTGCTCCCGGCGGAGGAAGGCGTCCGGGCGAACCGGCTGGCGCTGTGCCGGCTCGCGGCGGCGACGCTGTGCGACGGGCTCGGGCTGCTGGGCATCGCGGCGCCGGAGCGCATGTAGCAGGGCCCCCGCCGCGCTACGGCGGGTCCGCGAGCAGCAGCTCGACGACGGCGGTGAACAGCGGCTGCGGCAGGTCCATGGCCGTGAGCGCGCCGACGGCGCGGGCCGGCTCGTGCCCCGTCGCCGGGTCGTGGGTCGCGGCCCGGTACACCCGCTCCTTGGTCGTCAGCTCGATCTGCGCGGCGTCGAGCAGGGCGAACAGCCGCTCGGGGATGTCCCGGTTGCCTGCGGGAGCCGTGTCGCCGACCAGCCGCAGCACGACACCCTCGCCAGCAGCGACCGGCGGCAGGCGGATGCTCACGCTGCCGGGGACCGGGCCCGGAACGGTCGGTTGCGTCGTGCCGTCGAGCCACGTGACCTCGGGGACGTCCGCGAACCCGCAGAGCACGACGTCGTAGCGGCGCGTCGCCGGAACGGAGCCGTGCTCGCCCTCGACGGGATGGATGCGCAGCTCGTCGCCCGTGAGCGTGAACCGGGTGACGGCCCAGCGCTCGTCGTCCTGATCTTCGGCGAGGGTGAACTCCCCGTCCGCGCCCGCGAACACCCGCAGCTCCAGTGCCTCGGGGTTCGCGCTACCGAACTCGACATCTCCGGCCAGCGGCAGGATCGCGCCGGCCGGGGCGAGCACGGGGATCGTGTCGAGGTCGCGGTGGAGCAGGATCGTCGTGCCGCCGCGGTAGGTCAGGCCGGTGAACACGTCGGTCCACCGGCCCGGCGGGAGCCACGCCCGCGCGGCGGCCAGTCCCGTCGCCCGGTCCGCCGGCGTCGTGATCGGGGCGACGACCAGCCGGTCACCGAAGCGGTACTGGTTGCGCACCCGGTAGGCCTCAGGGTCCTGCGGGTGCTCGTAGTACATCGGCTGCACGAGCGGCTCACCGTCGACGTGCGCGCGCCGGTTCAGCGTGTACAGGTAGGGCACCAGCCGGTGGCGCAGCCGGAGGAAGCGGGTCATGACCCGCCGGGCCCGCTCGCCGTAGCGCCACGGCTCGCGGGTGTTGAACCGGCTGTCGCTGGAGTGCAGCCGGGTGATCGGCGCGAACACGCCGAACTGGGTCCAGCGGACGGCGAGCTCGTCGTCCTTGTAGCCGAAGAAGTGCCCGCCGACGTCGTGGCTCCACCAGCCGTAGCCGACGTTGCTCGCGGTCGCGGTGAAGTACGGCTGGAAGTCCAGCGACGCCCAGGTGATCACCGTGTCGCCGGAGAAGCCGATCGGGTAGCGGTGGCTGCCGACCCCGGCGTAGCGGGAGAACGTCAGCGGCCGCTTCGCCGTGCCGTCGGGTCCGGGTCGCCCCGCGTCGAGGAAGTGGAAGTGGTTGAGCAGCCACAGCGGGTCGAGCCCGGGCATGCGGGTGACCCCGCCCTGCTGCCAGTCCAGCCACCAGAAGTCGACGCCCTCGGCCTCGCGCGGATGGTGCAGCTCGTCGAGGTAGGCCTGCAGGAACGCGGGATCGGTGGGGTCGAAGTCGACGGGCAGCTCGCTGTCGGGATCGACGCCCATCCGCCGCGCGATCGCCGCGTACCGCTCCTCGTGGGCGTGCACGCCCTCCGCCGGGTGCACGTTGAGGGTCGTCGCGAGCCCGCGCTCGTGCAGGGCGGCGAGGAACGCCGGCGGATCGGGGAACAGCTCGCGGTTCCAGGTGTAGCCGGTCCAGCCGCTGCCGTGGCGGGGGTCGATGGCGACGAGGTGCCAGTCCATGTCCAGCACCGCGACCGACAGCGGGATCCCCTCGGCGGCGAACCGATCCATCAGGCCGAGGTACTCGTCGGCGGAGTAGGCGTAGTAGCGGCTCCACCAGTTGCCCAGGGCGAAGCGCGGCAGCAGCGGCTGGGGGCCGGTCAGCTGGTAGAAGGCGCGCAGGGCGGCGCGGTAGTCCCGGCCGTAGGCGAAGACGTAGAGGTCGAGGGTGTCCGGGCGGCGCGGCGCGATCCAGCCGTCGTCGGTCAGCAACACCGTCCGGGAGTCGTCGTAGCTGGTGACGCCGTCGCGGGAGAGGATCCCGGGCTCCAGCGGAACCGCGCCGTCGGCGTTGTCGAGGGTGCGCGCCGTCCCGCCGAGATTGACCGTGGGCAGGCCGAACCGCCAGATGCTCCTGTCGGACCGGAAGCCGCCCTTCGCCTGCACCGACAGGCCCTCGGTACTGAAGGGGCGCTTGTCGTAGACCAACCGCAGGCGCGCGGTGTGGATCGTCAGACGGTCGTCGGTCTCGACGACGCGGAACTCGGTGGGTGGGAAGGCGCGGTCGACGACGGCCTGGCTCGCCCGGTCCTCGAACTCGCCGGACGCGCTCCACTCCAGCCGCACGAGGCCGTCGGTCAGCAGGGTGATGCGGTACCCGTCGCCGGTGATGACGTTCGCCGGGTCGGCGACCGGGTTCCCGGTCGGGCGGAAGTGCTCCCGCACGAGCACCTCCACTCCTCGTCGGCCCTGTTCCGGATCGTAACGGGCGCGGCTCGGGTCCACCGGCGTCACCGAGGTCGGGTATGCGGCGTTTGATTGGTACGCGCCTCGACTACGGCCGAGGCGCCGACGACCACCGATCGAGGTCCTGGACCACGGGCACGGGGGGCCGAGGTGTTCGCGCGCCACAGCGCCACCCCCACGGGTCACATCGCGCGCCTGCGCCGCGAGGTCGCCGTACCGATGTTCCGCGACGCCTACGCCCTGATGCTCAACACGGTCGTGAACTCCGGCTCGGGCCCCTCTACTGGATCCCGCTGTATGTGTCGCTGCCGTTCGCCTGCTGGTTCGTGGTGTCGACGGCGGTGTGGTCGGTGTTCAGCCTGCAGGACTCCGCGCTCACGGGCCTGCGCGCCTCGATGTGGATCCCGCTGGAGAATGCGGCGTACGGGGTGGTCAAGCTCGTGCTGCTCGTGATCGTCGCCCAGACGTCGCTGTCAGACGGGGTGTTCACGTCGTGGACGCTGCCCGTGCTCGCCCTGCTGGTGCCAATGAACCTGGTGCTGTTCCGGCGGCTCGTCCCGCAGCACGCCACCTCGACAGTCGACCCGTTCGTGCCCGACCGGCACGTTCTGACGCGCTACCCGGCGGGCGGCTATGTCGGGCACCTGGCCGGGCAGATGTCCTCGACGTTCCTGCCCGTGCTCATCATGGCGCTGCTGGGCTCGGCGCAGGGCGGGTTCTACCTGTCGGCGCAGACCGCCTTCACGGCGATGACGCCGCTCGCCCAGGCCATCGTGTCGTCGCTGGTCGTCGAGGCCGCGAAGGACGAGGCGCACGCCCCGCGCCACGCCGCGGCGGTGCTGCGGCGGATCGCGGTGATCGTCTGGCCTGGGTGGGCTGGTCCGCGCTCGCCGCCGAGGGGATCCCGGCACTGCTGCTCGGGCCGACGGTGATGCGGTGGCTGAGGCACGACCGGGTGTAACCCGATCGCGATCCCGGCGTTGTTCAAACGTGACGTCGGACACGATCTGGTCGACTGATCGACGGCCGGTGTCGCACAGTAATCATCGACGACCGGCGTCGGACACGACGCAGGATCACCGCCGGAGCGCGTCCGACCCCCGACGGCGCTTACACGACCCCGCCCGGGCCTCGGACCGGGTGCGAAGGAGACCGCCGTGGCACTCGCCGACCTGCTCCTGATCGTCCCTGCCGCCCTGGCCGGCATCGGCGGCGTGCTGCTCGGTGACCGCGTCGGCCTGCGCATCAAGACGGCCCTCGCGTCGCGTCGGCGGGGCTGATCGCCGCACCGGTTTCCCGGCCCACTCGCGATACTCCTGCGGTGACGCGCACGGTCGGGGTCGAAGAGGAGTACCTGCTGGTCGACCCGGACACGGGGCACCCGCGGGCCGTGGCGCAGGCGGCACTGGCCGTCGGGCACGGCGCCGAGCTGACCGGCGAGCTCCAACGTGAGCAGATGGAGAGCGCGACCCGGCCGTGCGCGACCCTGGCCGAGGTCGGCCGCGAGCTCCGCCGGGCCCGGGCCGCGGCGGTGCGAGCGGCCGAGGCGGCCGGCGCCCGGCTGGCGGCGCTCGGCACGTCTCCGCTGGCCGTCGAGCCCCACCTGTCGTCGAACGAGCGCTACCGGGCGATGGGGCGGCGGTTCGGGCTGACCGTGTCCGAGGAGCTGACCTGCGGGTGCCACGTGCACGTCGGGATCGACTCGGAGGCGGAGGGGGTCGGCGCGCTCGACCGGATCCGGCCCTGGCTCGCACCGCTGCTCGCGCTCACCGCGAACTCGCCCTTCTGGCAGGGCGCGGACTCCGGCTACGCGAGCTACCGCAGTCAGGTGTGGCAGCGCTGGCCGTCCGCAGGCGCGTACGCACCCTTCGGCTCACCCGACGCCTACCGCGACACCGTGCAGACGATGATCGACACCGACACGGTGCTCGACTCCGGCATGGTCTACTTCGACGCCCGGCTCTCGGCGCAGCACCCCACGCTCGAGATCCGGGTCGCCGACGTGTGCCTGGACGTCGACGACGCCGTGCTGCTGGCCGCGCTGGCCCGGGCGCTGGTGGAGACGGCCGTGCGGGCCTGGCGAGCGGGGACGCCGGCCGACCCGGTGCGCCTGGAGCTGCTGCGGCTCGCGACCTGGCGGGCGGGCCGCTCGGGGTGCGACGGCGTGCTGCTCGATCCGTGCAGCTGGCGGCCGGCCCCGGCGACGGATGTGCTCGGCCGGCTCGTCACGCACCTCACCCCGGCGTTGGACGACGCGGATGACCTCGCCGAGGTGCGGGAACGGCTGGCGGAGGTGCTGCGGCGCGGCACGGGAGCGCGGGCCCAACGCGGCGCGGGCGACCCGCGCGCCGCGGTGGCGCTGGCCGTGCGCCGCACGAGCGCCTGATCCCTCGGCGCCTCGCGATCCTCAGCGCGACCCGGCTCCGGCGGTGGCCCGGGAACGCTCGCGCGCCTTCCGGACCGCCAGCCGGATCAGCCCGGCGACGACGAGCCCGAGCACGACGTAGCTCACCGGGCCGAGCCGGCCCTGCACCCGGTCCCAGTGGTCGCCGAGCAGCCAGCCCAGCCCGATGAAGATGGCGTTCAACGCGCCGCTGCCGATCGTGGTCAGCAGTAAGAACCGGGGCAGCGGCATCCGCTCGATACCGGCCGGGATCGACACGACGCTGCGGATCAGCGGCACGCAGCGGCCGAACAGCAGCGCCCGGAGCCGGTCGTAGCCGAGCCAGGCACCGAGGCCGTAGAGCACGAGTGCGCCGAGGACGGAGCCCAGCGTCGCGGCGGGCCAGACCAGCCAGACGTTCAGTGCGCCGGTGCTCGCCCGAAAGCCTGCGAGCGGCAGGATCACCTCGGAGGGAACGGGCGGGATCAGGTTCTCCAGGAAGATCAGGAGACCGACACCGATCTCGCCCAGCCGGTCCACGATCGAGAACACCCATTGCGCCACCTCTCCAGGGTGTCCGAATCGTCCTGAGATCCACCTCCCAGTCGCGCCTCAGGCGGCTGTCATTCCACCTGGAGATCTCCGCCTTGCTCCGCTGCGGCGTTGATCTACAGGACACGCGTGAGGCGGGCGCGCAGCGATGCGGGGACCCGGAACCGCTCGCCGTAGCGGTCCGCGAGGGCGTCCGCCCGGGCCACGAACCCGGCCACGCCGCCCGCGTAGCCCTCGATGTACTGCACGACGCCGCCGGTCCACGGCGGGTAGCCGATGCCGAGCACCGAGCCGACGTTCGCGTCGGCGACGCTGGTGAGCACGCCCTCGTCCAGGCAGCGCTGGGTCTCGACCGCCTCGACCACCAGCATGCGCTCGGCCAGCTCGCGCAGGTCCACGTCGTGGTTCGTCGCCCCGAGCTCGCTGCGCAACCCGGGCCACAGGCGCGTCCGGCGCCCGTTCTCGTACTCGTACTCGTAGAACCCGGCCCCGGCGCTGCGGCCCTTACGGTCGAACTCCTCCACCAGCCGGTCCAGCACGGCCTCGGCGGGGTGCGGGACGTACGCGGTACCGGCCGCGGCCCGGGCCTCGTCCCGGATCTTGCGCGGCAGCGTCAAGGTGAGCTCGTCCATCAGTTGCAGCACCGGAGCCGGGTAGCCGGCCTGCGCGCAGGCCTGCTCGATCGTCTGCGGGTCGATGCCTTCGGCGAGCATCGCGACGCCCTCGCTGAGGAACGTGCTGATCACCCGGCTGGTGAAGAAGCCGCGGCTGTCGTTGACGACGATCGGCGTCTTGCGCAGGCCGACCGCGACGTCGAACGCGCGGGCCAGCGTGGCGTCCGAGGTAGCCCGCCCCCGGATGATCTCGATGAGCGGCATCCTGTCGACCGGTGAGAAGAAGTGCAGGCCGATGAAGTCGCCGGGCCGGTCGACGCCCTCGGCGAGCGACGTGATCGGCAGCGTCGAGGTGTTCGAGCACAGCAGCGCGTCCGGCGCGACGACCTTCGCCGCCTCGGCGAACACGTCCTTCTTCACCGTGGGCGACTCGACGACAGCCTCGATCACCAGGTCCGCCCCGGTGAGGGCGGCGTAGTCGTCGGTCGGGGTGATCCGGGCGAGCAGAGCCGTGCCCTTCTCCGGCGTCGTCTTCCCGCGCTGCACACCCTTGGCGACCAGACCCTCCGAGTACGCCTTGCCCCGCGCGGCGACGTCCAGCGAGACGTCCTTGAGCACGACCTCCCAGCCCGCGAGCGCGCACGAGTACGCGATGCCCGCACCCATCATCCCGGCACCGAGGACGGCGACCTTCGTCGGTGCCCAGCGCTCGTACCCGGCGGGGCGCGAGGCGCCGCTGTTGATCGCCTGCATGTCGAAGAAGAACGCCTTGGTCATGTTCTTGGCGACCTGCCCGGTGACCAGGTCCACGAAGTACCGCGTCTCGATGCGCAGCGCGGTGTCCACATCGACCTGGGTGCCCTCGACGGCCGCGGCCAGGATGTTGCGCGGCGCGGGCACCGGGGCGCCCTTGAGCTGCTTGCGGAGGTTCGCCGGGAATGCGGGCAGGACGGCGGCGAGTCTGGGGGTCGACGGTGTGCCGCCGGGGATCTTGTAGCCGGGGGTGTCCCACGGTTGTCGGGCCTGCGCCCCGCCCTGTCGACACTGTTCCTCGATCCACGCCCGGGCCCGGGCGAGCGCCTCCTCCCGGGAGGTGACCAGCTCGTCGATGATCCCGATCTCCAGCGCTGCGGCGGGCTTGTGGCGCTGCCCCTGGCCGAGGACCTTCATGAATCCGTCGGCGATGCCGAGCATCCGGGTGATCCGGGTGACCCCGCCCGCGCCGGGCAGCAGCCCGAGGGTCACCTCGGGCAGCCCGTAGACCACGCCCGGCGCGTCGAGGCCGATGCGGTGGTGGCAGGCCAGGGCGATCTCCAGGCCCCCGCCGAGCGCGGTGCCGGTCAAGGCGGCCACGACCGGCAGGCCGAGGGTCTCCAGCCGCCGCAGCTGCCCCTTGATCCGGGTGACGTGCTCGAACGCCGCGGCCACGTCGTCCGGGCCGTACCGGATGAGCGTCTCCAGGTCGCCGCCCGCGAAGAAGGTCTTCTTGGCCGAGGTGACGATCACGCCGCGCAGGTCGCCCCGCGCCGCCGCCAGCCCGTCGAGGACCTCCTCCATTCCGACGACGTAGGCCTCGTTCATCGTGTTCGCGCCGCGGGCCGGGTCGTCCAGGACGACGACGGCGATGCCGGCCAGATCCCCCTCGCCGCGCTCCCAGCGAACCGCCCTGGCATCCATCAGACCCGCTCCACGATCGTCGCAACACCCATGCCGCCGCCGATGCACAAGGTGACCAGGCCGTAGCGCAGCTGGCGACGCTCGAGCTCGTCGACCAGCGTGCCGAGGCTCATCGCCCCCGTGGCCCCCAGCGGATGGCCCACGGCGATCACCCCGCCGTTGACGTTCACCTTCTCGTGGGGCACGCCCATCTCCCGCATGAACCGCATCGGGACCGCGGCGAAGGCCTCGTTCACCTCGAACAGGTCGATGTCGTCGACCGTCAGGCCGGCCTTCGCCAGCGCCTTACGGCTCGCGGGCATCGGGCCGGTGAGCATGATCGTCGGATCGGAGCCCGCCAATCCGACGGAGACGATCCGGGCGCGTGGCGTCAGCCCGGCCGCGGCACCCGCGGCCTCCGTGCCGACCAGCACGAGCGCGGCGCCGTCCACGATGCCCGAGGAGTTGCCGGCGTGGTGGACGTGCTCGATCCGCTCGACCCAGTGGTAGCGCTGCAGTGCGACGGCGTCGAACCCGCCCGACTCGCCCATGAGGGCGAACGACGGCGGCAGCCCGGCGAGGGCCTCCAGCGTGGCGCCGGGGCGCAGGTGCTCGTCGCGCTCCAGGATCGTCAGCCCGTTGCGGTCGCGCACCGGGACGACCGACCGGGCGAACAAGCCGTTCGCCCAGGCCTTCGCGGCCCGGGTCTGCGACTCGACGGCGTAGGTGTCGACATCCGTGCGCGAGAACCCGTCAAGGGTGGCGATGAGATCGGCACCAATGCCCTGCGGGACGAATCCGATGCCGTAGGCGGTGTCCGGGTCCATCGCGTAGGCCCCGCCGTCCGAGCCCATCGGCACGCGGGACATCGACTCGACTCCGCCGGCGAGGACCAGGTCCTCCATCCCGGAGCGGACCTTCATCGCCGCGATGTTCACCGCCTCGAGCCCGGAGGCGCAGAACCGGTCGATCTGGAGCCCCGCGACCGTCTCCGGCAGGCCGGCGGCGAGCGCGGCGGCCCGGGCGATGACCGCGCCCTGGTCCCCGACCGGGGTGACGACGCCGAGCACGACGTCGTCGATCGTCGCGGGGTCGAGCGCCGGGAAGCGCCGTCGCAGCTCGTGGATCAGGCCGACGACGAGTGAAATCGGCTTGACCTCGTTCAGCGACCCGGAGGCCCTGCCGCGCCCGCGGGGCGTGCGGATAGCCTCGTAGATGTAGGCCTCGGGGATGTGCGCCATTGCTGCCCTCCGTCGTTCTCCACCTTCATACCCCAGCGCACCGACGATTCCGGGGTCCCGGAGCTACATCACCGGTCCCGGCGGACGTCCCCGTCCGCGCGTGGCAGGCTGCGCATGAGTCGAAGCACGAGGAGGCGAGCAGGGATGCCGCAGCAGGTTCGCGGGGTCGTCGCGCACAAGAAGGGCGACCCGGTGTCGGTGGAGACGATCGTGGTCCCGGACCCGGGGCCGGGTGAAGCGGTGGTGAAGGTCCAGGCCTGCGGCGTGTGCCACACGGACCTGCACTACCGCGAGGGCGGCATCAACGACGACTTCCCGTTCCTGCTCGGCCACGAGGCCGCCGGAATCGTGGAGGCCGTCGGCGAGGGCGTCACCGACGTCGCCCCGGGCGACTTCGTGATCCTCAACTGGCGTGCCGTCGACGGCACCTGCCGCGCGTGTCGCCGCGGCGAGCCCTGGTACTGCTTCAGCACCCACAACGCCGCCCAGAAGATGACCCTGACCTCCGGCCAGGAGCTCTCCGCCGCGCTGGGCATCGGCGCGTTCGTCGAGAAGACCCTCGTCCACGCCGGGCAGTGCACGAAGGTCAATCCCGCGGTGAAGCCCGAGGTCGCGGGCCTGCTCGGCTGCGGCGTCATGGCCGGCATCGGCGCCGCCATCAACACCGGCAAGGTCGGCCGCGGCGACTCGATCGCCGTCATCGGCTGCGGCGGGGTCGGCCATGCCGCCATCGCCGGCGCCCGCCTGGCCGGCGCGTCCACGATCATCGCCGTCGACGTCGACGACCGGAAGCTCAGCTGGGCCACGGACTTCGGCGCCACCCACACGATCAACTCCCGCGAGCAGGACGCGGTCGAGGGCATCCAGGCGCTCACCGACGGCAACGGCGCGAACGTCGTCGTCGACGCCGTGGGCCGCCCCGAGACCTTCACCCAGGCCTTCTACGCCCGCGACCTCGCCGGCACCGTCGTACTCGTCGGCGTCCCCACCCCGGACATGCGCATCGAGCTGCCCCTGCTCGACGTCTTCGGCCGTGGCGGCGCCACCAAGTCGTCCTGGTACGGCGACTGCCTGCCCTCCCGCGACTTCCCCATGCTGATCGACCTGCACCTGCAGGGCCGGCTCCCGCTGGAGAAGTTCGTCTCCGAGACCATCGGGCTCGACGACGTCGAGGCGGCGTTCCACAAGATGCACAAGGGCGAGGTCCTGCGCTCCGTGGTGGTCTTCTGATGTCATCACCGGTCGACCACGTCGTCACCTCGGGGACCTTCTCGCTGGACGGCGGCACGTGGGACGTCGACAACAACGTGTGGCTCGTCGGGGACGAGCACGAGGTGATCGTCATCGATGCCGCGCACGACCTGGAGAAGATCGCGTCCGCGGTCGGCGGTCGGCGCGTCGTGGCCGTGGCGTGCACCCATGCGCACGACGACCACGTGAACCAGGCGCCCGCCCTCTCCGACCGCTTCGACGCGCCCGTCTACCTGCACCCGGCCGAGGCACCGCTGTGGGCGATGGCGCACCCGGACCGCAAGCCGGACCACGACCTCTGCGACGGCGACGTGCTCACCGCGGGCGGGATCGAGCTGCAGGTGATCACGACACCCGGGCACTCCCCCGGCTCGTCGTGCCTCTACGTCCCGGAGCTGGCGACGGTGTTCACGGGCGACACCCTGTTCCAGGGCGGTCCTGGCGCGACCGGGCGGTCGTTCTCGTCGTTCGACACGATCATCGACTCGATCCGTACGCGGCTGCTCACGCTGCCGGCCGACACCACGGTCCGCACGGGTCACGGTGACTCGACGTCGGTCGGCGCGGAGCTGCCGAACCTGGAGGAGTGGATCATGCGAGGGCACTGAGTTGCCAGCCGAAGTAGCACACTAAGTGCTACTCTGACCGGGTGGAAGAGGCGGAGAAGATCGGCATTCGCGAGTTGCGCCAGCACGCCTCGCGATACGTGGCCATGGCCCGAGCAGGGCTGCGGGTTCCGGTCACCGACCGAGGCCGGCTCGTGGCCTACCTGGTACCGGCCGACGAGTCCGGTTCGACCTACGAGCGCCTCGTCGCTGCCGGGCGGGTCCGACCAGCCGTGGGAAACCTCTTGGACCTGCTGCCGCCTCCTCCCGCCGAGCCGGGCGAGCCGTCCTTGTCGGAGACGCTCCAGCAGATGCGTGACGAGGAAGACTATTGATCTACCTCGACACGTCGGCGTTCCTGAAGACGATGTTCGACGAGCCGCAGTCGTCCGCCATCCGGACGTACCTGGAGGCAGTGGACTCCCCCCGATTCGTGTCGAGCACCCTCCTCGCCGTCGAAGCCCGACGCGGAGCCCTGCGCGCCAATCCACATCGCCTGCCGCGGGTGGATCTCGCGCTCCTGCGCGTCGCCCAGATCGAGATGGACGGACCGGTGGTCGAGACCGCGAGCCGGTTGCCGGACCCGATGCTCCGCTCCCTGGACGCCATCCATCTCGCAACGGCCCTGCTGATCCGTCACGACGTCGAGGTGCTGATGAGCTACGACCAGCGGATGCTCGCCGCCGCGGCCGCGCACGGCCTGCCCACCGCCGCCCCTGCCTGACGTGCGGGCCGTTCCCGACAGCGCCTTTCCTGCCGACCCCTACCCCGGCGCCGTCCCGCCCTTCTCCTTCGTGCACCTCGACGAGCACAGCCATCCCCTGACCTTCGACTTCTGCTGGCGCGTCGGCGGGGCGGAGCTTGACCTGTGGCTCGCCGGACACGGTGCGCCCCCGCTCGCGGCGCGGGTCCCCGTGCTCTCCTACGGCTCGAACCGCAACCCGAGCAAGATCACCTGGCTGCGGCGCGCGCTGGGGCTGGCCGGACCGGTCGTCGTGCTTCGGGCCCGCACCGAGGGGCTGGCCGCGGTGTGGGCCAGCGGGTTCCGGGCCCGCGACGGGCAGCGGACATCCGTGCTCGGGGCCGCGCCCGGGGCGTCCGAACAGCACGCCGTCTGGATGGCCACCCCCGACCAGGTCGCGGTGCTCGACCACTGCGAGGGGCGCGGCGACCGCTACCGGCTGGCCCGGCTGGGGACCGGCGCCGTGTCCATCGACCTGGGCGACACCGACGGCGGCCTGCGCATCGAGGCGCCGTGGTGCTACGTCGGGCTGTCGGCGATCCGTCGACCCCTGCTCGTCGACGGGCACCCGGTGCGCTGCGCCGACGTCGGTCAGGCCGCGGCGCTGGAGCTCGACGGCGCCTCCGCGCCGGACGACGGGCTGTCCGCCACCACCGTGCCGGGCGCACCGGATCCCGACGACTGGCCCGCCGCGGTGTTCGTCTACGGGACGCTGCAACCAGGTCACCCGGCATGGCCGCAGGTGGCGGGGCACGCGGTCGGCGAACCGCGGCGCGCCACCGTCGCCGGGCGCGTGTGCGACACCGGCCTCGGCTACCCCGCGCTGCTCCCCGACGGGTCGACCCGCGCACCGGGATGGGTCGTCGACGTTCGCGACCCCGCCGTCCTGCTTCGCCGTCTCGATCGCTACGAGGGACCGGAGTACCGGCGGATCCGGGTGGCCGCCACGCCCGACGACGGGCCGCGAATCGCCTGCTGGACGTACGCGTGGGCCGCTGACCAGGGCTCGCTGACCCCGCTTCCCCACGGCTGGAGAGCGTGATCGAAGTGTCTCAACATGAGACGCCCGTCACGGTTGGCGCTCCGTAGCGTCGGCCGCGTTGACCGCGGCGACGACAAGGAGGTTCCCGTGTGAGGGCCGTTCGGGTGCACGAATACCACAGCGAACCGCGGATCGACGACATCCCGGAGCCCACGCTCCAGGGTCCGCTCGACGTGATCGTCAAGGTCGGTGGCGCCGGCGTGTGCCGCACGGACCTGCACATCGTGAACGGCGACTGGGCGCAGGCCATGAACCCCGACCTGCCCTACGTCATCGGGCACGAGAACGCGGGCTGGGTGCACGAGATCGGCGAGGGTGTCACGAACGTCGCGGTCGGTGACACCGTGATCCTGCATCCCCAGCCCTCCTGCGGGCTGTGCCTGGCCTGCCGCGCCGGCAACGACATGCACTGCTCGAACGCCTTCTTCCCGGGCCTGAGCAACAACGACGGCGGGATGGCCGAGTACCTGCGCACGACCGCCCGGGCCTGCGTCAAGCTCAACCCCGAGACCAACCCCGCGGACGTCGCGGCGCTCGCCGACGCCGGCATCACCGCCTACCACGCGGTCCGCAAGGCGGTCCCGCGCCTGTGGCCGGGCACGACCGCGGTCGTCCAGGGCGCAGGCGGCCTGGGCCACATCGGGATCCAGGCGCTCGCCGCGCTCTGCGCGACACGCATCGTCGTGGTCGACCGGAACCCGGACGCGCTCGCACTGGCCAAGGAGATCGGCGCGGACGAGACGGTGGTCTCCGACGGAACCCACATCGAGGCGGTCAAGGACCTGACCAACGGTCAGGGTGCCGACGTCGTCTTCGACTTCGTCGCCGAGCAGGGCGCCGAGAACGACGCGTGGGCGATGACCGCGCCGGACGGGTTCCAGTACGTCATCGGCTACGGCGGCGAGTTCCGGGCGCCGACGCTCGACTTCGTCGCGGGCGAGAAGAGCATCATCGGCAACATCGTCGGCACCTACAACGACCTCGCCGAGCTGATGGTCCTCGCCCAGGCCGGCAAGGTCACCCTGCACACGAAGCAGTACCCCCTCGACGCGGCGCTCGACGCGCTGCACGACCTCGACGCCGGCCGCGTCCGCGGCCGGGCGATCCTCGTCCCCTGACCGTCCCGCCCCGCACCGCCCCTTTCTGACGCGGAGGTACCACCACATGTACGAGAAGGACGGCGAGAAGTACTTCATCGTCGACGAGCACCAGCACTTCTGGAACGCCCGGCCGGACAACTGGGTCGAGGGCCGCGAGAACCTTGCGAAGGGCTGGATCGACTGCTTCTACGGCTACCACCAGCTCGGGCCGCCCGAGACCCACTGGCCGCTGGAGAAGTACCAGCGCTGGACCCTCGAGGACTACGGCCGGGACGTGTTCGAGGAGGGCCACGTCGACTACGCGGTGCTCCAGTCGACCTTCCTCTACTACTGGTACAAGGAAGGCTTCAACACCACCAAGCGCAACCAGACGGTGGCCGAGGCCTTTCCTGGCAAAGTCATCGTGAACGGCCGGTGGGATCCGCGCGAGGGCGAAGAGGGCCTCCGCCGGTTCGAGGAGAACCACAAGCGCGACAACTACAAGGGCGTCAAGCTCTACACCGCCGAGTGGTACGGGAACTCGCGCGGCTACAAGGTGAGCGACCCCGAGGCCTACCGCTACCTGGACAAGACCCGGGAGCTGGGGATCAAGAACGTCCACCTGCACAAGGGCCCCACGATCTGGCCGCTGGACAGGGACGCGTTCGACGTCGAAGACGTGGACAAGGCAGCCACCGACTTCCCCGAGCTCAACTTCATCGTCGAGCACGCGGGCGTGCCGCGGATCGAGCAGTTCGCCTACATCGCGGTTCAGGAACCCAACGTGTACGCAGGCCTGTCCGTGGTGATCGGTGCCCACATGTACGCCCGCCCCAACACCTTCGCGAGGTTCATGGGCGAGCTGCTGTTCTGGGTGGGTGAAGACCGCATCGTCTTCGGCAGCGACTACGGCATCTGGGAGCCGAAGTGGCAAGTCGAGGGCTTCATCGACTGGCAGATGCCCGATGGCGAGCAATTCTCCGACTACCCGAAGCTCACCACCACCGCCAAGAAGAAGATCATGGGGCTGAACGCGGCGAAGCTCTACGACATCGAGGTGCCACCCGAGTACCAGATCCCGGCGCCGGGCACCACAGCGGACGAGGAGAAGGCACCCGGAGAGGAGCTGTTCATCGACGCCGGCACGGCCGCGGGGGCGCAGGCGTGAGGGAGCTTGCGAGCTCACCATCGAACACAAAAGCTGTCCTCCGGGACGCTGTCTGGGCGGCGCTGGGGACCGTGCGCGACCCCGAGCTGGACGAGCCGATCACAGATCTCGAGTTCGTGTCGTCGTGCACCGTCTCACTCGACGGCGTCGCGACGGTGCTCCTGCGTCTGCCGACCTTCTTCTGCGCGGCCAACTTCTCCTGGCTGATGGTCGCCGACGCGTACGACGCGGTCTCGGCGGTGCCCGGGGTGACCCGGGCCGACATCGAGCTGGAAGGCCACTTCGTCGCCGAGGAGATCAACGAGGGGGTGGCGGCGCGGTCCGGCTTCGCCGCGGCCTTCTCCGGGGAGGCCCGGGCCGAGCTCGATGAGCTGCGCAGAACGTTCAACCGCAAAGCGGCGCTGGCGGGGCAGGACATCGTCGCGCGGCCGCTGGTCGACGCTGGTGCCACGCCGGAGCAACTGGCGCAGCTGCGGCTGCGGCAGATACCACCCTCACCGGAGCTGACCCGCTTGCGCGAGCGGCGGGCGGATGGGGGGCTACCGCACGACGACGACGCCCCGCTTCTCCTGCACGAGGACGGCTCGCCCGTCGCCGCCGTGCAGGTGCCGCTGCACCTGCGGCGGGCCCGGCTCACCCGGGTGAGTATCGAGGGCAACAGCGGCACGTGCCGCGACCTGCTCGCGAAGCGGTACGCCGCCACGTCCTGAAGAAGCAAATCCCCACGGTCCCGCCGGCACCCCTCCCCGGCGGGGCCGTGGCCTGTCCCGGGGCCGGGCACGCGGAGTGCTTGTGATGTTGCAGCACGGTGGCCCTGCTCTCATGTCATTGCAGCACCGTCACCGTGCTGCGAATCTCCAGCCACGTCTCGGATTGAGACCTCCACACCGCACAGGCACTCGTAGGTTCGGAGGTGTTCGAGCGCTCTAACGCCGGCGTGAGGGGTGTCTCACTCAATGGAGGATCTGCGCTCGTCACGGGCCTGCTGCGGGCTCGTGCCCACCGCCCCGACCGAAGACGCGCTACGCATCATCTTCGTGCTGTCGGGCCGTGGGGACGAGGTGAGCACGTCCGCGTTGGCCCGCCATCTGAGCGTCGCCCCTCCGACCGTGTCCGCGATGCTCGGCAGGCTCGCCGAGCACGGGCTCGTCGAGCGCACGGACCACCGCGCGTCGCTGACACCGCACGGCGCCCGGCACGCCCGGCATGTGGTCCGCCGGCACCGCCTCTTGGAGACCTTCCTGGTCCGCGTCGTCGGGCTCGCCCCGTACGAGGTGCATGACGAAGCGGACGCCCTGGAGCACGCGGTGTCCGACCGGCTGCTCGAGCGCATGGACGAACTGCTCGGCCGGCCGACCCAAGACCCGCACGGCGACCCGATCCCGCGGTCCGGCGAGACGCACGTCGAAGGCTGGGGCACCCGGCTCGCCGACGCGGCGATCGGTGGGGAGTTCCGGGTCGAGCGCGTGCAGGACTGGGACGGGCCCGCGCTGGCGCACCTGACCGAAGTCGGCGTGGTACCCGGCCTGACCCTCGTCGTGCTCGAGCGCGGACCGTTCGGCGGCCCGCTGTGGGTGCGGTTCGACGGTCACGACCACGCGCTCGGCGAGCCGCTGACCCGCCTGGTCCACGGTCGCGAGGTGCGAGCGGACGTGCTCGCATGATGAACGCCGTCCGCTCCGCCGCCGCCCGCCCGGCCCGCGCCCTGCGCACCGCCCCGGTGCTCGGGCCCGCGTTCGTCGCGGCGATCGCCTACGTCGACCCCGGCAACTTCGCCACGAACTTCGCCGCGGGCTCGGAGTTCGGCTACCTGCTGCTGTGGGTGATCGTCGCCGCCAACATCGCCGCGATGCTGATCCAGTCCCTGTCCGCCAAGCTCGGGCTCGCGACCGGCCGCAACCTGCCCGAGGTCTGCCGCGACGCCTTTCCGCGCCGGGTCAACATCGGGCTGTGGGTGCAGGCGGAGTTGGTCGCGATCGCCACCGACCTGGCCGAGGTGATCGGCGGCGCCGTGGCGCTGTACCTGCTGTTCCGACTGCCGCTGCCGATCGGTGGGCTGGTGACGGGCGTGGTCGCCTTCGGGCTGCTGGCGCTGCAGGAGCGCGGGCACCGGCCGTTCGAGCGGGCGGTCGCGGGGCTCTTCGCCGTGATCGTCATCGGGTTCGTGATCACGGTTCTGCGGGTGCCGATCGAGATCGGGCCGCTGGCTGCGGGCCTGGTGCCGCGCTTCGCAGGCCCCGAGAGCCTGCTGCTGGCCACGGGCATCCTCGGCGCGACGGTGATGCCGCACGCCATCTACCTGCACTCCGCGCTGACCTGCCGGCGCGACCCGCGGCACACCGTCGCGCAGCGCCACCGCCTGCTGCGGGCCCACCGCCGTGGCGTGTTGGTCGCCATGGGGCTGGCCGGGCTGGTCAACGCGGCGATGCTCGTGGTCGCGGCCGCGCTGTTCCACGGCCCTGAATGGAACGGCGCAGGGATCCCGGACACGAACACCCTCGAAGGCGTGCACGCCGGTCTGGCCCGCGCCCTCGACGCCCCGGCGGCAACCCTGTTCGCGCTGGCGCTGCTCGCGTCGGGCTTCGCGTCGTCGGGTGTGGGGACCTACGCGGGCCAGGTCGTGATGCAGGGCTTCGTGCAACGGCGGATCCCGCTGCTCGCCCGCCGCGCCCTGACCCTGACCCCGGCCCTCGTGGTGCTCTCCCTCGGCGTCGACCCGACCGCCGCGCTGGTCTTCTCGCAGGTGGTGCTGGCGTTCGGCATCCCGTTCGCCCTGGTCCCGCTGGTCCTGCTGACCCGCGACCGCGGCCTGATGGGCGAGCTGGTGAACCGCATCTGGACGACGGCGGCGGCCGGGGCGGCCGCGGTCGTGATCATCGCCCTGAACGCCGTGCTCGTCTGGCACACCTTCACCTGAGCGCGCCACCCTGCCGTGGGAATGGTGAGGCCCGGGGAATCGGTCGGCTGTGATCAGCCCACCGACGGGCCCAGACCCAGGGACTGCGGGGTCGAGGAGTCCGGGGACGGCTGCGGGATGCCCTCGTCCAGCGGCCCGAACTCCGTCATCAGCGCCTTGTTCCAGGGCGTGACCTCCTCCGCCACCAGCGAGTTGGTGGTGAGGATCAGTCCCGCCACCGACGCACCGTTCTGCAGCGCGGAGCGCACCACCCGCAGCGGGTCGATGATCCCCAGCTCCACCATGTTGCCGAAGCGGCCCTCCAGCGCGTCGAAGCCGTCGTCGACGCCCAGCGCGGACACCTGCTTGACCACGTCGTCGCCGTCGTAGCCGGCGTTCGACGCGATCAGGTGTGCCCGGACGTCTTCACCATCCGCCGCACCACCGGATACGCCTCGGGGTGCACGCTGGACGCGTCGAGCGGGTCGTCGCCGCCGCGGATACGGAGGAAGCCCGCGCACTGCTCGTACGCCTTCGGGCCCAGCCGCGCCACGCCCTTGAGCTGGGTGCGCGACTTGAACGGCCCATTGGCGTCGCGGTGCGACACGATGTTCTCGGCGAGCCCGGAGGTGATGCCGGAGACCCGGGACAGCAGCGGGGCCGAGGCCGTGTTGACGTCGACACCGACGCCGTTCACACAGTCCTCCACCACCGCGTCCAGCGAACGCGACAGCTTCACCTCGGACAGGTCGTGCTGGTACTGGCCGACCCCGATCGACTTCGGGTCGATCTTCACCAGCTCGGCCAGCGGGTCCTGGAGCCGACGCGCGATCGACACGGCGCCGCGCAACGACACGTCCATGTCCGCCAGCTCCTGCGAGGCGAACGCGGAGGCCGAGTACACCGAAGCGCCCGCCTCGGACACCATCACCTTGGTGAGCTTCAACTCCGGGTGCTTGGTGATGAGTTCACCGGCGAGCTTGTCGGTCTCGCGGGACGCCGTGCCGTTGCCGATCGCGACCAGCTCGACCGCGTGCTCCTTCGCGAGGCGCGCCAGCTTGGCGATCGCCTCGTCCCACCGGTTCGCCGGGACGTGCGGGTGGATGACGTCCGTCGCGACCACCTTGCCGGTCGCGTCGACGACGGCGACCTTCACGCCCGTACGGAACCCGGGGTCCAGGCCCAGGGTCGCGCGTGTGCCGGCGGGCGCGGCGAGCAGCAGGTCGCGCAGGTTCGCCGCGAAGACGTTCACCGCCTCGTCCTCGGCGGCCGTGCGCAGCCGCAGCCTGAGGTCGATGCCGAGGTGTACGAGGAGCCGGGTGCGCCAGGCCCAACGGACGGTGTCCTTGAGCCACTTGTCGCCGGGGCGGCCCCGGTCGGCGATGCCGAAGCGGTGCGCGACGATCCCCTCGTACGAGGACGGCCCGGGCTGCTCGGAGGGCTCCTCCGGCTCCAGGACGAGATCGAGGACCTCCTCCTTCTCACCGCGCAGCATCGCCAGGACGCGGTGCGAGGGCAGCTCGGTGAACCGTTCGGTGAAGTCGAAGTAGTCGGCGAACTTGGCGCCCGCCTCCTCCTTGCCGTCCCGGACCTTCGCGGCCAGCCGCCCGCGCACCCACATGCGCTCGCGCAGCTCGCCGATCAGGTCGGCGTCCTCGGAGAACCGCTCGGTGAGGATCGACCGGGCACCGTCGAGGGCGGCCTGCGGATCGGTCACGCCCTTGTCGGCGTCGACGAACGCTGCGGCCGCGGCGAGCGGGTCCACGCCCGGGTCGCCGAGCAGCCCCTCGGCCAGCGGCTCCAGACCCGCCTCGCGCGCGATCTGCGCCTTGGTGCGCCGCTTCGGCTTGAACGGCAGGTAGATGTCCTCCAGGCGCGCCTTGGTCTCGGCACCCCGGATCCGCGCCTCCAGTTCCTCGGTGAGCTTGCCCTGCTCGCGCACCGACTCCAGGATCGCCGCCCGCCGCTCCTCCAGCTCCCGCAGATAGCGCAGCCGCTCCTCGAGCGTGCGCAGCTGCGCGTCGTCGAGCATCTCGGTCGCTTCCTTGCGGTAGCGGGCGATGAAGGGAACCGTCGAACCGCCGTCCAGCAGCTCCACGGCAGCCTTGACCTGCCGCTCCCGTACGCCGAGTTCCTCGGCGATCCTGCCTTCGATGGACCCTACTTCGATGGATCCGGGTGTCGTCACGATCCCGTACCGCCTTCTCCACTGGGGTTGCGCGGCAATTGTGGCAGGTGGCGCGGACATCTGGGGGATCAGGGCGGTCTCCCGGCGGGCCGGGACGGGCCGCCGCCCGCGGCGTGTCGCCGCGGGCTCGGCGGGCGTCCCGCCGCTCAGGCCCGGCGGGTCGAGCTCGACGCGCCGCCGAAGAGGCGGGCCAGCGCCCTGAAGGGCAGCGTCACGACGGTGGCGACGGCCCCACCGATCTGGCGCAGTACGTCTGCGATCGCACGGAACACGAGTTTTCCCCTTTCCTTTCCCGGCCACGACGACCGGGAGACAGACGGGTACCTCGCGAGCGGCCAGGCATGCTTCGCAGCCGTGACCAAAATGATCAGCGCTTGCCGAGCAGATCCGCCGGGAAGGCGCCGGCGGTGAGCGCGGCGCGCGCGAAACCCGTGCCGAGCTCGGTCAGGCGCGCCACGCCGTCCGCGCCCAGGTGCTCGTACGGGGCCCGGTCCAGCCGGTCCGTCTCCCGCTCGATCTCCTCGCGCAGCGCGAGTCCCCGCTCGGTCAATTCGCCGTCCTCGTCCAGCAGGCCGCGCCCGCGCAGCCGGCCGACCGCGGCGTCCCACTCCTCGCGGCTCCAGCCGCGGCTGTCGGACACCCACTTCGGCGTCATGCCCTTGCCGGTCGCCGTGTGGGTCACCATCGCCTCCAGACCGTCGAGCTCCGCGGCCACCAGAACGGCGAGGTGTCCGTCGCCCCGGTGTTCGCGCAGCAGTGTCGCCGCGTGCCAGTACGCCAGGTGCGGCTCCTTGGGGACCGGCAGCTCGGCGTGGGCGGAGTACAGCGGGCGCGCGCCGCGCGAGCAGGCCTCGGCGGCGCGCAGCGCCAGGCCGGCGGCCTCCGCCATCTCCGGCGACGCCACCGTCTCCTCGCCCAGCAGCCGGCGCAGCGTCGCGTCGACGGCACGCCGCGTGCCGCCAGGACCTGCTCGGGCGTGGCGGTCTCCCACACCTCGGGCACGTGCCGGGCCACGAGCTCGTGCTTGAAGTTGTAGAACGTCGCCGTGACCGCGCCGGCCCCGACCGGCCCCATGCGCCGCCGCCCGTACCGCGAAGTTGACGGCGCCGGGGTTGCGTGACCCCGATCGGCCCAGCTCCCGGCCCAGGTCGGGGGAGAAGTAGTGCGTCGCGTGGACGGAGTTGAGGACGTTGTGGCAGCGGCGGCCGGCGCGCGGGGCCAGGGCAGACGGTGGTCATGCCAGGAACGTTACCGACTGGTCGGTACCTCTTCTAGGTCCGGGGCCGGCTCCAGGCCGAGCTCGAGTTCCGGTCCTGGTCCCAGGGCTGCCGGATGGCAGGAAAGGTGGGTCCTTCGTCATTGCGGCCACCCTCCTGACCCCGAAGAATCGCGTGCATGGCGCACGAACCGTTCTCATCGTCCTCTTCGACGGCGTCCAGAGCCTGGACGTCACCGGCCCCCCGGAAGTCTTCGCCGGTGCCGAGCAGCACGCCCCGGGCACGTACCGCATCCGCACCGCCTCCTTGGACGGCGCCCCGGTGCGCACCTCCAGCGGCCTCACCCTCGTACCGGACGAGGCACTCGACGACGCACCCGACCCGCACACCTTGCTCGTCCCGGGCGGCCAGGGCAAGACGCTCGGCAGGCTCCCCGACGCGGAACTCATCTTCGTCGCCGAGCGGACCGGGCCCGTGCGGTCGGACACCGGGCGGCTCGCCCTCACCGCCGACAAGGCACTGTCGGAGCTGACCGACCCGGACGTCGTCGTCGTCCCCGGCGGCCCGGGCCAGAGCGCGCAGATGGAGAACGAGGTGCTGCTCGACTGGCTGCGCACCGCCGACACCACCAGCACCTGGACGACCTCCGTGTGCACGGGTTCCCTGCTCCTCGCCGCGGCCGGTCTGCTCGACGGCCGCCGCGCGACGTCGCACTGGCTGGCGCTCGACACGCTCAAGCAGTTCGGCGCCGAGCCGACGGGGGAACGGGTCGTCGTCGACGGCAAGTACGTCACCGCCGCCGGGGTCTCCTCCGGCATCGACATGGGCCTGACCCTCGTCGGCACGATCGCGGGCGACGATCACGCGCAGGCCGTACAGCTGCTCACCGAGTACGACCCGCAGCCGCCCTACGACGCGGGTTCGCCCGAGAAGGCCCCCGCGCACCTCGTCGAGAAGTTCCGCGCGGAGAGCCGCTTCATCCTGGAGTAGTCCGGGAGGCCGGCTTCACCTTGTGGTGGTCCAGGAGACCGGCTTCACCCTGAGGTGGTCCAGAGGTCCGCCTCACCCTGACGTGGTCCACGTGAAGTGCGGCTTCCTGCGCTCCAGGAACGCGGCGACGCCCTCCGCGGTGTCGCCGCTGCCGCGCGCCTGCTCGGCCCAGTGCGCCGTCCGGTCCACGCGCCCGTCGGCGAACTCCTTCGCCGCGGCCTGCGTCAGCTGCGAACGCTCACCGAGAATCCGCGCGAACTCGCCGACGCGCTTGTCCAGTTCGTCCCCGGCGAGCACCTCGTCCACGAGCCCGGTCCGCAGGGCGCGCTCCGTGTCGATCAACTCGCCCGAGAACAACAGGTACTTGGCCGTCGCGGGTCCCACCAGGGAGGCCAGCCGGCGGGTCGAGCACGCCGGGTAGACGATCCCCAGCTTCGCCGGGGTGACCCCGAACAGCGCGCCCTCGTCGGCGAACCGCAGGTCACAGGCCGCCGCCAGCTGGCAGCCGCCGCCCACGCAGTACCCGCGCACCGCGGCCAGCGTCGGCTTGGCGAAGGCCGCGAGCGCCTCCTCGGCCGCGACCGCGAGCTCCTGCGCCTCGCGACCCCGAGCCGCCGAGCGTGGAGATGTCGGCGCCCGCGCAGAACGTCCCGCCCGCCCCGGTCAGCACCAGCACCCGCACCGCCGGGTCGGCCTCGAGCCGGGTCGAGCAGCGGCGGCAGCGAGCGCCACATGCCGTCCGTCATGGCGTTGCGTTTGGCGGGGTGGTCGATGACGACGGTGGCGATGCCGTCGGTGACCGAGTGCGTGAGCTGCGGCAGCGTGTGGCGCCATGCGCCGGATGCTATCCGCAGGGCTCGAACATGCGATCAACAGGGGCGGCGCACTGCGTGCGGGTCGGCCACGGACACCTCCGCGACGGACATCGGGCGAGCCGTCGGACAGCCGAGATGCGTCCGCCCGGAAGCCGGGATACCCGCGCAAGAAGCGATGGAAGAGGAAACGAAAACGGCAGGATCAGTCGCACACCTGACGCTGTCATACGCCAACGGTCAAATTGCGTCGATACTCGCTGACTTCTGATCAGTCATTCGGTGCGGACCAGTCGATTCCCAACACTCGATGTGTGGTGACAATCGAGCGCAAGGGCGGCGACCGGACGATGGAGCGACCAGGGGCGGGGGTCCGCGCCCGCGTCCTCAGAGGCACTGGGGGAGCGCCCCCGATGCAGGACCGCCGGAGTCCGCTGCCGTACGAGGGGGTCTGGCGCTTCACGGCGCAGGCCGTCGACGCCTCCGTGCCGCAGGCCCGGCACGCCGTACGTGACCTGCTGGTCCGCCAGGGCGTACCGGTCTCCGACGACCTCGTCCAGGGGCTGCTGCTCATCGTCTCCGAGCTGGTCACCAACGCCGTGCGGCACGCGGCCCTGCTCTCGCCCGACGCTCGCCGTGGAGGTCGCCGTCGGCGCCGAGTGGGTGCGCGTCGTCCGTGGAGGACGACCACCCCTACCGCCCGACCGCCCTGGAGGCCGACCACGGGCAGACCGGCGGGCGCGGCCTGCTGCTCGTACGCGAGGTCACCCGGGAGGCGGGCGGGGTGTGCGACGTGGAGCACACGGCGAGCGGCGGCAAGGTGATCTGGGCCGCCCTGCCGCCTCGAACCCGCGCGGCGCCGTGAGCGGCGCACTCACCAGCCGGCGGACGGCCCCGTCAGCTCCCGGATCGCCGGCCGCGCCGCGTCCAGCACGGTCATGAACCATGCCGAGAACGGCCCCTCGGCGTGCCGCCGGCCAGCTCGTCCGCCGTCACGAACGCCGTCTCGCCGACCTCCTAGGGGTCCGGCCGCAGCGGGCCTGCACCATCCCCACGAACAGGTGGTTGAACTCCTGCTCCACCAGGCCCGAGTCCGGGTCCGGGTGGTTGTAGCGCACCGTGCCCGCCTCGCGCGAGCAGCGAGGGCGAGACCCCCAGCTCCTCGAACGTCCGCCGGGCGGCCGCGGCGAACGGCGCCTCGCCCGGATACGGGTGCCCGCAGCAGGTGTTCGACCACACGCCGGGGGAGTGGTACTTGCCGAGCGCGCGCTGCTGGAGCAGCAGCCGGCCCTGCTCGTCGAAGAGGAACACGGAGAACGCGCGGTGCAGCTGCCCGGGCGCCTGATGCGCGGAGAGCTTCTCCGCCGTGCCGATCGTCCTGCCGTCCTCGTCGACCAGTTCCAGCATGATCGCTTCTCCGGTGCCGTTCGACGAACTGTTCGTCGCGGTGGCAGGTGTGGTCGGCATACCCATCCTTCGCTTCGGTCTTCGCATCCCAAGTCTGCCGTACGAACCGACACTCCCGGAAGTGGCACGTGTCCCGGCGCGGCGGCGCACGGAAGCCACTCGGGACGCGGGCTGTCGGCTCTGACGGACGCCGACGGTGCACCGGATCGCGGGCGTTCCGTCAGAACGCGTATGTCACCGAGCCGAAGCACGGCGTGCTCAGTGGCACAGCCGCGCCTCGTGCTCCGCGTGCCCGACCGGCTCCAGCTGGAACGTGCAGTGCTCCACGTCGAAGTGGTCGCCGAGGCAGCCCTGGAGTTCGTGCAGCATCTTCTCGTGGCCGATCGCGCTCGAGCACGTCCGGAGCGCACCACCACGTGCGCCGACAGCACCGGCATGCCCGGAGGTGATCGTCCAGGCGTGCAGGTCGTGGAGTCCTCGACGCCGTCCAGGCCAGGATGTGCGCGCGCACCTCCGCCATGTCGACGTCCTTGGGCGCCGCCTCCAGCAGGACGTCCAGCGTCTCGCGCAGCAGCTTCCAGGTGCGCGGGACGATCATCAGGCCGATCAGCAGCGAGGCGACCGGGTCGGCGGCCTGCCAGCCGGTGGTCAGGATGACCGCGGCCGAGATCAGCACGGCGAGCGAGCCCAGCGCGTCCGCCGCCACCTCCAGGAAGGCGCCGCGCACGTTGAGGCTCTCCTTCTGGCCGCGCATCAGCAGCGGCGAGCGAGATCATGTTCGCGACCAGGCCGATCAGGCCGAAGACGATGGTCAGCCCGCCCTCGGTGTCGGCGGGTTCGAGGAACCGCTGGATCGCCTCGTACAGCATATAGCCGCCGACGCCGAGCAGCAGCAGGCAGTTGGCGAGCGCGGCCAGGATCTCGGCGCGGGCGAAGCCGAAGGTGCGCCGCTCGCTCGGCGGGCCGGTTGGCGAAGTGGATCGCCAGCAGCGCCATGCCGAGGCCCAGCGCGTCGGTCGCCATGTGGGCCGCGTCCGCGACCAGGGCGAGCGAGTCGGCGAGCAGACCGCCGACGATCTCGACCACCATCACGGTGAGCGTGATGCCGAGCGCGATCCGCAGCCGCCCGCGGTACGCGGCCGCGGCCGTGCCGGCGGCGGGGCGCGTGCGCGTGCCCGTGATCGTGCCCTGCCCCCATGGAAGCGCCTCCTTCCGTTCCGTGCCCGCGGACCGAGGCAAGTGAACTACGGGTGGGGGGTATCCGGCAACGCGGCACTGAACACCGTTGTCATGTGCCCTGACCTGCGTAATCTCTACGTCCGAGGGTCCGCAGGTCAGGGGCCGGTCGCGGACGCTCGGCCGGCCGTGGTGGTCAGCGCGCCTCCGGGTGGTGCAGGCACCAGCCCTCCCACGCCGACTCGACCATCTCGCGCACCCCGCGCCGCGCCGTCCAGCCCAGCTCCTTCGCCGCCAGTTCCGCCGAGGCGACCGCGCGGGGCGGGTCGCCGGCGCGCCGCGGCTCGACGACGGGCCGCCCGCCGGTCTCCCGCTGACCTCGGCGATCAGGTCGACCAGTCTCGCGTACGGAGACGCCCTCGCCGCGACCGATGTTGACCGTCAGATCCCGCCCGCCGTCGCGCTGTCCCCGGTCAGCCGGCGGGCCGCCGCGAGATGGGCCTCGGCCAGGTCCGCGACGTGGATGTAGTCACGCACGCAGGTGCCGTCCGGCGTCGGATAGTCGTCGCCGAAGATCCGGGGGGCCTCGTCGCGGGTGAGCCGGTCGAAGACCATCGGGACGATGTTGAAGACGCCGGTGTCCGCCAGCTCGGGCGCGGCGGCGCCCGCGACGTTGAAGTAGCGCAGGCACGCCGTCGCGATGCCGTGCGCCGCGCCCGCCGCCCGCACCAGCCACTCGCCGGCCAGCTTCGTCTCGCCGTACGGGTTCATCGGCGCGCACGGGGTGTCCTCCGTGATCAGGTCCACATCGGGTTTGCCGTAGACGGCGGCCGACGAGGAGAAGACGAAGCGCCTGCACCCCGGCCTCGGCGACCGCTTCCAGGAGTGTCGGCGAGGCCGCCGCACGTTCTCCCGGTAGTAGCGCAGTCGGCCGCTCCACGGACTCGCCGACCTGCTTGCGCGCCGCGAGGTGCACCACCCCGGTCACCTCGTGCTCGCGCGCAGCACCCGCTTCAGCAGGGCGCGCGTCCAGCGACCGAGCCGCGCACCAGCGGCGACGTCCGGCGGGCGAGCCGCTCGGGCACCCCGGCCGACAGGTCGTCCAGGACGACGACCCGCTCTCCGGCGGCAGTCATGGCCCGCGCCACGTGTGCCCCGATGTATCCCGCACCGCCTGTGATCAGCCACGTCATGGTCGCCCACCCTATCGCCGCGGCCCGCGACATTCCGGCGCGATGTCCCGGCTGCCCGGTCTGCGGGGCGCACGGTTTGTGGGACGGGGCCCGGATCCACGATGATGATCGCGGCGAAGGCCGGGGGAGACCACGTTGATCGGCGCCGTGAACGGGCGGTGAACGCGCGTCCTCCGCGCATCCGATAGCCTCTGCCGACGTGCCGCCCGCCTGGTCGGCCATCGGCGCACGCCAGGGGCGCCCCCACTCACGCACTGCCCGGCGCGCCGGCGTCGGCACCCAAGGAGTGAGTTCGGCTGTCGACCGCCATCCTCACCGGTCAGCCGGTCCCCGGATCGTCGCTCGAGGGCGATCTGCGGTCGCTCGGCTTCGACGTCGCGGATCGCCGCGGACACCGCCGAGCGCCGAGACGGCTCCTCGCCGCCGGTCCCCGCAGTGACCAGCGGGTCGCCCTCGTCGACGCCCGCTTCGTGGGCCACCTGCACGCCCTGCGCCTCGGCCTCACCGACCCCCGCTTCCCGGCTCGGCGCGGTCCCCGGCGCCGTGACCGCCCAGCCGGCCGCCCGCCAGGCCCTGACCCGGGCCGCTGGCGCCGCGAGAGCTCCGCCGGCGGCGGCGTACGCGCCCTCGCCGCCGGACAGCCTCGCCGACCGCTCGTCGAGCGCCCTCGACGCCGACGGCATCGCCGTGCACCGCCCCGAGCTCGGGCGCCTCGTCGCCGCCGTGCCCGCCGACCCGCAGGCCCGCAACGAGGCCCGGCAGGCCGTCGCCGCCGTCGACGACGAGGCGGTACGGCTGAAGTCGGCCGTGAAGTCCCGCGACGGCTTCTTCACCACCTACTGCATCAGCCCGTACTCCCGCTACATCGCCCGCTGGTGCGCCCGCCGCGGCCTGACCCCGAACCAGGTCACCACCGCCTCCCTGTTCACCGCGCTGATCGCGGCGGGCTGCGCGGCCACCGGCACCCGCGGCGGCTTCGTCGCGGCCGGCGTGCTGCTGATCGCGTCCTTCGTCCTGGACTGCACCGACGGCCAGCTCGCCCGCTACTCCCTCCAGTACTCCACGCTCGGCGCCTGGCTGGACGCCACCTTCGACCGGGCCAAGGAGTACGCCTACTACGCGGGCCTCGCCCTCGGCGCCGCCCGCGGCGGCGACGACGTATGGGCGCTCGCGCTCGGCGCGATGGTCCTGCAGACCTGCCGGCACGTCGTCGACTTCTCCTTCAACGAGGCCAACCACGACGCCACCGCCAACACCAGCCCCACCGCGGCCCTCTCCGGACAAGCTCGACAGCGTCGGCTGGACGGTCTGGGTGCGCCGGATGATCGTGCTGCCGATCGGCGAACGCTGGGCGCTGATCGCCGTGCTGACCGCGGTGACCACCCCGCGCATCACCTTCTACGTCCTGCTCATCGGCTGCGCGCTCGCGGCGACGCTACACCACGGCCGGGCCGCGTACTGCGCTCGCTGACCCGCAGGGCGCGGCGCACCGACCGGGCGGCGCAGGCGCTGGCGGACCTCGCGGACAGCGGGCCGCTGGCCGAGGCTGATCGCCCGCGTCCTGCGCGGCGCGCCCTCCCCGGTTCGCACGGCTCCGCCTCGCGCCGCTCGGCGCGGCCGTCCTCGTGCTCGCTCGCCGCCTGGTCTGGGGCGCGGCAGCTGGTGGCTCGTGCCTGGTCGCCGGCGTCTACGCGCTGATCTCCGCCGAAGCCGTCGCGCGCCCCCTCAAGGGCGCCCTCGACTGGCTCGTCCCGCCCGCTCTTCCGCGCCGCCGAATACGGCACCGTCCTGATTCTCGCGGCCAAGGCGGACGTGAACGGGCGCCCTTCCTGCGGCTTTCGGCCTGGTGGCCGCCGTCGCCTACCATCACTACGACACGGTGTACCGCATCCGCGGCGACGCCGGAGCGCCCCCGGCCTGGCTGGTGCGGGCCGATCGGGGGGCACGAGGGCGGACGCTGCTCGTCACCGTCCTGGCCGCGGCTGCTCACCGCCGCGCAGTTCACGGTCGCGCTCACGGTCCTCGCCGTGGCCGTCGCCCTGGTGGTGCTCGTCGAGAGCATCCGCTTCTGGGTGTCCGCCCACAGGGGGCGCACCCGCCGTACACGATGAAGGAGAACCCGCATGATCGGCCTCGTGCTGGCGGCCGGCGCCGGACGGCGTCTGCGCCCCTACACCGACAGCCTTCCCAAGGCGCTGGTGCCGGTGGGGCCCGCGGGCGACAGAGGACGAGCCCACGGTTCTGGACCTGACCCTCGGCAACTTCGCCGAGATCGGTCTGACCGAGGTCGCGATCATCGTCGGCTACCGCAAGGAGGCCGTGTACGAGCGCAAGGCGGCCCTGGAGGCAGAAGTACGGCCTCAAGCTCACCCTGATCGACAACGACAAGGCCGAGGAGTGGAACAACGCCTACTCCCTGTGGTGCGGCCGTGACGCCCTCAAGGACGGCGTGATCCTCGCCAACGGCGACACCGTGCACCCGGTCTCCGTCGAGAAGACGCTGCTCGCCGCCCGCGGCGACGGCAAGAAGATCATCCTCGCCCTGGACACCGTGAAGTCCCTCGCCGACGAGGAGATGAAGGTCGTCGTCGACCCCGCGCAAGGGCATGACGAAGATCACCAAGCTGATGGACCCGGCCGAGGCGACCGGCGAGTACATCGGCGTCACCCTCATCGAGGGCGACGCCGCCCCCGAGCTGGCCGACGCGCTCAAGACGGTCTGGGAGACGGACCCGCAGCAGTTCTACGAGCACGGCTACCAGGAGCTCGTGAACCGCGGCTTCCGTATCGACGTGGCACCGATCGGCGACGTCAAGTGGGTCGAGATCGACAACCACGACGATCTCGCCCGGGGACGGGAGATCGCGTGCCAGTACTGACCCGGCTCATCCCCTCCCCGCTCGTCGTCGACATCCGCCCGGGTGCCCTCGACGACCTGGCGAGCGTGCTCGCCGACGAGCGCATCTCGCACTCCGGCAAGCTCGCGATCGCCGTCAGCGGCGGCTCGGGCGCCCGGCTGCGCGAGCGCCTCGCCCCGACCCTGCCCGGCGCCGACCTGGTACGAGGTCGGCGGCGGCACCATCGACGACGCGGTCCGGCTGGCGACGCCATAAAGGCCGGCCACTACGACGCGGTCGTCGGTCTCGGCGGCGGCAAGATCATCGACTGCGCCAAGTTCGCTGCGGCGCGCGTCGGCCTCCCGATGGTCGCCGTGGCCACCAACCTCGCGCACGACGGCCTGTGTTCGCCGGTCGCCACCCTCGACAACGACGCGGGCCGCGGCTCGTACGGTGTGCCGAACCCGATCGCGGTGGTCATCGACCTGAACGTGATCCGTGAGGCACCCGTCCGCTTCGTGCGCTCCGGCATCGGCGACGCCATCTCCAACATCTCCGCGGTCGCCGACTGGGAACTCGCCAACCGCGTCAACGGCGAGAAGGTCGACGGCCTCGCCGCGGCGATGGCCCGCCAGGCCGGCGAGGCGGTGCTCCGGCACCCGGGCGGCATCGGGGACAACGGCTTCCTCCAGGTACTCGCCGAGGCGTTGGTCCTCAGCGGTATCGCCATGTCCGTCTCCGGTGACTCGAGGCCCGTGCTCCGGGGCCTGCCACGAGATCCACCACGCCTTCGACGTGCTCCATCCCAAGCGGGCCGCCGCCCACGGCGAACAGTGCGGACTCGGCGCGGCCTTCGCGATGTACCTGCGCGGAGCCCACGAGGAGTCGGCCTACATGGCCAAGGTGCTGCGCCGGCACGGGCTGCCGGTGCTGCCGGAGGAGATCGGCTTCACCGCGGACGAGTTCGTCCATGTCGTGGAGTACGCCCCGCAGACCCGGCCCGGCCGGTACACGATCCTCGAACACCTCGACCTCAAGACCGAACAGATCAAGGACATCTACGCCGACTATGTCAAGGCCATCGGTAGCTGAACTACGACCGGTCGTCCATCCCGCGGGGGTGAAGGACCGGCGCAGCGGTGAGCACTGGATGGGGCGCCTCTACATGCGTGAGGTGTCCCTGCGGGTCGACCGCTACCTGGTGAACACCAGGGTCACGCCCAACCAGCTCACGTACCTGATGACCGTCTGCGGTGTCCTCGCGGCCCCGGCGCTCCTGGTGCCGGGGATCCCGGGGCGCCGTGCTCGGCGTGGTCATGGTCCAGCTGTATCTGCTGCTGGACTGCGTCGACGGCGAGATCGCCCGCTGGAAGAAGCAGTACTCGCTCGACGGCGTCTACCTGGACCGGGTCGGCGCCTATCTGACCGACGCCGCGGTGCTCGTCGGCTTCGGGCTGCGCGCCGCCGACCTGTGGGGCTCCGGGCGGATCGACTGGCTGTGGGCCTTCCTCGGCACGCTGGCCGCCCTCGGCGCGATCCTGATCAAGGCCGAGACCGACCTGGTCGGCGTCGCCCGCCACCAGGGCGGGCTGCCGCCGGTCAAGGAGGCCGCGTCCGAGCCGCGTTCCTCCGGGATGCAGTTGGCTCGCAAGGCCGCCGCCGCGCTGAAGTTCCACCGGCTGGTGCTGGGTATAGAGGCGTCGCTGCTGATCCTGGTCCTGGCGATCGCCGACCAGGCGCGCGGCGACCTGTTCTTCACCCGGCTCGGCGTCGCCGTGCTGGCCGGCATCGCCCTGCTGCAGACCCTGCTGCACCTCGTGTCCATCCTCGTGTCGAGCAGGCTGCGATGAACGCGGGCCCGAAGGTCGGCGCGGTGATCATCACGATGGGCAACCGCCCCGACGAACTGCGCGCCCTGCTCGACTCGGTCGCCAAGCAGGACGGCGACCGGGTCGAGGTCGTCGTGGTCGGCAACGGCTCGCCCGTCCCTGACGTCCCCGAGGGCGTCCGGACCATCGAGCTGCCGGAGAACCTCGGCATCCCGGGCGGCCGCAACGTCGGCATCGAGGCGTTCGGTGCCGGCGGCCGCGACGTCGACATCCTGATGTTCCTGGACGACGACGGCCTCCTGGCCGGCCACGACACCGCCGAGCTGTGCCGGCAGGCCTTCGCGGCCGACCCGAAGCTCGGCATCATCAGCTTCCGCATCGCCGACCCCGACACCGGGGTCACCCAGCGCCGCCACGTCCCGCGTCTGCGCGCCGCCGACCCGATGCGCTCCTCCCGGGTCACCACCTTCCTCGGCGGTGCCAACGCCGTCCGTACGAAGGTCTTCGCGGATGTCGGCGGACTTCCCGACGAGTTCTTCTACGCACACGAGGAAACCGACCTGGCATGGCGGGCCCTCGACGCGGGCTGGATGATCGACTACCGGTCCGACATGGTGCTGTACCACCCCACGACCGCGCCCTCCCGGCACGCGGTCTACCACCGCATGGTCGCCCGCAACCGCGTCTGGCTCGCCCGCCGGAACCTGCCCGCACTCCTGATCCCCGTCTACCTGGGCGTCTGGATGCTGCTCACCCTGCTGCGGCGGCCCTCGCGGTCCGCCCTGAAGGCGTGGTTCGGCGGATTCCGTGAAGGCTGGAGCACGTCGTGCGGGCCGCGCCGGGCCATGAAGTGGCGTACCGTGTGGCGGCTGACTCGACTGGGCCGGCCCCCCGTCATCTGACAAGCTCGTATCCGACAGCAACCGGGCCCTACCGAGGTCCCGGTCCCGCACCGGGGCCCTCGGCTCATGGCATGCCCGCACAGGCTGCGCATCTCGAACACGAAAGTTTCCACTAGTGAGTGAGACAACGCACGACGGCACGGTCGCGGTGAGCGCGCTGGCGCCGGCCGACGAGGGCCTCACGGCGGCACAGCTCGCCGCCAGACACGGACTGACCGTGAGCGGCGCCCGGCCCTCCCTCGTCGAGTACGTCCGCCAGCTCTGGGACCGGCGCCACTTCATCCTCGCCTTCTCGCGGGCGAAGCTGACCGCCCAGTACAGCCAGGCCAAGCTCGGGCAGCTGTGGCAGGTGGCCACCCCGCTGCTGAACGCGGCCGTGTATTTCTTCATCTTCGGCGTCATCCTGAACGCCGGGCGCGGCATGCCGCGGGACGTGTACATCCCGTTCCTGGTCACCGGTGTGTTCGTGTTCACCTTCACCCAGAGCTCGGTGATGGCGGGCGTCCGCGCGATCTCCGGCAACCTCGGCCTGGTCCGCGCGCTGCACTTCCCGCGCGCCTCGCTGCCGGTCTCCTTTGCGCTGCAGCAGCTCCAGCAGCTGCTGTTCTCGATGATCGTGGTCTTCGTCGTGGTGATCGCCTTCGGCAGTTACCCGGACCTGTCCTGGGTGCTGATCGTCCCGGTGCTCGCCCTGCAGTTCCTCTTCAACACCGGCCTGTCGCTGATCATGGCCCGCGCGGGAGCCAAGACCCCCGACCTCGCCCAGCTGATGCCGTTCGTGATGCGCACCTGGATGTACGCCTCCGGGGTGATGTTCTCCATCAAGGTCATGCTGGAGGACAAGCCGGACTGGATCGCGAACGTGCTGCAGTGGAACCCGGCCGCGATCTACATGGACCTGATGCGCTTCGCCCTCATCGACGGCTACGGCTCCGACAACCTGCCCGACCACGTGTGGGCGGCGGCGGGCGGCTGGGCCGTGCTCTTCGTGCTCGGCGGTTTCGTGTACTTCTGGAAGGCGGAGGAGAGGTACGGCCGTGGCTGAGAACATCGAGGACGCGCGGATCCCCACCGTCATCGCGGACGAACTGCACATCGTCTACCGCGTCAACGGCGCCAAGACCGGCAAGGGCAGCGCCACCGCGGCCCTCAGCCGCATCGTCAAGCGCGGCGAGGAGCGCGGGGTGCGCAAGGTGCACGCCGTCAAGGGCGTCTCCTTCGTCGCCTACCGCGGCGAGGCGGTCGGCCTGATCGGTTCCAACGGCTCCGGCAAGTCGACCCTGCTGCGCGCCATCGCCGGCCTGCTGCCCGCGGAGAGGGGCAAGGTCTACACCGGCGGCCAGCCATCCCTGCTCGGCGTCAACGCGGCCCTGATGAACGACCTCACCGGCGAGCGGAACGTCATATTGGGCGGGCTGGCCATGGGAATGTCCCGCGAGCAGATCAAGGAGCGCTACCAGGACATCGTCGACTTCTCCGGGATCAACGAGAAGGGCGACTTCATCACCCTCCCGATGCGCACCTACTCCTCCGGAATGGCAGCCCGTCTCCGCTTCTCCATCGCCGCCGCCAAGGACCACGACGTCCTCATGATCGACGAGGCGCTGGCCACCGGCGACCGCAAATTCCAGAAGCGCTCCGAGGAGCGCATCCGGGAGCTGCGAAAGGAGGCCGGCACGGTGTTTCTGGTCAGCCACAACAACAAGTCGATCCGTGACACCTGCAACCGGGTCCTGTGGCTGGAGCGCGGCGAGCTGCGCATGGACGGCCCGACCGACGAGGTTCTCAAGGAGTACGAGAAGTTCACGGGCAAGTAGCCCGCCCGCCCCCGGGCGAAAGGGGTCGCCGCGCTTCGCAGGGCCCCGCCGGAACTGCTCCGGCGGGCCTCCGCGTCTGCAAAGGAAACGTCAACTTCGGCCCGCATTGGGAATCTTGGGACCAATCGGTGTGTTGTTGTGATGTGCAGGACTCCCCCATGAAGCGCACCGCGCTGTACAACGTAAGCTGTGCCGGTCCCGAAACGCGGCAAGGGGGGCGATAATGCACGACATCCTGCGCCAGGGCCGTCACGCGAACGGTCGGGCGGCGTGTCCGAAATAGTGCGCATTGGGTCGGCGGTGTAGAACGGGAGATGTGACGGCAATGGCTACGGAAACTCCCCAGCTCCACGCAGCGTGTGCCGTCCCCGCTCCGGGCAGCCGGCGATGACGGGAACCGGCACGACCCGCCCCGGCCCGGCGGAGCGCGGCACGCTCGACAAGGCCGCCGCGGAGAACTTTCCCGTGGCCCCCTTCTTTCTGCCCAGAGCCTGGCGCACCGACCTCATGGCCGTCTACGGCTTCGCCCGCCTCGTCGACGACATCGGTGACGGCGACCTCGCGCCCGGTGGCGCCGACGCCCGCCTGCTCGGCGTGTCGCCCGCGGCGGCCGAGGACCGGATGACGCTGCTGGACGCCTTCGAAGCAGACCTGCGCCGTGTCTTCGACACCACCCCCCGCCACCCCCTGCTGCGCCGCCTCCAGCCGACCGTCCGTCGCCACGCGCTGACCCCCGAGCCCTTCCTCGGCCTGATCGCCGCGAACCGCCAGGACCAGTTGGCCGCGCGCTACGAGACCTACGACGACCTCCTCGCCTACTGCGAGCTGTCCGCCAACCCCGTCGGCCGCCTGGTCCTCGCCGTCACGGGCACCTCGACCCCCGAGCGGATCCGCCGTTCCGACGCGATCTGCACGGCCCTGCAGATCGTCGAACACCTCCAGGACGTCGCCGAGGACCTGGGGCGTGACCGCATCTACCTGCCCGCCGAGGACATGAAGTGCTTCCACGTCCAGGAAACGGATCTCGCCACGAAAACCGGGGGCGCGTCGGTGCGCGCGCTGGTTGCATACGAAGCGCAACGCGCCCGCGACCTCCTGAATGAAGGCGCCCCCCTCGTGGGTAGCGTCCACGGCAGGTTGAAGCTGCTGCTCGCAGGGTTCGTGGCGGGAGGAAGGGCGGCGATCGGAGCGATCGCCGCCGCCGATTACGACGTACTTCCCGGCCCGCCCAAGCCCGGCAAGCTCCGGCTGCTGCGCGAGGTGGGCGTCACTCTGCGAGGAGAGGGGTGATCCGGACCGTGGAGTCGGAACCACACGTGTCCGCACCGGTACTCGCCGCCTACAGCTACTGCGAGACCGTCACCGGCCAGCAGGCCCGTAACTTCGCATACGGCATCAGGCTGCTGCCGACGCCCAAGCGCCGGGCGATGTCGGCGTTGTACGCGTTCTCCCGGCGCGTCGACGACATCGGCGACGGCGCGCTGGCGGACGAGGTCAAGAGCGAGAGACTCGACGACACCCGGGCGATGCTGGCCCGGGTCCGCGACGGCGGGGTCGGTGAGGACGACACCGACCCCGTCGCGGTCGCCCTCGCCCACGCCGCCGCCGTCTTCCCCATCCCGCTCGGCGGCCTGGACGAGCTCATCGACGGCGTGCTGCGGGACGTACATGGCGAGTCCTACGAGACCTGGGACGATCTGAAGGTCTACTGCCGCTGCGTGGCGGGCGCCATCGGACGGCTGTCGCTCGGGGTGTTCCGTACGGAACCAGGGGCGCGCGGCGTGGAACGCGCGCCGGAATACGCGGACACGCTCGGACTCGCTCTCCAGCTCACCAACATCCTGCGGGACGTCCGAGAGGACGCCGAGGGCGGGCGTACCTATCTGCCCGCCGACGACCTCGCCAAGTTCGGCTGCTCGGCCGGCTTCAAGGGGCCCAAACCACCGGAGGGCGCGGACTTCGCGGGCCTCGTGCACTTCGAAGTGCGTCGGGCCCGCGCCCTTTTCGCCGAGGGCTACCGGCTGCTCCCCATGCTCGACCGGCGCAGCGGCGCCTGTGTCGCCGCCATGGCCGGCATCTACCGCCGCCTGCTGGACCGGATCGAGCGGGACCCGGAAGCCGTGCTGCGCGGCCGGGTGTCGCTGCCCGGGAGGGAGAAGGCGTATGTCGCCGTACGCGGCCTGTCCGGCCTGGACGCCCGGCATGTGACCCGCAGGACCGTCAGGAGGCGCGCCTGATGGACAATCCGGTCCAAGGTGATGCCGCGGGAGAAAAGCGGCACGCAACCCGCCGGTGGGCTACGGCGTCCCTGACTGCAGCGACCAGCCGTGCACGGTTCGACCTGCACGGCGGCCGGGCAGGGGAGGACGCACGATGACCGACGGCACGCGGCCCGACGAGCCGCTCGCGGACACGCCGGGACACTCCGGGTCGGACGCCGTCGTGATCGGAGGCGGACTCGCCGGGATCACCGCCGCGCTGGCCCTCGCCGACGCCGGGATCCGGGTGACGCTGCTCGAAGGCCGGCCACGCCTGGGCGGGCTCGCCTTCTCCTTCCAGCGCGACGGACTGACCGTCGACAACGGACAGCACGTCTACCTGCGGTGCTGCACTGCCTACCGCTGGTTCCTGGACCGGATCGAGGGCGCGGCGCTGGCTCCGTTGCAGGATCGTCTCGACGTGCCGGTACTGGACGTCGACCGGCCCGAGGGCCGGCGGCTCGGCAGGCTGCGGCGCGACGCGCTGCCGGTACCCCTGCATCTGGGGCGCAGCCTCGCCACGTATCCGCATCTCTCGCTCGCCGAACGCGCCAAGGTCGGGCGGGCCGCGCTCGCGCTCAAGGGGCTCGACCTCGCCGATCCGACCCTGGACACCCAGGACTTCGGCAGCTGGCTGACCGCGCACGGCCAGTCGGCGCGTGCCGTCGAGGCTCTGTGGGACCTGGTCGGGGTCGCCACCCTCAACGCGGTCGCGGGCGACGCCTCGCTCGGGCTCGCCGCGATGGTGTTCAAGACCGGTCTGCTCTCCGACCCGGGCGCGGCCGACATCGGATGGGCGCACGTCCCGCTTGGCGAACTGCATGACCGGCTGGCCCGCAAGGCGCTCGACTCCGCGGGCGTGCGTACCGAGGTCCGTACACGCGTCACCTCCATCTCTCCTCACGAGAACGGAACTTGGAGCGTTCAGGTTCCCGGAAAGACGCTTCGGACCGACGCGGTCGTCCTCGCGGTACCGCAGTGCGAGGCACACGATCTGCTGCCCGACGGGGCGCTCGACGCCCCCGAACGGCTGCTGCGGATCGGCACCGCGCCGATCCTCAACGTCCATGTCGTCTACGACCGGAAGGTGCTCGGTACACCGTTCTTCGCGGCCCTGGGCACCCCGGTGCAGTGGGTGTTCGACCGGACCGAGGCATCCGGGCTGCGCCGGGGACAGTATCTCGCTCTGTCCCAGTCGGCCGCGCGCGACGAGATCGACGAGCCGGTCGCCGTCCTGCGCGAGCGCTACCTGCCCGAGCTGGAACGGCTGCTGCCCCGCACCCGGAGGGCCGAGGTGAAGGACTTCTTCGTGACCCGGGAGCGTACGGCGACGTTCGCGCCCGCCCCCGGCGTCGGGCGCCTCAGGCCCGGCGCCCGCACCAAGGCACCCGGCCTCTACCTGGCCGGCGCGTGGACCGCGACAGGGTGGCCCGCGACCATGGAGAGCGCGGTCCGCAGCGGAGTGAGCGCGGCCGACGCCGCACTCGGCACCCTGGGCCGGCCCCGTCCGCACCGCCTCTTCGAGTTCGAGGAAGCGGCCCACCGCATCGTCCCGGGGAACCACCCCCGGACCCCCGGCCCGACACCGGAGGGCGTCTCACTGCGAGGTGGGGCCCGGTGAAGGCCGATCAGTACGGCACGGCAGGTCCCCGAACCTCCGGTACCGCAACAAGAGGAGAGACTGTGCCCACTGTGCCCCCGGCCGAGACGGCCGCTCGAAGAACCGCGGTGGACGTGGCCGCGCTCCTGGAGCGCGGCCGGACTCTGGCCACACCCGTGCTGCGGGCGGCCGTGGACCGCCTGGCGCCTCCCATGGACACGGTCGCCGCCTACCACTTCGGCTGGATCGACGCCCAGGGCAACCCCGCGGACGGCGACGGCGGCAAAGCCGTACGGCCCGCCCTCGCGGTGCTCTCCGCCGAGGTGACCGGAGCCGCGCCCGAGACCGGGATCCCCGGCGCGGTCGCCGTCGAGCTGGTCCACAACTTCTCCCTGCTGCACGACGACCTGATGGACGGCGACGAACAGCGCCGCCACCGCGACACCGTCTGGAAGGTGCACGGCCCCGCTCAGGCCATCCTGGTCGGCGACGCCCTGTTCGCCCTCGCCAACGAGGTTCTGCTGGAACTCGGCACGGCCGAGGCCGGCCGCGCCACCCGCCGCCTCACCACCGCCACCCGCGCGCTGATCGACGGGCAGGCACAGGACATCTCCTACGAGCACCGCGACCGCGTCAGCGTCGAGGAGTGCCTGGAGATGGAGGGCAACAAGACCGGCGCACTGCTGGCCTGCGCCAGCTCCATCGGAGCGGTGCTCGGCGGCGCGGACGACCGCACCGCCGACGCGCTGGAGAAGTACGGCTACCACCTCGGCGTCGCCTTCCAGGCCATCGACGACCTCCTCGGCATCTGGGGCGACCCGGTGTCGACCGGCAAGCAGACCTGGAGCGATCTGCGCCAGCGCAAGAAGTCCCTGCCGGTCGTCGCCGCGCTCGCGGCGAGCGGTGCCGCCTCCGAGCGGCTCGGCGAGATCCTCGCGGCCGACGCCAAGAGCAGCGACTTCGAGAACTTCTCCGAGGAGGAGTTCGCGGCCCGCGCCGCCCTCATCGAGGAGGCGGGCGGCCGCGAGTGGACGGCCGAGGAGGCTCGCCGTCAGCACACCATCGCCATCGAGGCCCTGGATGCCGTGGACATGCCCGACCGGGTACGGGCCCAGTTCACGGCGCTGGCCGACTTCGTCGTCGTACGAAAGAGATGATCACTATCGGTCGAATAGCCCTCGCGTAGTCGCCGGCCGGTGTCGCGGCAAGAACAGCACCGGCCGACGGCGGACCCACAGCAGCACGACTCGAACGACTGCACGAAGGGGAAGCCATGACAGCGACGACCGACGGAAGCACCGGGGCCCTGCCGCCCCGCGCTGCCTCGGCCAGCGAAACCGCACCACCGACCGACACCACCATCCCCGCGGCGGCCGGGGTACGCGACGCAGCCGTGCGCGCCGCACAACGCGCCACCGACTTCCTGCTGTCCCGACAGGACGCCGAGGGCTGGTGGAAGGGCGACCTGGAGACCAACGTCACGATGGACGCCGAGGATCTGCTGCTGCGGCAGTTCCTGGGCATCCGCGACGAGGCGACGACCCAGGCCGCCGCGCTCTTCATCCGCGGCGAACAGCGCGAGGACGGCGCCTGGGCCACGCTTCTACGGCGGCCCGGGCGAACTCTCCACCACCATCGAGGCGTACGTGGCCCTGCGGCTCGCCGGGGACGCCCCGGACGCCCCGCACATGGCGAAGGCCTCCGCCTGGATCCGCGAGCGGGGCGGCATCGCCGCGGCCCGGGTCTTCACCCGGATCTGGCTGGCGCTGTTCGGCTGGTGGAAGTGGGACGACCTGCCCGAACTCCCGCCGGAGCTGATCTACTTCCCGAAGTGGGTACCGCTCAACATCTACGACTTCGGCTGCTGGGCCCGGCAGACCATCGTGCCGCTGACGGTCGTCTCCGCGAAGCGCCCGGTGCGGCCCGCGCCCTTCCCGCTCGACGAGCTGCACACCGACCCGGCCGTCCCCAATCCGCCCAGGCCGCTCGCGCCCGTGGCCAGTTGGGACGGCGCCTTCCAGCGACTCGACAAGGCGCTGCACGCTCTACCGCAAGGTCGCGCCGCGCAGGCTGCGCAAGGCCGCGATGAACTCCGCCGCCCGCTGGATCATCGAACGCCAGGAGAACGACGGCTGCTGGGGCGGCATCCAGCCACCGGCCGTGTACTCCGTCATCGCCCTGCACCTGCTCGGCTACGACCTCGAACACCCCGTGATGCGCGCGGGACTGGAGTCGCTCGACCGGTTCGCCGTGTGGCGCGAGGACGGGGCCCGGATGATCGAGGCCTGCCAGTCCCCGGTCTGGGACACCTGCCTGGCCGACCATCGCGCTCGCCGACGCCGGACTGCCCGCCGACCACCCCCAGCTGGTCAAGGCCGCCGACTGGATGCTCGGCGAGCAGATCGTCCGGCCCGGCGACTGGTCCGTGCAGCAGGCCCCAACTCGCCTCCGGGCGGCTGGGCGTTCGAGTTCCACAACGACAACTACCCGGACATCGACGACACCGCCGAGGTCGTCCTCGCGCTGCGCCGGGTCAAGCACCCCGACCCGGAGCGGGTGGAGAACGCCGATCGGGCGCGGCGGTGCGCTGGAACCTCGGCATGCAGTCGAAGAACGGCGCCTGGGGCGCCTTCGACGTCGACAACACCAGCCCGTTCCCCAACCGGCTGCCGTTCTGCGACTTCGGCGAGGTCATCGACCCGCCGTCCGCCGACGTCACCGCGCACGTGGTGGAGATGCTCGCCGTCGAGGGCCTGTCGCACGACCCGCGCACCCGGCGCGGCATCGAGTGGCTGCTCGCCGAACAGGAGCCGAACGGCGCCTGGTTCGGCCGCTGGGGCGTCAACTACGTCTACGGCACCGGTTCGGTGGTGCCCGCCCTCGCCGCCGCCGGCATCCCCGCCTCGCACCCGGCGATCCGCCGCGCGGTCGCCTGGCTGGAGAAGGTGCAGAACGACGACGGCGGCTGGGGCGAGGACCTGCGCTCCTACCGGGACGAAGGAGTGGAGCGGGCGCGGCGCCTCCACCGCCTCCCAGACCGCCTGGGCGCTGATGGCGCTGCTGGCGGCGGGGGAGCGGGACTCCAAGGCCGTCGAGCGCGGCGTCGCCTGGCTCGCCGAGACCCAGCTGGAGGACGGCACCTGGGACGAGCCGTACTTCACCGGCACCGGCTTCCCCTGGGACTTCTCGATCAACTACCACCTCTACCGCCAGGTCTTCCCGCTCACCGCGCTCGGCCGGTACGTCCACGGCGAGCCGTTCCGCCGGCGGCCGGGCAGGCGGCTGATGCCAGCACCGGCAGCCCGCGCACGCGGACCCGCCGCTGCTGGTCGCCTGCGCGCTCGGCATCGAGCACCTCGCCCTGCGCAGCGGCGACCGCGGCGGGCGCCGACGGGCCCGGTCACCGTGCTGCGCACCGGCATGGGCCCCGAGGCGGCCGAGCGGTCCGTCACCCGAGCTCCTGGCCGACCCGGCGCTGCACGGACGCCGCGGTCCTGGCCACCGGCTTCTGCGCCGGGCTCGCCCCCGGGATGCACCCCGGTGACCTGGTCGTCGCCGAGGAGACCCGGGACCCGCGCGGCACCGCGCCGTGCGTCGGCACCGAACTGCTCGTCAAGGAGCTGATGCGGACCGTACCGGGCCGCACCGTGCACACCGGGCCGCTCACCGGCTCCGACCACGTCGTACGCGGTCACGAACGGGCGGACCTGCTCGCCACCGGCGCGATCGCGGTCGACATGGAGTCCGCGGCCACGCTGCTGCAGCGCCGTGCGCACGGGCGCGCGCCCGGTTGCGGCCGTCCGGGTGGTCGTGGACGCTCCAGAACATGAACTCGTCCGTATCGGCACGGTGCGCGGTGGAATATCGGCTTTCCGCGTACTTCGTGCCGTTCTTCCCGCTTTTTTCGAATGGCACCGTTCTTTGCTGCTCCCCCGGAGGTGAGCCAGATGGCCATGCCGCTTCGTCAGTCCATCAAGGTCGCGACGTACCTCTTTGAACAGAAGCTCCGCAGGCGGGACAAGTTCCCGCTGATCGTCGAGCTGGAACCGCTCTTCGCCTGCAACCTCAAGTGCGAGGGCTGCGGGAAGATCCAGCACCCGGCCGGCGTGCTGAAGCAGCGCATGCCGGTGGCGCAGGCCGTCGGGCGCGGTGCTGGAGTCCGGCGCGCCGATGGTGTCCATCGCCGGCGGCGAGCCGCTGATGCACCCTCAGATCGACGAGATCGTGCGGCAGTTGGTGGCGAAGAGGAAGTACGTCTTCCTCTGCACCAACGCCATGCTGCTGCGCAAGAAGATGGACAAGTTCACGCCCTCGCCGTACTTCGCCTTCGCCGTGCACATCGACGGGATGCGTGAGCGGCACGACGAGTCCGTCGCCAAGGAAGGCGTCTTCGACGAGGCGGTGGAGGCGATCAAGGAGGCCAAGCGGCGGGGCTTCCGGGTCACCACCAACTCCACCTTCTTCAACACCGACACCCCGCAGACCATCATCGAGGTCCTCAACTACCTCAATGACGACCTCGAGGTCGACGAGATGATGCTCTCGCCCGCCTACGCCTACGAGAAGGCGCCCGACCAGGAGCACTTCCTGGGCGTGGAGCAGACCCGCGAGCTGTTCAAGAAGGCCTTCGCGGGCGGCAACCGGCGCCGCTGGCGGCTCAACCACTCGCCCGCTCTTCCTCGACTTCCTCGAGGGCAAGGTCGACTTCCCGTGCACGGCCTGGGCGATCCCGAACTACTCGCTCTTCGGCTGGCAGCGGCCCTGCTACCTGATGAGCGACGGGTACGTGACCGACGTACCAGGACCTCATCGAGGAGACCGACTGGGACGAGTACGGCCGCGGCAAGGACCCGCGCTGCGCCAACTGCATGGCGCACTGCGGCTACGAGCCGACCGCCGTCCTCGCCACCATGGGCTCGCTCAAGGAGTCGCATGCGCGCCGCCCGCGAGACCGTCTCCGGAAACCGCGGGTGACACCGCCATGACCTCCGGAGAGCCCGTTTCGCTTGGGCGTCCCCGGCTGCCGGTCCGACCGATCGCCGAGCCGCAGACGTGTCGCGGCAGATCCACGTCGGACCGGTGGCGGTCGGGGGCGGGGCGCCGGTGTCGGTGCAGTCGATGACGACGACACGTACCTCGGACATCGGCGCCACGCTTCAGCAGATCGCCGAACTCACCGCGTCCGGCTGCCAGATCGTCCGGGTCGCCTGCCCCACGCAGGACGACGCGGACGCGCTCGCGACCATCGCGAGCAAGTCACAGATCCCCGTGATCGCGGACATCCACTTCCAGCCGAAGTACGTCTTCGCCGCGATCGAGGCGGGCTGCGCGGCGGTGCGGGTGAATCCCGGGCAACATCAAGCAGTTCGACGACAAGGTGAAGGAGATCGCGCGGGCCGCCAAGGACCACGGCACCCCGATCCGCATCGGTGTGAACGCGGGCTCGCTGGACGCCGCCTGCTGCAGAAGTACGGCAGGGCGACGCCCGAGGCGCTGGTCGAGTCCGCCCTGTGGGAGGCGTCCCTCTTCGAGGAGCACGGCTTCAGGGACATCAAGATCTCGGTCAAGCACAACGACCCGGTCGTCATGGTCAACGCCTACCGCAGCTCGCCGGCGGCCAGTGCGACTACCCGCTGCACCTCGGCGTCACCGAGGCCGGCCCGGCCTTCCAGGGCACCATCAAGTCGGCTGTCGCCTTCGGGGCGCTGCTCAGTGCGGGATCGGCGACACGATCCGCGTCTCGCTGTAGCGCGCCGCCCGTCGAGGAGGTCAAGGTCGGCATCCAGATCCTGGAGTCGCTCGACCTCAGGAGCGGCGGCTGGAGATCGTGTCGTGTCCGTCCTGCGGGCGGGCCCAGGTCGACGTCTACAAGCTGGCCGACGAGGTCTCGGCGGGCCTGGACGGGCATGGAGGTGCCACTTCGGGTCGCTGTCATGGGCTGTGTGGTGAACGGCCCCGGCGAGGCGCGGGAGGCGGATCTGGGCGTCGCCTCCGGCAACGGCAAGGGGCAGATCTTCGTGAAGGGCGAGGTCATCAAGACCGTCCCGGAGTCGAAGATCGTTGAGACCCTGATCGAAGAGGCGATGAAGATCGCCGAACAGATGGACGCAGGACGGCGTCGCCTCGGGGGAGCCGGCCGTCACCGTGAGCTGAACAGCACGGACCGAGAGGGGGCCCGAGCGTGACGATTCTGGAGAACATCCGGGGACCACGCGATCTGAAGGCGCTGTCCGAGGGGCAGCTCGGCGAACTGGCCGCGGAGATCAGGGAGTTCCTGGTCCACGCGGTCGCCAGGACCGGCGGCCACCTGGGCCCAACCTCGGGGTGGTGGAGCTGACCGATCGCGCTGCACCGGGTCTTCGAGTCGCCGGTCGACCGCATCCTGTGGGACACCGGCCACCAGAGCTATGTGCACAAGCTGCTGACAGGCCGTCAGGACTTCTCCAAGCTGCGCGGCAAGGGCGGCCTGTCCGGCTACCCCTCGCGCGAGGAGTCCGAGCACGACGTCATCGAGAACAGCCACGCCTCCACCGCGCTCGGCTGGGCGGACGGCCTCGCCAAGGCCCACCAGGTGCAGGGCGAGCAGGGCCATGTCGTCGCGGTCATCGGCGACGGCGCGCTGACCGGCGGCATGGCCTGGGAGGCGCTCAACAACATCGCGGCCGCCAAGGACCGCCCGCTGATCATCGTCGTCAACGACAACGAGCGGTCCTACGCGCCGACCATCGGCGGCCTCGCCAACCACCTGGCCACCCTGCGCACGACCGACGGCTACGAGAGGGTCCTGGCCTGGGGCAAGGACGTCCTGCTGCGCACCCCGCGTCGTCGGCACACGGTCTACGAATCGCTGCACGGCGCGAAGAAGGGCTTCAAGGACGCCTTCGCCCCGCAGGGCATGTTCGAGGACCTGGGCCTCAAGTACGTCGGCCCGATCGACGGGCACGACCTCGAGGCCGTCGAGTCGGCGCTCCGGCGCGCCAAACGCTTCCACGGGCCCGTGCTCGTGCACTGCCTCACCGAGAAGGGCCGCGGCTACGAGCCGGCCCTGGCGGACGAGGAGGACCACTTCCACACCGTCGGCGTGATGGACCCGCTCACCTGCGAGCCGCTAACCCCGGCGGGCGGGCCGTCCTGGACGTCGGTGTTCGGCGACGAGATGGTGCGGATCGGCGAGGAGCGGGACGATGTCGTGGCGATCACGGCGGCGATGCTGCACCCGGTGGGACTCGGCGGGTTCGCGGCCCGCTTCCCGGACCGGGTGTGGGACGTCGGCATCGCCGAGCAGCACGCGGCCGTGTCCGCGGCCGGCCTCGCGACGGGCGGACTGCACCCGGTCGTCGCCGTCTACGCGACGTTCCTGAACCGCGCCTTCGACCAGCTCCTGATGGATGTCGCCCTGCACCGCTGCGGCGTCACCTTCGTGCTGGACCGGTCCGGTGTGACGGGCGTCGACGGGCCCTCCCACAACGGGATGTGGGACATGTCGATCCTCCAGGTCGTGCCCGGCCTCAGGATCGCCGCGCCGCGCGACGCCGACCAGCTGAGGGCCCAGCTCAGGGAGGCGGTCGCGGTGGACGACGCGCCGACACTGGTCCGCTTCCCGAAGGAGTCGGTGGGGCCGGTGATCCCGGCGGTCGACCGGATGGGAGGCCTGGACGTCCTGTACCGCGCGGACCGGCCCGACGTGCTCCTGGTCGCCGTAGGCGTGATGGCGCCCGTCTGCCTCCAGGCCGCCGAGCTGTTGGAGGCCCGGCGCATCGGCTGCACCGTCGTCGACCCCCGCTGGGTCAAGCCCGTCGACCCGGAGCTCCCCGGCCTCGCCGCCGCACACCAGCTGGTCGCCGTCGTCGAGGACAACAGTCGTGCCTCCGGCGTGGGCGCGGCGGTGGCGCTCGCCCTGAGCGACGCCGAAGTGGACGTCCCGGTACGGAGGTTCGGCATCCCGGAGCAGTTCCTCGCGCACGCCAAGCGGGGCGAGGTGCTCGCCGACATCGGCCTCACGCCTGTCGAGGTCGCCGGACGGATCGGCGCGAGTCTGGCCGTCAAGGCAGCGATCCTGCCCGCCCAGAACGCGGGTCCGGCCGCCGAGGAACCACCGTCCAGGGCGAAGCGGGACGCGGCGTCCAAGCCGAAACAGGAAGTGCCGTCCGAACGGACACGGGAAGTGCCGTCCAAGGAGAAACAGGAATGACAACCGCGGAATCCGCGTCGCACCCCTCGCAGGCCGGGGAGTTCGACCTCGGCGCGCTGCTGGCCGCGCGCGGAGCCGAGCGCTACGAGCTGCACGCCAGGTACCTGAACCACCAGCTCCCGCGCATGCTGCACACCATCGGCTTCGACAAGGTCTACGAGCGCGGCGAGGGCGCGTACTTCTGGGACGCGGACGGGAACGACTACCTGGACATGCTCGCCGGGTTCGGGGTGATGGGCCTCGGCCGCCACCACCCCGTCGTCCGCAAGGCGCTGCACGACGTCCTGGACGCCCAGCTCGCCGACCTGACCCGCTTCGACTGCCAGCCGCTGCCCGGGCTGCTGGCCGAGAGACTGCTCGCCCACAGTCCGCACCTGGACCGGGTCTTCTTCGGCAACAGCGGGACGGAGGCGGTCGAGACCGCGCTGAAGTTCGCCCGCTACGCCACCGGGAAACCCAGGATCCTGTACTGCGACCACGCCTTCCACGGCCTGACCACCGGATCGTTGTCGGTCAACGGCGAGGACGGCTTCCGGGACGGCTTCGCCCCGCTGCTGCCCGACACGGCCGTCCCGCTCGGTGATCTGGACGCCCTGGGGCGGGAGGTGAAGAAGGGCGACGTCGCCGCGCTGGTCGTCGAGCCCATCCAGGGCAAGGGCGTGCACGAGGCCCCACCCGGCTATCTGCGGGCCGCCCAGGAGCTGCTGCGCCGGCACAAGGCGCTGCTCATCGTCGATGAGGTGCAGACGGGACTGGGACGCACCGGCGACTTCTACGCCTACCAGCACGAGGAAGGCGTCGAACCCGACCTGGTGTGCGTGGCCAAGGCACTGTCCGGCGGTTATGTGCCGGTCGGTGCCACCCTCGGCAAGGACTGGATCTTCAGGAAGGTCTACTCGTCCATGGACCGGGTGCTGGTCCACTCGGCGAGCTTCGGATCCAACGCGCAGGCCATGGCGGCAGGACTGGCCGTGCTGTCCGTCATGGAGAGCGAGCAGATCGTCGCGAACGCCCGGGCCACCGGCGAACTGCTGAAGTCCCGGCTCTCGGCACTGGTCGAGACATACGAGCTGCTCGCCGACGTCCGCGGCCGGGGCCTGATGATCGGCATCGAGTTCGGCAAGCCCAAGTCGTTGAAGCTGCGCAGTCGCTGGGCCATGCTGCAGGCCGCACGCAAGGGACTGTTCGCGCAGATGGTGGTCGTCCCCCTGCTGCAACGCCACCGCATCCTCACCCAGGTCTCCGGCGACCACCTGGAGGTGATCAAGCTGATCCCGCCGCTGGTCGTCGGGGAAGACGAGGTGGACCGGTTCGTGGACGCCTTCACGGACGTGATGGACGACGCCCACAGCGGCGGCGGACTGATGTGGGACTTCAGCAAGACGCTGATCAAGCAGGCGGTGGCCCACCGATAGGGCGCGGGGTGCCTGGGTGCCGGGGTGTCGCCGGTCCCGCGTACAGGCAGGTGGCGTTTGCCTCTGAGGCAAGAGATTTGCCGCAGAGGCAAGTCTGCGACTCAATGGAGGCTTGAGCTCACCGGAAGCCGACAACGAGCCGTCGACCGGGCCGGTCGCCGACCTGCCCGCGGTCGCCCCACAGCTGCGTGCCCTGCGCCGCCGCGCCTCCCTCACCCTGGAGACCGCCGCCCGGCCGCCACACTCTCGCCCGCCCACCTCTCCCGGCTGGAGACCGGGCAGCGTCAGCCCTCGCTGCCGATGCTGCTCGCGCTCGCCCGCATCTACGGTACGACGGTCTCGGAACTTCTCGGCGAGACGGCCGCGGAACGGGACGCCATCGTGCGTGCCCCGCACCGCATCGCCGCCCACGACCCCGACGGAGTCGAGCTCCTGTTCGTCCACACTCTGCTGCAGAGCCCCACGGCCACGCTGCGCCTGGGCCCCACCCCTGGAGACATGCCATGACTGACATGGAGGAGAGGTTCCCCCGCGCACTGTGGGTGCGCCTCATCATCTACATCGCCGTCGGCCACGTGTTCGCGGCCTTCATCTACTTCCTGTTCGAGCTGGGCGGCAAGAAGTGACCTCTTGGGGAGGCGAGGCCACAGAGGGTGAACTCTCAGACGGAAGTAGTCAGTCCAGCAGTCGCTCGCGCAGCCGCTCCCGGATCTCCGGGGTGACCCCCACCCCCTTCTCCAGGTAGGTGTCGACCTCCCCCCAGGTCTCCTCGATCGTCTCGAAGGCGGCCGTCAGATACTCTGCGCGGGCCTCGAAGAGGGGGCTGAGCAGTTCCATGACCTCGGGGGAGTGGGCCGAGGCGGAGCCGCCGTTGCGCCGCACCTTGTAGCGGCGGTGCTTCGCGTTCGACTCCAGGTAGTCGGCGAAGATCGCCTCCCGTTCGACGCCCACGGCGAGCAGTGTCACCGCCACGGACAGACCCGCGCGGTCCTTGCCGGCCGCGCAGTGCATGAGTGCGGGGACACTGCCCTCGGCGAGCGAGCGCAGCACCAGGGTGTGTTCGGCGGTGCGCTCCGTGATGAGGGTGCGGTACGAGTTGATCATCCGCTCCGCGGCCTTGCCGTCACCCAGGGTCTCGCGCAGCTCGTCGATCCGGCCGTCACGCACCATCTTCCAGAACTCGCTGCCGTGGGCCGGATCCGTCAGCGGCAGGTTCACATTGAGCACGCCCGGCAGCTCGACGTCGGGCCCCTCCAGTTTCTGGTCCGCCGCGTTGCGGAAGTCGAAGATCGTGTGCAGGCCCAGGGAGGCGAGGAACGCCGCGTCCTCGGCGGTCGCGTGCGCGAGGTGGCCGCTGCGGAACAGCACTCCCGTTCGCACCCGGCGGCCGTCCACGGTCGGCAGGCCGCCCACGTCACGGAAGTTGCGCACTCCGGACAGGTCGGGTTCGGTCGACGGGACCTGCTGTGTCACGTGGGCTCCTCCCCATCGGTGCCCTCGATGCGGCTCGACGGCGGGCACCCACCCGACGATACGACATGGCTTCGTAGGGCACGCAGTTGTCCACAGGCGTTGCGCCGAGGGCTCGCCGACCTCGATGATGTTGATGCCTGAGTGCACCTGTTCGTGTCTGTTCGTACCTGTGAGGGACAAAATGCTGGAGATCGGCGAGAACGGCCGTACGTGGATTCTGTCCGGGCCGACCAGCAGTTATGCCGTCCACCTCACCGAGGACGACGAGCTGCTGCATCTGCACTGGGGGCCACGGATCGTCCTGGCCGACGCCGAGGCCCTCACCGTAGGCCCGCTGCCGGACTACTGGCCCTTCGAGTCCCCGCTCGACGGACGCGAGGAATACCCGGTCGAGGGCGGCCCCCGCTTCGTCCGCCCGGCCCTGTCCGTACGCACGGACGGGCGGCGCGGCACCGAGTGGGTCTTCGAGGCGTACGAGCGTGCCGAGGACGACGAACTACGGCTGCAGGTTCCGCGACGGCGGCCTCACCGATCACGCTGCACTACCGGCATGCGGCACGACGTCGTGGAGCGCTGGGTGAGGCTGGACAACGAGGGCCCGCGTCGTGGAGCTGCTGCGCGCCGACTCCGCCACCTGGACCCTGCCCGACCGCGAGACCGGCTGGCGGATGTCGCACCTGCACGGCCGCTGGGCCGCGGAGTCCCAGCTGGTGCGCGCACCCCTCACCTACGGCGAGAAGGTCATCGGCAGCCGCCGCGGCCACACCGGGCACCAGCACCTGCCGTGGGTCGCCCTGGACACCGACGCGACCGAGGAGCGCGGCGAGGTCTACGGCTGCGCCCTCGGCTGGTCCGGATCCTGGCGGATCGCCGTGGCCGCAACTGCCCGACGCGCGCGTGCAGATCACCGGCGGCGCGGGTACGACGACTCCGGCCTGCTCCGGCTGGAGGCGGGCGAGTCCTTCACCGCCCCGGTCTTCGCCGGGCTGTGGAGCGACGGCGGCTTCGGCGGGGCGAGCCGCGCCTGGCACGCCTACCAGCGGGCGTACGTCATCCCGGACGCCGACCGGGACCGGCCGGTGCTGTTCAACTCCTGGGAGGCCACCGAGCTTCGACATCTCCGAGGAGCAGCAGGGGGCGCTGGCCCGCCGGGCCGCGGCGATCGGCGTCGAGCTGTTCGTCGTCGACGACGGCTGGTTCGGCGCAGCGCACCAGCGACCGCGCCGGGCTCGGCGACTGGACGCCCAACCCCGACCGCTTCCCGGACGGCCTCAAGCCCCTCGCCGACGATGTGCACGACCTCGGCATGCAGTTCGGCATCTGGGTCGAGCCGGAGATGGTCAACCCGGACAGCGACCTCTACCGCGCCCACCCGGACTGGGTGCAGTACCAACCAGGGCGAAAGCGGACGGAACTACGCAACCAGCTGGTGCTGAACCTCGCGCGCGAGGACGTCCAGGAGTACCTCTGGGAGCGGCTCGCACGGGCTGCTCTCCAGTGCCCCGATCGACTACGTGAAGTGGGACTTCAACCGCTGCTTCACCGACGCGGGCTGGCCCGGGGACTCCTACCCGCAGCGCCTGTGGATCGATCATGTGAACGCGCTGTACGCGCCTGCTCGACCGGCTGCGGGCCAGGCCCACCCGGGCGTCGCCTTCGAGTCCTGCTCGGGCGGCGGCGGCCGGATCGACCTCGGTGTCCTGTCCCGTACCGACCAGGTGTGGACCTCCGACAACACCGACCCGCTCGACCGGCTCGCCATCCAGCACGGGTTCAGCCAGATCCACCCCGCGCGAGTGATGGCCGCCTGGGTCACCGACAGCCCCAACACCCAGCTCAACAACCGGGTCAGCACGCTGCGGTTCCGGTTCGTCAGCGCCATGGCCGGGGTGCTCGGGGTCGGCGGGGACCTTGCCGAGTGGACCGAGGAGGAGCTCGCCGAGGCCGCGAGACTGGGTGACTCTCTACAAGGAGATCCGCCCCCTCGTGCAGCGCGGCGACCTCTACCGGCTGCGCCCGCCGGAGGGCGGGCTCGAGCGCGGTGCAGTACGTGCTCGGTGACGAGACCGTCGTCCTGGCCTGGCTCCAGGCGCAGCGTCACGGCGAGCCGGTCCCGGCGCTGCGGCTGCGCGGACTCGACCCGGCGGCTTCGTACGAATGCCGTGAGACGGGCGAAATTCACCGAGGGGTCGTGCTGCTGCACCATGGACTGCGGACCGGCCTTCGGGGTGACCTTGATGCGACAGTTCTCCGACTGCGCCGCATCTGAGAGTTCTGCCCGCAATTCACACCTTCATTCCAACTCGGCCTGAAATAAGCCGACCTGGGGAGTGGTGCGTGAGGAGCGTCATATTCGTGACCGTGCGTCGCCCGTCATGTTCACGTAATTCTCATGCCTTTCAAGGGAATTCGAAGGGCGCGTGACCTTTCGATTTACTGAGGGTGACCAGGAATTCCCATTGGGGATCAACGGAAACGCATTTGCATGCAACCTTCCGCTTGTCCCTGTGCGTCTCAGTCGCTTACGTTCGCCACCGATCCGGACGGACGCCCAATCCTGCCGCCGCCCGGAGCCCGCACACACTCACCCGTACACGGCAGGAGCGGGGGACCCACAGGTACGAACGCCTGCTTCCGGTCTCCGGAACAGGCTTGGGGTTAAGTCGTACTTCGGTATGGCCGGGCATCTCCAGTCCGCACCCGACAGCTCACCTCGCAGGCGCCGGAGAGGAATTCGCCATGCCCGCGAAGGGTAAGCACCGCCAACCGAAGACCCAGCGCATCGCCCGTTCCGTCGCCGTTGCCGGAGCCGGCGGCGCCGCACTCGTCCTCCCGCTTCTGGGGGCCACCGGCGCCCATGCGGCGAGTGCCCAGTCCGTTTCGGAAAATGCCGTTCTCTCGTCGGTCCGCGACCGTCGCGAAGAAGTCGGTGGCCGTGCGGACTTCGGGCGTGAAGAGCTATGTGGTGCGAGCCGGCGACTGTCTCGCGAAGATCGCCGACGAGCAGAATGTCAGCGGAGGCTGGCAGAGGCTCTACGACGACAACCGTGAGGCCGTCGGCGACAATCCGTCGTTGATCCATCCCGGTTTGAAGCTCACGATCGGCCAGAAGGCCACGACGGGCGCCGGAAAGGCCGAGTCGTCGGGCTCTCCGTCGAAGTCCAAGCCGAAGCCTGAGCCGAAGTCGTCGTCCGCGTCCTCGTCGCAGAAGTCGACTCGTCGTCGAGCAGAGCGCCGTGACCGCCAGTACCGCGAACGGCTTCACCCTCCCGGTCGATGGCGCCACCATCGGCACCGGCTACCACGTGCCGGGTGGCATGTGGGCCAGCGGCTACCACACCGGCGTGGACTTCATCGTCCCGACCGGCACCCCACTCAAGGCCGTCGGTGCGGGCACGGTCGTCTCCGCGGGGTGGGGCGGCGCGTACGGCAACCAGGTCGTCATCAAGCTGGCCGACGGCGACGTACGCGCAGTACGCGCACCTGTCCACGCTCTCCGTCTCCAGCGGCCAGACCGTGACCGAGGGCCAGCAGATCGGGCTCTCCGGCGCGACCGGCAACGTGACCGGCCCGCACCTGCACTTCGAGATCCGCACCACGCCGGACTACGGCTCGGACGTGGACCCGATCGCCTACCTCCGCACCAAGGGCGTCTCCGTCGGCTGACGCCCTGACGACCAACTGCCTGACACGCTGCCGAAGGCCGGACCTCTGATCCCCGGGTCCGGCCTTCGGTGTGTTCGCGTCCATGGCGATATGTTCCGGGTCGTTCCCGGCCGGTCGGTGACCATCGCATTGCGGTCCTGCGCGGGACCCTGGAGGTCGACGTACCCGCCGGCGCGACCGTCTGGTTCAAGCAGCGGCTCGAAGGGCCGTACGTCCTGGAGCACACCGCCACACCGGTGTCGGAGGGCGCGGCCAACGACCGGGTGTCGGACCTCGACAACTCCTGGAACGCCGTCTACGTCCGCTCCCCGGACGACCTGTTCGCCACCGCGTGGGGCGGCGCGCTCGCCGAGTACGACTACCTCAAGACCTACTACGCCGGATGCGGCGCCAACACGAACACCACGACCAGGCTGCGCCGCTGTGTGGGCGAGGCGGGCGTGCGTCCGCTGGTCCACGACTACACGGAGCCGCTGCTGGTGGCGAACCGGACGGGTCCGGATCGTCTCCGCCGGTTCGAACGTGCGGTGGTGGATCAACGGGCGGCTGGTGTTCGACCTCACCGACCCGGAGCCCTGCACGAGCGGGCACTTCGGCTCCCGGACCACCTGGAGCCACTTTCGGATCTCGGATTCCGGGTGTGGCGGTTGTCGCCTCAACGGCGCTGACCAGAAGGCTATTCCTGGCTTGACCAATCCTTGAAGGGTGGCTTATCTCACCGCACGTCAACCCCTTCCTACGGTCGCGTAGCTCACATATGAAGGTGAATCATGGGTCGATGTGGCAGACGATTCGAAGAGTGACAGCAGATCAGTGATCGGGTCGTACGTGGCGGTGGGGGACAGCTTCACCGAAGGCGTCGGCGACCCCGGCCCCGACGGGGCGTTCGTCGGTTGGGCGGACCGTTCGCGGTACTGCTCGCGGACCGGCGGCCCGAGGGCGACTTCCAGTACACGAACCTCGCCGTGCGCGGGAAACTGCTCGACCAGATCGTGGCGGACCAGCTGCCGCAGGCCCTGGAACTGGCCCCGGACCTGGTCTCCTTCTGTGCGGGCGGAAACGACATCATGCGGCCCGGCACCGATCCCGACGAGGTCGCCGAGCGGTTCGAGCGGGCGGTGGCCCAGCTGACCGCCGTCGCCGACACGGTCATGGTGACGACGGGGTTCGACACCCGCAGCATGCCGGTGCTCAAGCATCTGCGCGGCAAGATCGCCACCTACAACGGGCATGTGCGGGCGATCGCCGACCGGTACGGCTGTCCGGTCCTCGACCTGTGGTCACTGAAGACCGTTCAGGACCGCCGGGCCTGGGACGGCGACCGGCTCCACCTCTCGCCCGAGGGCCACACGCGGGTGGCGCTGCGCGCGGGCCAGGTCCTCGGCATCGAGGTGCCGGCCGACCCGGACCAGCCCTGGCCGCCGCCCCCGGTGCGCGGCACCCTGGAGATCCGGCGCGACGACGTGCACTGGGCGCGCGAGTACCTGGTGCCGTGGATCGGGCGTCGGCTGCGTGGGGAGTCCTCGGGGGACCATGTGACCGCCAAGGGCGCGTTGTCGCCGGCCGACATCAAGACGCGGATCAGCCGGGTGGCTTGAGGAACGCGGCGCCCGGCCCGCCACGATCCCCGGCGCCGCGGCCCGCGGGCCGTGGCAGGCCGGGCGCCGCGTTCGCGCGACAGGCCCAGCCCGGTCACGGGTCTGTCGCCCGGCACGGCCCTACGTCGTCAACGCCTCCCGCACCAGCCCCAGTTCGCGGGCCACCGCCTCGTCCACCCACTCCTGCGCCCGCGCCCGCGGGACGGCGCCGGCGTAGGACGTCAGTCTGTACGGCGAGACCGTCGAGCAGGGCCGTGAGACGCAGCGCCGCGCCGACGGGATCCGGGCAGTCGGAACTCGCCCGCGGCCACACCCTCGGCGATGACCTCGGTGAGCGCCGCCTTCCACTGCCGATCGAGGTCGCGCGTGACCTCGCGCAGCGCGGGCTCGCGCAGCGCCGCCGCCCAGCCCTCGATCCACAGCCGCCAGCCCTTGGCCTGGCCGGTCGGCGCGTACCAGCGCACGGCCGCCCGCAGCCGGCGCAGCGCCGTCGTGCGGCGGCCGAGCAGTTTGCGCAGCTGGGCGAGGTCGTCCTCGGCGGCGTGGGTGAAGGCGGCGGCGACCAGATTCTCCTTCGTCGAGAAGTGGTAGAGCACCAACGCGTTGCTCACGCCCGAGAGCCGAGGCCACGTCGGCGATCCTGACCGCCGCCACGCCCCGCGCCTCGATCTGCTCGACGGCGGCGCGCAGCAACTCCTCACGCCGCTCCGCCACGCTCAACCGCACTCTCGTCACGCGATCCCCCTAATCCGTCGCCCAGCGCGGCGGCGGAGAGACGCTGATCGCCCGCGGGGTTCGGCCCGAAGTCACCTGTACCACCCGAAGCGCTCCTCGATCACCGGGAGCCGGTCCGCGACGATGGCGTGTGCCGCCGCCCGCGGGGTCGTCCCGTCGGCCTCCGCGCGGGCCAGCATCTGGTCCACCAGCGCGCGCATCGAGCGGCGGGTGTGGGCGAACGCCTCGTCCGCGTTGGCACCGATGTCGCCGAACAGCGTCCACCACCACCAGGCGTTCGTCCCGGAGTTGACGACCACGTCCGGCAGTACCGTCGACCCCGCGCGCGGCGAGCAGCTCCTCCGCCTCGGGCAGGACCGGCATGTTGGCCGCCTCGACGATCCAGCGGGCGGTGATCCGCGGCCTGGTTCGCGGCGTCGACGGCGTACGAGACCGCCGCCGGCACCAGTACCTCCGCGTCCGGCGCACAGCCACGCGTCGCCGGGCAGCTCCCGGTCGCCGGGACGCAGGGCCGCGCGGTCCACGGTCCCGTAGGCGTCCCGCGCGCGCGAGCAGCGCCTCGACGTCGAGGCCCGCCGGGATTGGCGATCGTGCCCTTGATGTCGGCGACGGCCGACGACGGTCAGCCCGGCGCGGGCGAGGAAGCGCGCGGTGGCCCCGCCCATGGTGCCCAGGCCCTGCACGGCGACCCGGGTCCCGCGTACGGCACGCCGGCCCGGTCCAGCGCCGCGAGCACCGACTCGGCGACGCCGCAGCCGCCGACCAGTTCGTCGAGCCCGATCCCGTCCACCTCGACGGCGAACGCGTCCGCGAGCCGCCGCCGGGCCGCCGCCTCGTCGTCGAGCAGCGGGTACACCGCCTGGATCGACGAGACGAGCCCCGCCTCGGCGGCCGCCCGGTCGACCAGGTCCTGGGTGAGACCGAGGTCCTCGCCCGTGGTCCAGAAGTTCTCGATGTACGGGCGCACGGCCCGCAGGTAGCGCACCAGCAGCCCGTACGCCTCCGGGTCGCGGGGATCGCAGTCGATGCCGCCCTTGGCGCCGCCCAGCGGGATGTAGCGGCCGCGTCCGGGTCGTAGTGCAGGGCCTCCTTCATCGTCATGCCGCGGGCCAGCCCGGCGACCTCGTCCAGGGTGCAGCCCGCGCCGCATCCGCAGCCCGCCGCTGGACACGCCGCGCACCAGCCGGTCGACGACCAGGTAGCCCTGGCGTCCGGTGACGTGGTCGGTCCAGACGAGCGACATCAGGGCGGTGGTCATGCGGTCTCCTCGCGGATGACGAACCTCAGGGGCCGCACGATGGTCCGCCGCGGGCGTTACTGAATGATCAGTCAGTATGTCGGAGGAGGTCCGCACCCTGTCAACGCACCCGCCGGATCACTGGGGGCAACCCGCCGGATCACCGGGGGCAACCCGCCGGATCACCGGGGGCAACCCGGTTGTCAGCCGGGCCGACCATAATGGATCCCCTCGACCGACTCCACCTGGAGGTACCCGTGACCGGTTCCCGTTCCCTGCGCTCCGGGCTCCGCGCGCTGCGGCCCGCAGCCTTCGGCGCGGACCCGAGCGGCGCGCGCCTGGAGCGGATCCGCAGACTCGCCGCACTTCGCGGACGGCGTCTTCCAGAACCCCGGTGGGCCGCCCGCACCCGCGCCCTCCGGTCGAGCGCTGGAGTTCGCGAAGCTCTACTTCGACAAGGAGGAACGCGCCGCGCGAGCCCCGGGGCACCGGTCCCGGTGCACCCCACCACGCTCGCCGACCTCGGCCGAGCCGCCGGCCGACCGGGCTGCGGCTGACCTGGATGGGGCACTCCACCGTGCTCGCCGAGATCGACGGGCGGCGGGTGCTGTTCGACCCGGTGTGGGGCGAGCGCTGTTCGCCGTTCGCCTTCGCCGGGCCGAAGCGGCTGCACCCGGCGCCGGCTCCCGCTGGCCGCGCTCGGCCCGGTCGACGTGGTCGTGATCTCGCACGACCACTACGACCACCTCGACCTGCCGACCATCCGGGCGCTGGCCGGCACGCGACGCCGTCTTCGCCGTGCCGCTCGGCGTCGGCGCCCACCTGGAGCGCTGGGGCGTGCCGGCCGAGCCGGCTGCGCGAACTGGACTGGCACGAGTCCACCGAGGTCGGCCGGCCTCACCCTGACCGCCACCCCGGCCCGGCACTTCTGCGGCCGCGGCCTGCGCAACACGCAGCACACCCTGTGGGCCTCCTGGGTCGTCACCGGCGCCGACCACCGGATCTTCCACAGCGGCGACACCGGCTACTTCCCCGGCTTCGCCGACATCGGCGCGCGAGCACGGCCCGTTCGACGCCACGATGATCCAGATCGGCGCCTACAGCGAGTTCTGGCCCGACATCCACATGACGCCCGAGGAGGGCGTGCGCGCCCACCTCGACCTCCAGGGCGGCACCGCCGCCGGCGCGCTGCTGCCGATCCACTGGGGCACCTTCAACCTGGCGCCGCACCCGTGGGCCGAGCCCGGCGAGGGCACCCTCGCCGCCGCCCGGGCGACGGGCGCGCCGGTCGCCGCTGCCCCGGCCCGGGCGAGCCCTTCGAGCCGGCCGCCAGGCGTTGCCCGACGACCCGTGGTGGCGGGCTGTCGCGCTCGAACCCGCGGGCGGCTGGCCCGGCGCCGAGGCGCGCGGTGACGCGCGCGCCTCGGCGACGATCCGGACTCCGAGCGATTCGGTGGCCGTCGCAGGCCAGGCCAAGGTCGATACAGAGAGTGACATATCCAAGGGTGTGGACGAGGGCATCGGAGACCCCGAGACCGTGGTGGCGGGCTGACCGCGGACCCGGATCGGGTGGGCGGCGAGGGCCGGGGAGCGTCACGCTCCCCGGCCCTCGCCGCCTTTTCGTGACCGCTTATGGCCAGGTGTCGATCGAACGTTCTTCGTGTATTGACCTGCCCTCGTGGACTTATCGGTCTGTCGTACGAGACCTCATACCAGAGCGGGACGCTCGCGTGCGAGTTTGTCAACTGCCCACCGCACATGATGCGTTGGCGACTACTGTGAGTGTCCGTCGGGCGACGCGGGGACCGAAGCTGTTCGGTTCTCCGCGACCGACGCCCGCGATGCGCGATGCCCACTGCACGCATACCGCGTGCGCCCCTGGCCCGACGGACCAGTACGGAGGACGCCGATGTCTCACCTCCGCGCACCGGCCGCCCGCGCGACCGCCGCGAGGGCGGCCGGCACGGCCGCCCGGCCGCCCGCGCCGTTCCCGCGCTGCCCGAGACCCCATACGGCCCCAGTTGCTGCGGCTCGCCGTGCTGCCGCCCTCGCGGTCGCCGCTCAGCGCCGTGCGCGGCCGTCCTGTTCACCGTGCGCTCCACCGGGGCGCGGCCCGGTCTCACCCCTGGCGGCGTGCTCGCCGGCGCGGCTCGGTGCCTGCGCCGGCATCATGATCGCCGCCGTGGCCGCCGACCGCGCCGCCCGGTCCGTCAGCGACCGCTTCGGCGCCCTGCGCCGGAGCAGTGCGCGCGGCCAGGCCGACCTGCGCGGCCTGGTCGACGCCCTGCGCGGGGCGAGGCCCCGCCGCAGCGCAAGTCGCGCGGCCGGCCCGCCCGAGGACGCCGACGACTTCGAACTGCTCGCCGCCGAACTGGCCGCGCTCACGACGGCGGCTGTGCACCGCCGTCGTCCAGGCCGCCCAGCTCTCCAGCAGGCGGGCAGCGAACAGAAGGTCGAGGTCTTCGTCAACCTCGCCCGCCGGCTGCAGTCGCTGGTGCACCGCGAGATCTCGCTCCTCGACGAGCTGGAGAACGAGATCGAGGACCCCGACCTGCTCAAGGGCCTCTTCCACGTCGACCACCTCGCCACCCGTATCCGCCGGCACGCCGAGAACCTCGCCGTCCTCGGCGGCGCCGTCTCGCGGCGGCAGTGGAGCAACCCGGTCTCCATGACCGAGGTGCTGCGCTCGGCGATCGCCGAGGTCGAGCAGTACTCCGCGGGTCAAGCTGGTGCCGCCGATCGACGGCACGCTGCGCGGCCATGCCGTCGCCGACGTCATCCACCTGCTGGCCGAACTCGTCGAGAACGCCACGGTGTTCTCCGCCCCGCACACCCAGGTGCTGCTGCGCGCCAAGCTCGTCACCGCCGGGCTCGCCGTCGAGGTCGAGGACCGCGGACTCGGCATGCCGGTCGGCGAGCAGAGCCGGATGAACGCCCTGCTCGCCGACCCCGACCAGGTCAACGTCGCCCAGCCTGCTGCAGGACGGCCGCATCGGCCTGTTCGTCGTCTCGCCACTCGCCCGCCGGCACGGCATCGCCGTCCGGCTGCAGACCAACATCTACGGCGGCGTCCAGGCCGTCCTCGTCGTGCCGCAGACCCTGTTGGGCGCGGTGCCGGCCACCTCCGGAGCCGTACCGCCGCTGGAGGGCCGGCCGGGTCCGAACGGCGCCGCTGGTCCGACGATGCCGCCCCGACAGACCGGGCCGGGGGGACGCAGTGCGCAGGAACTGGCCACGGGGGCGGTACGTCGCCAGCACCGTCCTCGCCACCGGCGCCCGGGCAGCGCCCGCAGCAGTCCGCCGCGGCGGCGGAGCGGGAGGCGGGCCGTCCATGGGGGCGGGCTCGGCGTCGACCTCGGTGGCGGGGGCGGCTTCTGGGGCGGCTTCGGGGGCGGGGACTCGATCGGCTTCCGTCGTGGGTGCGGGTGCGGGTGCGGGTGCGGGTGCGGGTGCGGGGGCTGCGGCAGGGGCGTTGGCCGGTGACGGCGGTTCAGTGCCGGGTTCGGGTTCGGGTTCGGGTTCGAGTGGCGCTGGACCGGCGCCGCTGCCCGTGCGCGGGGCTCGCAGGGAGCGGCCCACCCCGCCGAGGCGCTGCCCGGCATCCGGCCCGACGACCGGCCGCCGTCGCCGAGCACACGGCCGCGCCGCCGACCCCGCGTGCCGGCGCCGTACGCGGCACCATGGGTAAGCCCCAACTGCCCCGCCGCCGCGCCCAGGAGCACATCGTCCCCAGCTGCGCGACGGCCCGACGCCGCGCCAGGACTGGAGTACCCGGCCGGCCACGACCCGGGCCTGATGGCGGCCTTCCAACGCGGCATCGGCCTTGCCGAGGCCCAGCAGCACCTGGAGGCTGCCCCCGGCGATACGACGCCTTCCATGGCGCCGACCCACATGGCGCCGACCCACATGGCGCCGACCCACATGGCGCCGACCCACATGGCGCCGACCCACATGGCGCGCTGGACCCACATGGCGTCCTCCCACACGGCGTCGACGTACACAGGGCCGGTCGACACGGCACCCTGGCGCACGGCGTCGATCCCCCCGGCGTCGACCCACGTGGGGCCGGTCGACACGGGCACGGCCCACATGGCGCCGACCGAGAGGCGGCTGACCGATGTGGGGCTGACCGATGTAGGGCTGACCCGCATCAAGGCTTCCGACATGGGTTCCTCAGGCATGGCGCCCTCAGACATGGGTTCCTCAGACATGGCGTCCTCCGATATGAGGGCCACGGACACGCGGCCGTCCGTCGTGGAGTTCGGCCATATGAGGCCAGCCGTTGGGACGCCCCCGCACCACACGGACGCCACCAACATGACGCCGGCGCCCTCCATGGACGTACGTCCCCTGCTGCCGATGTCCACGGACTGGGCTCGCATAGGGGAGGCGCGCCCCCCGCACACGTCGGCGTCCCGCGAAGCGCGTGGACCGCGGGGCAGCGGGGCCGCGCCCGGTCTCGACCTCGATCACCACACCCGGCACGACGGGAGCGCACCCGCCGGATGACCACCCCCGCGTTCACCCCACCCCCCAGCGCTCCCGCAGACCTTCGTACCTCAAGGAGTCGATCCACCATGGCGAGCGAAGTGCCGACCGGCCATGTATCCGACCTCGACTGGCTGATGAGCGGCCTCGTCCAGCGCGTACCGTACACCACCAGCGCGGTACTCCTCTCCGCCGACGGGCTGGTGAAGTCCGTCCACGGCCTCGACCCCGACAGCGCCGACCACATGGCGGCGCTGGCCTCCGGCCTCTACTCCCTCGGCCGCAGCGCGGGCGCCCGCTTCGGCGACGGCGGACGAGGTCCGGCAGGTGGTCGTCGAACTCGACTCGACCCTGCTGTTCGTCTCCACCGCCGGTTCCGGCACCTGTCTCGCCGTGCTGGCCGGCCGCGAGGCCGACGCGGCGGTGCTCGGCTACGAGATGGCGATGCTGGTCAAGAGTGTCCGGCCGTACCTGATGACCGCGCCCCGGCAGCACGCCGTCGAACCCACGGCGACGAGGCGTTGAGGGTGGCGGCGGTCCGCGACGGGCCCTGGCTCGACGACGCGGCCGGCCGGCTGGTCCGCCCGTACACCGTCAGCAACGGCCGCACCCGGCCCAGCATCGCGCTCGACCTGCTGTCCCAGGTGATGGCCACCGGGGCCACCCCTTTCGGCTACCTCGGCCCCGAGCACGCCCAGGCGCTCGAGCTGTGCGGCGCACCCATCTCGGTCGCGGAGATCGCCGCCCACCTGCGGCTGCCCGCGGTCGTCACCAAGGTGCTGCTCTCCGACCTGGTCGACTGCGGGGCACTGACCACCAAGCCCCCCGCGTTCCACCACAACCCCACCGACCGATCCCTGCTGGAGGCAGTGCTCGATGGCCTACGACGACAGCTCTGACTCCTCTCCCCACCGCGCTGAAGATCCTGGTGGCGGGCGGGTTCGGGGTCGGCAAGACGACCTTCGTGGGCGCGGTCAGCGAGATCGCACCGCTGAGCACGGAGGAGCTGCTCACCAAGGTCAGCGCCGCGACCGACAACCTCGAGGGGATCGAGTACAAGACCGACGACCACCGTCGCCATGGACTTCGGCCGCATCACCCTCGACCCGCACCATGTGCTCTACCTGTTCGGCACGCCCGGGCAGGAGCGCTTCTGGTTCATGTGGGACGAGCTGTCCGAGGGCGCGCTCGGCGCGGTGGTGCTCGCCGACACCCGCCGCCTGGAGGAGTGCTTCGCGGCCGTCGACTTCTTCGAGCAGCGCGGCATCGGATTCATCGTCGCGGTCAACGAGTTCGACGGCTCCTACCGCTACGACCCGGAGGAGGTCCGCGCCGCTCTCGACCTCGCCCCGGAGATCCCGGTCGTCCTCTGCGACGCCCGGATCGCCAGCTCGGGCGTCGCAGACCCTGCTCACCCTGGTCCGGCATCTCATCGCGCACAGCCCGGCGCCCGCGCCGAGCCATGGCGCCCACATGTGAACCACGTACCCCTGCAACGGAGCCGCATATGACTACGTCCACATCGACGGAGCCCGCCCATGAGCTACGACCCGCCGCGCCCGGCCGGTCGACTGCTGCTCACCCCCGAGGACAAGGAGGCCCCCGCCCGGACCCGGCGGCTGGCTCGCTGGGCCTGGGCGAACACCCGGACCCGGCCCTCGACGCCTACGCGGACCAGCGTCGCCGAGCTCACCGGGACGCCGTACGCGATGGTCAACTTCATCGACGAGAACCGGCAGTTCTTCGCGGGCCTGCACCTCCCGAGGCGGCTCCGAGCGTCGTGAAGGCCGACGGCACCACCCCGGTGCTGGGCCGACAGCTGGCCCGCGACCACGGCTTCTGCCCCCATGTGGTCGTCCGGCGCAAGGCGCTGGTCCTGGAAGACGTCTGCGACTACCCGCGCTTCGCCGGCAACCCGGTCGTCGACGAGTTCGGCATCCGCTCCTATCTGGGCGCACCGCTGATCGACAGCACCGGGATGGCGCTCGGCACGATCTGCGTCGTCGACGTGGAGCCCCGGCCCTGGGGGAGGCCCGGCCTGGAGACCATCAAGGCGTCGGCGGCGGAGCTGGTGGCCCGGTTGGAGCGACGCGAGGCCGACGGACTGCCGCTGCTGTGACGGCGTGAACGGCTCTCTCGCCGGCCGACCGTTCCAGCACTCACCCACGCCTGCTTCGCGGGACGAACAACTGACGCCAGGCAGAAGATCCTCGCTGCCGCAGGCTCGCACACCGAGGGGGCGGCTACAGGGCCCCGGGGATCACCGAGCTCGGCAAGGCGGCCGGGGTGCCGAAGGGCAGCTTCTCCTTCTTCCTCGAGTGGAAGGAGGCCCTCGCGCTCACCGCCGTCCCCGGTGGCCGAGCCTCCCTGTGGCCAACTGCCGGGGCCTTGCTCGGCGCCACAGCCTCCTAGTAGCCGCGCCACACGTTGTCGAACGCGGCGTCCTCGATCGCCTTCCGCTGGCGCACGGCTTCCAGCTCCATCACCGCCTCCCGACGGCCGTCAGCACGGTCGTGGCCGCGTCGCCCGTGAGGCCCTCGGCGTCCTCGGCCGGCTCGTCACCGATCCCGGCCGCGGCAGCCAGGACGGCGAGGACGGGTTCGCCCGCCGCCCAGCGCTCCTCGGCCTCGCGCCGGGCCGTCGAGTCGACCAATTCCGTCCGCCCGGTCCGCAGCGGGATCCGGCGGCCCCGAGGCCGGGCCGTCAGCCCGATCCGCTCCAGGTCCTCGACGTAGGCCGAGGACAGCCCGCGACCCCGGCGCCACAGCCAGTCCTCGACCGGCTCGTACGGCTCCTGCCGTACGAGCGCCGACGCCGCCTCGTCCAGCAGACGGTCGCCCGTGGGTGCCTGGGCGCTCGGCAGGATGCGATTGCCGTCCAGGACGAGTGCTTGGGCCTCGATGAGGTCGAACACCTCGGCTCCCGCGAGCACGAGCGACAGATCGCCCTGCTCCACCGGCTTGTCGGTCGCCGCGTTCAGAGCGACGATCGCGAGGTCCCGTGCGGTGGTCATGAGCGGCTCCACGTCAGTTGGCCGAGTGCGGGGCGCGAGCGTCGGGGCCGCCGAAACGGCCGGCTCCCCGGTCGATTGTCGCTGCCGTCCCGGGGCTGTGTGTCCTACTACGACCATGTGGTGCGGGAAGCCGATCCGCAGCCCGGCGGTGGCCCCGGTCGCGGCGAGGGCCACGAGGGCGGCAAGGAGCAGGGCCTGGTGGTAGCCGTGGTGCGGCGGCGGGGCGACGCAAGCGGGCCGAGGATCCGGCCGACGGGGTATCCAGCGGTGATCGGGGCGACCGAGCGAGGGGAACGCAGGTGGGCTCCGGCGGCGAGGGTGAGCGTGCTGTCCCCGATGCACGCGGCACCGGGCGTGTACTTCGAGCGGGACAGGCGTGCGGCGTGGACAGGTGTGAAGCGCAGCTGCGGCTCGGCTTAAGAAATCCTCGATGGACCGGGGGCGCCGCCGTACGGCAGATTGCTACGCGATTCCACCCCTCTCCCCGGACGCGGGCTTCTTCGGCATGCCCCGCGCCCGGGGCCTCACCTCAGGAGCCGTAGCGTGAAGGCGCTGGTCAAGGAGAAGGCGGAGCCCGGGCTGTGGCTCGTGGACGTTCCGGAGCCCGCCGTCGGACCCGGCGACGTACTGATCAAGGTGCTGCGCACCGGCATCTGCGGAACCGACCTGCACATCGCGCCTGGGACGGCTGGGCGCGGCAGACGATCCGACCCCGCTCGTGGTCGGGCACGAGTTCGTCGGCGAGGTCGTCGAGACCGGGCGGGACGTCACCGACATCAAAGCGGGCGACCACGTCAGCGGCGAGGGCCATCTGGTGTGCGGCAGGTGCCGCAACTGCCTCGCCGGTCGGCGGCACCTGTGCCGGGCACGGTCGGCCTGGGCGTCGGCCGCGACGGGGCGTTCGCCGAGTACGTGGCCCTGCCCGCCCCCAACGTGTGGGTGCACCGAGTCCCGGTCGACCTCGACGTCGCCGCGATCTTCGACCCGTTCGGCAACGCCGTGCACACCGCGCTGTCGTTCCCGATGGTCGGCGAGGACGTCCTGATCACCGGCGCGGGTCCGATCGGGCTGATGGCCGCCGCGGTGGCCCGGCACGCGGGCGCCCGCAATGTGGTGGTCACCGACGTGAGCGAGCATCGGCTGGACCTCGCCCGCAAGATCGGCGTGAGCCTCGCGCTCGACGTCTCGCGCTCGACGATCGCCGACGGGCAGCGGGAACTCGGTCTGCGCGAGGGCTTCGACATCGGACTGGAGATGTCGGGCCGCCCTGAGGCCCTGCGCGACATGATCGCCAACATGACGCACGGCGGCCGGATCGCGATGCTGGGCCTGCCGTCCGAGGAGTTCGCGGTCGACTGGGCCCGCATCGTCACCTCGATGATCACCGTCAAGGGCATCTACGGCCGGGAGATGTTCGAGACCTGGTACGCGATGTCGGTCCTGCTCGAAGGCGGGCTGGACCTAGCCCCCGTCATCACGGGCCGGTACGGCCACCGCGACTTCGAGACGGCGTTCGCCGACGCGGCGAGCGGCCGCGGCGGCAAGGTCATCCTCGACTGGACCGCGTGAACGACTGGACAGGCGTGACGACTGGACCGCGTGAACGACTGAACCGCCTGAACGACGCGACCTTCCTCCCAGACTTCCCGCCAGCGCAAGCACCTCAGGAGCTTCCCGATGTTCGACACCGTGCGCGACGACCTGCGCGCCACCCTCGACGAGATCCGAGCCGCCGGTCTGCACAAGCCCGAGCGCGTCATCGACACCCCGCAGTCCGCGACCGTCGGAGTGTCCGGGGGCGGCCGTCATGGCGAGGTCCTCAACTTCTGCGCCAACAACTACCTCGGCCTCGCCGACCACCCCGAGGTCATCGCCGCCGCCCACGCCGCCCTGGACCGCTGGGGCTACGGCATGGCCTCCGTACGATTCATCTGCGGTACGCAGGAGGTGCACAAGGAGCTGGAGGCCCGCCTGTCGTCCTTCCTCGGCCAGGAGGACACGATCCTTTACTCCTCCTGCTTCGACGCCAACGGCGGCGTGTTCGAGACGCTGCTGGGTCCCGAGGACGCGGTTGTCTCCGACGCGTTGAACCACGCGTCGATCATCGACGGCATCCGCCTGTCGAAGGCCCGCCGCTTCCGCTACGCCAACCGCGATCTCGCGGACCTGGAGGGGCAGTTGAAGGAGGCGCGGTCCGCCAGGCGTCGACTGGTCGTCACCGACGGTGTCTTCTCGATGGACGGCTATGTGGCCCCGCTCCGCGAGATCTGCGACCTCGCCGACCGCTACGACGCGATGGTCATGGTCGACGACTCCCATGCCGTCGGTTTCGTCGGCCCCGGCGGGCGCGGCACCCCCGAACTGCACGGGGTGATGGACCGCGTCGACATCATCACCGGCACCCTCGGCAAGGCGCTCGGCGGAGCCTCCGGCGGGTACGTCGCCGCCCGCGCAGAGATCGTCGCGCTGCTGCGCCAGCGCTCTCGGCCGTACCTCTTCTCCAACACCCTGGCCCCGGTGATCGCGGCGGCCTCGCTGAAGGTGCTCGACCTGCTGGAGTCGGCGGATGATCTGCGCGTGCGGCTCGCCGAGAACACCGCCCTGTTCCGCCGTCGGATGTCCGAGCAGGGCTTCGACGTGCTGCCCGGCGACCACGCGATCGCACCCGTGATGATCGGGGACGCGGCGCGGGCCGGACGTCTGGCGGAGCTGCTGCTGGAGCGCGGTGTGTATGTGATCGGCTTCTCCTACCCGGTCGTACCGCAGGGGCAGGCCCGCATTCGCGTGCAGTTGTCCGCCGCGCATTCCACGCGGGACGTGCACCGCGCGGTCGACGCGTTCGTGGCGGCGCGGACGGAGTTGGCGGGAGAAGGGGAGAGGGAGAGCAAGAGGCAGAGCGAGAAGGAGCGCGAGAAGGAGCGCTGACCGGAGTCGGCCGGCCGGAACGTTGCGATAATCGTTCGCATGATCGAAGCGCGGCGGCTCCACATCCTTCGTGCGGTTGCCGACCACCGCACGGTGACGGCGGCTGCCGCCGCGCTGTACCTCACCCCGTCGGCGGTCTCGCAGCAGCTGGCGGCCCTGGAGCAGGAGACGGGTCACCGGCTGGTCGAGCGCGGCGCCAAGGGGGTACGGCTGACCCCGGCCGGCGAGATCCTGCTCGACCACACCAACGCCGTCCTCGCCCAGCTGGAGCGGGCCGAGGCCGAGCTCGCCGCCTACGGCTCGGGCGAGGCCGGTACGGTCACGGTCGCCTCGTTCGCCACCGGCATCGCGCTGGTGGTGGGGCCCGCGATGGTCCGTCTCGCCGGAAGCGCGCCCGGCATCCGTGTCCGCGTCCAGGACGCCGAGGGCGACGCCAGCCTGCCGATGGTCCTCGACCGGCAGGTCGATGTCGCGGTCGCCGTCGAGTACCGCGGGGCTCCGCCCGCCGACGACCCCCGCCTGGTCCACGTCTCGCTGTACGCCGAGCCCTTCGACGCCGTCGTCCCGGTCTGCCACCGTCTCGCCGACGTGGGACAGGTGCCCCTCGCCGAGCTGGCGAAGGATCCCTGGATCGGCCCCTACCCCGGCAACCCCTGTCACGACGTCGTGGTCCTCGCCTGCGAGAGCGCGGGCTTCCAGCCCCGCCTCGAACACTCCTCGGACGACTTCCGAGCGGTGGTGGCCCTGGCGGCGGCGGACGCGGGCGTTGCCCTCGTCCCCCGCTCCGCGCTGCGCGGTATGGACCGCGCGGGCGTGGTGGTGCGCCCCGTCGACGGGATCGCGCCCACCCGCCGGGTGTTCGCGGCGGTACGACGGGGAGCGGAGGAACATCCTCTGATCCGTCCGGTGCTGGACGCCTTGGCGGACGTGGCCCCGATGTAACCCGGCTGTTTCGTTTACGGGATAGCGTCCCTGATATGAAACACGATGTCGTGGAGAACGGCCCAGCCCTGCACCCTGCAGCAGCTCCGGCCGTGCACCCTGCCGCAGACCCTGCCGTAGGTCCGGGCGTGAACCCATCCATGGACCCATCCATGGACCCATCCATGGACCCGGTCGACACCCGGCTCGGCGTCCGCCTCGCCGAGCTGCGGGCCGAGCGCGGCTGGACGCTGGGGGAGTTGGCGGAGCGCAGCGGGGTGAGCCGGTCGACCCTGTCACGGGCCGAGCGGGCCGAGATCAGCCCCACCGCCTCGCTCCTGAACCGGCTGTGTCATGCGTACGGCCGGACCATGTCCCAACTGCTCAGCGAGGTCGAGGCGGAGCCGGCGCTCCTTGTGCGGGCCGCCGAGCAGCCGCTGTGGGAGGACCGGTCCTCCGGGTTCGTACGACGGTCCGTGTCCCCGCCGCACTCCGGGCTGCGCGGCGAACTGGTGGAGGGGCGGCTCGCCGCGGGTGCCGGCATCGGCTACGACCGGCCGCCCGTACCCGGGCTCGAACAGCACATCTGGGTGCTGGCAGGCGAGCTCGACGTGACCACGCGGGACGTCGAACACCACCTCGGCACGGGGGACTGCCTGCGGATGCGGGTCTGGGGGCCGACACGCTTCCGGTGTGCCGGCCCGGACGAGGCGCGGTACGTGCTGGCGGTGGTGCTGCCGTGATCGTGACCCGGCTGGAGGTGGACCGGCTGACGGGGGCCCGAGCGGACGCGGTCGTCGAGGAGTTGGCCGCCCTCCTGGTCGACACCGTCGACGGTGGTGCCTCGATCGGATTCCTCGCCCCGCTGGACCGGGTGGCCGCCGTCGGCTGGTGGAAGGAGCGCGCCGTCGCGGCCGCCACCGGGCAACTCGCCGTCTGGACGGCCCACGACGGGGACCGAGTCGTCGGCACGGTCTCGCTGGCCTACCCGGACAAACCCAACAGCCGCCACCGCGCCGAGCTGGTCGAGCTGATGGTGCACCGGGACGCCCGCGGCCAGGGCCTGGGCCGCCTCCTCCTGGCCGTCGCCGAGCAGGCCGCGACCGAGGCGGGCGTCAACCTCCTCCACCTGGACACCGAGACCGACAGCCCGGCCGAGCGTCTCTACCGCACGGCGGGCTGGACGGTGGCCGGTGTGATCCCCGACTACGCGGCGAACCCGTCCGGTGTGCTGCGGCCGACAACGCTCTACTACAAGCACGTCGGAGCCCGCCCCGAAGCCTTGGCGGGCGTTCTCACCAGGTGATTGTCAGTGCGAGCCGCTACGGTGCCTGTCATGCCGGATGCCGAAGACGTACGACGGATCGCCCTGTCCCTGCCGGACACGACGGAGAAGGTCGCTTGGGGCATGCCCACGTTCCGGGTCGCGGGGAAGATGTTCGCCACGCTGCCCGAGGACGAGACCTCCCTCGCGGTGCGCTGCCCGAAGGAGGAACGCGGCGAACTGGTCCTGGCGGAGCCGGAGAAGTTCTGGATCGCCGATCACGAGGCGCAGTTCGCCTGGGTGCGGGCCCGCGTCCCGGCCCTGGAGGACGACGAGCTACGGGACATCCTCGCGGACTCCTGGAGGCAGGCGGCGCCCTCCCGACTCCTTGAGGCCTACCCCGAGTTGGGACTGCCGGCCGGAGGCTGAAAACTCCTCGGGCGTTGTCGGTGCCGCGTGGCATGATCCGGAAGGAGTGTGGGAGCCGGGGCGGAGGGGGCCTCGGTTACCACGGCCGCATCGAGGGGCTGGCCGTCATGCCGAGGATCGTGAAGGCTCAAGCAGGTCCCAGGTCAGAGCGGTCACGGATAAACGGGTGCGCGACCACGGACCTGAGTGCGGTATTGTTTCCATGCACGTCCGGACAGGGAAACCCCAGGTCAGACGGGCATCGGGACGTGGCGCAGCTTGGTAGCGCACTTGACTGGGGGTCAAGGGGTCGCAGGTTCAAATCCTGTCGTCCCGACTGGAGACAGTCGCAGGTCAGGGCCGGTTTCGGAGACATCCGAAACCGGCCCTTGGGGACCAGTTGGGGACCGGCGCCCTTGACCGGCGTAAGCGGGTCATGACGATCGGGCTCGGCAGGGAGCGCGGGGCGCGGAGCACGCTGAGGTGCGCGGAGGGCGCCGCGCCGGCGGCCCTGCGTGCGCGGCAACATCATCCGCTGGAAGGGAATCGCCGCGCATGTCACCGAGACGTGTGCCTCCGGCAGCGTCAACGTGATCACGGACATGGCCACCACCAACGACGGCCAGGCCCTGCCCGGCATCCACACCCGACTGGCGCGTCGCGGGCTGCTGCCCGCCGAGCACCTGGTCGACGGCGGCTACACCTCCCTGGTCCACCTGGAACGAGCCCAGCGCGAACACCAGATCACCGTCAGCGGTCCACTGCCGGGCAACCCCACCCGCCAGCACCGCAAGAACGAAGGCTTCGACCGGGACGACTTCCACATCGACTTCGACCGCCGACAGGTCACCTGCCCCCAGGGCCGTGCCAGCCAGGGCTGGCCCGACCCCCTACCCGACGTCCTCGCCCGCCGCCGCCCCGCTGATCGTGGCCCGGTTCACCAAGAGCCAGTGCCGCCCCTGCCCGGTCCGCACCCGGTGCACCACCACCGCCGACAGCGCCCGGACCGTGGGCTTTCCCCCACGAGAACTCCGAGACCTGCAACTCCGGTCCCGCGCCGAGCAGCAGACACCCGACTGGAAGACCCGCTACGCGGTCCGCTCCGGAGTCGAGGGCACCATCAACGAGTTCGCCCACGGACACGGCATGCGCCATTGCCGATACCGAGGACAGCCGAAAACCCATCTGCAACACGTACTCACGGCCACGCCGACTGCGGCCACCAGTTGTGCGGCGCCCACCTGATCCGTGAACTGACCGCCGCCGAAGAGGACTTCCCCCACCAGAAGTGGCACCAGCAGATCCGCTGGGCCCTGGCCGGCCTGAACACCCAGGCCCTGCGGGTACGCGCCGGCGAGATCGGCGGGATCACCCCCGAGGCGCTGCTGCTGTACCTGGACGTCTTCCATCAGGGCGTCACCGTCGGCCTCTCCGAGCATCCCCGAGCACCGGGCCGCAAACAGTCCACGCCCCGCAACCTGCTGGAACGCCTGCGGGACCAGGCCCACTCGATCCTGCGTTTCGCTGACGACCCCTTGCATGTGCCCTTCACCAACAACTGCGGGGAGAGGGCGCTGCGGCCGGTCAAGACCCAGCTGAAGATCTCCGGCTGCCACCAGTCCGAGACCGGTGCGAGCGCCTGGCTCGCCGTGCGCTCCTACCTCGACTCCGCCCGCAAACACGGGCTGAGCGCCTTCGAGGCCATCCACCGCGCCTTCACCGGCAACCTCTGGATGCCACCCATCGAACAAGCCGCCTGACCAGCAGGCTTCACGCAACGTCACCGATCAGCCGCATTCCTTCTGAATGCATACACCTGATCAGCCAGATCGGCATGGCGCGGATCACCGAGCACATCAGCGTATTGACCGGTCCATGCGCCCAGTCGAGATTGTTGGAGCTGCCTTCGGTGTCGTCCAGGCCGTGTAGCGCTTGGACACCGTTTTCGATGCCGGTGACCAGCCGGGGGGAGAGGCGGTCGCCGTCTTGTGCGGCGCCCAGCGCCCCGCCGGACATGAGGAGTGCCAGGCCGGGCGCTGTGACAGCGGCTCCGCTGAGGAGGGTACGGCGGTCCACGGAATCGGGATCTCCCTTGCTCGTTTTCTCAGCAATGGGAAGGCGGGCCTTGCTCCTGTCCGGCCCTGGTGGCGACTCCGGGCCGCTCTCGAAAAGGGACTTCGAACTTACGCCCGAAGCGGCCGGTTTCCGTCCCGGTCGGCCGAAGCGCCGGTTTCCTTTTGGCGGTCGGCCGAAGCACCGGTTCCGTCCCGGCCAGCGGGGGCGGGGCGATGCCCCGCCCCCGTGACGGACGGCGGACCTCAGACCACGCAGCCCACATGCGCCAGCGCCTGCTTGAGCAGGACTCCGTGGCCGCCCGGCATCTCGCTCTGCACCGCCGGGGACAGTGCCTCCTGCGGGCTGAACCAGACCAGGTCCAGGGCGTCCTGCCGGGGGCGGCAGTCGCCGGTGACCGGGACCACGTAGGCGAGCGACACCGCGTGCTGACGCGGGTCGTGGTACGGCGTGACGCCGTGGGTGGGGAAGTACTCGGCCACGGTGAAGGGCTGCAGGGAGGTCGGCACGTGCGGGAGGGCGACCGGGCCGAGGTCCTTCTCCAGGTGGCGCAGCAGGGCGTCACGGACGCGCTCGTGGTGCATCACCCGACCGGACACCAGGGTCCGGCTGACCGTCCCGTCCGGACCGATGCGGAGCAGTACTCCGATGCTGGTGACTTCGCCGCTGTCGTCGACGCGCACGGGCACGGCCTCGACGTACAGGATCGGCATGCGGGCGCGTGCGGACTCGAGCTCGTCGGAACTCAGCCATCCGGGGGTGGTATCGGTCATGTCAGACATTGCTTGATCATACTTTCAGGAGGTGGCGGAAAAGCGGTAGACCTGGTGAGCATTGTCCCCACCGGTCCAGACGGCGATCCGCAGGGCGTCCGGCAGGCTCAGCTCGTCGGCCTCCACCCGATCCTGGAGCAGTCCGGCGAGGCCCTGTCGGAAGGCAAGCGCGCCGAGGTGGTAGAACTCGGCCACACCATAGGCGTCGGAGCTGTACAGCAGTTTGCGGAACGGGGTGATCTCCAGCGCCTCCGCCAGGATCGCCCCGGCCCGGGCGGGGCCGACATGGTGCAGGGTGAGGCCCACGTCGAGGTACACCTGCTCGAACACCGCCGACAGATAGGCGGCCTGCCGCTGGTAGGGCCAGCAGTGCAGCAGCAGCACGGGGATCGTGCCGGCGGTCAGGTGCAGCCAGTCCGTCAGGTGGGTGGGATCCACCCGGTGCAGACGGATGTCGGCGTCGCCGAACCCGGTGTGCAGCTGGAGCGGCAGCCCCAGGTCCACGGCGGTCCACAGCAGGTGCCGTACGAGCACCGGATCGGCCAGTCGGCCCCCGTCGGCGAGCCAGCGCCGAGCCGCCTCGGTGACAGCCGGGACCGCGGGCCGTACTGGATCCAGGTCGAAGCCCGTGCGATAGGCGGCGACCGACTTCACCGCCACCACCCCCGGCCGTCGTACTGCCCGCTCCGCCGCCGCGCGGAACGTTTCGGCGTACGCGTCCGGTTCGACTCCGCCGGCGGCCACGGTCTCGGCGACGCTCTCCAGCCGCACCACCTCGTACGCGGTGGCGTCGGCGGCCCGGGCCAGCTGCTGTGGCGTGCTGAGGGGGACCGGGGTGTAGCCGGTGTCCACGCAGAACACGCCGGTGCCCGCGGCGGCGAGGAAGCGGCGGTTCACCTCGGGCGCCCCGAGTTCGGCCCGGCGGGCGAGGTACTGGTCGGCGGGGACATGGCGCGGCAGGTCGAGGAGGGGAGCGCAGTGGCGGCGCACGGCCACCCCGACCGGACTGGCGAAGGGCGAGATCCCCGGCCAGGGCTCGCCCTCGGTGAGGAGCGACTCGAACGCCGGACGGTCCAGGTCGTCCGTCACCACCCCGTGGCAGTGGTGGTCCACCAGCCGCACGGCGGCGAGCCTGTCGTGCACGGGCCCCGCGCTCACGTCAGTACTTCCACCGGTACGCCGCGGCCACCCGCTCGTCGTCCAGCCCGTGGACGGCGGCGATCTCCCCCAGTCGTACGGCGGTCACCGCGTCGGCGAGGACCGGGCCCAGCGCGTCCCGCAGCCGGGTGTCCTTGCGGAACTCCGCGACCGCCTCGTCCAACGAGGCCGGCAGTCGGCGCACGCCGCGGGCCGCCGCCTCCTGGGCGCCGAACCGGGCCGGGTCCCCGGTGATCTCCTCCGGCAGCGGGGCCGAGGACGTCACCCCGTCCAGGCCGACGGCGATCACGCAGGCGAGCGCGAGGTACGGGTTGGCGGCCAGGTCGACCGGCTTCACCTCCAGGTTCGCGGCCTGCTCGCGCACGCCCGACATCCCGGTGATCACCCGTACCGCCGCCTCCCGGGTCTCGCGGCCCCAGGCGGTGAACACCCCGGCCCACTGCGACGGTTTGAGCCGCAGGTAGCTCGCGGGGCTCGGCGCAGTCACCGCGGTGAGGGCGGGCAGATGGGCGAGGACTCCCGCCGTGAACGACTCGGCCTCCTCCGTCATGCCGTGGCGGCCCGCGCCCGCGGAGTGCAGGTTCACACCGTCACGCCAGGCGGACAGGTGGAGGTGGCCGCCGTTGCCGACTCCCTGGGCGAGGACCGCCGGAGAGAAGGAGACGGCCAGGCCGTGACGGGCCGCCACCGCCCGGACGGTCTGCCGCACCAGTACGCTCCGGTCGGCCGCCGCCACCGGATCGAGCGCGCCCACGGACACCTCGAACTGCCCGGCCGCGTACTCGGGATGGAGCTGCTCGACCTCGACGCCCTGCGCGGCGAACGCGGCCAGCAGGTCGGCGGTGTAGTCGCTGAGTTCGACCTGCCGGGTGGCGCTGTACGCCGGTCCCGTCGTCGCCGGCACGAAGTCACCGCCGGGCGGCCCCTGGCCCACGGCCCACTCGACCTCGATGCCGGCCCGGAAGGTGAGGCCGTGGTGTTCGGCCGCCTCCCGGACGATCCGGCGCAGGACGGTCCGTCCGCACCCCGGATGAGGCTCGCCCTCCTGGGTGATCCGGTCGACGGGCGCCCACGCCCAGCCCGGCTGGCCGACCAGGACCACCAGGTGATCCAGGTCGGGATACAGCCGCAGATCGCCGTCCGGCGAACCGAGCACGTCCGTGGTGACGATCGAGTCGTTCGCCAGGAAGGTGTCGAACACCGGGGACATGCCGACGCCCCAGGCTGCCGCGGCGGCGAGTCGGGCCGTCGGGACGGTCTTCACCCGGGTGACGCCCGCGGTGTCGACGTAGGCGAGGACGATGCCGTGCACGCCCCGCCCGGCCAGCTCCCCGGCGAGCTCGGCGGCCCGTTCGACGTCCCCGGGACGTCCGCCGGGTACGGGGTCGGCAAGCGTGGTCATATCTCCTCCTCGACGAGCCCGGCCGGACCCGCGGCCGGGGCGGCGCCTGCGTCAGGGTTTCACGGCCACTGCGCCGAACTGCGGTACCACGACGGGGGAGTCGGGCTCGGCACGCCACCGCGAACACGACACCAGCCCCGGTTCCAGCAGCTCCAGGCCCTCGAAGAAGGCGGCGATGTCCGCGCGGCTGCGGGCGGTGATCGGCGGCGTGGCGTTCTCGTTCCAGAACTTCATCGCCGGGATCTGGCCCTCGCCGCCGAGGTCCGCGTCGAAGGTGGGGTGGGTGAGGGCCAGGTAACTGCCGGCCGGCATCGCCGCCATCACCCGGCGGGTGATGTCCCGGGCCTTCTCGGCGTCCAGGACGAAGTTGAGGATGCCCAGCATCATCACCGCGACGGGCTTGCCGAAGTCCAGCGTCTTCGCGGCGCGTTCGATGATGGCGTCCGGGTCGTGCACGTCGGCGTCGATGTAGTCGGTGACGCCGTCGGCGGTGCTGGTGAGCAGGGTGCGGGCGTGGACCAGCACGATCGGGTCGTTGTCGACGTAGACGATCCGCGATTCCGGTGCGATCCGCTGGGCGATCTCATGGGTGTTGTCGACCGTCGGCAGCCCGGTGCCGATGTCGAGGAACTGGCGTACGCCCCGCTCCTCGGCCAGGAACCGCACCGCCCGGCCCAGGAACCAGCGGTCGGCGCGGGCGATCTCCCGGATGATCGGGAACATCGTGGCGACATGGGCGCCGACCTGCTGGTCGACCTCGTAGTTGTCCTTGCCGCCGATCCAGTAGTTCCAGACGCGCGCGTTGTGCGCCACACCGGTGTTCAGCCTCGCCGACGTGCCTGTGGGGGTGTGGCTGTCGCTCACGTCTGTGCTCCTTCTCGCGCCTGCGGCCTTCGCCGCCATTGTGCCGCCCGATGATCGGCGTTGTCCCGGGAACGGGCGGAGCGGTCGGGGTCGTTGGGGCGGCGAGGGGGGCCGAGGCGGCGGACGGGCGAGGTGCGGGAGACGGTCAGTCGATCTCATTCGGGTCCGGGGCCGGTGTCCGGCCGGCCAGCACGTCCTTCAGGCGCGGGGTGCCCTGCTGCACCGCACGCTCGACGGAGTTGTCCTCGCCGCCGTCGGGACCACCGCCGGTCACGGTGATCGCGTCGGTGCCGACGCGTACGACGGCGACGTCCAGGGTGAGCGTGGTGGGCGTGCCGTCCGCGGTGCCCTGCACCATCACGTGCAGTCCCTGCCGGGCGTCGCCCTCCTTCGGCACCGGGGTCTCGGTCACCTGGACCGTGCGCTTGCCGCCCGCCGAGTCGGTCGCGGTGAAGTCGTCGCACTTCGTCGGCAGGGACTTCAGCCAGTCCAGCGAGTCGTCCAGGGCCGCCCGGTCGTAGGCGGCGACCTGGTAGAGCAGCCGGGAGTCGCCCTCCGCGAAGCCGGTCAGCGCGGACGCCCCCGACGGCTTGCCCAGCAGATCCTCGTCGTAGAGCGAGTCGAGCAGCTTCTGACAGTCGGCGGCGTCGGCCTTGGCGGTGAGGAAGTCGGCGACGTCCACCTGGCCGGCCAGCAGCTTGTCGCGCCAGGACGCGGCGTTGCCGGCCTTCGTCCAGTCGTCCTCGATGTCCGCCTCGGTGATCAGCGCCGCCCGCGCTCCGGCAACGGTGAGCCGGGCTCCGGCCGACGGGGTGGGCGACTTCGCGGCGAGCGGGGAGGCGGCCCGCGACCCGTCCGTGACGGGCGACGCGGCGGCATCCGATCCCCGCACACCACGGTCGTCGTCCGAGCAGGCCGCGGTGGTCAGCAGCACGCCCGCCGCCAGGGCCGAAGCGAGGAACCGGACGGCGGGGGTACCTCCCGTGACATTGCCGCGACGGGCGGAGCACGGACGAGCGGTCATGACGGGAAGCCTCCAGAGGATCGGCAGATGCCCCCAGCGGACCACCGGCCCTCACGGCACACCAGCGCACGGGCCTGTTCGGGTGAGCGGACCGCCCCCGACGGCGGCGACTCGAACGCCCCGCCCGGCATGCCCGACCGCGCCGCCGCGACGACACTGTCCTACGTACGACACCGTCCGCACACGGCCCCCGGACCCAAGGAGCGGTCATGCTGCCCGGATTCCTCACCAGGGCGGTCGAGGCCCTGCTCGACCGTGGGGGGCGCTCCCTCCACCTGAGGGCGGCCGGTGGCGCGCTGATCGTCCTCGTGTTCGTGATGCTCATCGGTTCGTGGGCCGTGATCGCCGCAGAACAGCACGCTAGGAGCGCCAATCTGACGACCTATCCGAGAGCCCTGTGGTGGTCGGTCGAGACAGCGACCACTGTCGGATACGGCGACTTCTACCCGGTGACCCTGTGGGGCCGGATCGTCGGCGCGGTGATGATGGTCGTCGGCATCACCACGTACGGCATAGTCACCGCGGCGCTGGCCACTTGGTTCGTGGGCAGGGAGGGGAAGCGCCGCGGCCGGATCGCCCGCGAGGTCGGTGGGGACGTCCATGCCCTGCACGAGCGCTTCGACCGGCTGGAAGCGCTGCTCGTGGGCCGGTCGAAGGACGACTGAGGCCGCGTCAGCTCGGCCGGGCGTGGCCGTTGCGCACCAATACCGAGATCGCCGCCGAACCGCACGTCTTCCTCAGGAGCGCACCGAGCCGTTCACGGCTCACGTCACGGCCTGAGCGGATCGTGGCCGATCGTCATCAGGCGCTGCCTGCGGCGCGTCTCCTCGGCCTCGGGCTCGTTCTCCACGTCGGTCTGCTCGGCGACGGTGTCCACGACGTCGTACATGACCCGGACGTCCTCGTCGGTGAGATCCGTGCGCCGCTTCTGGAGGATCGCCAGGACGTGCTCCCCCATGGGCGTGCCCGCCTGTTCGGGCAGCGGCTCCGCGCTCTCGTCGGCCTCACATACCCGCAGCCAGGCGGCCAGCTCCTGCGAGGTCATGTTCACCGCGCGGTGGAAGTCCTCCCACAGCGCGTCCATTTCGAGGGCGTCGGTCATCAAGTGCCCCTTCTGTGCATACGAGTTCGGACCGGGGTCGGACCGGGTGACGGTCAGTTGTCCTTGGGCCAGTTCTCCGCGTCGAACATCCAGCGCTGCTTCTCCAGCTCGGCGGTGATGGTGATCAGCAGGTCCTGGGAGACCGGGTCGGCCTTGTCGGTCGCCTCGATACGTTCACGCAGTCGTCCGATGGCCGCCTCCAGGGCCTCGGCCAGCACCTGGACGACCTCGGTGTCCCGTACCCAGCCGTCCTTCGGGCTCGGCAGTGTGAACGCCGACGCGATGGTCTCCGGCCGGCCGTCCGGCGGCAGCCCGAGCGCCGCCGAGCGCTCCGCCACGGTGTCGGAGAAATCGCGCGCGGCCGTCACCACCTCGTCGAGCTGCAGGTGGATCGACCTGAAGCGTGGCCCCACGAGGTTCCAGTGAGCCTGCTTCCCGATCAGGGAGAGCCCGACAAGGTCCACCAGAGTGCCCTGCAGCGCGTCACCGACCACCTGTCGGGCGGATTCGGGAATCGTGCTCTTCACGACAGTCATGCGATGCTTCCCCTTCTGGCGTCTTCTCCGGCGGTAGGGAGCAGTGCGTCCCGTTCCTCCTCGCAGGTCTCGCCCCACACACCAGAGATCTGCCCGCAGTCCAGCGCGAACGTCAGACACTCGCAGGTCACCGGGCGGCGGGCGCAGACGCGCTTGGCGGCCGCGATGTCTCGCAGCGCCGGTCCCGTCGTGCCCACGGGAAAGAACAACTCGGGGTCCTCGCCCACGCAGGCCGCACCGCGCAACCACTCCATGGCAGCGCGGGTGCCCCGAGCGAACCGGTGCAAACGCCCCGCCGCCTCGCCCCAGGTGCGCTGTCTCAGCTCGTGAGCACCTCGTCCACGAAGCGAATCACGTCCGCGAAGACCGTCGCCCGGTCCGTCTCGTGGAACACCTCGTGCCGGGCACCCGGACGGATCCGCTCTGTCAGCCTGCCGCCGCTCAGCTCCTCGACGCCGACCCGGCTCCCGTCGAGCGGCACCAGCCGGTCCTGTTCGCCGTGCACCCACAGCAGCGGGAGCCCTCCCACGTCACCGGCCTTCGAGACGGTCTCCAGGGTCCGCGCGAACGCCTCCACGGTCGGCCGCTTCATCGGGCCGTGCCACACCAGCGGATCCGCCGCGTACGCCGCCCCCACCGCCGGGTCCCGGGAGAGCGCGGCCGGGCTGATCGGGGTGTCGGGGATCTCGTCCAGGGCCAACAGCCGCCCCGGCAGCTCCCACGCGCCGATCACCGGCCCGGACAGCACCAGCGCGGCGAGCGTGTCCCCGTGGCGCTGCGCGTAGCGGGCGGCGATCAGACCGCCCATGGAATGCCCGACCATGACCACCGGTACGTCCGGATACGCGCTTCGGGCCGACCCGGCCACGGTGTGCACGTCGGTGACCACGTCCTCGAAGTCCTCGATCAGTACGCGCTCGCCCGCCGACCTTCCGTGACCGACGTGGTCCGGCCCGAACACGGCCGCTCCGTGCCGCACCAGAACCTCGGCGAGCTCCTCGTACCGGCCGGCGTGCTCGCCGTACCCGTGGACGAGGAGCGCGAGGTACCGGGGGCGCTCGGCCGGCCACTTCCGCACGCTGATCGCGCCCCGGGTCCCTGGCAGGACGTGCTCGCGGGAGTCGGTCATGTCTCCTCCGGAGGATCGGTGCGGCTCACCGGGATCTTCCCAGGGGCAGGCGGAGGGGTCCATACGGCGCTGCAGCACCGGACGCGGGAGCCGCGAGGGCACCGGCCACCTGGCGAGACGCTCCTTACGGGCCCAGGTTCCTTGCGCATAGCATCAGTGTTCGCATGAACATGATGACCCTCTGGCACATCACCGGCTGGGAGTTCGCCGCCCTCGCCTTCGCCGCCCTGCTCGTCGGTTTCTCCAAGACCGCCGTCAGCGGGGCCAACACCGTCAGTCTGGCGATCTTCGCGGCCGTCCTGCCTGCCCGCGCCTCCACCGGTGTCCTGCTGCCGGTGCTGATCGCCGGCGATGTGCTCGCCGTGCTCACCTATCGCCGGCACGCCCACTGGCCCACGCTGTGGCGGCTGTTCCCGGCGGTCGCCGTGGGCGTGGTCGCCGGCACGCTGTTCCTGGTGTGGGCGGACGACGGGATCGTCCGGACCTCGATCGGCGCGATCCTGCTGCTGATGGCCGGGGTGACGGTGTGGCGCCGTCGCACGGCCGAAGCGCAGGAGGAGCCGGACACCGTGGGAAGCCGGGCGGGCCGAGTCAAGGCCCGCTCGTACGGCGTCCTCGGAGGCTTCACCACGATGGTCGCCAACGCCGGCGGCCCGGTGATGTCGATGTATCTCCTTTCCGCGGGCTTCCGCAAGCTCGGCTTCCTCGGGACCTCCGCCTTCTTCTTCCTGATCGTCAATGTGTCCAAGGTGCCCTTCAGTGTCGGCCTCGGCCTGATCGACGGTCACTCACTGTTCCTGGACGCGGCGCTCGCCGTGTTCGTCGTGCCCGGGGCGTTCCTCGGCAGATGGGCCGTGAACAGGATCAACCAGCGGTTGTTCGAGCAACTGGTGATCGCGGCGACGATCCTGGGCGGCCTGCAACTGCTGCTCCGCTAGGGCAGGTCCTGCCGTGTTCCTGCCGTGTTCCGGCCGTGTCCTGGCCGCCGTGCCTGACGTACCGTCCCGCGTCCCGGACCTCGTACGCTCTCGCCATGTCCACGCACATCCTCATTCTCGGTGGCACCGCCGAGGCCCGTGAACTGGCAGACGCGCTGGCGGCGCGTCGTGATGTCCGTGTCACGACCTCGCTCGCCGGGCGCGTGGCGCGTCCGGGAGCGATCTCGGGAGAGGTCCGGATCGGGGGCTTCGGCGGGGCGGACGGGCTGGCGGTCTGGCTGCGCGAGCAGAGGGTGGACGCACTCGTCGACGCCACCCATCCCTTCGCCGAGTCGATCACGAAGAACGCCGCACGGGCCGCGGCGGTGACCGGTGTCCCGGCGCTGGTGCTGCGGCGCCCGGGCTGGCATCCCGATCCCGAGGACCGCCGGCACCCGGTCGCGTCCCAGGCCGCGGCCGCGGACCTGCTGCCCCGGCTCGGCCGACGGGTGTTCCTGACCACCGGGCGGCTGGGCCTGGCCGCCTTCGCCCACCTCACGGACCTGCACTTCGTCGTACGGTCGGTGGAACCGCCGCGGTCGCCGATGCCACCCCACACCGAAGTGCTCCTGGCCCGTGGACCGTTCACCGTGGCCGACGAGACGGCCTTGCTGCACGACCACCGCATCGACGTCCTTGTGACCAAGGACAGCGGGGGAGGGGCCACGGCCGCCAAGCTCACGGCCGCACGCGCGCTGCGCCTGCCGGTCGTGGTCGTAGAGCGACCGCCGCTGCCGGAAGGGGTGTCCGCCGTGCCCGATGTGGCGGGTGTACTGGCGTGGCTGGGCCTCGACAGGCACTGACCGAGGCGGGCCACGGTCACGGGCTCGGCCTCGCCGGAGAACGAGGACCACGGCGAACAGCACCCAACAGACTCGCTCGGCCTGTTCGGACCGCCGGGAAATGATCTTCCCGACCGCGTCTCCGGCACCCGCCGTGAGTCCGCGCCCGACAGGGACGCGAACCTCTCGCCCGTGTCGGTGGAGCCCCGTGTCGGTGGAACCCCGTGCGCGCCGTCGCGCAGCCTGACCCGTTCGAGGTACAGGGCGAGGGAAGCCCACGGCCGCGATCGGCGCCGTCCACCGTCCACCGTCAGACCGTGTGGATGGTTTGTCGCGGGCGCCGATGATCGCGGCGGCGGCATCCGACGGGAGCTCGTGCGGGGCCTCCGGACGGGTCGTCAGTCCCGGGGACGCCTGCGCAACAGATAGGTGTCCATGATCCAGCCCTTGCGCTCCCGGGCCTCGGCGCGCAGTCGCTCGATACGGGGCGCGGCCTCGGCGATCGGGCCGGCGGCGAGGATCTCGTCCGGCGTGCCTATGTAGGCGCCCCAGTAGATGTCGATGTCCTGGTCGGCGTACCGGAGGAAGGTCTGGTGGGCGTCGAGCATCACGACCACGTCGTCCACGCCCTCGGGGAAACCCTCGGCGAGCCGCCGGCCGGTGGTGATCTGCACGGGTCGGGCGACCCGGTTCAGCCCGGTGCGGTGCCGCGCGACCAGCGCCGAGACGCTGCTGATCCCGGGCACGACGTCGTACGCGAAGTCCACTGTGCCCCGGTCGAGGATCTCGTCGAGGATCCCGATCGTGCTGTCGTACAACGCGGGGTCGCCCCATACCAGGAACGCGCCGCTCTCGTCCTCGCCCAACTCCTCGCGCGATCAGCCGTGCGTAGATCTCCGCGCGGGCACTGCGCCAGTCCCCGACGGCCGGCGAGTACGCGGCGCCGCCCGCGGCCCGGTCGCGCTCCGGATCACGCGCCTCGACCACGCGGTACGCCCCCTCGCGGCACATGCGCGTCCAGCATGTCCCTGCGCAGTCCCACGAGGTCCGCCTTCACCTCGCCCTTGTCCAGGACGAAGAACACGTCCGTGCCGCGCAGCGCCTTGACCGCCTGCAGCGTGAGCTGGTCGGGGTCGCCCGCGCCGATACCGATGACATGAATCTTTCGCACGCCCCGAGTCTGCCCCACCCCACTGACAACGCCGACACCGCGTCCACGCAGGTGCCCGCGGCAGCACGGCGGCGGACGGCCCGGGTCCCGTCGGACGCACCGGGAGTCGGCGACCGGGTGCGGAGGGTTCCGTGTCGCTTCCGAGTCGGGCCTTCGCACAGCCCACTTTCCGGGCACGCTCCGAGGCGCACCCGGGACAGGCGATGCCGGTGCCGGAGCTACGACACCCTCGCAGCCGCGGCGCCCGATCCCGGGCGTCCACGCTCTCGCCGTCCCGCTCCACGGCTTCCGCCAGTTCCCGTGCCCACGCCGTCAGCCCCGGCAGGTCCATGTCGTAGGGGCGGCGGCGCCCGGTGGCCGACGCCCACTCAGCCAGCGCGCCCGCGCCGCGCCGCAGCAACCGGGCGCCGCCCCTCACGTTGCCCCGGGCCGCGTGGGTGAGCCCCACGGCGAGCTGGGCGAGGCCCCGCCACAGCGCGCGTTCGCCCTCGGGCCCCGACTTCCAGGCGTCCTCGAACACCTCGTGCGCGTGGAACGGCTTCCCCTCGTCCAACAGCGACTGCGCCTGCGTGACGCTGTCCTCCGGGGCCCGGACGACGCCCTCGGGCTGCCGGGCGACACCGTCCGAGCCGTACGGCAGCGGTCGCCCGAGCCCGTCCCGGGGCCGGGCGTTGCGCGCCCGCCCCTCGTCGTCCCGGTCCCGCGCGCCGACCTGCCGTCCTGCGGATGCACTGCCCATACGTCGATTGTCCCGCGCCGGGCACCGGCGGCCGCGACCGCCCCGCGCCGTCCCTCAACGGGGAGGCCTCCGACGTGCGGTAAAGTTCTGTCCGCGCGTTCCCACGGCTCACCGTGGAAGGCGCATCGGGACGTGGCGCAGCTTGGTAGCGCACTTGACTGGGGGTCAAGGGGTCGCAGGTTCAAATCCTGTCGTCCCGACTTGCGAGGGAGCAGGTCGGAGGTCATTTCCGGTGGACCGGAAGTGGCCTCTTCGTCGTTCGTGGGGGCCGGACGGGGACCGAGCGCCATGGGGCGTTACCGGGACCTGGTCGAACGCCCTGACCAGCGCCGGCGTTCCCCTTGACACCGCGTCCGGCCGACAGTTCACGGCCACTTATGGGGCAATATGGGCGATTAGATGAAGCATGTGCTTGATCTTGCCTTATATGGACTTTAGTGTTCGCCGGGAGGGAAGCGCTGCGAGGTCCGAGTCCCGTGGCACCGTCCGGAAGTGAGGTGTGGAGCGCGTGCACGCGAGGTGCGGCTGCCGACCCGTTCCGGGTCAGAACGGACGTCCGAGAGGGACCCGATGGCTGCGGGCGTTCGCCGTACTGCCGTTGCTGGCGTCGGTGCTCGCCGCCTGCGGCGGTGACGAGGGCTCAGGTAGGCCCACCCTCAACTGGTACAACTTCCCCGACGACTCCGGTGCGCTCCAGAAGGCGGCCGACCGGTGCAGCCAGGCGTCGGGCGGCCGCTACCGGATCAGTTACAACAAGCTCCCGCGTGCCGCGGACGGCCAGCGCCAGCAACTCGTCCGCAGGCTCGCCGCCGAGGACGACTCGCTCGACATCCTGGGCCTGGACGTGACCTGGGCGGCGGAGTTCGCCGAGGCGCGCTGGATCCGGGAATGGACCGGGGCGGCGAAGCGGCAGGCCGTAGCGGGCACCCTGCGCGTACCGCTGCAGACCTCGACCTGGAAGAGCAAGCTGTACGCCGTCCCGTACAACACCAACACCCAGCTCCTCTGGTATCGCAAGGATCTGGTGCCCACCCCGCCCAAGACCTGGGCCGAGATGCTGGACATGGCCCGCGACCTCGCCAAACAGGGCAAACCGCACTTCGTGGAGATCCAGGGCGCCCAGTACGAGGGACTGACCGTCTGGTTCAACAGCCTGATCAACAGCGCGGGCGGCTCCATCCTCAACAAGGACGGCCACCGCGCCCTCCCTCGGCGCGCCCGCCGTACGGGCCGCCGGCGATCATGCGCGACTCTGGCCAGGTCTCCGGCCGCGGATCCCTCCCTGTCCAACCAGATGGAGGACCAGAACCGCCTCGCGATGGAGTCCGGGACAGCGGCGTTCGAGATCAACTACCCGTTCGTCTATCCGTCGATGAAGGCGAACAATCCGAAGCTGTTCAAGGACTTCCGCTGGGCGCCGTACCCCAGGCGTCGACGCGAACCGTCCGGCGCGGCCCACCATCGGCGGCATCGACCTGGCGGTGAGCGCCTACTCGCGCCACCCCGAGCTGGCCTTCGAGGCGGCCCTGTGCCTGCGCAACCGGGAGAACCAGCTCACCGCGGCGCTCGTGGGCGGCCTGCCGCCCACCCTGCGCGGTCTGCTACGACGAGGCGCCGTTCGTCAAGGCGTACCCCTTCGCCAAGCGACGTGCTGTCCGCCCTGGAGTCGGCGAGCGTGCGCCCGATCACCCGGCCTACCAGAACGTGTCGATCGCGGTCTCCCACACGCTGTCCCCGCCGTCCGGGATCAAGCCGGAGAGCTCGGTCAACACCATCAGGGAACAGATCGACGATGCCCTGCGATCCGAGGGTGTGATCCCGTGAACCACCGTCCCCCGCACCACCTCGCCGGCCGGCGGCCCTGTGAGCGGGTCTCGGCCCCAGGCGGTCCGAGATGAGCACGCAGGCCGAACCGGCCGGCGCCCCCCGCCCCCCGAGGCGGAGGAGACGCGACAGGACAAGGCGGCACCCTCGGCGGGCGCCCGGCAGGAGCGGCGGCTCGGCTGGCTGCTGTGCGCACCGGCCGTCGTCGTCATGCTCGCCGTCACCGCCTACCCCATCGGGTACGCCATCTACCTGTCCCTCCAGCGGTACGACCTGCGCTTCCCGGGACAGGCGAAGTTCGTGGGCCTGAGCAACTACGGGTCGGTGCTGTCCTCCCCGTTCTGGTGGGACGCGTTCTGGGTCACGGTGTTCATCACCGGCGTGTCCGTGGTCATCGAACTGGTCCTGGGCATGGCGCTCGCCCTGGTGATGCACCGGACGATCTTCTGGCGCGGCACCGTGCGCACCGCGGTCCTCATCCCGTACGGGATCGTCACCGTCGTCGCCGCCTTCTCCTGGCAGTACGCCTGGACCCCGGACCTCGGGTACCTCGCCGGGCTGCTGCCCAGCGGAGACGCCCCGCTGACCGAGCAGTGGCCGGCCCTGTGGCTGATCGTCCTCGCCGAGGTGTGGAAGACGACGCCGTTCATGGCCCTGCTGCTGCTCGCGGGTCTCGCCCTGGTCCCCGAGGAGACCCTGAAGGCGGCCATGGTGGACGGCGCCACCCCCTGGCAGCGCTTCGTCAAGATCATGCTGCCGCTCATGAAACCGGCCATCCTGGTCGCGCTGCTCTTCCGCACCCTGGACGCCTTCCGCATCTTCGACAACATCTACATCCTGACCGCGGGTGCCCAGGGCACCGGCTCCCTGTCGATCCTCGGTTACGACAACCTGTTCACCGCGCTCAACCTGGGCATCGGGTCGGCCATCTCGGTCCTGATCTTCATCTGTGTCGGGATCATCGCCTTCGCCTTCGTCAAACTGTTCGGCGCGGCGGCACCCGGTGCGGAGGTGAAGCGCTGATGGCCGCCGTGGGAAGGACACACGCCGCCCGATGGGGCGTCGTGAACGTGGTGGTGGTCCTGTACGCACTGTTCCCGGTGTGGTGGATCGCCGCGCTGTCGTTCAAGAAGCCCAGCACCCTGACGGACGGCGACTACATCCCGCAGGGAATGGACCTGGGAGAACTACCGGGGGATCTTCGAAACCTCCGAGTTCACCCGCGCACTGATCAACTCGATCGGTATCGCCCTGATCTCCACGGTGATCGCGGTGGTGCTGGGCACCATGGCCGCCTATGCGGTGGCCAGGCTGCGCTTCCCCGGCAAGCGGGTGCTCATCGGCATGTCTCTGCTGATCGCCATGTTCCCCCCGATCTCCCTGGTGTCACCACTGTTCAACATCGAGCGGATCATCGGGATCTTCGACACCTGGGTCGGGCTGATCATCCCGTACATGACCTTCTCCCTGCCGCTCGCGATCTACACCCTGTCGGCGTTCTTCCGGGAGATCCCCTGGGACCTGGAGAAGGCCGCCAAGGTCGACGGGGCGACGCCCGCGCAGGCTTTCCGGAGGGTGATCGTGCCGCTGGCCGCGCCGGGCGTGTTCACCACGGCCATTCTCGTGTTCATCTTCTGCTGGAACGACTTCCTGTTCGCGATCTCGCTGACTTCCACCGAGTCCGCGCGCACGGTGCCGGCCGCGATCGCGTTCTTCACCGGGAGCTCCCAGTTCCAGCAGCCCACAGGGTCGATCGCCGCCGCCGCTGTGGTCATCACCATCCCGATCATCGTTTTCGTCCTGCTCTTCCAGCGGCGGATCGTCGCCGGACTGACCTCCGGGGCAGTCAAGGGGTGAGCGGGCCGACCGCGGCAGACAGGCCACCGGTCCCGGACACCGACCGCAGTGCTCGGACCCGGAAGGCATGAAGGCAAGGAGGCACCATCCATGGCCGAGATCATCCTTGAGGGAGTCACCAAGCGTTTTCCCGACGGGGCCCTCGCCGTGAAGGACGTGGACCTCGAGATCGCCGACGGCGAGTTCGTGATCCTGGTCGGTCCGTCGGGATGCGGCAAGTCCACCACGCTGAACATGATCGCCGGACTCGAGGACATCACCGAGGGCACCCTGCGCATCGGAGAGCGGGTCGTCAACGACCTGGCTCCCAAGGAGCGCGACGTCGCCATGGTGTTCCAGAGCTATGCCCTGTACCCGCACATGAACGTACGGGAGAACATGGGCTTCCCGCTGCGCCTGGCGAAGGTGGACAAGGACACCATCAACGCCAAGGTGACGGAAGCCGCCCGGATCCTTGACCTCACCGAGCACCTGGACCGCAAGCCCGCCAACCTCTCGGGTGGTCAGCGCCAGCGGGTGGCCATGGGTCGGGCGATCGTCCGTGATCCCAAGGCGTTCCTGATGGACGAGCCGCTGTCCAACCTGGACGCCAAACTCCGGGTACAGATGCGCACCCAGATCTCCCGGCTGCAACGGCGCCTCGGCACGACCACCGTGTACGTCACCCACGACCAGACCGAGGCGATGACGCTCGGCGACCGCGTCGTGGTCATGAGACAGGGCCTGGTCCAGCAGATCGGCACACCCGCCGAGCTGTACGACCTGCCGCGCAACATCTTCGTCGCGGGCTTCATCGGCTCCCCGGCGATGAACTTCCTGAACGCCACCTTGCAGGCCGGTGCCCTGCGCTCGCCACTGGGCGACCTGCCCCTCGACGACCGTACGAGGCAGGCGCTGGAAAGGCAGAACGCGCCCCGCGAGGTCATCGTCGGGCTACGACCGGAGGCATTCCAGGACGTGGCCCTGTCACAGGACCGGGACCGGACGGGCCCGGTCTTCACCGCCGCCGTGGACGTGGTGGAGTCGCTGGGCTCGGACGTGTATGTCTACTTCACCGCGGAGGGCGGGCCCGCGACGACCACCGAACTGGAGGAGCTCGCCAAGGACTCGGGCCTGCGCGACACCGGCGCGGACACCGGTCAGATCGTGGCCCGCCTGGACGCCGCCACGCGTGCCCGCGAGGGCGAGCCGGTGGAGCTGCGGGTCGACATGGCCAAAGCGCACGTGTTCGATCCTTCCAACGGAGCGAACCTCACACATCCCGTGCGGGTGGGCTGAGGAGTGTTTCCCCCAGGGGGGCGCGTGCTGCCGGGCGCCACCGGCGGCCGGTCCAGGAGTCGCAGGTTCGACTCCGGCGGCTCTGACCCGCGGGAATGCGAGTCGAAGGCCGTTGTCCCGGGAACGAGGCACCGGCCTTCTTCATGTCGTGCGCGAGACGTCGTGCGCGAGGAAATCGGTCGCGTCCCGCGAGGTGAGCCGTTACCTTCCGCCTGAGCACGGTGAGGTACGAGACGCGAGTGCGAGGGAGCCGGGCATGGACACCGAGGTCGCGCGGACCGATCGACTGGGCTTACTGCTCGACCAGTTCGACCACGCCAGGGAGATGGCCCAGGCGCGGCTGACGGGGCTCGGCGACGAGGAGTACCTGTGGGAGCCGGTGCCCGACTGCTGGTCCGTCCGGCGCCGCGGCGAGGCGGTGACGCCCAGGGCGTTCGGGCCGGGCGAGTGGGTGCTCGACCTGGGTGCCGCGCAGATCCCGGCGAGCGAGTACGCCGAGGTCGCCCGGCAGGCGGCCGGCGGCATGACCGTCGCCGAGATCGCCGACGACTGGAGCGTGAGTGCCGATCGGGTCGAGCAGATCCTCGCCGGCACCGCTGTGCCGGAGGCCGACGACGTGCCGGTCACGACCATCGCGTGGCGGCTGGGGCACCTGCACTTCCACTTCGCGGGCCCCTGGGAGTGGACCTTCGGTGAACGTCGGCGGGAGCCGAAGCTGTTGGTCGACTTCACTCCCTCCGCCGACCTGGCGCTCGAGCGGTTCTGGGAGCTGATCGACCGCTGGCGCGACAGTGCCGCCACCGTCACCGACGAGCAACTCGACACGGTCGGCTTCTCGCAGTACCCGTACAGCAACGACGCCGATTACCCGTACATCTCCGTGCTGGCGGGGGCCAACCTGGAATTCATCCACCACATGGCCGAGGTCGCGTTGCTCCGCGACCTGTGGCGGGCCCGCTTCACCAAGGGCGGGTAGGCCCTCGGACTCCGATCTGGCAGGTCGGGGCCGGGATCGAGGCGTCAGTAGCGCGCCGCGACGGCCGTCAGGTAACCGCGCAGCATGGTCTTCGCCTCGTTGAGGAGGGCCGCGTCGCCCTCCGTGTCGCGGCGGAACGCCTCCTGGGTGAGCGCGTCGGCGGTGAGGAACGCGGCGTGGCAGGCCCGGGTGAGTGCCTCGTCGTCGGTGGCGAGGCCGAGGGCGAGCAGGATCCGGCGGATCCCGTCGGCCATCCGGCGCTTGTGCCCGCGGTCCGCGGCCCGGGTCCGCTCGGTCAGGCCGCTGCTCCGCGGCCGCACCGCATTCGACCTGGGCACCGGGACGGGCGTGCTGGCCGCCGTTCTCGCCGGGCGCGGCCTCGAACAGGTCGTGGCCACGGACATCAGCCCGCGCGCCCTGGCCTGCGCGCGCGACAACCTCCAGCGGCTCGGCCTCGCCGCGCGCGTCGCCGTGACGGGACCGGCTCTGTATCCGCGGGGCCACGCCGACCTCGTCGTCTGCAACCCGCCGTGGCTGCCGGGCCGGCCTCGGACCTCGAACACGGCGTCCACGACCCCGACTCCGCCATGCTCCGCGGCTTCCTCGACGGACTCCCCGCCCACCTGGCCACCGGCGGCGAGGGCTGGCTCATCCTCTCCGATCTGGCCGAACACCTCGGTCTGCGCACCCGGGACGACCTGCTCGCCCTCATCGACGAGGCCGGCCCGCGTGTCGCCGACCGGCTCGACACCCGCCCGCGGCACCCGAGGTCACGGGATGCCCACGACCCTCTGCACACCGCCCGAGCGGCCGAGGTCACCTCCCTGTGGCGGCTGACCATGAGATGACGTCGAGAACGCGGGTTCAGGGCCTGACCAGCAGCTGGAAGTCGAAGGCGTAACGGGACGCGCGGTAGATGTGCGTCCCGTACTCGACCGGGCGGCCCGTGTCGTCGTACGCGGTGCGATGCATCGTCAACAGGGCGGTGCCCTCGCTTTCGTCGAGGAGGCGGGCCTCCTCGGCGGTGGCGCTGCGGGCGCCGACGGTCTGGCGGGCACTGTGCAGGGTGACCCCGGCGGTGCGAAGCATGCGGTAGAGGCCGGTCGACTCCAGGCGGGCGGTGGCGAGGTCGAGCAGGCCCGCGGGCAGGTAGTTGCACAGGAAGGCCACGGGCTGGCCGTGCGTGGAGCGCAGCCGCTCCAGGCACGTGACCTCGCTGCCCTCGGCGACCCCGAGGGCGGCCGCCACCTCGGCGGACGCGGCGACACCCTCGTTGCGCACCACCCGGGTCGCGGGTCCCTGTCCGGCCGCCTCCAAGTCGTCGTAGAGGCTGCTGAGTTCGAGCGGGCGCTTGACCTGGCTGTGCACCACCTGGGTGCCGACCCCGCGGCGGCGCACCAGCAGTCCCTTGTCGACCAGGGACTGGATGGCCTGGCGGACCGTCGGACGGGACAGGCCGAGGCGTACGGACAGGTCGACCTCGTTGCCCAGGAGGTTGCCGGGGGCGAGGACTCCGTGCTCGATCGCCGCCTCCAGCTGCTGGGCGAGCTGGTAGTACAGCGGCACCGGACTGCCGCGGTCCAGCGTGAAGTCCAGGGAGCTGAGCGCGGTGGCGGTCACGGCACGTGAGGTGTCGCCGGTCTTCGCCATGGACGTACCTTCCTAGAAGGACCGAAAGGGGGGCATCACAGGTGGTGGCGACGGGTGGCGACCTCACGGTCGTACTCCTCGCGGGCCCGAACGGCGGCAGCGCGGGACGCGGTCTGAGCCACCGGCACGTCCCACCAGGCCTCGGCCGGGGGAGCGCTCGGGCCACCGGTGCCGGTCTCCACGTACACACACGTCGGACGGTCCGAGGCACGTGCCAGGCTCAGCGCCTCGCGCAGCTCCCGCACGGTCTTGGCACGCAGCACGTCCATGCCGAGGCTGGCCGCGTTCGCGGCGAGGTCGACGGGCAGCGGGGCGCCGGAGAAGGTGCCGTCGGCGGCCCGGTAGCGGTAGGCGGTGCCGAAACGCTCACCGCCCACCGACTCGGAGAGGCCGCCGATGGAGGCGTAGCCGTGGTTCTGGACCAGGACCAGGTTGACCGGCAGTCCCTCCTGGACGGCGGTGACGATCTCCGTCGGCATCATGAGGTACGTGCCGTCGCCGACCAGCGCCCACACGGGAGTGCCGGGCGCGGCCTGCTGGACGCCGATCGCGGCCGGGATCTCGTAGCCCATGCAGGAGTAGCCGTACTCCAGGTGGTACTGGCGCGGGACTGCGGGCCCGCCACAGCTTGTGCAGGTCGCCGGGGAGCGAGCCGGCCGCGTTGATCACCACGTCGTCGTCGCCGACGACCGCGTCCAGCGCGCCGAGCACCTGGCTCTGGGTGGGTACGGCCTGCTCGTCGTCGGCACGGTAGGCGGCCGCCACGATCTGCTCCCAGCGCTCCTTGCCGGCGCGGTACTCGGCCCCGTACGCAGGGTCCACCCGGTGGCCGTCGAGGGCCGCGGCGAGCGCCTCCAGACCGGCTCTCGCGTCGCAGACGAGCGTTCGGGCCGCCAGCTTGTGGGCGTCGAACGCGGTGATGTTGAGATTCAGGAAGCGGACGCCCGGACGCTGGAAGAGCGTGCCGGAGGCGGTGGTGAAGTCGCTGTATCGGGTACCGACACCGATCACCAGGTCCGCGGTGCGGGCGATGTCGTCGCACACCGCGGTGCCGGTGTGGCCGATCCCGCCGAGGTCGGCGGGATGGTCGTGCCGCAGCGAGCCCTTGCCCGCCTGGGTGGAGGCGACCGGGATGCCGGTGGCGTCCACCAGGGCGCGCAGTGCGGCCTCGGCCTCGCTGTGGTGCACACCGCCGCCCGCGACGATCAGCGGGCGTTCGGCGGCCCGGATCGCGCGGACCGCCTCGGCCAGTTCGACCGGGTCGGGCGCGGGACGCCGTACGTGCCACACCCTGTCGGCGAAGAACTCCGCCGGCCAGTCGTACGCCTCCGCCTGCACGTCCTGCGGCAGCGCGAGGGTGACCGCGCCGGTCTCGGCGGGGTCGGCCAGCACCCGCATGGCGTTCAGCGCCGAGGGGATCAGGGCCTGAGGCCGGGTGACGCGGTCGAAGTGGCGCGAGACCGGGCGCAGGGTGTCGTTGACGGACACGTCGGCCTCGGCCGGGTGCTCAAGCTGCTGGAGCAGCGGGTCGGCGGGGCGGGTGGCGAAGTAGTCGCCGGGCAGGAGCAGCACCGGCAGGCGGTTGACGGTGGCGAGGGCCGCGCCGGTGACGAGGTTCGTCGCGCCTGGCCCGATCGAGGTGGTCACCGCCTGCGTGGAGAGGCGGTTGAGCTGGCGGGCGTGACCCACCGCCGCGTGCACCATGGCCTGTTCGTTGCGGCCCTGGTGGAACGGCATCGCGGCCTCGCCCGCCTCCAGGAGCGCCTGACCGACACCCGCCACGTTGCCGTGGCCGAAGATGCCCCAGGTACCGGCGATCAGCCGGTGCCGTACACCGTCGCGCTCGGTGTACTGGACGGACAGGAACCGCACCAGAGCCTGGGCGACGGTCAGGCGGACGCTCGTGGGTTGGCTCATCGGGACCTCACTGGGAAGGAGCGGTGCACAGGGGGCAGACGGGGTGGACGGGCTGCTCGGACCGGGTGTCGTGGATCCGGGCCTGATCGGGGGCGGTCGCGGATCAGCCAGGCCCGCTCGGGGCCGTGGCGCCCGGGTCGGTGGGGTGCGGCTGGGCGGGGAGCGGCCGCGCGGCGCCTGGTTCCGGTATGCCGGCGAGCAGGGCCTCGACCTCGGGCCCGGTCGGCATCGCGGAGGAGCAGGCGAGGCGGGAGGCGACCAGGGCGCCCGCCGCGTTGGCGTACCGCATGGCCTTCGGCAACTCCCAGCCGGACAGCAGCCCGTGGCACAGCGCGCCGCCGAACGCGTCGCCCGCGCCGAGCCCGTTGACCACCTCGACCGGAACCGGCGGGACTTCGGCCGCCGTGCCGTCCCGGTGTACGGCGAGCACGCCCTTCGGGCCCTGTTTCACCACCGCCAGTTCGACACCCGCCGCGAGCAACGCCTCGGCGCACGCCCGTGGTTCGCGGACTCCGGTGGCGATCTCGCACTCGTCGAGATCACCGACGGCGACGGTGGCGTGCCGCAGGGCCTCGACGTAGTACGGGCGGGCCTCCTCGGGATCGGCCCACGCGGTGTCGTTCCACAGTGCCGGCCGCCAGTCCAGGTCGAAGACCGTCGTCCCGGTCCTGCCGCGGGCCTTGAGGGCGGCGAGGGTGGCCGACCGGCTCGGTTCCTCACTCAGACCGGTGCCGGTGATCCAGAGGATGCGGGCCGACCGGATGGCGAAGTAGTCCAACTCGTCGGTGTGGACTTGCAGGTCAGGGGCGCTCGGCCGGCGGTAGAAGTACAGCGGGAAGTCGTCCGGCGGGAAGATCTCGCAGAACGTCACCGGGGTCGGCAGCCCGTCCACCGCCGTCACCCACCGGTCGTCGACGCCGAACTCCGTCAGTCGCTGACGGAGATAGGTGCCGAAGGGATCGTCGCCGGTGCGGGTGATCACGGCGGCGCGGCGGCCGAGCCGGGCGGCGGCGACCGCCACGTTCGCGGCCGAACCGCCGAGGAACTTCCCGAAGGTCTTCACACGCGCCAACGGGACTCCGGACTGCTGCGGGTAGAGATCAACTCCGATACGGCCCATACTGATCACGTCGAAGTGCTGGGCTGAACCTGCCATGCGCAACGCTCCTCGGTCCGAACTGGGGAAGCGGGTTCCACGGGACCCGTTGCTCCCAGGTGTAGGACCCGAGGGGGACACTGTCAATAGTTTGTACTTACATTCGGACCTGCTTGTGAAATGATGTCTTAACAAAGCATTGACAGCGGCCGTGTCAAGGGATTGGATCCCGTCCCAGCGCAGTAGTCGCTTTTCGCGGCGCACGACCCGGAACTCTCCAGGTTTCGGGCCCCTCGGATCCTCGTGATCCCTTCCCTTTCTCGACGTACAGCCGTCGCACAGTGAGGTGCAGGAAAGATGGACCGCTCCACTCGCTTCCGTTCTCACAGAGTCGTACCCGTCGTGGCGGTGGCCGCGGCCGCGGCTCTGACCCTCGCCGGCTGCTCCAGCAGCTCCGGCGGCAAGAAGGCCGAGGAAAGCCAGTCGGGCGCTGCCGCGGGCAAGGCCACCACTCCCCGGATGACCGTCGCGCTGGTCACCCACCAGGCACCCGGCGACACCTTCTGGGACATCGTCCGCAAGGGCGCCGAGGCCGCCGCCGCCAAGGACAACGTCAAGCTGGTCTACTCCGCCGACCCGAATGCGGGCAACCAGGCCAACCTGGTGCAGAACGCGATCGACCAGAAGGTCGACGGCATCGCCGTCACCCTCGCCAAGCCGGACGCCCTCAAGGACGTCGTGAGCAAGGCGAAGGCCGCGAACATACCCGTGGTCGGCCTCAACTCCGGCGTGAGCGACTGGCAGAAGCTCGGCCTGATGGAGTTCTTCGGCCAGGACGAGAGCGTCGCGGGCGAGGCCCTCGGCAAGCGCCTGAACGAGGCCGGCGCCAAGAGCACCGTCTGCGTCGTCCAGGAGCAGGGCAACGTCGGCCTCACCCAGCGCTGCGACGGCGTGAGGAAGACGTTCAAGGGCAAGACTCAGACGCTCTTCGTCAACGGCGCCGACATGCCGTCCGTGAAGTCGACGATCACCGCCAAGCTCAGCCAGGACAAGTCCATCGACTACGTCGTGGCCCTGGGCGCCCCCTTCGCGCTCACCGCCGTGCAGTCGGTGTCCGAGTCGGGCAGCAAGGCGAAGATCGCCACCTTCGACCTCAACAAGGAACTGACCGGAGCCATCGACAAGGGCACCATCCAGTTCGCCGTCGACCAGCAGCCCTACCTCCAGGGCTACCTGGCGGTGGACTCCCTGTGGCTCTACAAGAACAACGGCAACTACAGCGGCGGCGGTGAGCAGCCCGTGCTGACCGGCCCGGCCTTCGTCGACAAGACCAACGTCGACAAGATCGCCGCGTTCGCCGCGAAGGGCACTCGGTGAGCGGTATGACCCAGCAGGCTGAGTCGGCGGCGGTGACGCCGCCGGCTCCCGGCCCGAAGCAGTCCGACGGCCGGACCTCGCAACGCCCCCTGGCGCTACGGCTGTTGGCCCGCCCCGAAGTCGGTGTCTTCCTCGGCGCGGCCGCCGTGTACGTGTTCTTCCTGATCGCCGCGCCCCCGGTGCGCGAGGGCAGCGCGATGTCCACGATCCTGTACCAGTCGTCGACGCTCGGGCATCATGGCCCTGCCGGTCGCGCTGCTGATGATCGGCGGCGAGTTCGACCTGTCGGCCGGTGTCGCGGTGATCACCTCGGCGCTGACCGCGAGCATGCTCAGCTACCAGCTGACCCTGAACGTGTGGGTGGGCGTGATCGTCGCGCTGATCGTGTCGCTGGCGATCGGCTTCTTCAACGGCTGGATGGTGGTCAGGACCGGCCTGCCGAGCTTCCTCGTCACGCTGGGCACCTTCCTGATCCTCCAGGGCGCGAACCTCGCGGTCACCAAGCTGGTGACCACCAACGTGGCCACCGACGACATCAGCACCATGGACGGCTTCGACCAGGCGAAGAAGATCTTCGCCTCCTCCTTCCAGGTCGGCGGCGTCACGGTGAAGATCACCATCGTGTACTGGCTGGTCTTCGCGGCCCTGGCCACCTGGGTGCTGCTGCGCACCAAGTACGGCAACTGGATCTTCGCGGTCGGCGGCAACAAGGACAGCGCGCGGGCCGTCGGTGTGCCGGTGACCTTCACCAAGATCTCCCTTTTCATGCTGGTCGGCCTCGGCGCCTGGTTCGTCGGCATGCACCAGCTGTTCACCTTCAACACCGTGCAGTCCGGCGAGGGTGTGGGCCCGGAGCTCGATCTACATCGCCGCGGCGGTCATCGGCGGCTGTCTGCTGACCGGCGGTTACGGCTCGGCCATCGGCCCGGTCTTCGGCGCCTTCATGTTCGGCATGGTGAACCAGGGCATCGTCTTCGCCGGCTGGAACCCCGACTGGTTCAAGGCCTTCCTCGGCGTGATGCTCCTCGGCGCCGTCCTGATCAATCTGTGGGTCCGCCAGTCGGCGACCCGGAGGTAACCCCTATGACGACCAACAAGACCGGTACGCACGGAGCCGTCCTCGCGGACACCGAACCCGAGCAGCAGGACACCCCGATCGTCGAGTTGCGGGGTGCGGGCAAGGCGTACGGGAACATCCGCGCCCTGCACGGTGTGGACCTGACGGTCCAGCCCGGCCAGGTCACCTGTGTGCTGGGCGACAACGGCGCCGGCAAGTCCACCCTCATCAAAATCATCTCCGGGCTGCACCAGCACACCGAGGGCGACTTCCTCGTCGACGGCACCCCGGTGCGTTTCTCCACCCCGCGTGAGGCCCTCGACAAGGGCATCGCCACCGTCTACCAGGACCTCGCCACCGTGCCGCTGATGCCGGTGTGGCGCAACTTCTTCCTCGGTTCCGAGATGACCAAGGGCCCCTGGCCCGTCCGTCGCCTCGACATCGAGGCGATGAAGAAGACCGCCGACCAGGAACTGCGCAACATGGGCATCGCCCTCGACGACCTCGAACAGCCCATCGGCACCCTCTCCGGCGGTCAGCGCCAGTGCGTGGCCATCGCCCGCGCCGTCTACTTCGGCGCCCGCGCCCTGATCCTGGACGAGCCCACCGCCGCCCTGGGTGTCAAACAGTCCGGTGTGGTGTTGAAGTACATCGCCGCCGCCCGCGACCGCGGCCTCGGTGTCATCTTCATCACCCACAACCCCCACCACGCCTACATGGTCGGCGACCACTTCAGCGTGCTGCGCCTGGGCACCATGGAGCTGAACGCCTCCCGCGACGAGGTCAGCCTCGAAGAGCTCACCAACCACATGGCCGGCGGCGCCGAACTCGTGGCCCTCAAGCACGAGTTGAGCGCGGTGCGCGGTGTCGACGTCGACAAGCTCCCCGGCGAGGACGACCTGCCCACCCCTGCGCCCGCCACCACCATCGGCGAGAAGAAGGACTGAGATGGTGCCCTCGCCCGCCCGCGCCCGCGCCCGCACCCGGGTCGGGCCGGGCCGGCGCCGGACTCCGGGGTCGTCGGACGGAACCCGAAGGCGGCCGCGGGCACGGCCGGCACCGGCCTGCACCGCGGCCCCTCGGCCGGTGAGCCGACCTGGGAGCACGTGAGCGCGGTGAGGTGCGAACGGACGCCCGGAGTACCGGAGTCGGAGCCGTCAATGGTGGCCGCGCACAAACGCGCAGTGGAACCGATCGTGAGCGTCGAGCAGGACAGGTACCCGTGCGGGCTGGACCAGCCACTGCCGATCGCGGTGCGCACCCGTGCGTTCCTGAGGTCCTGCGGCGCCTGACCATCCCGAAGGGACGACCATGACCCAGCGTGACCCGCTCGGAATCGCAGTCATCGGTACCGGACGAATGGGCGCAGACCACGTGCGCCGGATCCAGCGGCTCACCAGCGGAGCCCGGGTGACCGCCGTCGTGGACGTCGACGCGGAACGCGCCAAGGCCGTCGCGGCACCCGTCGACGGCTGCACCGCCCACACCGACCCGGCCGCCGCGATGGCGGCGGCCGACGTCGACGCCGTCCTGGTCGCCTCGCCCGGCCCCGCCCACGAGGCGGCCCTGTTGGCGGCCTTCGAGCACGACCTGCCCGTCCTGTGCGAGAAACCGCTCACCCCCGACGCGGCCTCCGCGGCGAGGGTCCTGGAGGCGGAGGCGAGCCTGGGCCGGCGCCGGGTCCAGGTCGGCTTCATGCGGCGCTACGACGCCGAGTACATGAAGCTCAAGTCCCTTTTGAAGACGGGGCAGTTGGGGCGCCCGCTGATGCTTCACAACCGGCATCGCAACGCGGCCAGCCCGCCCGGGTTCACCAGCGACATGCTCATCAGCGACTCCGTCGCACACGAGACGGACGTCACCCGCTGGCTGCTCGGGCACGAGATCACGGCGGTCACCGTGCTGCGTCCGCGGTCGTCGGCGAACGCGCCCGACGACCTGCAGGACCCCCAGTTCGTCGTGTTCGAGACCGACGGCGGCGCGATCGCAGATGTCGAGATGTTCGTCAACTGCGGCTTCGGTTACCAGGTTCAGGCCGAAGTGGTCTGCGAACGCGGTACCGCGCGCATCGGCGACGGCCACGCCATGGTCACCGACATGGCCGGCCGCTGGGGCGGCACGATCGCCCAGGACTTCACCGAACGCTTCGCCGACGCCTACGACCGCGAGATCCAGGCCTGGGTCGACGCCACCCACCGAGGCGAGGTCACCGGCCCGAGCGTGTGGGACGGCTACGCGGCGGCGGCGGTGTGCGAGGCCGGGGTGCGGTCGCTGGAGGAGGGCGGCCGAGTCGAGGTGGACCTGGTCGACCGGCCCACGCTGTACCGGGAATGACGGCCACCGGCTCCTCCGTCACCTCTTTCGACGACCGTCCTGAACAGGGTGACGGAAGAGGGGCCGGGGAAACCCCCGGCCCCTCTTCCGTGAGAATCCCCGGCTCTCAGCGCGCGATCCTGGTGCGCGGCCGTGGCTCGAACCCGGCCGCGCGGTAGCAGCCGTCGATCAGCGCCATCGTCGCCACCGCGTCGTCCGCGCCGAGCGGCAGCGCGGTGCCCTCGCGGACAGCTGCCGCGAACGCCTCCAGCTGATACGCGTACGACGACCGGGTACCGAGCCGCTCCGTCCGCTCACCCTCCGCCGTCCGCACCACGACCCGGTCGTCCAGCTGCGGCAGCACGAAGTTCGACGCGCTCGCCTCGCCCCGGGAACCGACGATCCGGCAGCTCATCTCCAGCCGGTCGTACGCCATGTGACAGCGCGCCGACGCGGTGGCACCGCCCGGGAACTCCAGCTCGGCGTCCAGCCACTCGTCGACTCCGGGCGCCCCCGTCCGCTCCCCGCCCCGCGCGGAGCCGAGCCGTGGCGCGCCGCCCGCCCAGGGGGCCAGCATCCGCACCGCGTGCAGGCTGTAGCAGCCCAGGTCCATCACGGCGCCGCCGGCCAGGGGCAGTGACCAGCGCGGGTCGACGTCGTCCGGCGCGGGTATGGCGACCATGGTCTCCACCCGTCGCAGCTCCCCGAGTTCGCAGTTCCCCGAGTTCGCCGCTTGGCAGGATCTCGTGCAGGCGCCGGGTGACCGGGTGGAACAGGTAGTGGAAGCCCTCCATGAAGACGGTCCCGGCCTTCGCGGCCGCCTCGCGCACCTCGGCGGCCTCCTCGGCGTTGCTCGCCGAGGGTTTCTCCGTCAGGACGTGCTTGCCCGCCGCGAGGGCGACCCGGTTCCACGGCCCGTGCAGGCCGTTGGCGAGCGGGTTGTAGACGACGTCGACCTCGGGGTCGGCGAGCAGTTCGGCGTAGGAGTCCGCCACCCGCTCCACGCCGTGGGCCGTCGCGAAGGCCTCGGCGCGGGACCGGTCGCGGGCGGCCACCACGACCAGGCGGCCGGTGGCCCGGGCCGGGGCCACCAGGGAGCGTTCGGTGATGCGTGCCGCGCCCAGGACTCCGATGCGCAGCGGCGCTGGGCCCGGTGCACTCATGCCTGCCGTACCTCCTGGACGGTGACGGGGCGGTGCTCGTGCAGCGACAGCGTGCACGCGTCGGCGATCCAGCCCGCCTCCAGGGCGTCCTCGATCGTGCAGGGGGAGGGCCGGGTGCCGGCCACGACCTCGGTGAACGCGGTGAGTTCGGCACGGTAGGCCGCGGTGAAGCGGTCCATGAAGAAGTCGTGCGGGGTGCCCGCCGGGAAGGTCACGCCGGGCTCGACCGAACGCAGCGGCAGCTTGTCCTCCAGGCCGACGGCGATGGAGTCCGTGAAACCGTGGATCTCCATGCGGACGTCGTAACCACGGGCGTTGTGACGGGAGTTGGAGACCACCGCGATGGTTCCGTCGTCCAGGGTGAGGATCGCGCCGGTGGTGTCGGCGTCGCCCGCCTCCTTGATGAAGTCGGCACCCCGGTTGCCGCCGACCGCGTACACCTCGGTCACCTCCCGGCCGGTCACCCAGCGGATGATGTCGAAGTCGTGCACCGAGCAGTCCCGGAAGATGCCCCCGGAGGCGGCGATGTACGCGGCCGGCGGCGGCGCCGGGTCCAGCGTGGTCGACCGGACGGTGTGCAGCCTGCCCAGCTCGCCGCTGTGCACGGCCGACCGGGCCGCGACGAACCCGGCGTCGAAGCGGCGGTTGTAGCCGATCTGGACCGGAACGCCCGTGCCCTGGACCGCCTTGCAGCACCTCGACGCCCTCGCGCATGGTCTTCGCGCACCGGCTTCTCGCAGAACACGGGCACGCCCGCCTCGACGGCGGCCAGGATCAGCTGCGGGGTGCGCGTCGGTGGCGGCCGCCATGACGACGCCGTCCACCCCGGCGGCAGCAGGCCTCGGGGGAGTCCACGACCTCGCCGCCGAACCGCTCGGCGGCCGACTTGGCGGCGTCCGCGAACGGGTCGGTGACGACGAGCGAGTCGACCGCGTCGAGTCCGGAGAGAGTTTCGGCGTGGAAGGCGCCGATGCGGCCGAGGCCGAGGATTCCGATGCGCATGGGGTGCTGCTCCTGGGTGCGGCTTCGTGTGCGGTTGTCGAAGGGGAGTTCGTCGTAGTTGTCTCGGGAGAGGATCAGTCGAGGCCGCCGAGGACGTTCTGGTCCCAGTCGATCACCGAACCGGTGACGACGCCGGCTCGGTCCGACAGCAGGAAGACGACGAAGTCGGCGATCTCGTCGGCCTGGCCGAGCTTGCCCATCGGCAGGCGGCGCGGCGGCCTCCTCGCGCCAGTCGTCCCCGGCGCCGTGGAAGGCCGCGCTGCGTCGCGTCCTCGCCCTCGGTCTCGGTCCAGCCGATGTTCAGGCCGTTGATCCGGATCCGGTCCAAGCGGTGCGCGTGCGCGGCGTTGCGGGTCAGGCCGATCAGCCCGGCCTTCGCGGCGACGTACGGGGCGAGGTAAGGCTGCCCGCCGTGCGCGGAGGAGGTGATGATGTTGACGACCGTGCCGGGCGCCCCGCGGCCCACCATGTCCGCGACGGCGGCCTGCATGGGGAAGAACGGCGCCTTGAGGTTGATCGCGATGTGCTGGTCGAACAGCTCGGGCGTGGTGTCGAGCAGCGTGCCGCGGGAGGTGAGGCCGGCCGAGTTGACCAGGCAGTCGATCCGGCCGTACGCCGCCACCACCTCGGCCACGGACCGCTTGCGCCTGCTCGACGTCCGCCAGTCGGCCCGGACGAACATCGCCTCGCCTCCGGCCGCGGCCAGCTCCGCCACGAGCGCCTCGCCGGGCTCCGGGCGCCGCCCGGTGACGGCGACCCGCGCCCCGTCCCGGACCGCGGCCCGGGCGACGCGCGGCGCCCACGCCCTGGCTGCCGCCGTTGACGAGGACGACCTTGTCGTCGAGAAGTCCCATGAGTGTCGAGCCCCTTCAGCTTTCGCGCCGCACCGCGCGGGCGCCGCAGCTCGTCGCGCAGCGCCCGCGGGGTCCACCCTGCTCCAGTGCCCGCCGTACGACGTCCGCCTGGGAGGGCGGGGCCAGACCGTCGACGGGCGGGTCGCTGTCGAGGTTGGTGGGGAACGGGTAGCCCTCGGCGCTCGCCGCGATCACCGCGCTCCAGCCACTCCTCGCCCACGCCGTCGGCCAGACGCCTGCGCAGCACCGGGAAGACCGCGTTGGCCACCGCCTCCCGGTCCACCGTCTCCATCGCCCGGCCGAAGGCGCGAGGACACCTGGAGCAGGTTGGCCGTCCGCCGTATGTCCGGCGTGCGGTTGGTGCCGGCGGCGTGGAACAGCGCCGGGTTGAAGAAGGCGGCGTCGCCCTTGGCCAGCGGGAGCTGGACGTGGTGCGCCTTGAAGTACGCCTGGAACTGCGGAAGCCGCCAGGCGAGGTAGCCGGGCTCGAAGGTCTGCGAGTACGGCAGGTACAGCGTCGGGCCCGACTCCACGGGCATGTCGCAGTGCGCCACCGCGCCCTGCAGCGTGAGCACGGGCGAGAGGCGGTGCACATGCCCGGGATAGGCGGCGGCCGCCTCGTTCGAGAGGAACCCCAGGTGGTAGTCGCGGTGCGCGGTCTGCGCGGCGCCGCCCGGGTTGACCACGTTGACCTGCGAGGTCACCTGGTAGCCCGGGCCCAGCCAGGCGGCCGAGACCAGCGCCAGGATGTCGTTGGCGTAGTAGTCGGCGAACGCCTCGGGGTCGTAGAGGGCCGCCTTCTCCAGCGCATTCCACACCCGGTCGTTCGCGCCCGGCGCGGCGAAGTGGTCGCCCGCGTCGGCTCCCGAGGCACGTTGCTCGGTGATCAGTGCCTCGAAGACACCGGTGAGCCGGTCGACCACGGCCGGGTCCGGGAAGGCGTCCCGGAAGACGACGACGCCGGGGCCGTCCGTGAGCGCGTGGACCAGCTCGGCCCGCACCTGTCGGGTCGCCCCCGCCGCGCGCAGCCGCTCACTGTCGTAGACGAGGACGTTGTCCTCCACGGCCGAGGCGTGCGGATGGTCGGCGAGGTCCGTCGTGCGCTCGACGAGCGAGCGGAAGACGTCGAGATCACAGTCCTGCTCGGTCAGCCAGGCCCGCTGCTGAGCGGCGGTGAGGGACATCGGCGTCCTTCTTTCGGTCACGGGATGCGACACGGAGCCGGTCGCGAACGAGCGAGGCGGCTCTGTCATTCTTGTCAGTACAAACCCCTCGAACAACCAGCGGCAAGCCATCAAAAACCCCTCAAGGAGCCGTCGGTGGGCCACCCCTTCCCGATCCGTGAGATCGCACGTCAGGCGGGCCTGAGCGAGGCCACCGTCGACCGGGTCCTGAACGGTCGGGGCGGCGTCCGGGAAAGCACCGAACGTGAGGTCCGTCAGGCCATCGAGGACCTGGACCGGCAGCGCACCCAGGTCCGGCTGGTCGGCCGCACCTTCATGATCGACATCGTGATGCAGACTCCCGAGCGGTTCTCCACCGCCGTACAGTCCGCCCTGGAGGCCGAGCTGCCGTCCCTGCACCCGGCGGTCGTGCGCTCGCGCTTCCACTTCCGGGAGACCGGCCCCGTGGAGGAACTGACCAGGACCCTGGACCGGATCGCCCGACGCGGCTCGCAGGCGGTGGTGCTCAAGGCGCCGGACGTCCCCGAGGTCGCCGCCGCCGTCGGCCGGCTCGCGGAGGCGGGCATCCCCGTCGTCACCCTCGTCACCGACCTGCCGTCCTCGGCCCGCCTCGCCTACGTCGGCATAGACAACCGGGCCGCCGGAGCGACCGCCGCCTACCTCATGGGCCAGTGGCTAGGCGACCGCCCCGGCAATGTGCTCACCAGCCGCAGCAGCGGCTTCTTCCGCAACGAGGAGGAGCGCGAGATGGGCTTCCGCGGCGTGATGCGCGCCCGGCACCCGGAGCGCACCCTGGTCGAGATCGCCGAGGGGCAGGGGCTGGACGCCACCCAGTACGACCTGGTCCGGGCCGCGCTTCGGCGCGACCCGGACATCCGCGCCGTCTACTCGATCGGCGGCGGCAACCTCGCCACCCTCCGGGCCTTCGAGGACCTGGACCGCGAGTGCGCGGTCTTCGTGGCACACGACCTCGACCACGAGAACACCCGTCTGCTGCGCGAGCACCGCCTGTCCGCCGTCCTCCACCACGACCTGCGCCAGGACATGCGCGAGGCCTGCCGCATCGTGATGCGCGCCCACGACGCCCTGCCGCCGGCCGGGCCGGCACTGCCGTCGGCGATCCAGGTGGTCACGCCGTACAACCTGCCGACCCGGGCGACGGCCGGGTGACGCGCGGCCGTCGCTGTCAGCGCGTCGGCGCCGGTGATCCCGCGCTGCGGTAGAGGCAGATTCCCAGGGCCAGCAGCCAGTAGCTGAGGATGGCACCCATCAGCGCGGTGGTGCCCCAGCCGTTCGCCGCATAGAAGTTGGCGGGAGTGTTGCCGAAGAACAGGGACGGCACGAAGGCAACGTTGATCCCCGCGAGGACGTACGCCGACCGGCCGGTCCAGCGTGGCAGCAGCCGGGTGCGGGAGACGGCGTACCCGAACGCGATCAGGAACAGCGCCAGCATCAGCCGGGAGATCGACCCGTACAGGATGTAGGTGCCGCTGACGTCGATCGTCGGGTCGATCGGGCGGTCGGCCGCGATGACCGCGCCCGCCTCGAGTCCGCTGGAGACCAGGGTGACCGTCGCGTAGACCAGCCCGGTGGCGAAGGCCATCGAGCCGACCCACTCGTGGGCGGGACTCACCCGCCTCACCAGTTCACGGAAGGCGGTCATGAACACCACCAGGCACGCCAGCCCGACGATGCCCAGCAGCAGCCTGGTCAGGACGTTCGCGTCCGGCGGCGGGCCCGAGTAGACGAAGTACAGCGGTACTTCGACGATCAGGACGGCGGCGGTGGTGATGCCCGCGAGGCCCGTCAGGCGCCTGGCGAAGGTTTCGTTCATGGATTCCCCCGGGAGTCGGTGAGGCGGATTCGGCGGCGTGTGTGCCGACGTCTCGAAGCCTGCCGTCCCCGGGGCCTGCCGTCGCTGGGCCTGGGGACCGGATCCGGGGTGGTCCTAGGGACACTCTCACGGGTGTAGGCCCCCGGTTGCTGGTGGAACGGAAAATAGCGGTAGCGGGACGATCTTGATTCCGGTTAGGTGACCTGCCCGTTTTGCCTGGTCAGCGGGTTCTACGGTCCTCGGCATGCCTGTTGAGTACTTGTCTGGTGGGCAAGAGGCCCGCTACGGCCGGTTCGCACCGAGCGGTCCCCCCGGGGAGTTGGAGCAGTTCTTCCGTCTGGATTAAGAAGGCGCTGGGTCTGGCGCGGGCGGAGCGCCGTCCGGCGACGAGGCTGGGGTGGGCGGTGCAGTGGGGCACGGTGCGGATGCTCGGGGCCCCGGTCGTGAAGGCACTCAAAGCTCTGCCGGAACTGGTCGGCGCCGAGGAGGTCGCCTCCGACCTGGTGACCGGCTCGTGGCGGCGGCTGGTGTTCGCCAACCCCAGCCTGCCGCACGGCGTGGTCGACCAGGCCGCGTACTCGTGCTGCGTCCTGGAGCACCTGCACCGCTCGCTGCGCCGGCGGGACGTGTTCGCCAGGGACGGCGATCGCTGGGGCGATACGCGCGCCAAGCTGCTGGCCGGGGCCAAGTGGACGGCCGCCGAGCCGAAGGTGCTCACCGCGCTCGGTCTGGAGAGCGGGTCAGCGGCTACCGCTGTTTTCCGTTCGGATACTCCTGAGGGCCGTGTACGTCCACCCACGTCCCGCTCTCGGAGGACCGCGCCATGGCGTCCAGCACGGCGGCACCGCGCACGGCGTCCGCGAGCGTCGCCCCGTGCGAGGTGTTCTCGGCGATCGACCGGAGGAAGCGGTACGCCTCGACGACCTTCAGGTCGTCGTAGCCCATCGCGTTGGCGGCCCGGGCTGGAACGCGCCGAACTCGCCGTCGCCCGGGCCGACGTACACCGTGCTGACCGGTTGGTCCTGGTAGCGGTCGCCGCGGCTGACGCCGAGTTCGCCCATCCGGCGGAAGTCCCAGAACACCGCGCCCTTGGTGCCGTGCACCTCGAAGCCGTAGTTGTTCTGTTCGCCGACCGAGACCCGGCAGGCCTCCAGAACGCCGCGGGCGCCGGAGGCGAAGCGCAGCAGGCAGTTGACGTAGTCCTCGTTCTCCACCGGGCCGAGTTCGCCGCCGGAGGCGCGGCTGTGGCCGGCGGTGACACCGGTGGGACGGGCCCGCTCCGGTACGAAGACCGCCGTGTCGGCGGTGAGGGAGGTGATCTCGCCGAGCAGATAGCGGGCCAGGTCGACGCCGTGCGAGGCCAGGTCCCCCAACACTCCGCTGCCGCCGCGCTCCCGCTCGTACCGCCAGGTCAGCGCCCCCTCGGGGTGCGCCGCGTAGTCGCTGAACAGGCGGACGCGGACATGGGTGACCGTGCCGATCTCGCCGGAGGCGATCAGCGACCGGGCCGTCTCGACGGCGGGCGCGTTGCGGTAGTTGAAACCGACCGCCCCCTGCACGCCCGCCCCGGAACCGCGTCCGCCACCGCCCGGGCGTCCGCCGGGGTGAGGCCGACCGGCTTCTCGATCCAGATGTGCTTGCCGGCCTCGGCCATGCGCCACACCGATCTCGCGGTGCAGGAAGTTCGGGGCGGTGATGCTGACCGCCCGGACACGCGGATCGGCGGCGATTTCCCGCCAGTCGCGGGTGGTGGAGACGAAGCCGAACTGCGCGGCCGCCTCCTCGGCCCGGCCGGGCACCTCCTCGGCGACGGCCACCAGCTCGGGGCGCAGCGGGAGATTCGGGTAGTGGTGCGGGACCCGGGCGTACGCCTGGGTGTGCACCCGGCCCATCCAGCCGAACCCGACGACGGCGACGCCGAGCGTATCCACCATGAGCCCCTCTTTGGACCGGTCCATTCCTTGTGCCATCCACCCTGGGCGGCCCTCCAGCAGGTGTCAAGCCTCTTCCCCTACGCCTCAACCGTGCTTCGACCGTCCTTCGTCTGTCCACCGTCCGTCCTTCGCCCTCCTTTGACAAGGCCGACCGGTCATGGAACGGTCCAAGGCATGAGGCAGCCGACGATCCGGGACGTGGCCGAGCTGGCCGGTGTCTCCAAGTCGCTGGTCTCGCTGGTGCTGCGCGGCTCCGAGCAGGTACGGCCGGAGCGGCGCGAGGCCGTGCTGCGGGCCGTCCGCGAACTCGGCTACCGGCCGAACGCCGCCGCCCGCAGCCTCAGTGAGCAGCGCACAAGGACGGTCGGCGTGCTCCTGAACGACCTGCGCAACCCCTGGTTCGTCGACCTCCTGGACGGCCTGAACTCGCTGCTGCACGACCACGGCCTGCACATGGTGCTGGCTGACGCCCGCCTCAACCGCCGCAGCGGCCAGGACCTCGCCCGGCCCTTCCTGGACCTCCAGGCCGACGGCCTGGTCGTGGTCGGCACCCTCCCCGACCCGGCCGCGCTCGGGCCGGTCGCCGCACGTATGCCGGTCGTCGTCGCGGGTGCCCGTGAGCCGGTGCCCACCGGGGTGGACGTCGTCACCGGCGACGACGAGCGGGGCGCCCGGCTGGTCACCGAGCACCTCATCGCGCTCGGCCACCGCCGCATCGCGCACCTCGCGGGCTACGGAGCCGTCGGCGAGCTGCGCCGGCGCAGCTTCGAGGCGGTGATGCGCGCCCACGGCTCGGCCGGCCAGGCGTCCGTCGAGGCCGGCGACATGACGGAGGAGGGCGGCTTCCGCGCGGCCGTCCGGCTGCTGAGCCGACGCGAGCGGCCGACCGCCGTCGTGGCCGTCAACGACATGGCCGCCGTCGGCGCGCTCTCGGCCGCGGAGGAACTGGGCCTGCGCGTCCCCGAGGACCTGTCCGTCACCGGTTACGACAACACGAGCATCTCCCGGCTGCGCCACCTCTGGCTCACCACGGTCGACAACGCCGGGCACGAGGTCGGCCGACGCGCCGCCCGCTGCCTCCTGGACCGCTTCGACGGGGCCAAGGCGACGGGCCGTATCCATCTGGCCACCCCGACCCTGGAGATCCGCGGGACGACGGCACCGCCGCGGACGGGCGGGCCGGACCCCGCGTCCGAGACCTGATCCGCCGGCCAGACCTCGGCGCCGAACTCCGTGGTCATCCGGGCCATGATGACGCCGGCGATGGTCCTCACCGCGTTCCACCCGGACGACGGGAGATCACACACACCGCGGTGACGCCCCGCTCAACGGTGGACAGCCTCCCGCACACGGCGTGCGATCAGGGCGTACGTCTCCCGCGCCTTCTCGTCGTCCGAGCCGTCGTAGCCGTGGTCGGCCCCAGCCACGTCGTGCTGCCCGGCCAGGGAGCCCGTCTTCCGCAGCCGCTCGGCGTAGCTCTGGGCCTCCGCCCGCAGCAGGTCGTACTCGGCCGTCACCACGAGGGCCGGGGCGATGCCCGTCAGATCCGCGATGTCCGAGGGGTGGGCGGGCGACATCAGTCGGTCGGTCCGCAGTCGCGCGTCCGGGACCTACGACGTGTCGAAGATGTCGGCCATCCAGGGCCGCAGCACCGGCCGGTGTACGCGATCTGTTCCTTCCTGCCCGGTTTCGTGCAGACACCCTCCTCGCCGTGCGCTGCCCGGCCGCGGCGCCGGCCGCGCTGCTGGTGCCGGTACGGCGCGGCGGTCGTGCGACGGGCCGCCCCCCCTCGCAGCGGGTGGTACCCCCGAGGCGCAGGTGGCCGCGGCTCCCGGCGCGCGCGGCTGACGTACGCGGATGGGGTAGGGTTGACCCGCGCGCTCACACGGGCGACCGTGCGAGCGCGTCGGGACGTGGCGCAGCTTGGTAGCGCACTTGACTGGGGGTCAAGGGGTCGCAGGTTCAAATCCTGTCGTCCCGACTTGTGAGAGTCGCTGTTCAGGGCCGGTTTCGGAGAAATCCGAAACCGGCCCTGAACTTTCTTGGGGACCAGTCGCGGACCGGCGCCCCACCTCACCCCACCGGAGTGGACTTCCGGCTGTTCGCACGTGCTGCCACCCCGGACGACTCACAGGCCGGGCAACGAGGCCGTCGCGCGCTTCCTCGCCGTGGCGGCGTCGGGTGCGGTGTTCGGGCCGGACAGGGCGAAGCCCCGATAGCCGTCGCGGGCGCAGGCTTCGCACTCCGCTCGGTAGCGGTCCAGGCCTCCCGTGTAGGCCAGGAACACCCTTGGCTTGTCGGGTACGTTCGCCCCCGTGTACCAGGAGGCCGCGGCAGGGTAGAGCGTCTGGTCCGCGAGGGCGGCGACGTGGGCGCACCAGTCGCGCTCGGCCTCCGGGGTGGCGTCCATCTCCGTCAGGGCGTTGTCCCGCAGGTAGGTCATGCAGTCGGTGATCCACTCCACGTGCTGTTCGATGGCCACCACCGCATTGCTGAGCACGGACGGGCTCAGGGGACCTATGACGGTGAAGAGGTTCGGGAAGCCCGCCGCGAGCAGGCCGAGGTGGTTGCTGGGGCCGTGGGCCCACTTCTCCTTGAGCGTAAAGCCGCCCTTGCCGACGATGTCAATGGCGACCTGTGATCCGGTCATCGCGTCGAAGCCGGTGGCGAAGACGATGACGTCGACCGGGTGCTCCTTGTCAACGGTGCGGATGCCGTGCGGTGTGATCTCAGTGATCGGTGTTCTGGCCAGGTCCACGACGCTGACGTGCGGCTTGTTGTAGGTGGCGTAGTAATCGGTGTCCAGGCAAGGACGTTTGGTGCCGTAGGGGAAGCTGCGTGGCGACAGCGTCTCGGCCGTCTCCGGGTCACTGACGATCGCCCGAATCCTGGAGCGGACGAATTCGGCGACGGTCTCGTTGGCGGTTTCGTCGACGAGGATGTCGGTGTACGTACGCAGAAGGCCGCTGAGCAAGCCCGTGCTCCAGGCCGCCTCGTAGGTGGCGGCGCGTTCCGTATCGTCGGCCTCCAGCGCGGACCGGGTCGGCGGCTCGAAGACGGTGCCGCCCCTGGACTGCCGCTGTGCGACGCGGAACTGCGGGTAGCTCGCCTTGAACTCGGCGTTCTCCGCGGGGGTCAGCGGCCGGTTGTGGGCGGGGACGGCGTAGACCGGAGTGCGTTGGAAGACCGTGAGCGCGGTGGCCTGCTCGGCGACGAGGGGAATGGCCTGAACTCCGGAGCAACCGGTGCCGATCACCGCGACCCGTTTCCCCGTGAGGTCGACACCTTCGTGCGGCCAGTCCGCGGTGTGCAGGGCGCGGCCCGCGAAGGTCTTCGCTCCGGGGATGTCCGGTTCTTTGACGGCGGACATGCAGCCGGTGGCCAGGACGACGAAGCGGGTGGTGACTGTCTCCCCGGTGTCGGTGGTGACCGTCCAGATGTGGGCGTCCTCGTCGTACGCCGCGCGTGTCACCCGGGTGTTCAAGGTGATGTCCTCGCGCAGTGCGAAGCGGTCGGCGACGTGGTGGAGGTAACGCAGCAGCTCGGGTTGGGTCGCGTAGCGCTCGCTCCACTCCCATTCCTGGTCCAGTTCGGGTGAGAAGGAGAAGGAGTACGACGTGCTCTCGATGTCGCAGCGCGCTCCGGGGTACCGGTTGCGGAACCAGGTGCCGCCGATGTCGTCGCAGGCTTCGAAAACCCGGGCGCTCAGGCCCCGTTCGCGCAGGAGGTGCAACTGGTACAGGCCGGAGAAGCCCGCCCCGACCACGACTGCGTCGAGCTGTGGGAAGGCGGCGGGGTGGGGTCGCAGGGCGCTGGGCATGCCGTGCTCCTGATGGCTGGCCGGAGCTTGGGTCTGGTGTATCGGCTGGTACGCGCGGAGGGCGGTGGTGCTGTGGGAGCGTTCCAGCTGGCTTGGGGCGGGGGGAGCGTTCTCAGCCGGCCTGGGGGCGCGCGGCACGGGCGGTGAGGGGGATGACGGCGAGGGCGAGCACACCTCCGGCGACAGCGAGGACCGGGTAGCCGAGGCCTGCCACGACCAGTCCGGAGACCGCTCCGCCGGTGGCTCCGGCGATCGACATCCCCACGTCTACGAGACCTTGGGTGGAGGCGTGTGCCCCGGATGCGGAGTCGGTGACCATGGCGGTGCCGCTGACCAGTCCGATGTTCCAGCCGAGGCCGAGCAGCGCCAGCGCCGTGGCGAGCGCAGGACCGACTGCCGGTGGCGGGGCCAGCGCGGCGAGGCCCCCGGCGGCTGCCAGCGTCACTGCCCGGAGCGGCGGCCATCCGGCAGCCGGCCGGCCCGGTCCACGAGCAGACCGGTCAGCGGGTGAGGGCAGGAACATGGCGCCGACATGGAGTCCGATGACGAGCCCTGTCGCCTGGGTGCTGTGGCCGTGGTCGGTCAGGTGGACGGGAGTCATCGTCATGATGGCGATCATCACGAGCTGCGTGAGGACCATGACCGCGGTCCGGCGGCCACCCCGGGCCGATGGGCCCGGGCGCGTCCGCTCGCCCCGCGCTGCTTCCGGTACGCCCTGTGTCTACGCCCGCGGGCCGAGGGGCCAGGGCGATCCCGGGCCGCAGCCACTGGGCCGACGACGATGGGCCGCAGCTGCACGGCCAGGGACACCGCGGCCGCCCCGAACGCGGCGGCCGACAGCAGAAACGGCCCGGCGAGCCGTGGGATGCCCGAGGAGTGGGCCACCTCTCCGGTAGGGCCGACGAGGTCGGGCCCGACCACCGCGCCGAAGCGTGGTGGCGAAGCAGCACGGTGCTCACCGCCCGCCCGCGTTCTGCGGGCGCGGCGAGGTCGGCGCCCGCGTAGCGGGCGAGCAGATTGGTGGCGCTGCCCGCGCCGTAGACGAAGGGCCGAACAGGAGCAGCGGCACGGTGCCGGCCCGGCGGCCGCCGCACCACGCCCAGGCTGCCGAGCGCGGCGATCGGCGTAGCCGAGAGCGAGTCCGGGACGCCGGCCCCGTCTCCGGCAGAGCCGGCCGATGCCGAGGGCGCCCAGCGCGGCGCCGGCGGTGAACAGCGCGACTGGCACTCCCGCCAGGCCCGTCGAGCCGAGCAGTCCGCGGCGAGCAGTGCGCCGACGGTGATGCCCGCGGCCATTCCGGCGCCGCCGAGGGTCTGGGAGACGACCAGCACGCCATGATCCGGCGACTGTTCCGGACCTCGCTGGTGGAGCCGGACCCCGTGGGAGCCCTCACGATTCTTTCGGTTCGCACGGCGCCATAGGCGGGCGCCGCCATCGGTTTCCGGCCCGGCGATCTCGGCGAGTGCCAGCCCATCTCGCTCGTGGAGGAAGCGCACGATGGTCCAGTGCGGCAGCGCGTCCTCGTCGAAGGGGCCGAAGTCACGGCAGTACAGCGGGATCCAGCGCAGTGCCTCTTCGACGGCGCCTGCTCCGCGGCCGGGCTCTGCCGCTGGTAGTCCTGTAGGCGATGCTGCGGTGGTGGATGAAGAAGCGCCCCGGGCAGCCGCTCCTCGCACAGCGCCCGGTATTCGCGGGTCTGCAGGATGAGGTAGTGCCAGATCTCGTCGATGTCCTGCTCGACCGGCAGGAACAGGCCGCCGAGCTGGTCGTGGTGCCGGGAGACGAGATAGAGATAGCGCAGGCACTCGGTGACCTGGCGCTCCACGAGACTCCCGTGGCGCGCCGGTCTTGTCGTCGAAATACCGCGACCATCTTCGGTGTACAGCGCCTCGCCGAGCAGGTTCTGCGGTCGTCCGCGGGGGTCAGCGGCTGGCTGGTCATGCGTTCTTCTGCCACGGGTGGGATGACGTTCGGCGGCATGCGGGCCTGGCTCAGGAAACTGGTCCAGCCAGGCGTATTTGCCCGACTTCCCGATGGGGAGGTGCCCGCGGTGCTCGATGCGGCAGCGCCGCCCGGTCAGGGCGCCGGTCGCCGCCTCCAGTGCCGCGGCCGTGTCGGGGTCGAGGGGCGTGCCCTGGAAGGTCGTGTACACCAGGCGTGCCTCCGTCTCGCCGGTCAGCTGCAGTTGGTAGACGAAGACGTGTCGGTGACGCCTCGGCGACGCACCGGTCGAGGTCGCCCTGGGCGACCGGGCCGTGCGAGGTGCTCAGCAATTCCTTCTGGCGGCCGCTGAATTGGGCGATCTTCTCCCGGGTCCGGGGTGCCGTCCAGGGTGCGTACACAGTCGCCCGAGCGGTATCGGATCAGCGGCATATAGGGGTTGCGGACGCTGGAGACGATGAGCTCGTAGAGGGTGCTGCCGGGGGCCACCGGGTGGAGTTCGACGGTCATCTTGTCGAGGTGCGGCCAGTAGGTGCCGCGGCGGTCGCTGAAGTAGAGATAGCCGAGCTCGGTGCTGCCGAACAGATCGATGACCGGGCAGGCGAAGTGCTGGTGCAAGAAGCGCCGGACGTTCGCCGGGGTGTACTCGTAGGCGTGGATGATGCTGGCGGGCGGCGGGAAGTCGTCCCACAGGCCCCATTCTCCACCTTCCGCAGCAGATGCGCCAGGTGATAACCGGAGCAGTCGAGGTGGTAGGCGCCGTCGCGGATGCGCCTGCTGGGCTCCGGATCTCCTCGAGCATCCGACGCACCTCCGCGAGGTCCCACGTGGCGGGGTCCGAGCCGCAGGTTCAGGTAGAGGTCCGGTCGTCCAGCCACCGCTCGCGGGCGGGCACCGGTTCGGCGCCGGCCCGCGGCGTGCCGCATTGACCCGGGCCACGTGTTCCGTGGCCAGCACCGTGGTCAGGGAGATCCGTCGGCAGCCCGCGTCCCAGGTGTGGCCGATATCGGGGTGGTGCGCCAGAGCTGGTAGTAGGAGCGGAGCAGGAAATACGGCGGGCGGATCAGCTGCATCCGGGCGTGGTGGGTGCCGGTGGACAGGACGAACTCCGCTTCGCCGGATGCCAGTGCTTCGGCGAGGCGGGGAGTCATCCAGTTGTCCGGGAAGCCGCGGGCGATCTCGGGCTTCTCCAGTATGGGGAAGTCGCCTCGCGCACGCTGTCGCGGTAGATCGGTATGTCCCGGACCTGTTCCATGACGTCGGGGCTGGGCATCGGGCTCATGGGGCCTCCGTTGGGTCGCGGGAGGGGGGACGGGGGCCGCCGCCATGAGCGGTGACGGCCCCCGTCCTGGGTGGAGTGGGTCAGGAGATACAGCCGCTCTTGCCCGCGACGCTGATGCAGCCGTCCTTCCCGGTCGCGCTGATGCAGCCGTCCTGGGCGCCCTGCGCCGAGTTGGCGGCGACCCACTTGGCCCACACGGTGTTCTGGGTCATCTGCTGGATGAGCTTGTCCATGGGGAGCTCCTCGTTTGCCGGGGATCTGGGTTGCGGGCGACGAAGTAGATCTTCATCGACCTGGCATCGAAGGTAAAGGGATGGTCAAGTGAATGTCAAGGGTGAGTCAAGTTCGATGGCGGGAATTCGGCGCCCACATCGCTCGACCGAGTGACGGGCAGGCTGCGGGGACCCGTCGGCGACACTTCCTGACGGGCCTTTCACCAGCACGTACACGGGGTGGAGCGATGTCCTCCTGGGGTCAGTCGTGGCCACGCCCGATGGACTCCGGCGGATCACCGCGTCCTGATCTGCTCCCCTCGGCGGCCGGATCGGCAGCACCCGTGGAGGTCTCCTCCCCGCCCAGGGTGGCGGAGCCGCCGGTTCCGGGTGCCCGGCGCGGGCCGGCGGCACCCGAGCCCCCGGCGCCTCGCCGCTTCCGGACACGCGCGCGGCCTCGACCCCGTCCTCGACCGCCACAACCGGATTCGGTCCTGCGGTGATCAGCCGGACGGGTCCGCAAGACGAGTACCGTCAGTCCGGCGGCGGGGCCGCTGACCTGGAGCGAACTGCCGGGCAGGAAGCCCACGACCAGGCCGCCGACGATACCGGTGGCCAAGCCCAGTTCGGCGGGGCCCCCCGAGGCGACGGCGACGCCGACGCACAGGGGCAGGGCCACGAGAAAGGCGACCAGGGAGGCGAGCACGTCCTGGCGCAGGATGTCCGGTCGGTGAAGGTCACCGAAGGCCGCGCGCAGGTGGGATCGAGTGGATGCCATGGGTTCGGGGTTCCTCTGCCGTCGTGACGGGCCGGGGAGAGCGGGCTGACCGGACAGCCGGGAAGAGCGGACCGGCCCGGTCGGACGTACGGGTGGCGTGGACAAGGGCACGGGCCGGGACGGTACGAGGAGCGCGTCATCTCGCGGGTCGCGGGCCCGGCCGGGAACGCGATCCCTTCCCGTCGCCGGACCGGTCGCGTCTCGCAGCGGCCCGAGAACATGAGGGCCAACGGCTCCCGCGGACGCGGTCGCCGGCGGAACAGGGGACCGCGGGCCGCGGGCGACTGTCCCGCCCCCACGGCCAAAGGGTGTGTACGTGTTGGGGATCCGCGACGTGATGCGCCGCGACCGAGCGCGCGTGATCGACGAACGTCTTCATGATGGCCTGCCTCCTGCGCCCAACACAGCCTGAAGCTGGGTGCGGTGCGGTGCGGTGCGGTGCGGTGCGGTCGGGGCGGTGAGGACGAGGGGCGCGGCGCGCTGGCGGGGTATGCCGGACCACTCAAAGACAGAGTCGGAACACCGACCGTGACACCACTTTGCCATCGCATTACCCGTGATCGACAGAGCGGATTCTTGCCAAAGAATGGTCAATAGTAGACGCTGCCTGCGAGTTGGCGGCCATTGGGTCGCCGCGGGCCATGTTCGCGTCGCATTCCTCGACCCGAACGGCCCGTCATCCTTTACCTAAAACTTTGCCTTCGATCGCGAATGCAGTACCGGACCAGCGCTCCAGCGCGGGCGGTCCGCAACCCCGCCCGCGCCTCTTCCTCACCGACCCTTCCTCCGGCACGGTTCACGGTCGGCGAGTTGCCTCGGCGGGGCCTGAAAAGCCGCGTACGCGGCGGATGTCCGTCGACACGCTCACCTTGTTGCACCGGTACGGCACTGTGGGAGGCGCCGTTGTGGACCACGGGGCCTGAGCAGGCCTTACGGCCTCAGCCGGCCGGAACCGAGGAGTCGTACGCGTAGAACCCGCGACCGCTCTTGCGTCCGAGGTGGCCGGCGGCGACCATGCGGCGCAACAGGGCGGGTGGGGCGTAGAGCGGTTCCTTGAACTCCTCGTACATGGACTCGGCGACGGCCTGGGCGGTGTCCAGGCCGATGAGGTCGAGCAGGCGCAGCGGGCCCATGGGGTGGGCGCAGCCGAGTTCCATGCCCTGGTCGATGTCGTCCGGGCGCGCGGCACCGGACTCCACCATGCGGACCGCGCCGAGCAGGTAGGGCACGAGGAGGGCGTTGACGACGAAGCCGGAGCGGTCGGGTGCCTGGATGGGCTGCTTGCCGAGCGCCGCGGCGAGGTCGCGGGTGCGCTGGACCGTGTCCGGACCGGTGGTGAGGGCGGGGATCAGCTCGACCAACTGCTGTACGGGCACGGGGTTGAAGAAGTGCATGCCGATGACCCGGCCGGGCCGTCCTGTGGCCACCGCGAGGTCGACGACGGGGATCGACGACGTGTTGGTGGCCAGGACCGCCGCCGGGTCCTCCAGCGTCTTGTCCAGTCTTTGCAGGACGTCGGTCTTGATGTCGCGGTTCTCGGCGACGGCCTCGATGACGAACTGCCGGTCGGCCAGGTCACCGAGGTCGTGGGTGTAGGAGAGCCGGGCGAGGGCCTGCGCGCGTTGCTCCTCGCCGAGTTTGCCGCGTCGTACCGCCCGGTCGAGGGACGCGGTGATGCGGCGGCGGCCGGCCTCGACCGCGTCGGGGGTGGCTTCGGCGACACGGACGTCGATGCCGCCCAGGGCGGCGACTTCGGCGATGCCGGAGCCCATGAGGCCGCAGCCGACGACGCCGAGACGGGTGACGGGATCCATCTGTTGTCCTGTTCGTTGGGTCAGACGTTACGGCGGTACTGGCCGCCGACCTCGAAGAACGCGTCGGTGATCTGCTGCAGTGAGCAGACCCGCGCGGCGTCCATCAGGACGGCGAAGACGTTGCGGCCGTCCATCGCCGCTTCTCTGAGGGCGGTCAGGGCCGCGTGGGCCGGCTCGTTGTGGGAGGCCTGGTAGGTGCGCACGCGCCGCAGCTGGGACTGCTTCTCGTCCTCGGTGGCGCGTGCGAGTTCGATGGCGCCGGGCTCGGCGGTGTCCGCGTGCGCCTTGCGGAAGGTGTTGACGCCGATGATGGGCAGGGTCCCGTCGTGCTTGCGCTGCTCGTAGAGCATCGACTCGTCCTGGATACGGCCGCGCTGGTAGCCGGTCTCCATGGCGCCGAGCACGCCGCCGCGTTCGCTGATCCGTTCGAACTCCTGGAGCACGGCCTCCTCGACCAGGTCGGTGAGTTCGTCGATGACGAAGGAGCCCTGGAGCGGGTTCTCGTTCATCGCGAGGCCCCATTCCCGGTTGATGATCAGCTGGATGGCCAGGGCCCGGCGGACGGAGTCCTCGGTGGGGGTGGTGACCGCCTCGTCGTAGGCGTTGGTGTGCAGGCTGTTGCAGTTGTCGTAGATGGCGATGAGCGCCTGGAGAGTGGTGCGGATGTCGTTGAAGTCCATCTCCTGGGCGTGCAGGGAGCGTCCGGAGGTCTGGACGTGGTACTTCAGCTTCTGGGAACGGTCGCCCGCGCCGTACTTCTCCTTCATCGCCACGGCCCAGATGCGGCGGGCGACGCGGCCGAGGACGGAGTACTCGGGGTCCATGCCGTTGGAGAAGAAGAACGACAGGTTGGGCGCGAAGTCGTCGATGTGCATGCCGCGGGCCAGGTAGGCCTCGACGTAGGTGAAGCCGTTGGCCAGGGTGAAGGCGAGCTGGGTGATGGGGTTCGCGCCGGCTTCGGCGATGTGGTAGCCGGAGATGGACACCGAGTAGAAGTTGCGGACCTTGTTCGCTATGAACCACTCCTGGATGTCGGCCATCATCCGCAGGGAGAACTCGGTGGAGAACAGGCAGGTGTTCTGGCCCTGGTCCTCCTTGAGGATGTCGGCCTGCACGGTGCCGCGCACGTTCGCCAGTGCGTGCGCGCGCAGTTCGGCCGCCTCCCGCGGTGAGGGATCGCGGCCCTCGACGGTCCGGAAGCGGTCGGCCTGCTGGTCGACGGCGGTGTTGAGGAAGAACGCCAGGATGGTCGGCGCGGGCCCGTTGATCGTCATGGAGACCGAGGTCGTCGGCGAGACCAGGTCGAAGCCGTCGTAGAGGGCCTTCATGTCGTCGAGCGTGGCCACCGAGACGCCTGAGGTGCCGACCTTGCCGTAGATGTCGGGGCGTTCGTCCGGGTCACGGCCGTAGAGGGTGACGGAGTCGAACGCGGTGGACAGGCGGGTGGCCGGCTGGCCGTCGGAGAGCAGCTTGAAGCGTCGGTTGGTGCGGAACGGGTCGCCCTCGCCGGCGAACATCCGCGCCGGGTCCTCGCCGTCGCGCTTGAAGGGGAACACCCCGGCGGTGAAGGGGAAGCGGCCGGGCAGGTGCTCCGCGCGCCAGAACCTCACGAGTTCGCCGTGGTCGGTGAAGCGTGGCAGTGCGACGCGGGGGATCTTG
>CAVRHG010000075.1:0-39712 GCA_963720845.1 uncultured Actinomycetota bacterium | reverse complement strand
CTGTGATCCGGCTGGAGGGGGGTCGAGGTGCTCGGTCATCGTCGCCATCCGTCAGGTCAGGTCTCGCCAGGGGACGGGTTCATCATGGACGTACCCGGGCCGGCTGCCCACGGGCCGTCCGATCGGACCCGCGGCGGGTTGTCGGCGCCCGGCGGTTTCCCGACGTTGTCCACGGCGTCGCGGGCCGTCCGCGTGGAGCCGAGGATCGCGTTCGCCCACCGCACGTGCGGGTTGACGTCGACGAGCAGCGCCTTCGCAAACAGCGTCAGTGGCACCGCGAGCACCGCCCCGATCGTGCCGAGCAGCCAGCCCCAGAACACCAGCGCGACGAGGGTGAGCGACACCGAGATCCCCACCGCGTCGCCGACGTACTTGGGCTGGATCACCGACGTCAGCACGAAGTTCACCACGGTGAACAGCACGAACACCCCGATGGCGAGCCCCCAGCCGCCGGTCAGCAGCGCGAGCAGCACCGGTGGGATGAGCGCGATCCAGAACCCGATGTAGGGGATGTAGTTGGTGATGAACACCAGCAACCCCCACAGCACGGCGAGCGGTACGCCCATCAGGGCGAGCACCACCGCGTCGACCAGCCCGGTGAGCAGGCCGAACACCGTGTTGACCCCCATGTACCGGCGCGTCGCACGGGTGAACCCGGTGAACGCGGCGGCGATCGGCGCTCGGTCCCGCGCGAGCAGCGCGTGCCGCGTGCCGGCCCCGGATGCCTCGATGCTCAGGAAGAGCAGCAGCGAGAGCAGGAACACGAGGTTCCCGAGCAGGCTGGTGATGCCGAGCAGGAGCCCGGAGACGATCCCGACCAGCCTGCCGTAGTTCAGCGTCCCCGCGATCTCGCGCAGCTGCTCGGCGCCGACGCCGAACCGCGCCAGCTCCGCGGTCGCCGAGGCGAGCAGCGCGTTGACCTCGGCCGCGTAGCTCGGCAGCAGGGTCGCCAGCCGGGCGACCGACACGACGACGACCCCGGCCAGCACCAGGAGCACGCCGTACACGGCGAGCACGAGCAGGATGGTCGCCGCCCACGACGGCAGACCCCGGGCACGCAGCCGCGTGTGCACGGGGTGCACCGTGATCACGATGACGAGCGCGAGGAACACGGGCGCGACCAGCCAGGCCGCGGCCCGGATGCCGCCCGCGACGACGACCGCGGCGGCCAGCTCGAGCAGGATGACCAGCGTCCGCGGGAGCAGCACCGCGCGGGACGCTCCGATCGGTGGTCCTGACGGGACGTCCGGGTCGTCCGCAGCTGTCGGCACCCGCCGGTTCTAGCCGTCCCCGAGCGGGTGCCACCTCCTCCGCGGCGGAGGAGAACTCGCGATCAGTCGACGAACGCCTCGCGCAGCGCGTTCTGCTGCTCGGTCGACAGGTTCGTGAACGAGATCAGGGCGGCCCCATCCGTAGCGCGGTCACGGACCCGTCGGCGATCTCGGCCTCCACCCGCCCGCGGCGGTCCGCCTCGCCGTCCAGACGGACCGTCCAGGTCGCCCGCTCGCGGGTGAGCTGCTTGCGGGTGAGGTCCAGCCGGACCGCGGTGCACAGCTCGGCGACCTCGGCGCGGGCGTGCCCGCCGCGCAGGCCGGCGCGGGGCCGGAACGGCGCGATGGAGCTCAGCTCGACATCCGGGGCGAGGATCGCGAGCACCGCGTCGACGTCCCCCGACCGCCAGGCCCGCTCGAACGCCAGCATCGCGAGGAACTCCTCGGCATGCTGCTCGCCCTGTGCCATCAGCTCGCGGATGAACCGGGCGTCGCGGTTGAGCTTGGACGCCGGCCCGAGCAGCCGCGACGAGAGCGGCCGGGAGAACTCCAGGATCCGCACGGTGACGTGCTTGTACCGGTCGCCGACGAGCTGGCCCTCCGCCAGCAGCCGGTCGATCACCTCGATGCCGTGCAGCTCCTGGTAGAGCGAGAGGTTGCCGGACAACTCGTTGCGCCGGTCGGTGATGTCGAGCACCGTCTTCGGCTCGTCCGCGCGGGCCGTCGGGTTGATCTGGATCACCCAGAGCTCGTCCGGCCGGGTGTCGAGCAGGTCGTGCACCGGGGGGTTCTGGGAGAACAGGCCGTCCCAGTAGGCGCCGTCCCCGACGTGCACCGTCGGGAAGAGGGTCGGGATCGCCGCGGAGGCGAGAGCGCCCGGGCCTTGCGCTGATCGCCGTCGCGCAGCGCCGACCACGCCATGAGCGCGCACACCGCACCTCCGGAGGTGCCGCTGAGGCCGACGACCTCGTACCCGGCCGGCTCGGGGCCGTCGAACAACCGGCTCAGCACGCCCGCGGTGAAGGCGGTGTGGCTGTCACCGCCCTGGCAGGCGATGGCCACGCGGCGCGGCTGCCCCGGCGGCGGAGGCCCGGGCGTGTCCGCGCCGGTGGCCTCGGTCATGCGAGGAGCCGTGCCTTCTGCTCGGCGAACTCGGCGTCGGAGAGCAGCCCCGCCTGCCGCAGCTCGCCGAGCTTGGTGAGCTGGGCGTGGAGCTCGTCGATCGAGGGCCGCGCCGGTGCCGGTGCGGGTGCGGGCGCGGCCGGCGCCCCGGCCATCCGGGCGTTGACCTGGTCGTCGATCTGGGCCTGCAACTGCATCTGCCGCAGCTGCTCCTGCGCGGCGGCCTCCTGCTGCTTTTGCTGCGCCGAGGCCTGCTGCCCCGCGTGGACCCGCCCCGAGACGGCCGAGGCGGTACCCGCGATGACGGCGGTGCGGGCCACGGTGCCCAGCAGACCCGGTCCGCCGCGCCCGCGGCCCAACCTGCCCCTCATGCCGGGCCCCCGTCCTGCGCGGTCTCCGCGACCGCGTCGTCCAGCGCTGCCACCGCTGCCGCGACGTCCGCGGCCGCGATGCGGTCGTGGGCGATAACGGACCCACCACGGTCGCGCACCGCCTCCGCAAAGGCCGCTGCCCACAGGTTCTCCCAGACCACCACCAGGGTGGTCGTGTCGGCGCCGAGGCGTCCGGCGATCGCGAGGAGGTCGTCGTGGCTCAGCAGCTCCAGGACCTCGCCGTCGAGCCGGTCGAAGGCCGGCGCCCCCGCGTCGATCTCCACCTCGCTGATCGTGCCGTCCGCCTCCTTCCGCACGACGACGGCGTCCAGCACGCGGACGGTCTTCGTGTCCACCAGCCCGGCCAGCGGCGCGGTGACCTCGGGGCCGAGCCCGGATCCCGGGAACGTGATGGCGACCCACTCCACCGGCCCGGCCGGTGGGGACGTCACGGGCATGGAGTGCTCCTCTTGTGGTCGCGGACGGGCCGTCGTAGGCGGGAAACCCAAGCATCCCGCAGGGTTGGGGCGCGCGACCTCCTCCGGGACGGAGGAGATCTCGCCTGCGGCGGGGGAGGCCGGGACGGGCGCCGTCGGGCAACCTGGGCCACCACCGTCGCGAGGAAGGGACGTCATGTGCCGATGGCTCGGATATCTCGGCAGCCCGATCGAGCCGCGCGAGCTGCTCTACGACCCCGAGCGCTCGCTCATCGAGCAGAGCAGGCGCCACGCTCCCGACATGGCCGTCCCCAACGGCGACGGCTTCGGCCTGGGCTGGTTCGGGCGCCGGGACGTGCCCGCCCTGTTCCACAGCGCGACCCCCGCCTGGGGTGATCGCAACCTGCACACGCTCGCGTCGGAGATCTCCTCGCCGCTGTTCCTCGCCCACGTCCGTGCGGCCACGGGCACGCCTGTCCAGGAGACCAACTGCCATCCGTTCGCCCACGGCAAGTGGATGTTCGTGCACAACGGCTACGTCGACGGGTACGAGGCGCTGCGCCGCGACCTGCTGCTCGCGGTGCGTCCCGACCTGTTCCCCAACATCAAGGGGACCACCGACTCCGAGCTGCTGTTCCACCTCGCGCTCACCTTCGGGCTGGCCGACGACCCGATCGCCGGCCTGGAGCGGATGGCCGGGTTCGTCGAGACGCTCGGCGCCGACGCGGGCGTCGCCGAGCCGCTGCAGATGACGGTCGGGGTCACCGATGGCGAGCGCCTCTGGGCGGCCCGCTACGCCAGCGGTTCCGTGGCGAACACGCTGCACTACAGCGCGGACGTCGAGTCGCTGCGCGAGCTCTACCCGGAGAACGAGCGGTTCGCCCACTTCGGCGCCGACTCACGGGTCGTCGTCTCCGAGCCGCTCACCCCGCTGCCGGGCGTCTGGCACGAGATCCCCGCCGGAGCGGCGATCGTGGTGACCAAGGGCACGGTCGAGCAGGTTCCCTTCAGCCCACGCTGACCGGCCGGTGCTCATGATCACCATCCCGAGGGGCCGAACGGTACTGGCCGGCAGCGTCCGGATCTCCGCAGCGTGCTCGCCGGGGGCGGCAGGGGACAGCAGCAGTTGGGGGTTGAGTACGTAGAAGAGTTGGGGGTTGAGTACCTAGAAGGATGTGCTGGTGAATTTAAAGGAGTGGGCACGACGTGAGGGCATCCGTCCCGCGACCGCATACCGATGGTCCCGGGAAGGCAGACTCCTCGTCCCCGCTCGCCGAGCTGGGCGGCTGATCCTGGTTGAGCCGCCACCCGAGACCACCCCGAGCCGGGTGGTCGTGTACGCGCGGGTGTCATCCGCCGACCAGCGCCCCGACCTGGACCGGCAGGTCGCCCGGGTGACCGCGTGGGCCACCGGGCAACACCTGGCGGTGGAGCGGGTGGTCACCGAGGTCGGGTCCGCGCTCAACGGGCGTCGTCGCAAGTGTCGCAAATTCTTGGCCCTGCTCGGTGACCCGGCGGTGTCGACGATCGTGGTCGAACACCGGGACCGGTTCGCCCGGTTCGGCGCCGAGCATGTCGAGGCCGCGATGTCCGCGCAGGGCCCCGGTTCAAGGCCAAGCACCGCTCGCGGCCGTCGTGCCGGTTCACCACCGGCAGCTTCGGCCTCGTCCGGGACCGCCGCCACGTCCAGCTCCCGGTGATCGGGGTGGTGCGCACGGCGGAGTCGACGCGGAAGCTGGCCCGCAAGGTCGACACCGGCGATGCGCGGATCCGCTCGGCGACCCTGTCGTACCAGCGCGGCCGCTGGCATGTCGCGTTCACCGTGGAATTGCCCGAGGTTGAGCCGGCCCCGCGCGACGGTGGGCGGCTCCTCGGCCGCGTGGTCGGCGTCGACCTCGGCATCGCCACCCTGTCCACCGGCGAGAAGATCCCGAACCCGCGGCACCTCGAGGCCGCGCGGCGTCGGCTCCGCCGGGCCCAGCGCGCGTGTGCGCGCCGCTGCGGTCCGGACCGGCGCACCGGGCGCACGGCGTCGAAGCGGTGGCTCACCGCCCGCGCCCGCGCCGACCGCATCCACACCCGGGTGGCGAACCTGCGCCGCGACGCCGCCCACCAGCTCACCACCCGCCTCGTGCGCAACGTCGACACCATCGTGGTCGAGGACCTGCACGTCGCCGGGATGCTGCGCAACCGCCGACTCGCCCGTCGCATCGGCGATGTGGGCTGGGCGGAGATCCGCCGCCAGCTCACCTACAAGTCCGAACGGGCCGGGGTCCGGCTTGTCGTCGCGGACCGCTGGTTCGCCTCCAGCAAGACCTGCTCCGGGTGCGGCACAGCGAAAACCAAGCTGCCGCTCAGCGTCCGGACGTTCGTGTGCCCGGCCTGCGGGATCGTCCTGGACCGGGCAGCCGGACCGCTGCGGGAAGAGTCCTGCGGGACTCAACGCCACCACCGCGAGGTAGTGGCTGCGGACCACCGGAGGCCTACTCATGCTTCGTGATCCGCAACGGGAACCGGTGGTACCGAAGGCGAAGACGACGCCGCCGCACGTCCCCGCGCGCCACGTCGGCCGCCCCCGGCTGCTCGCCCTGCTCGACGCCGCGGAGCCGGGCGGGCTGCTGCTCGTCAGCGCTCCGGCCGGGTACGGCAAGACGCTGCTGCTCGCCGAGTGGGCCGCGCGCCGGGCGGACCGCGTCGCCTGGCTGTCGCTCGACGACGACGACCGCGTCGCCCCGCGGTTCTGGGCGGCCGTGCTCGCCGCCCTGCGCGGCTGCGCTGCTGTCGGTCCCGCGCTGGACCGGCTCGACCCGGCGCAGGACGGCTTCCTGGTCCGGCTGCTCGAGGCGCTCGACCGGGTTCCCGGCCAAGTCGACCTGGTCCTCGACGACGTCCACGCGCTCCCGCCGGGCTCCGCGGCGGTGCGGGCCCTGGCCGCACTGGTCCGCGAGCGTCCGCGCGCGCTCCGGCTCGTCCTCGCGGGGCGCGCCGACCCGCCGCTCCCGATCGCGCGCCTGCGCCTGGCGGGCGAGCTCCGCGAGATCCGCGCCCGCGACCTCGCCTTCACCCCGGATGAGGCGGCCGCGCTGCTCGCAGGCGCCGACCTGGTCCTGGCGCCCGATCAGGTGCGCACGCTGGTGGACCAGACCGCCGGGTGGGCGGCGGGTCTGCGGCTCGCGGCGCTGTCGCTGCGCGACGCGGGCGACGTCGACCGCTTCCTCGCCGACCTCACGGGCAACGCCACGGCCATCTCCGACTACCTGGTCGGGGAGGTCCTGTCGGCCCTGCCGTCCGCCACCGCCGAGGTGCTCCGGGCCGTCAGCATCTGCGCCGAGCTCTCCGCCGGTCTCGCCGGCGCGCTGACGGGCCACCCGGACGCCGGTGAGGTGCTGGCGTCGCTGGAGCGGGACACCTCGCTGGTACTCAGCGTCGGCGACGGCCGCACCGCGTACCGCGTCCACCCGCTGTTGCGCGCGCATCTGCTGCTCGACCTGCGGCGCCGCCATCCCGAGCAGGTCGCCGGCCTGCACGCGGCGGCCGCCGACTGGTTCGCCGCGCGCGGGCAGCCCGCGCGGGCCCTGACGCACGCGCGGCAGGCCGACGACGACGCGCGGATCGCGGAGCTGCTCGTCGCGCAGGGGGTGGCGCTCGTCGCGTCCGGGGAGCACGCCGCGGTGCGCGACGCGTTGAGCGTCCTCGACCGTGCCGGCGCCCTCCCCGGCGATCCGGCAGCCGATCCGCGGATCGCGTTGCTGGCCGCGCTCGTGGCCACCGAGGACGGTGCACCGGCCGCGGTGCGGCGCCACGTCGCTCGGGCCACCGCGGTCCGGCCCGTCGACCCCGACCTGGCCACGATGGAGCGGCTCGACCGTGCCGTCGCGCTGGTGCTCGCCCGGCGGTCAGGAGAGGCTCGCCGGCACGTCGACGACGCGCTCGCCGACGCCCGGCGGCACGACCGCGGCTACCTCGCCGCCCGTGCGACGAGCGTGCTCGCCCTGGTCGCCGCAGCGGACGGGGAGTACCGGCGGATGGCCGAGCTCGCCGCGGCCGCCGATGCCGAACTCACGCGCGGGGGCTGGCGGGCGACCGCGGGCGCGGCGCTCCCGTCGCTGCTGGGAGCCTACGGGGCGCTGCTCGACCTGCACCCCGAGCGCTGCCTGGACCTGCTCGCCGCAGCACCCGCCGACCCGGCCGACGCGGTGCTCGGCCCGCTGCGGCCGGCGCTGCGCGCGGCGGCACTCACCGACCTGCACCGCGACACCGAGGCCGAGCCGGAGCTGCGGCTCGCCCGGTCGGCCCTGGCCGGCCGGGTACCGCCCCGGCTGGCCGCACCCGCGGTGCTGCTCGCGCACGGTGTCGCCGTGGACCTCGCCCGCCCCGACCTCGCCGCCGATCTGCTGCGGCGCGCCGGGGAGCTGCTCGGGCGCACCGGCGAACTCGTGCTGATGGCCGCCCGACAGGACGCGTCCGGCGGCGGGGCGCTGCGGGACGTGCTCGACGGTGCCGTCGACCGGGTCGTGCCGTGGACGGTCGGCGAGGCGCATGCGCGCGCGTGTGCCGCAGCACTTGCGGCCGGCCGGTCGCCCCTCGCGCGCCGGGAGCTGGAGGCGGCACTGGCGGCGGCCGGCGCGGGCGGGGCGCTGCGCCCCCTGCTCGCAGGCGGTCCCGCGGTGACCGGCCTGCTCGCCCGGCAGATCGGCAGCTTCGGCGCCGGTGATGCCGTGGCGGGCCGGGTCCTCGCGGTGTGCGACCGGGCGGACGGGGCCCACCGCGGGTCGTCCTTCACCGACCGGGAACGCGACGTCCTCGGGCTGCTCTCCTCGCCACACTCGCTGCAGGAGATCGCCACGGTGCTCGGGGTCGCGCCGAGCACGGTGAAGACGCACGTGCGGGCGATCTACACCAAGCTCGGCGTGCGCTCACGGCGTGCGGCGGTCGCGGCGGGCAGGCGTGGTGGCACGGTCACCGTCGGCCGGCCCTGAGAGGTCGGAGGGGGCGGGGTCGGAGGGGGCGGGGTCGGAGGGGGCGGGGTCGGAGGGGGCGGGGTCGGCCACCTGCCGCAGCGCCGTCAGGTGCAGTCCCAGGTCCTGGATCAGGCCGAGCACGCCGTGCAGGTGCGCGTCGTCGAGCACGTCGCCGACGATGACGGTCTCGGGCGGCGCGTCGGCGAGGGTCATGTCGGGAAAGGCGCCGCGCGTGCGTTCCGAGAGCAGCCCCGCGACGCGGAACTCGTAGCGCTGCACGCCCGGACCGGGGCAGCCCGCGGCGGGCGGCGTCGCTGCCCGATCGTCCACGTCGGCACCTCCCCGCCTGCCGCGGGGCGCAGGTGTAGCCCCGCAGGCGCGACCCCGCCGACGATGCTCTGGCCGCCGCGCCCGGGCCTCCTGCGCCGGGGATGAAAACTCGCACTCACGGCACGTCGAGCAGACCGCTGCGCGCCGCCGCCTGCACCGCCTCCGCGCGCGAGCTCACCCCCAGCTTGCCGTGCAACGATCGGACGTGGCTGCGCACCGTGTTGAGCGAGACGGCCAGCGTGTCCGCGATCTCCTCGAGCGACAGCACCGTCGGCAGGAGCTCGAGGACGTCGCGCTCGCGGTCGGTCAGCGGGGTGCCCGGCAGCGTCCGGTCCCGGGTCGCGCGCAGCGCCCGGACCTCGCGGAGGAGCTCGGCCCGGTCGGGGGAGTGCGCGGGCTCGCCGAGCAGCGCCCCGATGTCCGGCGGTGCCGTGACGAGCGGGCGCAGCACACCGGTCGACGCCGCGTCCGCCACGGCCCGGGCCACCGCGCGCCGCGCGAGCGCGCCGTTGCCGGCCCGCAGCGCGAGCACGCCGTCGAGCAGCTCCGCCTCCGTGCGCATCCAGGGCACGGCGCACGGAACGGAACCGTCGAGCACCGGCCGGAGCCGTTCGCGCGCCGCGTCGTCCCGGCCGATCGCCGCCGGACCCCACGCCTGCATCGCGAGCACGTCGCCGGTGCCGCCCAGGCGCGCGTGCGCCCACTCGGCCACCGCGCGGGCGTGGGCGCGCATGCCGAGCGCGGCCGCCGCCCCGTGCTCGGCGACGGCGGCGAACGCGAGCATCGGGCGCCCGAACGGGTGGTCGCCGTCGACGTCCGCCCGTGCCGCGGTGAGGGCCACGAGGCCGGCGCGGTGCTCGCCGAGGTCGAACCGGGCCGCCGCGCGCAGGACACCCAGCACGGACACGGCGCCGGCCGGCTCCCGAGGAGCCGGTTGGACGGCCGTCACCCGGTCCACCTCCGCGACCCAGCGCAGGCACTCCTCGGGCCGGAACCGCAGCAGCGCCCCGTAGCCCTGCAGGAAGCAGGCGTACCCGTCGCCGACGGTGCCCCGCCAGCGGTCGGCGGGAGCGATCTCCGCGGCGCGCCGGGCGAGCGCCACGGAGCCGATGACGTCGCCGCGCAGGCTCAGGACGACGCCGAGGGTGACGACGGCGCGCGCCTCCAGATAGCTGTTGCCCTGCCGGGCCGCCTGGGCGCCCGCCGCCCGGGCCAGCGACTCCGCCTCGTCCCACCGTCCGGCCGCCAGGGCACTGTCGACCCGCAGCAGCACGTCCACCACGGCCGTCCCGGCGCCCGGCTCGGCACGCGGGTCGGGCGGGTCGCCCCGCCCGAGCCGGCCCAGCCGGGTCCGGGCCCGCGCCCGCAGCGCGGCCAGCCCGGGGTCCGGGTCGGCCGGCCACACCGTGTCGGCCCGGGTGAGCAGCCGGTGTGCGACAGCGCGCCTGCCGACCTCGGCGTGGGCGAACGCGGCGACCAGGAGCAGCCGGGGGCGTGCGGACACGCCCGCGACGGGCAGGGTGTCGAGCGCGGCGAGCACCGCCGCGTGGTGGCCGCTGCTCGCCAGCCCGGGCCCGTGGACGTCGAGCAGCTCACCGAGCAGCCCGGCGTCGTCGGCGAGGGCGGCGTGGTGCAGCGCCCCGACCACGTCGCCCTGCTCCTGCCGCTCGCGGGCCACCCGTCCGTGCAGCGCCGCGAACCGGTCCGGGCGACGGCGCCGCAGGTCCGCCCGCAGTTGCGCGCGCAGGAGGGGATGGATCCGGAAGGCACCGCGCGCGGCACCGGACCCGGTGACGAGCGCCGTCGTGCGCTCCAGGTCCGCGAGCACGTCCCCGGCGTCGGCGCGCTCCGCGAGGACGGCGGCGAGCGGGGCGGTGACCTCGTCGCAGACACTGACGGCGGTGAGCACGTCCGCGACGTCGGCGGCCATTCGGGCGAGGATCTCGCCGGTGAGGTAGTCCGCGAGGTGCGGGTGCACGGCGAGGTCGCGCACCAGCCCGTCGGGGTCGGTCGATCGGCCGAGCGACCGCGTCGCGAAGGCCAGAGCCGCCGCCCAGCCCTCCGTCTGCGCGCACAGGAGGTCGAGGCGGTCGGGGCTCATCGGGACCCCGGAGGCGGCGAGCAGGGCCGACGTCTCGTCCCGGGTGAACGCGAGGTCGCCTGCGCGCAGGTCGACGACCTCCTCACCCAACCGGAGGCGGTCGAGCCGCAGCGTCGCGTCGGACCGCGTGGCGAGCACCAGCAGCAGGTTGGCAGGCCGGTAGCGCACGAGCGCGGCCAGCCCGTGCAGCGGCTCCGGGGCGGAGACGGTGTGGACGTCGTCGAGGACCAGTGTGATCGGGCCCGCCGCGGCGAGGGCGTCGACGACCGACGCGACGAACGCCGGGTCCCGGCTCGGTGCGGCCGGCCGCGGCAGTGTCGACGGTGTCGAGAACGTCCGGTCCGCGCCCGGCACGCCGTCGAGCGCCGCGAGCAGGCCGGCCCAGAACCGGTCGTCCGTGTCGTCGTCGGCGTCGAGCGTGACCCAGGCCCCGGCGCGGTCCGCCAGCCAGTCGGCGAGGAGCTGTGTCTTGCCGAACCCGGCGGGCGCGCAGACCACGACGACCTGTCCGGGCGCGGCGCGGTCCAGCACGCGGGTCAGCCGCGGCCGGGGGAGGAAGGACGGGGGCAGGCGGGGGCGCGTGCACTTCGCGGGCGACACGTCCGGCCACCCCGCGATGTCCACTCACCGGACCCTACGACCGGCCTCGCACCGCGGCCAGTACCCGAGCCGGTGGCCCGACCCGGGGACCCGGGCGGTCAGGGCTACGGCCGCGCGGAGGCGGTCGGTAGCAGATCGGCGACATCCGTATGGAGCTGCGCGACGCCGTGGTCGAATGTGGCGAGCCGACTGTTGTGGGTGCGGGCGAGGTGTGCCAGGTACGCGTCGGTCACCTGGCGATGGCCGAGAACCCCGTTCAGTGGCACCGTGGCGTAGCTGATCGAGTCGGGCCAGAATTCGTGCCGCTCGCTGTTGTGCACGGACCGAAGCACGTCCCGGGCGGTGTCGGCGCTCTGCCCTCCACGGATCAGGATCCGCAAGAGGCTCCCCTCGGTGATGGGGCCAGGATGTTCACCGCACTCCCACGCTGCGTTTCACCGCCTCCCACGCTGCGTCTACTCACGGCTCGTCGTCCAGAGAACGCACATCTTCGGTGGTGACCACCTGGCCGAGGGTTACCAGAGGTAGGCCCGTCCTCCGGCTGTGGGAGACGTCGGGCGGTCTGCCCTGTCCGAGCCTGCGCCGCATGAGTTCGGCCACGATCTCGCTCAACGTCCTGGACGTGTCGCGCGCGATCGACAGCGCCTGACGCTGCAGATCATCCGGCAGGTCTATCGTCGTTCGCACTCCTGCATCATGCCATCACTGCATCAAAATGCGCACCCACTGACGTGCGCTCATAGTAAAGCGGGTACCGTCGAACCAGACGCACTGGTTCGACGGCACCGTCCTGGGCAGAGGTGTGGCCGGGGCCGGGTCAGTCCAGGTAGTCGCGCAGGACCTGCGACCGGGACGGGTGACGCAGCTTCGACATCGTCTTCGACTCGATCTGGCGGATCCGCTCCCGGGTGACCCCGTAGACCTGCCCGATCTCGTCCAGGGTGCGGGGCTGGCCGTCCGTGAGGCCGAACCGCAGCCGCACGACACCCGCCTCGCGCTCGCTCAGCGTCGCCAGCACCGACTGCAGCTGGTCCTGCAGCAGCGTGAACGACACGGCGTCGACCGCGACCACGGCCTCGGAGTCTTCGATGAAGTCGCCGAGCTGGGAGTCGCCCTCGTCGCCGATCGTCTGGTCCAGCGAGATGGGCTCCCGGGCGTACTGCTGGATCTCCAGCACCTTCTCCGGGGTGATGTCCATCTCCTTGGCCAGCTCCTCCGGGGTGGGCTCGCGGCCCAGGTCCTGGAGCAGCTCGCGCTGGATGCGGCCGAGCTTGTTGATGACCTCCACCATGTGCACCGGGATGCGGATGGTGCGGGCCTGGTCGGCCATCGCGCGGGTGATGGCCTGGCGGATCCACCACGTGGCGTACGTGGAGAACTTGTAGCCCTTCGTGTAGTCGAACTTCTCGACGGCACGGATCAGGCCGAGGTTGCCCTCCTGGATCAGGTCCAGGAACGCCATGCCGCGGCCGGTGTAGCGCTTGGCGAGCGAGACGACCAGGCGGAGGTTGGCCTCCAACAGGTGGTTCTTGGCGCGCTCGCCGTCCCGGACGATCCACCGCAGGTCCCGCCGCAGCTGCGGGGAGACCTTCTCGCCTGCCTCGATCGCGCGGCGCAGCCGCTCGGCGGCATAGAGGCCGGCCTCGATCCGCTTGGCGAGCTCGACCTCCTCCTCCGCGTTGAGGAGCGCGACCTTGCCGATCTGCTTGAGATAGGCCCGGACGGAGTCGGCCGACGCGGTGAGCTCGGCGTCCTTGCGGGCCTGCCGCAGCGCCTCGGACTCCTCCTCGTCCCACACGAAGTCGCCGGACTTCTGCGGGGCGGCGGTGGAGCGCGTGATGGTCGAGCGGACGACCGGCCCGGCGTCGACCTCGTCGTCCTCCTCGTCGGCGTCGTCCGCCTCGTCCGGCGTGTCGGCCTCGTCGGCGGTGTCCGCCCCCGCTTCCGTGCCGACCTCCAGCTCGAGGTCGGCGTCGAGCGCGGGTTCCAGTTCGACCTCGAGGTCGGCGACGTCCGGTGCGCCCTCCAGCTCGAGCTCGCCGTCGAGCTCGGGCTCGTCGTCCGCCCCGGTCTTCGGCGCCGACTTGGAAGCCGACTTGGCGCCGGCCTTGGGAGCCGCGGCTCTCACACGAGGGGCCGCCGCCTTTCCGTCAGCCGCGTTCGCGCCCGCGGCACGGCGGGCACGGCGGGGTGCGGGACTCGTCGCCTCGTCGACGGACGGGTCGGTGCGGGTTGCGGAGTCTGCGGCTGCCACCTAGGCCCTCTCGCTACGGTGCGCTCTGCGACGTCGAGGATGGTCGACCCCGTCGCCGATGTGTTCAGTGCTCGCCGCGCCGGTCGCCGCTCGTGGGCCTGCTCGACCTCGTCGGGTCGAATCTCCCTGGCGGCCGGTCCCCGGCGGGCACCGACCCATTGTAACGGTGCGTGTCACGGGCCATCTGCCTCGCATCCGTCCACGCTCCGGTGCTGCGCCGGACGGTCGCCGGCGCGTGTTTGCGGACCGCTCACCAGCGGCGACCGGGTTCGGTGCCGGCGTGTGGTCGGATGGTGCGGTGAAGGAGCGCTCGACGTCCACCGCGACCACGTCCCCCGACAGCGTGATCGACGACATCCGTTCCGACGACCCCGGGTCGCTGCGTCGGCTCGCAGAGCGCGTGGTGACCGAGGCCGTCGCGCACCTGCACGGGCTGCCCCGACCGTGGGAGCAGCGCGCGGACCCCGCCGCCGCGTCGTCGGGGGTGTCGCCGGGGGTGCTGCCCGGGGTGTCGACCAAGAGCACCCCGACCGATGTCGTCACGGCCTCGGACACGGCGCTCGAGGCGCTGGTGCGGGAGCGGCTCGCGCAGCTGCGACCGGGCGATCCCGTGGTGGGGGAGGAGGCGGGCGGTACCCCTCAGGACGGCGTCGTCACCTGGGTGGTCGACCCCATCGACGGCACGGTCAACTTCCTCTACGGGCTGCCCTGGTACGCGGTCTCGCTGGCGGCGACACGCGACGGCGAGTCGCTCGCCGGGGCGATCGCCGAGCCGGCCTCGGGCCGGCTGTGGAGCGCGGCCCGCGGCGCCGGGGCCACCTGTGACGGGCGGCCGCTGCGGGCGGGCGCGGAGACGGACCTCGCGCTGACGATGGTGGGGACCGGGTTCGCCTACTCTCCGCAGCGCCGGGTGCGGCAGGCCGCGTTCCTCGCCGGGATGCTGCCGCGGATCCGTGACCTGCGGCGGAGTGGGTCGTCGGCGCTGGACGTGTGCTCGGTCGCGGCCGGCTGGCTCGACGCCTACTTCGAGCACGGCACGAACTGGTGGGACTGGGCGGCCTCCGCCCTGATCGCGCGGGAGGCGGGGGCCGTCGTGCGGGTGCCTGCGCGGGCCGGGTATCCCGCGGTGGACGACGGCCTGGGTCCGGACGTCCTGCTCGTCGCCGCGCCCGGCGTGGCCGCGCAGCTGACGGCGCTGGCCCGCGAGCTCGGCGCGGCGGAGGTCTAGCCGCGAACCGTCAGCAGGCCGCGTTGCGAACCGTCAGCAGGCCGCGTTGCGGGCCGTCTCCAGGACGGTCGGGTCCACTCCGGGTGTCGCGGTGTCGGATGCCGCGGGAGCGGCCGGATCCGCGTTGGCGGACCCGTCGGTGCCGCCGCCCGTCCCGATCTGGTCCAGGGCGTTGCGGACCGCTCGCGGCGGGTTGACGTCGCGGAACCCGGTGCCGACGGCGATGTCCACCGCGTCGTCGGTGCGGTCGTCGCGCACGAGCTCGGTGCACGGCAGGACCAGGGAGAGGGTCCGCGCCGCTCCCGACCCCGCCTGCCCGAAGCGCAGCTGGGCGACGCACTCCATATCGCCGTTCGGGTAGAGCGGGTCGTTCTCCGGCGCCGCCGCCTCGGGGAAGCCGAGGTCGCCGAGCTGGGCGGCCACGAGGTTCGCCTGACCGCGCTGCCCGCCCGCGTTGAGCACGCGCACCCGTGCGGCCGACGGCGGGACCGGGGCGACGGCGTCCAGCGCGCTCAGCTCGAGCACCTGGCCGGGCACGGGACCACCCGCCGGGGCCGGGCAGGAGGTCGCCGCCGACGAGCCGCCCGCCCCGACCAGGACGACCGTCCAGGTCGCCACCGCCACGACGCCGAGCACGGTCACGACCACCACCCACGGGGTGCGACGCCGGCGCCGGTACGGGGGGACGCGTGCTCCGCCGTCCGATGGCGGTGTCCTGCCGAGAATCACGTGCCGCACCCTAAAGCACGAGGCGGGAAGGAGGGCTCGACCGCGCTCGGCAGGCGCGGTCGGGCCCGACCGTCGGGCCCGGGGGTGATCGGCTGCGGGGCGACCGCGGCGACCAGGTTCGGAACGGCCTGCCGGGGTACCCGCGATCACCGTCGCGGCTCGGCTACCCTTCCCGCCCCGGGGGGCAGATCAACACCGCTCGAACCTGGCGCTCGCGTCGGGCCCGCCGCGGTGCTGCGCTGAGACGCGCGTCACATTCACGGCCGGGCACAAACACCGGTACTGCGACGTTGACCAGCGGCACGACGACGACATATGGGTATTTCACGAGGTGGGGACGATGGCGACCGACTATGACGCTCCGCGGCGTAATGAGACCGACGACATGGCGGAGGATTCGCTCGACGAGCTCAAGGCCCGTCGCAACGAGGCGCAGTCGGCGGTGGTCGACGTCGACGAGTCGGAGACGGCCGAAAGCTTCGAGCTTCCGGGCGCCGACCTGTCGGGCGAGGAGCTGACCGTCAAGGTCCTGCCCAAGCAGGCCGACGAGTTCACGTGTGCCAGTTGTTTCCTGGTGCACCACCGCAGCCGGCTGGCGCAGAGCAACGGAACACAGCTGATCTGCCGCGACTGCGCCGCCTGAACGAGGGCCGCAGGGCAGTTCGATCCGGTGCCGCCCGATCCGGGGCGGTGTGACCCCAGCCCGCCTGTTCCGGCCCTCAGGCGGTGCTGTGAGAGGTCGCGGCCCGGCACGTCAGTGCCGGGCCGCAGCCAGGGCCGTCAGGAGCCGGTCCGGCTCGCGGACGCTGAAGACCCAGTACGGCGTCGGGTCGGCGGGGTCGGTGACCTCGAGCCGGACGAGCGGCCCGATCCAGCCGCGGTGCAGCACCACGGCGGACGGGTCGAGCTCCGGGCCGAGTGCGGCCTGCTTGTCGCGCCGATCCACGATCTCGACCCGTCCCACGTGGAGCAGGGGCAGTACCGCCCGGCCGACCGTCAGCTCTCCGGCTGCGACCCGCACCCGAGAGCGGCCGAGCGCGATCAACGCTGCGACCAGCAGTGGGACGATCACGACGTAGCCGAGCCACGAGCGCAGCCCCGGGTAGCCCATGTGCACCTCTGCGCCGAGCAGCACTCCGAGAGCGACGGTCGGCAGGTACCACCACCACGGGACCGACAACCGCTCGTCGAACGCGGGGGCGCCGGACGTCGCAGACGGGGTGGGCGGGTGGTGATCCTGCACGAACGCCGAGGGTAACGTCGCCCGCCGTGGCAGGTCCCGTCGATGCTCCCCCGTACGACGCCCACCCGAACGACCCGCCCGTCGACCGGATCGACGAGGCCGGGGTCGAAGTGTTCCTGACCCGGGTGGACGGCTCCGTACCCGTGCCCGCGTACGCCCATCCCGGCGACGCGGGCGTCGACCTGTCGTGCACGGAGGACGTCGTGCTCGGCCCCGGCGAACGCGCCGTGGTCGGCACCGGGGTCGCGGTCGCGCTGCCACCGGGCTACGCAGGCTTCGTGCACCCCCGCTCGGGTCTCGCGGCCCGGGCCGGGCTCTCGGTGGTCAACACACCCGGCACCGTCGACTCGGGCTACCGCGGCGAGATCCGGGTCTGCCTGATCAACCACGATCCGCGCGCGGAGCTGCGGCTGCGGCGCGGCGACCGGATCGCACAGCTGGTGGTGCAGCGCGTCGAGCGGGTCAGGTTCGTCGAGGTCCCGGCGCTGCCCGGGTCCGTGCGGGGTGCCGGTGCCTACGGCTCCACCGGCGGGCACGCACGGCTTTCCGGGGGGAACCCGTGATGGCACGACGTGGTCGTGGTGCGGGGTCCGCACGGACGAAGACGGCGCCGGGCGGTCGGCCGTCGGCGGTGAACGGGTCGGCGAACGGGATGCTGGAACCCGGTGACGAGCCCGGTGCGCGCACCATCGGCGCGCTCGCCCTCAAGCGGTTCGTGGCTCGCGGTGCGGGTCGCGGAGAGGCGGACGACGACGGCGGCGCCGGTCCGGTCACGCACGGCCCCTTCGACGAGGAGGACCTCGACCCGGAGCACGCCGCGGCCGAACGGGTCGACTTCGGTGCCGTGCAGGTGCCGGTGCCCCGCGGCGGCGAGGTGTCGGTCGAGCCCGAGGACGGGCGCCTGCAGGCCGTGCACGTGATGCTGCCCGCAGGCCGACTCTCCGTGAGCGCCCTGGCCGCACCCCGCACAGAGGGGCTGTGGCCGGACCTGGCGGCCGAGATCGACGAGTCGCTGCGCGAGGGCGGGGCCACCGTGCGGTCCTTCACCGGGGAGTGGGGCCGCGAGCTGCACGCCCGGACGGGCGACGCGTCGTCGCTGTTCGTCGGCGTCGACGGGCCCCGCTGGATGCTGTACGGCGTCGCGACGGGCCCGACCGGCTTCGCGCGCGAGCTCGACGCCGCCCTGCGGGTGATGCTCCGCGGGACGGTGGTGGTGCGCGGACGCTCCCCGTACCCCGTCCGGACCGTGCTCCCGCTCACGGTCCCCGAACACCTGTCCCGGCCCGGGCCGATCGCAGTGCCGGACCGGGTGCCCGTGCCGCGGGCGTCGGTCGAACACGCACCGGCACCTCCGCCCGTCCGCCCGGCCCCCCTGGCGGACGCACCCACGACGATCACCGTGCTGCCGGACGGCCTGGACACCGTGCCGCACGGGATCCCCCGCCGGATTCCCGAGCCCGTGGCGGGCGAGGAACGCCCCGACGCGGGCCGTCCGACCCGCGGTCCCGTCATCAGCGGCCGCGACACCGCGGCAGACCAGGATCCGGCGGTGTCGCCCGGCGCGCCGGACCGGGAGCCCCAGACCGAGGTGACCCAGACCGCCTCGCGCGGCCTCTTCCGGCGCCGGCCCGAACGACCCGCGCGGCCTGCCGCGCGGCCACCGCAGCGGCGTGTCTCCGAGCTGGTCGCCCAAGCGGAGCGCGACCGCGCCGCCGCGGAGCGGCCGGCGGCGGAGCGGCCGGCCGGACCGGCACGCACCGGTCGTCCCGGGCCCACAGCGGACGACCCGGGCCTGGGCGCCTCATGGCCGGAGCCGGGGGAGACGCCGCCCGGTGTGGTGCGGGGCGGCCCTGCGCCCGTTCCGCACGAGCACAGGCCGCCGAACGGCAGCGGGGTGGACGGCTCCCGGAGCAACGGGTTCGTTCCCCGGGAACTCACGCACGACGGGTTCGGGATGCCGCACGCTGCGGAGGGCGGCGACGCACCTCGCACCGGTTACGCCCCGTACGGGACGAACGGGTCGGCTAACGGATCGTCGTACTGGGCGAACGGGGCCGGGTACGGCCCGCCCGAGGAGCCGGCCGCCCACGACGTCCCGCAGGCCAACGGTACGTACGTGAACGGCGGGTACGTGATCGGCGGGTATGCCGACGACGGTGCGTACGACGACGGTGCGTACGCCGACGGTGCCTCTGCCGATGGGGGGTATCAGGACGACGCCTCGCCGCCCGCCTGGCCCAGCCTCGGCGCCGTCGGGTACGGGCAGTCGCGCTCGTACGCCGACGAGCCCTCCACCGGCGCGGGCTCGATCGCGGACGATCCGTCGCGGGAGTGGTACAGCCAGGACCGGCACTTCAGTCAGGACCGGCACTTCAGTCAGGACCGGCCCTTCAGCCCGGACCGGGATCATCACGCCGGTTCCGGGCACGACCCCGATCTCTGGATCGAGGCCACCGTCTGGGCGTCCGTCGTGGGCTCCGGGGCGGCCCCGGCCGCCGAGGTTCCCGATGCCGGGGCGGACGACTGGACCCTGCCGTTGCCCGTCGTCCGGGCGGCACCGGTGCCCGAGCCCGAGCCCGTCCGCCCAGAACCGGTAGAACGGGCCCGCCCGGAACCCGTCCGTCCAGCGCATGGCGCACCGGACCCCGTCGCGGCCCCTCCGCGCAGCAGGCGTGCCCGGCGGGCCGCCGAGGAGCGGGCCGCCGGGTCGCAGGGTCGGATGCCCCAGCCGGGGACACCGCAGCGGTGGAGGTCGGAGCGCCGGCCGGACGAGCGGTCGCGGTCCGAGTGGGCCGACTCCGGCTGGGAGGCCGCCGGGATGGCGGCCCGCGGAGAACCGGACCGGGGCGCGCATGCCACGGACCGGTCCCGGCACGGCGGCCACCGCGCGGCCGAGCCCGGCGACGACCCCACGGGCCGGGTCGCCCGCCAGCACGCGTCGGCGCACGGCCGGCACTCCGACGATCGCGACGACCCGGCCGACCGGCCCCGGCACCGCAGGCCCGAGCACTGACCGGCGCACGACCGGGGGCCTGGCGCACCTTGCCCGCACCCTCGGTCGTGCAAGCGCGTTGCACAGCGCGGTGCACACCGGTTGCACTGCGCGACGGGCCGTAGGCCGAGAGGACAGCCGCCGGTGGCGCGCCTATTCTGAAGTGGTTGCGACCTCGATGAAGAGGAGGCTCGCGACGGCGAGCCGGGAGAGACATGGGCAACACGGACGGCAGCGCGTTCCGCAGGATGCTGCGCAAGCTGACCAGCGACGTCGAGGAACTCGACGCCGAGAACCTCTCGGGCGACGCCGAGCGCTCCGGGGCCCAGCGGGCCTCGGAATGTGCCTGCGGTCAGGAGGTCACGGTCCTCGGTAGGCTGCGCAGCGTGGAGTACGGCCCGCAGGACGCCACGGCGACCCTCGAGGCCGAGTTGTTCGACGGCACCGAGGGAGTGACGCTGATCTGGCTGGGACGTCGCCGGATCCCGGGCATCGAGCCGGGCCGGACCATGCGGGTACGGGGGCGGATCGCGCTGCGCGAGGGCCGGAAGGTGCTCTACAACCCGTACTACGAGATCTGTCAGGTCACGTGAGTCCGGAGCCGCCGCCGCACGCCGCTGCGGATCCCGGTTCCGTGCGCCCGACGCTGCTTCAGCAGATGGGCGGCATCTCGGGCATCGTCGCCTCGACGATCCCGGTCGTCGTCTTCGTCCTCGCGAACCTGCTTCTTGAGCTGCGCCCGGCCGTGATCGCGGCCCTGGCCAGCGGCGTCCTGATCGCCGGATGGCGCATCGTGCGGCGGCAGGCGCTCCAGCCGGCGATCTCGGGGCTGTTCGGGGTGGGCATCGCGGCGTTCCTGGCCTACCGCTCCGGTGAGGCGCGCGCGTTCTACCTGCCCGGGCTGATCTACAGCGCGGCGTGCGGGCTGACATTCCTCGTCTCCGTCGCCGTCCGCTGGCCGCTGGCCGGCGTGATCTGGCACGGGATCAATGGCGACGGCCAGGGCTGGCGCCGCGACCCCCGACTGCTTCGCGCCTACACCTGGGCGACGCTGCTGTGGGCGCTCGTGTTCGTCGCCCGCGTCGTCGTGCAGGGCCTGCTGTACCGGTACGAGGAGGAGACGTGGCTCGGCATCGCCCGCCTCGCCATGGGCTACCCGCTCGTCGGGGTTGCTCTGCTGGGCACGATCTGGGCCGTCCGGCGCGCGCGCCGCGCCCCGCTCCCCGCCGCCTGACCGGCCCCGCGCCCCGCGCGCTGAGCGCTCAACCGGACGGCGTGCCGCCCGTTCAGTGACCGAGGGCCGCGCGGATCTCCTCCTCGACCGCGGACGTCGCGACGAACAGCAGCTCGTCGCCCGCCTCCAGCGAGTCGCCGTCCTGCGGAACGATCACGCGTCCGCCGCGCAGGATGGTCACGAGTGCCGAGTCCTTGGGCAGCTTCAGCGCCTGGACCGGGGCCCCGGCCAGCGGGGTGTGCGCCGGGAGCGTCACCTCGACGAGGTTGGCCTGGCCCTGCCGCAGCGTCATCAGACGCACCAGGTCGCCCACCGCGACCGCCTCCTCGACCAGCGCCGCGAGCAGGCGCGGGGTGGAGACCGCGACGTCGACGCCCCAGCTGTCGTCGAACAGCCACTCGTTGCGCGGGTCGTTCACCCGGGCGACGACCCGGCGTACCGCGAACTCGGTCTTCGCCAGCAGCGACACCACGAGGTTGACCTTGTCGTCGCCGGTGGCCGCGATCACGACGTCGCAGCCCTCCATGCCGGCCTCCTCCAGCGAGGCGAGCTCGCAGGCGTCGGCATGCACCCACTCGGCGGCCTCGACCGCCTCGGGTTCGATGTTGCTGAGCTCTCGTTCGATGAGCATCACCTGGTGCTCGCTCTCCACGAGCTCCAGCGCGATGGAGCGGCCTACCGCCCCCGCCCCCGCGATCGCCACGCGCACCGGTCACCCCTCCTGCGGCGGGGCCAAGGCCGCCGCCGTCACGTCGCTGACCGTCCCCGAGACCGCCGCCACGTAGACGGTGTCCTCATGCTGCACCACGGTCTCGGGCCCCGGCAGCACACCGTGGCCGAACCGCACGATGAACGCCACCCGGCCGCCGGTCGCCTGCTCGAGCGCGCGCACCGGATGACCCACCCAGTCCTCGTGCAGGGGCAGCGGGAGGATCGCGACCGTGCCGCTCGGTTCGCGCCACGCCGACGCCACACCGTCCGGCAGCAGCATGCGCATGAGCCGGTCCGTGCTCCACGGCACGGTCGCCACCGTCGGGATGCCCAGCCGCTCGTAGACCGCGGCCCGCTTCGCGTCGTAGATCCGGGCGACGACCCGCTCGATGCCGAACGTCTCCCGCGCCACCCGGGCGGAGATGATGTTGGAGTTGTCCCCGCTGGAGACCGCCGCGAACGCGTCCGCCCGCTCCGCGCCCGCCTCGATGAGCACCTCACGGTGGAAGCCCTGCCCGACGACCTGGCGTCCCCGGAAGTCCGGACCCAGGCGGCGGAACGCCTGCGCCTCCTTGTCGATGACCGCGACCTCGTGCCCGAGCCGCTCGAGGCTCGCGCTGAGCGACGAGCCGACGCGCCCGCACCCCATCACCACGACGTACACGCGCTGATCCTCCCCGGTCGGTGACGCACGCTATCGCGTCCGGAAGCAAGGCGAGGATCCACAGGTGGAGTGACTAGGCTTTCGCCGTGTCCAAGCTCGCCGTCGCGGTGAAGCGCATCCTGGTCGGGCTCCCGCAGCGCAGCGACCGGCTCGCCCACTCCCTGCTGCCGAAGCGGATCGCGCTTCCGGTCTTCGCCTCGGACGCCATGTCGTCGGTGGCCTACGCACCGGAGGAGATCTTCCTCACCCTGTCGGTGGCCGGGGTTGCCTCGTACGCGCTCTCGCCGTGGATCGGGCTCGCGGTCGTCGTCGTACTGCTCACCGTGGTCACGAGCTACCGGCAGAACGTGCACGCCTACCCGTCGGGTGGGGGTGACTACGAGGTCGCGACGGTCAACCTCGGCCGCCACGCCGGCCTTACTGTCGCCAGCGCCCTGCTGGTCGACTACACGCTGACCGTCGCGGTGTCGATCTCGGCGGCCGCGGCGAACATCGGCGCGCTGGTCCCGCTCGTCGGCGAGCACAAGGTGCTCTTCGCCGTCGTGGCGATCACCTTGCTCACCGCGGTCAACCTCCGCGGCATCCGGGAGTCGGGCGCGGCCTTCGCGGTCCCCGTCTACGCGTTCATGGCCGCCATCGGGGCGATGGTGATCTGGGGACTCACCCGCGTGCTGCTGCTCGGCGACGAGGTGCGCGTCGCCAGCGCGGACCTGCACCTGCTCGGCGAGGGCGACACCTTCACCGGGATGGCGCTGGTCCTGCTCGTGCTGCGGTCGTTCACCCAGGGTGCCGCGGCGCTGACGGGCGTCGAGGCGATCAGCAACGGTGTGCCGGCGTTCCGCAAGCCCAAGTCGAAGAACGCGGCGACGACGCTGCTGTTGCTCGGCGTGCTGTCCGTGACGATGTTCATGGGGCTGATCGCCCTGGCCCGGCTCACCGGCGTGCAGATCGCCGAGGACCCGGCCGTGCAGTTCCCCGACGCGCCGCCCGGCTACGTCCAGCAGACCATGGTGGCCCAGCTCGCAGAGGCGGTGTTCGCCGGGTTCCGGCCCGGGTTCTACGTCGTCATCATCATGACGGCGCTGATCCTGGTGCTGGCCGCGAACACCGCGTTCAACGGCTTCCCGGTGCTCGGCTCGATCCTCTCGCAGGACCGCTACCTGCCCCGCCAGCTGCACACCCGCGGCGACCGGCTGGCCTTCTCGAACGGCATCGTCATCCTCGCCGCGTTCGCGGTCGTGCTGGTGATCGGCTTCCAGGCCGAGGTCACCCGGCTGATCCCGCTCTACACCGTCGGCGTGTTCGTCTCGTTCACGCTCAGCCAGACGGGCATGGTCCGGCACTGGCGCCGGCACCTGGCCACAGAGAACGACCCCAAGGAGCGGCGGCGGATGCGCCGCGCGCAGCTGATCAACGGGTTCGGCGCGGTGATGACCGGGGTCGTGCTGGTGACCGTGCTGATCACGAAGTTCGTCCTGGGTGCCTGGATCGCGATCGCCGCGATGGCCGGGTTCTACATGCTCATGCTGGCGATCAAGCGCCACTACGACCATGTCGCCGTGGAGCTCGACGCCACGGAGGTCGACACCGTCCTGCCCTCGCGCAACCACGCGATCGTGCTGGTCGCGCGGCTGCACCGGCCGACGATGCGGGCGATCTCCTACGCCCGCGCGACGCGGCCGGACGTGCTGGAGGCCGTGACGGTCAACGTCGACGACGCCGACACCCGCCGGCTCGTCCGCGAGTGGGACCGGCGCAAGATCCCGGTGTCGCTCAAGGTCGTCGAGTCGCCCTACCGGGAGATCACGAAGCCGGTGCTGGACTATGTCAAGCGGGTGCGCACGAAGAACCCGCGCGACGTCGTCACGGTGTTCGTCCCCGAGTACGTCGTCGGGCACTGGTGGGAGCAGGTGCTGCACAACCAGAGCGCGCTGCGGATCAAGACCCGCCTGTTGTTCCAGCCGGGCGTGATGGTGGTATCGGTGCCATGGCAGCTGAAGTCGTCCGAGCGGATCGCAGAACGGGACGAGCTGACCCCGGGCGCTGCCCGGCGCGGCTACCCGACCGCCCCGCGCGACGACCGGCCCGCTGCGCCGTCGCCGTCCTCGCCGGACCGGCAGGTGGTCACCGGGACCGACCGGCAGGAGAAGACCACGGGCGGCCGGGGCGGGGACCGCGCCGGTGCCGGCCGGCAGCAGCCGTGAAGGCCCGCGCCGCGGGCCTCCCGCTCATCCGGACGGAGGCGGGCAGGTGACCGCATTGGCCCGCGAGGACACCCTGGACTGGACGGACCGCGTGCTCGACCTGGACGTCGGCGCGGTCGCCCACGGCGGGCACTGCGTCGCGCGGGTCCGGGTCGACGACGGGCGCGAGCGCGTCGTCTTCGTCCGGCACGCGCTGCCGGGGGAGCGGGTGCGCGCGATCGTCACCGAAGACGGTGGCGGTGCGTTCTGCCGCGCCGACGCGATCGCCGTGCTCGACCCCGCTCCTGGCCGGGTCGAACCGCCGTGCCCGTGGGCCCGAGCCGGTGGGTGCGGGGGCTGTGACTGGCAGCACGCGGACGGGCCGACGCAGCGTGCCCTGAAGACCGCCGTGCTGCGCGAGCAGCTGCAGCGCCTCGCCGGGGTCGAGCGCGACGTCACCGTCGAGGAGCTGCCCGGGGGCCTCCTGGGCTGGCGGCACCGGGTGCGGCTGGCCATCGACGATGAGGGCCGCGCCGGGCTGCGCGCACACCGCAGCCACGACGTCCTGCCGATCGCAGACTGCCCGCTCGTTCCGCCCGGCGAGCTGCCCCCGGTGCTGGAGCAACGGTTCCCCCCGGGCGACGAGGTCGAGGTGGCGATCGACGTCGACGGGGTCCGGCACCTGCACCCGGTCGGGTCGCGGGTGTGTGGCCCGGCGGTCGCGCAACGGGCGGCCGGGCGCGAGTGGCACCTGTCGGCCGGCACGTTCTGGCAAGTCCACCCCGCGCTGGCGCCGACGCTGGTGGACGTGGTAGCGGAGTGGGCGCAGGCCCCAGAGGGCGGGCTCGCGTGGGACCTCTACGGCGGCGTCGGGCTGTTCGCGGCCGTCCTGGCGGAGCAGGTGGGGCCCGACGGCGAGGTGCGGGTGGTGGAGTCGGCGCGGCAGGCCGCGGCCGACGGACGCGCCGCACTGGCCCACCTCGAGCAGGTCCACTGGACGGTGGGCCGCGTCGAGCACGTGCTGGCGTCGCTGCCGGGCCGCCCGGACGTCGTGGTGGCCGACCCGCCCCGCCGCGGCCTCGGCCGCGCGACCGTCGCGGCCCTGTGCGACCGCGCCCCGGGCCGGGTCGTGCACGTCGCCTGCGACCCCGCGGCCCTGGCCCGGGACGTCGCCCTGTTCGCCGCGCAGGGCTACGACCTGGCCGCCGTGCGGGCATTCGACGCGTTCCCGATGACCCACCACATGGAGTGCGTGGCCCTCTTCCAGCGCTGACCCGCGAGACATCGCCACGTTTGCCGGCGCGAGTCGGCACGTTCGTCAGCGTGATGTGACGCCTTCGGCTTACGCTCACGCCGTGGCCACTGCGAGGAGGGCGAGGGTCGACGACGTGCACGAGCTCGCCCTCGCTATGCCGCACGTCACGGTGGTGCGGGGACCCGCGGACAACCCGGTCTACCAGGTGGGTGGCAAGTCGTTCATCTTCTTCCGCAACGCTCGCCCCGACGCGGTCGACCCGGAGACCGGCGAGCGCTATCGCGACGTGATCGTGTTCTGGGTCGGTGCCGAAGAGGACAAGATCGCCCTCGTCCAGGACCAGTCGTCGCCGTTCTTCACGACCCCGCACTTCAACGGGCACCTGTCCGTGCTCCTACGTGGCAGCCGGATCGGGGAGCTGAGTCGCGACGAGCTGGCCGAGGTGGTGCAGGACGCCTGGCTGGCGCGAGCCTCGAAGCGCCGTGCGGCGGACTGGCTGTCGTCTCACGGAGAAGCCCCCGCCTGACGGCGTCGGCTTCTCGACGGACACGCCTGGGCGAGCATCCGCTGCCGGCCCGGAACGCGGGCTCGCACTGACAAACGTGACGAGTCGCGGCGGCAAAGGTGGCGACTCGCGCGTCGACCCGAGATTCCGCCCGACCCGGGCGTGACCGCGCGGGCGCCGCCCGCCACGATGGGGGCGTGACAGGTACGCAGGTCCAGCCACAGCAGTCCCCGGGGGCGAACACCGCGCCCGCACAGGCCCGCGCGATCCAGCAGCGCATCGCAGACGAGCTCAACGTCCGTCCCGGCCAGGTCGCCGCCGCCGTCGACCTGCTCGACGGCGGCGCCACGGTGCCGTTCGTCGCCCGCTACCGCAAGGAGGCCACCGGAAGCCTCGACGACGCCCAGCTGCGCACCCTGGAGGAGCGGCTGCGCTACCTGCGTGAGCTCGAGGAACGCCGGGCCGTGGTGCTCGACTCGATCCGCTCGCAGGGCAAGCTCGACGACGAACTGGAGGTGCGGATCCTCGCGGCCGACTCGAAGGCCCGCCTGGAGGACATCTACCTGCCGTACAAGCCCAAGCGGCGGACCAAGGCGATGATCGCCCGCGAGAACGGTCTCGAGCCGCTGGCCGACGCCCTGCTCGCCGACCCGACCCTCGACCCGACCACGACGGCCGCGGGCTACGTGACCGAGAGCGTCCCCGACGCCGCGGCGGCGCTGGAGGGCGCCCGCGCCATCCTCGTCGAACGGTTCTCCGAAGACGCCGACCTCATCGGCGGCCTGCGCGAGCGCATGTGGAATCGCGGCAGGCTGGTCTCGACGGTCCGGGCGGGCAAGGAGACGGAGGGTGCCAAGTTCGCCGACTACTTCGACTTCTCCGAGCCCTTCACGACGCTGCCCTCCCACCGGATCCTCGCCGTGTTCCGCGGGGAGAAGGAGGAGGTGCTCGACGTCACCCTCGAGCCCGGGGACGGTTCGGACCCCGAGGAGCCGGTCACCGACTACGAGCGCTCGGTCGCCGCCGCGGCGGGCATTCGCGACGAGGGGCGCGCGGCGGACAAGTGGCTCGCCCAGGTGGTGCGCTGGACCTGGCGCACCCGGATCCTGCTCGGGCTGCAGGTCGACCTGCGGATGCGCCTGCGGACGGTCGCCGAGGAGGCCGCGATCGCCGTCTTCGCCGCGAACCTGCGCGACCTGCTGCTCGCCGCCCCGGCCGGCACCCGCGCCACGATGGGCCTGGACCCGGGCCTGCGCACCGGCGTCAAGGTCGCGGTCGTCGACGCCACCGGCAAGGTCGTCGCCACGGACACGATCTACCCGCACGAGCCGCGCCGGGACTGGAACGGCGCGCTCGCCACCCTGACCCGGCTCGCGGTCGCACACGATGTCGACCTGATCGCGATCGGCAACGGCACCGCCTCCCGGGAGACGGACAAGCTGGCCGGCGAGCTCGTCGTGGCCAACCCCGGGCTGAAGATGACGAAGGTGATGGTCAGCGAGGCCGGGGCGTCGGTGTACTCCGCTTCGGCCTACGCGTCGGCCGAGCTGCCGGGCCTCGACGTCTCGCTGCGCGGCGCCGTGTCGATCGCCCGGCGCCTGCAGGACCCGCTCGCGGAGCTCGTCAAGATCGACCCGAAGTCCATCGGCGTGGGCCAGTACCAGCACGACCTGCCCGAGTCGTCGCTCTCGCGCTCGCTCGACGCTGTGGTCGAGGACGCCGTGAACGCCGTCGGCGTGGACGTCAACACCGCCTCGGTCCCGCTCCTGCGCCGCGTCTCCGGGATCACCGAGGGCCTCGCGACGCAGATCGTGGCGCACCGCGACGTGCACGGCCCGTTCCGGGCGCGGACGGCGCTCAACGCCGTACCGCGGCTGGGCCCCAAGGCGTTCGAGCAGTGTGCGGGCTTCCTGCGCATCCGCGGCGGCGACGACCCGCTCGACGTCTCCGGCGTGCACCCCGAGGCCTACCCGGTGGTGCGCCGGATCGTCGCGAAGGCGGGCGGCGACGTCGCGACGCTGCTCGGCAACGCCCCGAAGCTGCGGTCGCTCACACCGCAGCAGTTCGTCGACGACCGGTTCGGGCTCCCGACCGTGACCGACATCCTCACCGAGCTGGAGAAACCCGGCCGCGACCCGCGCCCCGGGTTCCGCACCGCCACCTTCGCCGACGGCGTTCACAAGATCGCCGATCTGCGGCCGGGGATGGTGCTGGAGGGCGTGGTCACCAACGTCGCCGCGTTCGGCGCCTTCGTCGACGTCGGTGTGCATCAGGACGGGCTCGTGCACGTCTCGGCGATGTCGCGGCAGTTCGTCAGCGATCCGCGGGACGTCGTGAAGTCCGGTGAGGTCGTGCGGGTGAAGGTGCTGGAGGTCGACGAGGCGCGCAAGCGGATCTCGCTCACCCTGCGGCTGGACGACGAGCCGGGCGCGGCGGCGAAGCCGGACCGGAGCGGCGCTCGGCGTGAACCCGGCGGCGAGCAGGGTCAGGGCGACAAGGGTGGCCGCCGCAACGCGCAGGGCCGGGGCGAGCAGGGCCGGAGTGGCGAGGGCCGGGGCAAGCCGCAGGACCGGCGCGCGGGCCGGTCCGGACAGCAGGGCCGGGGCGCCGACCGTGGCCGTGCTCCTTCACCCGCGGCGAACAACGCGATGGCCGACGCACTGCGCCGCGCCGGGTTCGACGTCGAGGGCAAGGGCAAGCCCCGCTGACCGACCCGCCGCGAGCGACCGAAGAAGATCGTCGCCTGCGCGTGCCTGCGGTTGGCGATCGCCGTTTCCGCCTGTCTGGAGCTGTCGACACACCAGCGGGCACGCCCGATCGGCGAGCTTCGCCGGCCGGCGCGCGTGGACGACAACTCCACGGCCTGTGCGACAGCACGGGCGGGGTGTGGCGAAACGCCTGCGTGGCGCGCCATGCGTGGCCCGAGTGACCTTGCGCGCCCGCCCTCACCTGGCGCAGAGTTCGCCGGTGCCGGATCCGCGCGGACGGCCGGACGTGTCGTAACGCAGGCGCAAGCCGCCCGCGACTGGACGGTAACCCGGTCCGCGGACGATCATGCTCTTGACGAGCCGTGGAGGTGGCGTGCGCACAGCCGGCCGGGTGATCCCGGGCCGTTCCCCGCGATGGCGGGGCGCCGCGACGGCCGTCGCGGCGTTCGTGCTGCTCGTGGTCGTGTGGGAGCTGGTGAAGCTCGTGGTGCCCCACGACGGGGTGAGCATCGCCGGTACGCGGCTGCTGCCCCGGACCTCGGACGCGGCGATGCCGCACGTCTGGACCATCTTCGGCAGGCTGTTCGATCCCGAGGTCGCGGGAGCGGCGCAGCAGCGCTCGATCGGTGCCGCCGTGGCATCCGGGGCGCTCTTCACGCTGCGCCTCTCCCTCGGCGGTCTCCTGCTGGGCGGCGTGCTGGGCGTGCTGCTGGCGGTGGTGATGCAGCGGTCGGGCCTGCTCGAGCGCGCGCTGCTGCCCTACGTCGTCGCGTCCCAGACCGTGCCGCTGATCGCGATAGCCCCGCTCGTCGCCGGCTGGGGCGGCAAGATCGCGGTGTTCGGGCAGCCGTGGCAACCGTGGGCCAGCGTCATGGTGATCGCCGCCTACCTGGCGTTCTTCCCGATCGCGGTCGGCATGCTGCGCGGGCTCACCTCGCCGCGGCCTGCGGACGTCGAGCTGTTCCGCGCGCTGGCGTGCGGATGGTGGACGACGCTGCTGCGGCTGCGGCTGCCCGCGGCGGTGCCGTACCTGATCCCGTCGGCCCGGCTCGCCGCCGCCGCCGCGGTGATCGGCGCGATCGTCGCCGAGATCTCCACGGGCACCCGCGGCGGGATCGGCCGGCTGATCATCGAGTACGCCCAGGCGGCGACGGGCGATCCGTCACGCATGTACACCGCCATCCTCGGCGCCGCGGTGCTCGGTCTCGTCGCCGCGGCGGCGGTCGGGCTGCTCGACCTCGCGCTACGGCGCTACCAGGGGGTCGCTCGATGAACGCCGTCGAGCTGATCGGCGTCGACAAGACCTTCGACACCGGAACCTCGGGGACGGTGCACGCGCTGTCGGGCATCGAGCTGCGGGTGGCGCCCGGCGAGTTCGTGTCGCTGATCGGCCCGTCGGGGTGCGGGAAGTCGACGCTGCTGCGGGTGGTGGCGGACCTGGAGCAGCCGAGCTCCGGATCCGTGGTGGTCGGTGGCAAGTCCGCGCGGCAGGCCCGGCTGGACCAGGACTACGGCATCGCGTTCCAGCAGTCCGGCCTGCTGGAGTGGCGGACGGTCGCGGAGAACGTCGAGCTGCCCCTCCACGTCCACAGGGTCGCCAAGGCGGAGCGCCGGGCCCGCGCGGCGGAGCTGCTCGCACTGGTCGGCCTCGCCGACTTCGCCGCGCTGCGCCCCAGCCAGCTCTCCGGCGGCATGCAGCAGCGGGTGGCGATCGCCCGGTCGCTGGCCACCCGCCCGAAGCTGCTGGTCATGGACGAGCCCTTCGGCGCGCTGGACGAGATGACCCGCGAGCGGATGCAGGCCGAGCTGCTGCGCATCGCGGACGAGACGGGCGCCGCGGTGCTGTTCGTGACGCACTCGATCCCCGAGGCGGTCGTGCTGTCCGACCGGGTCGTCGTGATGTCTCCGCGGCCGGGGCGGATCACGCACGTGGTCGACGGGCGGCGCCCACGGGCCGGGTCCGGGCCGGCCGGTCGCGGTGTAGACCGCGCCCTGCCCGATTCCACACTGCCGGACGAGGTCGTGGACGACGTGCGCGAGTCCGCCGAGTTCTTCGCGGCCGTCACCGAGGTCCGCGAGGCGCTGCGCAAGGGCAGCGCATGACCCTCCCGACCGTCACGACCGCCGCCGCGGGCCCGCGACGGCGCCACTCGCTCGACCGGGTCTGGCCGCCGGTGGCGTTCGGCGTCGCGGCGCTGCTGCTGTGGGAGCTGGTGGTGACCGTCAGCGGCGTCCCGGCCTTCCTGCTGCCCGCGCCGAGCGCGATCGCCGCGCAGGTCGTCGCCGGCTTCCCGACGATCCTCGCGACCGCCGCTGTGACCGGCGGGAACGCCCTGGTCGGTCTGGTCGTCGGCTTCGTGCTCGGCGTCGGGCTCGCGCTGCTGGCGGCCCGGTCGCGGATCGCATCGGAGCTGGCGACGCCGCTGGTCAGCGCGGCAGCCGCGGTCCCGATCGTGGCGCTGGCGCCGGTGTTCACGACGATGTTCGGCTCGACCACGGAGGTGCCGCGGCGGCTGGTGGTGTCGGTCGTGGTGGTCGTGCCGGTGTTCGTCTCGACGGCCCGCGGGCTCGCCCAGGTGACCCCGGTCCACCACGACCTCATGACCGCGCTCGCGGCGACCCCGGAGCAGTTCGCGCGGTTCGTCCGCCTGCCCGGCGCGGTCCCCTACATCATGACGGGCCTGCGGCTGGCCGCCCCGGCCGCGGTGATCGCCGCGATCGTCGCGGAGTACTTCGGCGGCCTGCAGAACGGGCTGGGCAGCCGGATCACGTCCGCAGCGGCCAACACCGCCTATGCGCGGGCCTGGGCGTTCGTCGTCGCGTCGATCGTCCTCGGCCTGCTGTTCTACCTCGCCGGCCTGCTCGCCGAGCGGATCATCACCCGGACCCCGACCAGGAGAGAACCATGAGATCACGGATCCGCACGGGCCTCGCCGCCGCGGCGGCGGTGCTGGCGCTGGGCCTCGCGGCCTGCTCGACCACACCCCAGGCCCCGTCGGGCGGGGGTGCCGCCCCCAGCTCGGCCGCGGGCGCGTTGACGCCCGTCAAGCTGCAGCTGCAGTGGGTGACCCAGGGCCAGTTCGCCGGCTACTTCGCCGCCGTCGACCAGGGCTTCTACAAGAAGCGCGGGCTCGACGTGCAGATCCTCGAGGGCGGCGTCGACATCGTCCCGCAGACGGTGCTCGCGCAGGGCCAGTCCGACTTCGCGATCGCCTGGGTGCCCAAGGCGCTCGCCTCCCGCGAGCAGGGCGCGGGCATCACCGACGTCGCGCAGGTCTTCCAGCGCTCGGGCACCTACCAGGTGTCGTTCGCGAACAAGGGGATCACGGCGCCCGCCGACCTGCGCGGCAAGAAGGTCGGCAACTGGGGCTTCGGCAACGAGTTCGAGCTGTTCGCCGGCATGACGAAGGCGGAGGTCGCGCCGTCGGCCGTCACGCTCGTCCAGCAGCAGTTCGACATGCAGGCGCTGCTCAACGGCGAGATCGACGCCGCCCAGGCCATGTCGTACAACGAGTACGCGCAGGTGCTGGAGGCGACGAACCCGGCGACCGGCCAGCTGTACCAGCCCTCGGACTTCAACGTCATTAACTGGAACGACGTCGGCACCGCGATGCTGCAGGACGCGATCTGGGCGAACACCGAGAAGCTGCCCGACCCGATCTACCAGGACACGACGACGAAGTTCATCACCGCCTCGCTGGAGGGCTGGGTCTACTGCCGCGACAACCCGGAGTCCTGCCGCGACATCGTCGTGAAGGCGGGCTCCAAGCTGGGTGCCAGCCACCAGCTGTGGCAGGTCAACGAGATCAACAAGCTGATCTGGCCGTCGCCCGCGCCCGGGGTGGGCACGATCGACCAGGGGGCGTGGGACCGGACGGTGGCGGTCGCGCTGCAGACCACGAACGCCGACGGTGCGACGGTGCTGACCAAGCAGCCCGACCCCGCTGCGTTCACCAACCAGTTCGTCAGCGCGGCGCTGGACGTGCTGAAGACCGAGGGCGTCGACGTCGTGGGCTCGGGGTTCGCCCCGGAAACCGTGACGCTGAACGCAGGCGGCGCCTGAGCCGCACCGCGTCAGGTCCCGCCGAGGTGTGCGTGCCGCTCCAGGTAGCGCTCGACCTCCCGCCACGCTGCCGCTCCGCCTCGAAGTCGATCGTCGACGGCTGCCCCGACGCCTGCCCGACCGACAGGGCGACCCGGCCGTCGGCCTGCACGACGGGTCCGTCGACGTGGCCGTCGCGTGGCTGCCCGTCGGCGGCACCGGGATCGCCCACCGGGTCGCGGCGACCGAGCAGCGGTGGGTGGCGCTGCCCGCCGCCCACCCCCTCGCCCGGCGCACCGCCGTACCGTTCGCCGAGCTGGCCGATGAGGCGTTCGTCGCCCTGCCCGCCTCCGCCGGACCGATGCGGGAGTTCTGGCTGGCGGGCGCTCCGGGTGGTCGCGGACACCTGCTGCCGGTGCATGGCCGCGGACCAGCCGTCCGCCGCAGAACAGCAGTCCCCCACGGACCTGGCGGCGGCCGGTCCGACCAGCCGTGGGTGACGCGTCGAGCCGCACTTCTCCCCGGTGTGACCCCCGGCTCGCGGCCGGACGACGCCCAATGGGATGATTTCCTGTCGGTTCGATGTTGTGAATCGAGAAAGCCCGCTGTCCGGCTGTGTGCCATCACGTCCGCGGGCTTCGCCCCGCGGGTGCACTGTCCGTGCTCCCGTTCCGTTCGACGAGAGACAGACGTGACACTGAACGACGTTGTCGTTGCCCCTGCCCTGCCCGAGACCGCCGAAACGATCACTGAGACGATCTCCGTGCAGGGCCCGAGCTTCGCCGACCTCCCGCTGGGGCCTGAGCTCCAGCGGAGGGTCGCTGCGCTCGGCTACACCGCTCCCACCCCGATCCAGGCCGAGGCGATCGCGCCGCTGGTCGAGGGCCGTGACCTGATCGGCCAGGCCGCGACCGGCACCGGCAAGACCGCCGCCTTCGCGCTGCCCATGCTGGAGCGCCTTGGCGAGCAGCGTCCGAGCCGCACCGGCCGCACCGCCCCGTTCGGCCTCGTCCTCGCCCCGACCCGCGAGCTGGCGCTGCAGGTCGCCGAGGCGATCACCAGCTACGGCCGCAGCATCGGCGCGCGCGTGCTCACCGTGTACGGCGGCGCCCCCGTGGGCCCGCAGCTGCGCGGCCTGTCCGAGGGCATCGACGTCGTCGTCGCCACCCCCGGCCGGGCGATCGACCTGATGAACCGCGGCGCGCTGCGGCTGGACGAGCTTGAGGTCGTCGTGCTCGACGAGGCAGACGAGATGCTCGACATGGGCTTCGTCGAAGACATCGAGACCCTGCTCGACGCGACCCCGGACACCCGGCAGGGCGTGCTGTTCTCGGCCACGATGCCGCGGCGCATCGAGGACCTCGCGCGCAACTACCTGCGTGAGCCGGTCACCGTGCGGATGGGCCGCGAGGTGGTGCCCGACGGTGGGGCGCCGCTGGTGCGCCAGACCGCCTACCTCGTACCGCGCACCCACACCACCGCCGCGCTGGGTCGCGTGCTGGAGGCCGAGCGCCCGAAGGCGGCGATCGTCTTCTGCCGTACCCGGCTCGAGGTCGACGCCGTCACCGAGACGCTGACCGCCCGCGGGCTGCGGGCCGAGGCGCTGCACGGCGGCATGGACCAGGAGCACCGCTCCCGGGTGGTCGACCGCCTGCGCAGCGGGCGTACCGAGCTGCTCGTGGCGACGGACGTCGCCGCCCGCGGCCTCGACATCGACCTGCTCACCCACGTCGTCAACCACGACGTGCCGCAGTCGCCCGAGACCTACGTGCACCGCATCGGCCGGGTCGGCCGGGCCGGGCGCGAGGGTGTGGCGATCACGCTGGTGCCGCCGTCGAAGACCTACATGCTGCGCCAGATCGAGCGACTGACCCGCCAGCCGATCGAGATCGCCCCGGTCCCGACGGCCGCGGACCTGCGCACCGCCCGCCTGGCCCGCACCCGCGACGCCTTGGCGGCGCGGCTGCTCGGCGAGGTCGACGACGCCCTGGACGGGCCGCACCTCGACGCCGTCCGCGCGATGATCGTCGAGCTCGCCGCCGACTTCGACCCGGTGGACATCGCCGCGGTCGCGGTCGGGCTCGCCCAGGAGGTCGCCGGTGCGCCGGACGACGCCGACGACATCCCGGTGGTCACCGCCCGGCCGGCCGGGCGGGAGCGCGAGGGCGCCCCACGTGGGCGCGGTGGCGCTGCGGCGGGTACCCGTCCGCCCCGGGCGGGTGCGACGCGGTTGTTCGTCAACGCCGGCCGCGCGAGCGGTGTGCGTCCGCAGGACATCGTGGGCGCGCTGGCGAACGAGTCGGGCCTGACGGGCCGGGACATCGGCGCGATCCAGATCCACGAGCGGCACTCGCTGGTGGAGATCCCCGAGCACGCGGCGGACGACGTCCTGCGCTCGCTGCGCGGGGCGACCACGCTCAAGGGCCGCAAGGCGAACATCCGCCGCGACCGCGGCTTCGCTCCGACCGGCGCCCCCCGCCGCGGCGGCCGCCAGGACTGATCGCCGGCCTCGCCCCCGGAGCGACGGAGGCGATCGGGAGGGCCCGCACCACCCGGTGCGGGCCCTTTCCGCGTCCGCAGGTCCGCACGAGTCGGCACGTTCGCCGCCGCGAGTGCGGCTTCTCCTCGCCCACGGCGGCCGTCGGAGCGCACTCGCGCCCGCAACGGCAGACTGTGCGCCGACGCGCACGCCAGGAGGCCCTCGATGACGCAGACCCCCCAGACCCGGCCGGACCTCAAGCCCCGCTCCCGCGAGGTCACCGACGGCCTCGAACGAGCTGCGGCACGCGGGATGCTGCGCGCCATCGGCATGCGCGACGAGGACTTCACCAAGCCGCAGATCGGCATCGCGTCGTCGTGGAACGAGATCACTCCCTGCAACCTGTCGCTGCAGCGCCTCGCCCAGGCCGCGAAGGAGGGCGTGCACCGAGCGGGCGGCTACCCGATGGAGTTCGGCACGATCTCGGTCTCCGACGGCATCTCGATGGGGCACGTCGGGATGCATTACTCGCTGGTCAGCCGCGAGATCATCGCCGACTCGGTGGAGACGGTCGTGCAGGCGGAGCGGCTCGACGGCACCGTGCTGCTCGCCGGCTGCGACAAGAGCCTGCCCGGCATGCTCATGGCCGCCGCCCGACTCGATCTCGCGGCCGTGTTCGTCTATGCCGGATCGATCCTGCCCGGTTATGTGGGCGACCGGGAGGTCACGATCGGCGACGCCTTCGAGGCCGTCGGCGCCTGCGCACGCGGGCTGATCTCCCGCGCCGACGTCGACGCCATCGAGCGCGCCATCTGCCCGGGCGAGGGCGCCTGCGGCGGCATGTTCACCGCCAACACGATGGCCTGCGCGGCCGAGGCGCTGGGCATGGCGCTGCCGGGTTCGGCCAGCCCGCCCGCGGTGGACCGGCGCCGCGACGGCCACGCCCGCGCTTCCGGCGAGGCCGTGGTCGGGATGCTGGCGAAGGGAATCACCGCTCGCCAGATCATGACCCGAGAGGCGTTCGAGAACGCGATAGCCGTGGTCATGGCCTTCGGCGGGTCGACGAACGCGGTGCTGCACCTGCTCGCGATCGCGCACGAGGCCGGTGTGCCGCTGGACCTCGACGACTTCAACCGGGTCGGTGACCGCGTCCCGCACCTGGCGGACGTCAAGCCGTCCGGTGCGCACGTGATGAGCACGGTGGACCGGGTCGGCGGCGTGCCGGTGGTGATGCGCGCGCTGCTCGACGCGGGCCTCCTGCACGGTGACGCGCTGACGGTCACCGGGGCGACGCTGGCCGAGAATCTCGCGGCGATCGACCCGCCGGACCTCGACGGCGCCATCCTGCGCCGGCTCGACGACCCCATCCACCCCACCGGGGGCCTCATGATCCTGCGCGGCTCGCTCGCCCCGGACGGCGCGGTGGTGAAGAGCGCCGGCCTCGACTCCACCCGGTTCGTCGGCCGGGCACGGGTGTTCGACGGTGAGGCCGGGGCCATGGGGGCCGTCGAGGACGGCACTCTGCAGGCCGGTGACGTCGTGGTGATCCGCTACGAGGGCCCCCGTGGTGGTCCCGGAATGCGCGAGATGCTGGCCGTCACCGGCGCGATCAAGGGCGCCGGACTGGGCAAGGATGTGCTGCTGGTGACGGACGGCCGGTTCTCCGGTGCGACGACGGGCCTGTGCATCGGCCACGTCGCTCCCGAGGCGACGGACGGCGGCCCGATCGCCCTGGTCCGGGACGGCGACGAGATCGTGCTCGACATGGCGGCCCGCACCCTTGACCTGAAAGTCGATCCCGACGAGTTGGCCCGCCGTGGTGCGGAGTGGTCGGAGCCGGCGCCGAAGCACACGCGCGGGGTGCTGGCCAAGTACGCGAAGCTGGTCGGCACCGCCGCCCGGGGCGCGGTCTGCGACTGAGATCCCGTGGATCCCCTGCCCGCCGACTGGTCCGCGTGGCGCCGCCGCATCGACCTCGACGCCTACGAGCGCCGCTGGCAGCGGCTCGCCGCGGCGGGCGTCGACCCGCACGGTGAGGTCGCGCTGGTGCAGACCTACGCGCCCCGCCTGGTGCTCGACGCCGGGTGCGGTACCGGACGCGTCGCCGCCGAGCTGGCCCGGCGCGGTATCGCGGCCGTCGGGGTGGACAACGACCCCGACATGATCGCCGCGGCCCGCACGAAGGCGCCCGACCTGCGTTGGATCGTCGCCGATCTCGCCGATCTCGCCGATCTCGACCTGCCCGACAGGTTCGACGTCGTCGTGCTGGCCGGCAACGTGGTGCCCTACGTCCCCGCGGACCGGCGGGCCACAGCCGTCGCCGCGTGCGCGCGCCACCTCGCACCGACCGGGGTGCTCGTCGCGGGGTTCGCGCTGCGTCCCGGGTGGCCGCCCCTCGCCGACTACGACGGATGGTGCACCGCGGCCGGACTCACGCTCACCGAGCGCTGGGCGACGTGGGACCGCCGGCCGTACACCGACGGCGACTACGCCGTCTCCGTGCACACTCTCAGCGCCGGAACCCCGTGACCGATCCGCCAGGCCCGCACGCTGTGGGCAGATGGCACCCGGCAGACTGCGCGGCGTGCGCGGAACGATCCTGGTGCTCGGCGGACGGAGCGAGATCGGGCTGGCGGTGGCGCGCCGGCTTGCCAGTGGTGCGCGGGTGGTGCTCGCCGCCCGTCGGGCCGACGACCTCGACGAGCCGGAGAGCCGTCTGCGCAACGCCGGCGCGACCGCGGTGCACCGTGTGGAGTTCGACGCCGACGACGTGGGCCGGCAGCGCGGGGTGCTCGACGACGTCGTCGCCCGTTTCGGGCCGTTGGACGTTGTTGTCGTCGCGTTCGGCGTCCTGGGCGACCAGGCCCGCGCCGAGCGCGACGTCGACCACGCCCTCGCCGTGGTGCACACCGACTACGTCGCGCATGTCGCCGTGCTCACCCACCTTGCCCAGCTCCTGCGGGTCCAGGGGAGCGGGAGGATCGTGGTGTTCTCCTCGGTTGCCGGGGTCCGCGTCCGTCGCGCGAACTACGTCTACGGCTCGGCCAAGGCCGGCCTCGACGGTTTCGCGTCCGGCCTGGCCGACGCGCTCGCCGACAGCGGAGTGCGGTTGGTGCTGGTCCGGCCGGGATTCGTGATCGGCAGGATGACGGCGGGGATGAGTCCCGCACCGTTCTCGCGTACGCCGGATGCGGTCGCGGATGCGACGGTGCGCGCGCTGCACGGTCGGGCCGGGGAGGTGTGGGTGCCACCGGTCCTGCGACCCGTGTTCGCCGTGATGCGGCACCTGCCGCGAGCGGTGTGGCGGCGGCTGCCGCGATAGCGGGGTGGCACCGCTTCAGGCGGGCCTGAACGTGACGCTCGTCGGCCGTTTCCGCCGACTCGCACTGGCGAACGTGGCGACTCGCGCCGGCAAAAGGTGGCGACTCGCGGTCAGGGGTGCGGGCGGCGGAGGCGGAGGCGCAGGTCGGTAGGGGAGGCGACGGCCGGGCCGTCGCGTTCCACGCGGTCGGCCATCGTCTCGGCGTGGCGGACCAGGTCGTCGAGGGCGAGATCCGCGGGCGGCGGGCCGGTCCACTCCGCCCGCCAGTGGACGAGGTGCTCCGCGCCGCGCCGCAGCAGCGCCACCGTGCCCCGGGCATTGCCCCGCTGCAGGTGGGTCAACCCCACCGCGAGCTGCGCGAGCCCCCGCCACAGCTCCCGCTGCGCGGGCTCCGCGGCCTTCCACGCGGCTTCCAGCACCTCGTGGGCGTGGAACGGCATCCCCTCGTCGAGCAGCCGCTGGGCCTCGTCGAGGCTCTCCTGCGGGCCGAGCACCAGGTCGTCCGGCACCCGCTCGACCCCGACCGTACCGCGCGGCAGCGGGCGGCCGGCGGCGTCGCGGGGGCGCGCGTTGCGGGCGCGGCCCGCTGTGTCCCGGTCGCGGTGGTCCGTCATGCCGTTCACCGTGCCACGCACCGGGGATCGGGAGCGGCGAGGCCGGTGCACGAGGCCCCTCGACCGCGACGGAGCGGCCGACCCCGCAGGGCCGGCCGCTCCGCAGGCGTCGGTCAGGCCGGCGAGACACCCGCCGGGTCTGCGTTGATGGGTGGACTGTCGTCGGAAACGGGTGCGGTCGGCAGACGCGCGTGGGGGAGTGGAAACACCAAATGCGGGTCGGCAACCGTCCGCTGTCCAGTTCGTGCCGAATCGTCCGGCCTGGGCAAAGAACGTGAAAAGCGCGAGTCGAGGAATGGCAAAGCGCGACACCTGCGACGACACGGTGCCGGACCGCCGACACGGTCGGCGAAAGG
>CAVRHG010000074.1:0-13592 GCA_963720845.1 uncultured Actinomycetota bacterium | reverse complement strand
CCCCGCCTCGGTTCCCGCCCGCCCCCCGCCCCGCGAGTCGGCACATTTGCTGGCGCTAGTTGGCACGTTCGTCAGCGCGAATCTGCGCCGTCGTCGGCCGCCAGGAGCCGCACCAGATCCGCGGTCACGGCGCGGTCGGCGTCCACCCAGTCCACCGCCGGCACCTCGGCCGCATCGACCCACCGCACGGCGGTGTGCTCCAGCGCTCGCGGCTCGGCTGCTCCGGGAGCGGGGCGAGCGTGGTGAACGCGCAGCACACCGATGTCGATCGGCAGGTCGGTGCCGACCCTGCCGTCCGGGATGACATCCGTCCCCAGCTCCTCGCGACACTCCCGTACGACGGCGGCAGATTCGTCCTCGCCCGGTTCCACCCGGCCACCGGGCAGCTCCCACCGGCCGGCCAGCTCGACAGGGCGGGTGCGCTGGGCGACGAGCAGCCGCCCATCCCGAACCAGGGCGGTGGCGACGACGACTGACGCGCGCGCGAGCGCTTCTGCGCGAACCGTGACGACCTCGGCCCGAGCGGCGAGAACCCGCCGCATCCGGTGTCGGATCAGCACGCGATCGGCGAGCCGACCGAGGAAGCCGAGCGGGCCGGTCCAGCGGAGCTCGTCACTGACCGAGGTTCCGGACGGGGTCGGGGTGAGGGTGGTGACGTGCGCGAGCGCGCGCAGCGGGCCGGCGGCGAGCACCGACGTCATACCGGTCGCGTCGATGCAGCTGATCCGCGTGCGCAGCGGGATCCGCAGCCCGGGCAGCAGCCGGACGGCCACGCGCACCTCGTCGCCGGGAGCGAGCAGTCGGACGGATGCCGTCAGCCGGTGACCGGCCCGACCCAGCGCCTCCGCGGCCGCGACGGAGTCGCGGAGCACCCCCGCGACGGTGCGGGGCGGCGCGTCGACGAGGAACTCCATCCGGACGATCGAGCCATATGAGCTTCCGAGGGAAAGATCGCCGTCTGCGGTGGCCACCGGTTGATCGTCCCGGGACTGCACTATTCGCGCCGACAAAGGTGCCGACTCGCGACGGCGAACGTGCCGACTCGCGGGGTCAGGGGGCGGGGCGGGCGGCGGGCCAGCGGACCTCCAGGCGGGCGCCCCCGCCCTGCGCCTCGCCCGCCGCCACCGTTCCGCCCCGGCCTGTCACCAGCGCCGCGACGAGGGCCAGCCCCAGCCCGGCACCTCCGCCTGCCCGGCTCTCGGTGTCCGGGTCCAGCCGGGTGAACCGGTCGAAGACCCGCTCGCGGTCCGCCCGCGGGATTCCCGAGCCGTCGTCCTCGACGAGGAGCCGCACCGTGCGTCCCGCAGGCAGCACCCCCACCTGTACGACGGTCCGCGCGTGCCGGAGTGCGTTGCCGAGCAGGTTGTCGAGCACCAGCCCGACCTCGCCAGGGCTCGCCGCCACGGCGGCCGGCGCAGGCGCGACCAGCTTCACCACGGCCCCGTGCCGGTTCTGCCGCCCGATCGCCGCGCGCGCCGCCGCCACCAGGTCGACCGGGCTGGCCGGCGGCCGCTGGCCGGCGTCCGCCCGGGTCAGCGCGAGCAGGTCGGCGAGCAGCGCGGTGAGGCGCTCGGCCTCCACCGCGACGGCGCGCAGCGTCTCCTCGTTCAGCGCCGGGTCGGGGTGTACGAGGGCGACCTCGGCCTGCGCGCGGATGGCGGCCACCGGGGACCGCAGCTCGTGCGCCGCGTCGCCGGTGAACCGCTCCAACCGCGCCACCGCGTCGTCGCGCCGGGCCAGCAGTCCGTTGAATTCCGCGGCCAGGGCGCGCAGCTCGTCGTGGGCCGCGGGCACGGGCAGTCGGTCGCCGGGCGGCAGCGCCGCGGCGGCCGTTCGCAGCCGGTCGACCGGGCGCAGCGCCGCCCGCGTCGCCACCCACGCCGCCCCGGCGACGACCAGCGTCGCGAGCAGTGCGCTGACCACCGCGAGCCCCGCGGCCCGCCGCATCAGCGCCGTCCCGCCCACGAGGTCCGCCGACGCCACAGCCAACCGCGGGGTGCCGTCCGGGGAGATCGCGACAACCGCGACCCACCGGCGCGGTGCGGAGAACCGCTGGGTGGTCACTCCCTCACCCGCGGCCAGCAGGGACTCCTGCGCCGAATCGAGCGGCAACGGCGGACCCCCGTCCACGCCCCGCCCGGCCGTGTCGACGACCCGGACCCCCGGCGCGTCGGTCGCCCCGCTCTCGAGCCGGGCGACGGCCTGTTGCGCCTGCGTGCGCAGCTCCTGGTCGGTCGCGTCGACCAGCTCGCCGAACGCCAGTGCCGTGGCGAGCCGGCTCAGCGCGAGCAGCGCGACGAGGGCCACCGCGCCGACGGTCAACGTGATCCGCACCCGCAGCGTGCGCCGTGCCCACCAGTTCCGCGCCGCCCGCAGGATCTTCACCCGGACGAGACCAGGTAGCCGTGCCCGCGGACGGTGCGTACGACGTCGCCCGCACCCACGGCGTCGAGCTTGCGCCGCAGGTAGCCGACGTAGACCTCGACGACGTTGCGGCTCGCGGCCTGCTCGTCACCCCACACCAGCCGCAGCAGCTCGTCCTTCGTGACGGCCGTGTCGGGATGGCTGACCAGCGCGTGCAGCAGCGCGAACTCCCGCGGCGACAGCTCCACCGACCGCCCGGCCCACGTCACCGACCGCGCGACCGGGTCGACGACCAGGGAGCCGAGCGCGATCCTCCGTCCGGCCCGCACCCCGTCGCGGCGGCGCAGCATCGCCCGCAACTGCGCCACCAGCACGACGAACGAGAACGGCTTGATGAGGTAGCCGTCCGCACCGAGGTCGAGCCCGTCGGCCTGGTCGACCTCGCCGTCCTTGGCCGAGAGCAGCAGCACGGGAGTGTCGACGCCCGCCGCCCGCAGGTGCTCCAGCACCCGGTAGCCGGACAGGCCCGGCAGGATGATGTCGAGGACGACGGCGTCGAAACTGCCGGTCAGGGCAGCGCGCAGCGCGGACTGGCCGTCGCCCACCGCGACGACGTCCATGCCCTCGGCCGTCAGCCCGCGGGCCACGGCGGTGCGCACCCCGGGCTCGTCGTCCACCACCAGTACCCGTGCCATCGAGGGCAACCTACCGCCGTCGGGCCCCCCGGCGCCCGGCTCAGAACTCTCTCAGCAGGTATACGTCAGGCTGTGGCCATGGCAGGACGCAGGACGGTTCGCATCGCCGCGACCATCGCAATCGCGGGAGCCGCCGGACTGGGACTCGTCGCGGTCCCGGGCGGTGCGTACGCCCAGCCGCAGCTGCCACCGGTCGCCCCCGAAGACCTGGTGAGCTCGGTGCTCAACAGGGCCGACCCGGGCCCGTTCAACGGCACGGTCGAGCTGACCAACAACCTCGGGCTCCCCGCGCTGCCGCAGGCACCCCAGGCCGCGAACGGCACGAGCACCGCCCGGATCTGGTCCGGGGGCAACCACCTCGGCCGGGTGGCACTGCCGACCGACTCCGGCGAGCGCACCCTGGTCTCCGACGGCACCACCCACTGGGCCTGGAACTCCGACGACCACACAGTCGTCAAGCGCCCCGCGGGCAGCCGGCCGGACCGCACCGCCCCGACCGACCCCGCGGCCGCCGCGACGCAGGCGCTCGCCGATCTGCGCGCCACGAGCACGGTCGCCGTCGACGGCACCGCCACGGTGGCCGGTCGCGACGCCTACGAGCTGGTGCTCACCCCCGCCCCGACCGAGCGGACCCTGCTGCGCGAGATCCGGGTGGCCGTCGACGCGGAGAAGCGGATCCCGCTTCGTCTGACGGTGCTCGCCACCGGGTCGACCGACCCGGCTCTGCAGGTCGGCTTCACCGACCTCACGTTCGGCCCGCAGGACCCCACGCTCTTCACGTTCACCCCACCGCCCGGCGCCACGGTCACGGACGCACCCGCGAAGGATCCGGCCACGCAGCGCGGGGACAGCACGACCGTCGGTGACGGGTGGGATACCGTCAAGATCATGCGGAGGCCCGCGGACACGACGCCGACGACGACCGATCCCAACGCCCCCGACCTCTCGACGATCGGCACACCGGTCAGCGGGACGTGGGGCAGCGGACGGCTGATCACCACCGCGGTCGGGTCCGCGATCGTGACCGACGACGGGCGCATCGCCGCGGGTGCCGTGCCCGCGCCGGTGCTCACCGACGCGCTCTCCCGGTGACGTCCGCGGTCGCCGTGGAACCACACACGGCCGTCGCCGCCCGGGTCCGCGGGTTGTGCAAGGTCTTCGGGTCCACCGTGGCGGTGGAGGACGTCGACCTCGACATCCCCGACGGCGCCGTGCTCGGCATGCTCGGCCCCAACGGCTCGGGCAAGACCACCCTCATCCGGCTGCTGCTTGGCCTGACCCGCCCGACGGCGGGCACGGCGGAGCTGCTCGGCCACCCGATGCCGGCCGCCGCGGCGGCCGTGCTGCCGCACGTCGGCGCGCTCGTCGAGGGCCCGGGATTCCACCCGTTCCTGTCCGGGCGGGAGAACCTGCGGCGCGTCGCGGCGACCGAGCCGCTCCTGCCGACGCGGGCGATCCCGGCCGCCGTGGACGCCGCGCTCGAGCGCGTGGAGCTGGGGCACGCCGCGGACCGCCGGTTCCGCGGCTACTCGCTCGGCATGAAGCAGCGCCTCGGCCTGGCGGGTGCCCTGCTGCTGCCGCGCCGCCTGGTGATCCTCGACGAGCCGACGAACGGCCTGGACCCCGCCGGCACCCGCGACGTCCGCAGGATCATCGCCGAGCTGCACGAAGGCGGCGCGACGGTCGTCGTGTCGTCGCACCTGCTCACCGAGGTCGAGGCCACCTGCACGCACGTCGCCGTGCTCCAGTCGGGCTCGCTGATCGCCGAGGGTGAGCTGCACCGCCTGCTCGACGCGGACGCGACCGGGCTCGTCGTCACGACCCCGGACACCGATCTGGCCGTGGCGACGCTGCGGGCGGCCGGCCTGGACGCCTACCGCGACGACGCCGACGAGCCCGCCGTGGTCGTGCCCGCGGGCGACGCACCGGAGGTGATCGCGCTGCTGGTCCGGGCCGGGGTGGCCGTGCACGAGGCTCGGCGCAGGCGGCCAGGGCTCGAGGAGCTCTTCGCGCGGCTGACGGAGACGGCGACGTGAGTGCAGAACCCGGCGCCGTGAGCGCGCAGCCGGCCACCGTGTCCCTCCTCGACGCGCCGCGGACCGCACCGCTTCGCCGCCTGCTCGGCGCCGAGGTCCGCTGGGTGTTCCGCCGGCCGCGCACGCTCGTGATGCTCGGCCTGTTCGCGCTGATCCCCGTGCTGATCGCGATCGGGGTCACCGTGGCGGACCACCGCGCAGGCCCCGGCCGCGGGCTGATCGGCGCGGTGGCCGGCAACGGCCTCGTCCTGCCCATCGTGGCGGTGACCATGTCGCTCGCGCTGCTGCTGCCGCTGGCCGTGGCCATGGCCGCGGCCGACGCGATCGCCGGCGAGGCGGCGTGCGGCACTCTGCGCGGGCTGCTGCTCGCCCCCGTCAGCCGCCTGCGGGTGGTGGGGATGAAGGCGTTCGGGGTGTTGGTGGTGGCCGCGGCCGCGGTGCTCGCGCTGGCCGTCGTCGGGATGCTGGCCGGTCTGCTGGTGGTCGGCGAGGCGGACGGGCAGCTGGTCACGCTGTCGGGCACCACGCTCGGGTTCGGTCAGGCGCTGGGCCGGATCGCGCTCGTCGTGGTGTGGACCGTCGGGCAGCTCGCGGCCGTCGGCGCCGTCGCGCTGGCCGTGTCGGCGTGGACCGAGCACCCGCTCGTCGTGCTGGCCGCAGTGCTCGGCGGCCTGATCGTCTTCGGTGTGCTCGGCGCGATCCCGACGCTGGAGTGGCTGCAGCCGTACCTGCTCACGTCGGGCTGGTCGGCCGCCGTCGACGCGCTGCGCGACCCGCTGCCGCTCGCCGGGATGCGGGACGCGACGTGGCGGGCGCTGTGCTACCTCGCGGTCGGCATGGCTGCCACGGTCGCGAGGATGCTGCGCCGCGACGCCTGAGCCGGTGTCGCCCGACCAGCCGCGACCTCCGGGTTTCTCACGACGCGCTTTGGCGCAAGGATGAGCCCATGCCCGCACTCCTCGACGACGGCGCGATCGACACGGCGCTGAAGGACCTCCCCGGCTGGCGGCGCGACGGCGACGCACTCGTCCTGACCGCCGAGCTGCCGACGTTCCCCGTGGCGATCGGCGTCGTGGCGCGGGTCGCCGAGATCGCGGAGAGCCGCGACCATCACCCGGACATCGACATCCGCTGGCGCGCCCTGACCTTCCGGTGCTCCACGCACTCCGAGGGCGGCATCACCCAGCGCGACGTCGATCTCGCGGCGGCGATCTCCGAGCAGGTGGAGGCACAAGCATGACGACAGCCCCGGAGAAGCCGCAGAGACTGAAGAAGAAGGCCTACGAGCGCGAGCTGCTGCGCCTGCAGAGCGAGCTCGTCGACATGCAGGAGTGGGTACGCACCAGGGGCACCCGGTTGGTGGTGGTGTTCGAGGGGCGCGACGCGGCAGGTAAGGGCGGCGCGATCAAGCGCATCACCGAGTTCCTCAACCCCCGCATCTGCCGGATCGTCGCCCTGCCCGCGCCCACGGAGCGCCAGCGCACGCAGTGGTACTTCCAGCGCTACGTCGAGCACCTGCCCGCGGCCGGGGAGATCGTGCTGCTCGACCGCAGCTGGTACAACCGCGGCGGCGTCGAGCGGGTGATGGGTTTCGCCACCCCGGCCGAATACGACCGGTTCCTGCGGCAGTGCCCGCTGTTCGAGGAGATGCTGATCGAAGACGGGATCCTGCTGCGCAAGTACTGGTTCTCGGTCAGCGACCACGAGCAGGAGAAGCGGTTCCGGGACCGGATGAACAACCCGATGAAGCGCTGGAAGCTCTCGCCGATGGACCTGCAGTCGATCACGCGGTGGGAGGACTACTCCCGCGCGAAGGACGAGATGTTCGCCCACACGGACACGGCGATGTCGCCGTGGATGGTGGTGGAGGCCGAGGACAAGCGCCGCGCCCGCATCAACATGATCGCGCACCTGCTGGCGACCGTGCCCTGGCGGCCGGTGCACAAGGAGGTGCTGGAGCTGCCGGAGCGCCCGCCGTCGCGCGGCTACCAGCGACCGCCGCGGGAGCGGTTCCACGAGGTGCCGGACCACGCGGCGACCCTGGCCTGACGGCGCCTCCCGCCGTGCCCGTCCGCCGCATCGGCGCGGCCGAGCGCCGCGCCCGGCTCGGGGTGCGGCACCGGCTCGTGCCGTCCCGACATACCGACGACGTCGTGGCCATCGCGGACGACCTGGTCGCGCTGCATTCCAGCGATCCCGTCACCGTCTACCTGTCCGTGCTCGTCCGGATGGCGAACCCGGCGCTCGCCGCTGTGGAGAAGGCGCTCTACGACGACCGGACGCTGCTGCGCCACCATGCGATGCGCCGGACGCTGTGGGTCGCCGGGCCGGAGACGATCCGGTTCGCCCACGCGGCGGCCACCGTCGACCTGCATCGCGTCCAGTACCGGATGCTCGCGACCGCCCTGGCCGGTGCCGGTGTCCCCGATCCCGACGAGTGGATCGCGGCCGGTCGCGCGACCGTGCTCGGCGCTCTGGCCGACGGGCCGACGACCGCCCGGGACCTGGGGAGACGTCTACCGGAGCTGGCGCTTCCGGTGATGATCGGAACCGGTCGTCAGGCCACCTCCGTGGCCGCGCACACCCGGTTGCTGCTCGTGCTCGGCTTCGCCGGTGACGTCGTCCGCGCCCGGCCGACCGGCACGTGGATCAACGGCCAGTACCGGTGGGCCGCCGCCGAGGGGTGGATTCCCGGGGGCATCGACGCCGGGTTGGACAAGCGCGCGGCCGCGGCGGGACTCGCCCGGCTGTGGCTGCGCTCGTTCGGTCCCGCCACCCGGGCCGACCTGCAGTGGTGGACCGGCTGGACGGCGGCGACGACGACCCGCGCGCTCGCCGATGTCGGGGCCGTCGACGTCGAGCTGGACGACGGCCCGGGTTTCCTGCTCCCCGACGACCTCGAGCCCGTCGAGGTCCCCGAGCCGTGGGTCGCGCTGCTTCCCGGCCTCGACCCGACGACGATGGGGTGGAAGCAGCGGTCGTGGTACCTCGACCCCGGCGTCGCCGCGGCCGTGTTCGACCGCAACGGCAACGGAGGCCCGACCGTCTGGATCGACGGGCGGATCGTCGGGAGCTGGGTGCAGCGCCGCGACGGGACGGTCGCGGTCCGGCTGCTCACCGACGTCGGCAAGGCCCGGCGCGACGAGATCGACCGCGCGGCGGCGGGGCTGCAGGAACTGCTCGGCGACGTCCGGTTCAGCGTCCGGTTCCCCGCGCCGCTGCAGGCCGCGATGCTGGAGTAGCGCCGGCTGTCCGGCCCCGGTCGTCGGTGGTTCGCGTACGGTCGGCGTGACGGCTCCCGAGGGGAACGGACATGGGTTTTCTCGACGGCATCACCGGCAACGCGTCGCGGGCCGACCCCCGCGCCGTCGCCGAGGAGTACGCGCGCCTGCTCGCGCAGGGCGAGCAGGTGCATGCGGCCTACCAGCTCGTCCGGGACGTCTTCATCTTCACGGACCGCCGGCTGATCCTCGTGGACAAGCAGGGCGTCACCGGCCGCAAGATGCAGTACCACTCGGTCCCGTACAAGAGCATCACCCACTTCAGCGTGGAGACGGCGGGCGCGTTCGACCTCGACGCCGAGCTGACGATCTGGATCTCCGGCGGGCAGGGGATCGCAAAGCAGTTCGGGCGGGGTGTGGACGTCTACGAGGTGCAGGCGCTGCTGGCGGCGTTCGTCGCGCGCTGAGATCTCGCGTAGATCTCGCGCTGAGAAACTGTCGGTCCCGGTCGCTACCGTCCGGGCTCATGGACCAGCGGATCAGCATCGTCACCCTCGGAGTGGCCGATCTCGGCCGGGCCCGGTCGTTCTACGAGCAGCTCGGCTGGCGGGGCCAGGAGGTCGAGGAGACCGTGTTCTTCCAAGCCGGCGCCATGGTGCTGGTGTTGTGGGGGCGCGCGAAGCTCGCGGCGGACTCGGGTGTACCGGACGACGGGAGCGGCTTCGACCGGGTGACGCTCGCGCAGAACGTGCGGTCGGCAGAGGAGGTGGACGCGATCGTCGCCGCGGCGGCCGACGCGGGCGCATCGGTCACCCGGAAGCCGGCGGCGACGTTCTACGGCGGCTACGCCGGCGTGTTCCTCGACCCGGACGGGCACGCGTGGGAGATCGCGTTCAACCCCAGCTTCACGATCACCGACGACGGGGCGGTGGTGCTGCCCGACTTCTGACACTCACCAGCGCAGGGGCCGCCCGTCCCGGGTGAAGGTGCCCGTCGGGCCGCCGTCCGGCAGGTCGGCGGCGCACAGGATGCTCGCCGCGCCCTCGTCGACGGGCCGGCCACAGCGCCCGCCCATGTCGGTGACGGTCCAGCCGGGGCAGACGGCGTTGACGAGCACGCGGTTGCGGCGCAGGTCGCCGGCGAGCGTGCGGGTGAGGGCGTGGTCTGCCAGGCGCCGAGGACGTTCGTCTCCAGCGCCTCCCGGACCACCCCGAGGTCGACGTCCACCGCGTTCTGCCAAGTGTCGTAGTTGATCGCGGCGTTGTTGACCAGCACGTCGACGCGGCCGAAGGCGTGGTCCACGTCCGCCGCGGCGGCGGCGAGAACGTCGGGGTCTGTGACGTCCAGCGCGACGGGCAGCACGCCGTCGCCGAGGTCCGCCGCGGCCCGGCGGCCGGCGGCGAGGTCGCGGCTGCCCAGCACGACCGAGTCGCCGCGGGCGGCGCACTGCCGGGCGACCTCCAGGCCGAGCCCCCGGTTGGCCCCGGTCACCACGACGACGCGTCCCTCGCCCACGCTTCCGGTCACGTCGTCATCCTGGGCTCGCCGCGCCATCGGCGCACGATCGCGCGACGTGCCGCCCGCCTCACCGATCACGCCGAGCACCGCCGCAAGCTCCCCCACCCGCCGCCCCACCTCGTCCGAGGTCTCCTCCACCCCGATCGGTGCGCCCAACGACGCGATCGCCGCCACCGCATCGGCGGACAGCCCGACGACGAGCCGCGCGCTGTGGCGGTAGCTCGCGCGGGCGAAGGAGCGGACGAGGAAGGCCGCCGCGTCGGGGGCCGGCAGCTCGCGTCTGCTGAACGTGCGGCGGGTGGGGTGGTAGTCGAAGGCGAGGATCTCGGTGTCGCGGCAACAGGCAGCGATCACACCGAGCTGACCCGGGTCGACGTGCGGTGCGCCGCGGGGCGTGACCGCGGCGGTCGTGCCGGTCAGTGCGGTCAGCTGCGGCCGCAGCCGGGCGGGCAGCACGCGCTGGAGCTTGGTCAACGCCCGCAGCGCGGCGTCCTCCGTCCCCGCGCCGCCGACGGCTGCGGTGGCCAGCGCGATCGCCGTCGCGAGTGCCTCGTCGTCGTCGAGCAGCAGTGGGGGCAGGTTGTGGCCCGAGGTCAGCCGGTAACCCCCGGCGGTGCCGGTGGTGGCATCCACGGGGTAGTCGAGGCCGCGCAGGCGGTCGACGTCGCGGCGCAGCGTCCGGTCGGTCACCCCCAGCCGGGTGGCCAGCTCGGCACCCGCCACGTCCGTCGCGTCTGCAGGAGCGACAGCAGCCGGAGCAGGCGTCCTGGCAGGTCCGTGCCCATGGATCCAGACTGCCGTGTGTTCCGGACAGGAGCTGTCCGGAACAGGCTCTAGCGTGCAGGTATGGACATCAAGAATCCCCGCGACGTGGCCGGCACCTACTTTCGCGCCTGGAAGGAGCGTGACTTCACCAGCCTCCGCGAGATCCTCGCCGACGACGTGGGCTTCCAGGGCCCGCTCGCCACGCTCGACAACGCCGACGACTGCGTGAAGGGCCTCGCGGGCATGGCGCAGATCCTCGACGACATCGTCGTGCAGCACATGTTCGTCGACGGCCCGGACGTGCTCACCTGGTTCGACCTGCACACCACGGTCGCCCCGCCCGCGCCGACCGCGAACTGGCAGCACATCGAGAACGGGAAGATCACGCGGATCCGGGTGACGTTCGATCCCCGCGCGCTCACCGGCGGCTGACCGCCCTCGTGCACAGCGCGGCCGGCTCGTGCACATGCTGCACGATGTGCACGACCGATTCCTGGCGTGCACGACCGGAGTAGGTGCGCACCGCGGCGCCTGACATCGCACGGAATGCCGCTCGACGCAGGCGAGTTAGTTGATGCGTGAAGAAGATAGGTTTCCTGTCCTTCGGGCACTGGTCGGCATCCCCGCACTCGATGGTGCGGTCGGGAGCGGACGCCCTGCTCCAGTCGATCGAGCTCGCGGTCGCCGCGGAAGAGGCAGGTGCCGACGGCGCGTACTACCGGGTGCACCACTTCGCGCAGCAGCTCGCCTCTCCGTTCCCGCTGCTGGCGGCGGCCGGGGCCCGGACCAGCCGTATCGAGCTCGGCACAGCCGTGATCGACATGCGCTACGAGAACCCGCTGTACATGGCCGAGGACGCCGGTGCCGCCGATCTCATCTCCGGCGGCCGGCTGCAGTTGGGCATCAGCCGGGGATCTCCGGAGCAGGTGGTCGACGGCTTCCGCTACTTCGGGTACGCCCCGCCAGAGGGCATGAGCGACGCCGACATGGCCCGCGAGCACACCAGGGTGTTCCTCGAGGTCCTCAAGGGTGAGGGCTTCGCCCAGCCCAACCCGCGCCCGATGTTCGCCAACCCCCCGGGCCTGCTGCGGATCGAGCCGCACTCACCGGGCCTGCGGGACCGGATCTGGTGGGGCGCCGGCACCCGCGCGACCGCGGAGTGGACGGCCGAGCAAGGTCTGAACCTGATGAGCTCGACGCTGCTGACAGAAGACACCGGTGTGCCCTTCCACCAGTTGCAGGCCGAGCAGATCGAGCGGTTCCGGGACACGTGGAAGGCGGCCGGGCACGACCGCGAGCCGCGCGTGTCGGTCAGCCGGAGCATCTTCCCGATCGTCAACGATCTCGACCGGCAGCTCTTCTGGCAGGAACGCGCCAGCACCGACCAGGTCGGGCATCTGGACGGCGGCAACGCCCGGTTCGGCCGGACGTACGCGGGTGAGCCGGACAAGCTGATCACCGAGCTCGCCGAGGACGAGGCGATCGCCGCCGCGGACACCCTGCTGCTCACCGTGCCCAACCAGCTGGGCGTCGACTACAACGCGCACGTGATCGAGAGCGTGCTCACCCACCTCGCCCCGGAGCTCGGCTGGCGGTGAGCGGGGGTCGGTCGCAGATCGGCATCATCGCGCCGTAGGCACCAGCAACGTCCGCTCTGGCAGCGACTGCACAAGCCCCTCGTCGAGAGTCGCCAACGCGGAGTCAGGTCGACCTGCGGCCATGCTCACGAGATACGCATCGGTCACCTGTCGATGTCCGCGGACGTGACCGAGATCCGACCCGACGTACGACAGAGAGTCGGCCCAGAACTCGCAACCTGGCAGGGCGTGGACGGCTCGGAGTACCTCCTGCGCCACCCGAGCGCTCTCCCCGATGCGGACCAGGAAACGGACCAACGCACCCTCCACCACCGAACACAGCGCGAACCTACTGATCCCGGACGCCCAGGCGGATGTCCGCGCATGGTGCTCGTGCTCGCCAACTGTGAGAGCGATCAGCACATTGGCGTCCAGGAGGTAGGTCGTCACTCCTCGTCCAGCGCGGCCGCGACCTGCTCCGAGGTAACCCGACGACCGACACTGATGACCGGGAATCCGGAACCTTCGTCGGTACCTATCACGACAGGCTGGTCGAGCTGGCTCAGTCCACGGATGGTCAACTCGGCGACGACGGCCGACAGCGACTGCCCAGTGCGCTTGGCGATCTCAACGGCTCGCTGATGGACGGCCGGCGGAAGGTCCACGGTGGTGCGCATGCCTGCATCGTACCTGCATCATTGATGATGCAGCCCGCGTACTCACAGCACCGACTGCCAGGCAACGTCAGGCCGACCGCAGCGGTGTGATCGCCTCCAGCGCCGATCCCAGCCGATCGCGCTCGACTTCCAGGTCGTAGCGGGCCTGCAGGTTCAGCCAGAAGCGATCGGTCGTACCGAAGTACCGAGCCAGTCGAAGAGCGGTGTCCGCTGTGACCCGTCGCTTGCCGTGGACGATCTCGTTGATCCGCCGCGGTGGCACGCCGACGGCGATCGCCACGCTGTGCTGCGTCACCCCCAGCGGCTCGATGAAGTCCTCGATGAGCACCTCGCCGGGGTGGATCGGGGTCAGTGTCGTCATGCGTGCCACCTCCTAGTGATAGTCCACGATCTCCACGTGCTCCGGGCCGCCGCGGTCCACCCGAAGCAGACCCGCCATTGCTGGTTGACCCGAATGCTGTGCTGCCCCGCTCTGTCGCCGCGCAGCAACTCCAGCCTGTTGCCCAGCGGCACGCGTAGGTCCTCCAACACCTCCGCAGCGTCCAGCATCGCGAGTTTGCGCAGCGCAGCACGCTCGACATCCGGACCGAACCGCTTGGTTCGTCGCCGCGACCAGAGACGTTCGGTCGCGGCGTCCGCGAACGACCTGATCACCGTGCAAGCATAACGTGCCGCGTTATGCTAGACAATTGCCTGCAGTGGATGGGGCGGCGCTACACGTTGAACCGGAACTCGACCA
>CAVRHG010000073.1:0-41841 GCA_963720845.1 uncultured Actinomycetota bacterium | reverse complement strand
TGCTCGGACGACGGATCCTTGGTCGCCGGAGCGGGGTCCTTCTCCGCAGCCGGGCTGATCCCTGACTTGGCAGACGTCGACTCAGTGTCGGAATCCGAGGCAGTTGCGGCTCCGTCGCTCGAGCCTGAGCCAGCGGTCGAAGCTCCCGAATCCGCGCTGGCCGAGTTGGTGCCGGCCGAGGAGGCGTTGTCGGTGTCCGTCGTCTTCGAGTCGGCGCTGGCGGAGTCCGAGGAGTTCGAGTCACTGCTGTCGGCCGTGGACGAGTCCGAGGGGCCGGAGTCGTTGCTGGCGGCCGTCGACGGGGCCGAGTCGGCAGAGTCGCTGGACTTGGAATCGACCGTCTCCGAGTCGGAGGAGTCCGAGGACTTGGTGTCGGAGGAGTCCGAGGAGGAGGAGGAGCTGTCCGAGGACTTGGAGTCGGAGGAGTCCGAGGAGGAGCTATCCGAGGACTTGGTGTCGGAGGAGCTGGCGTCGGAGCTGTCCGAGGTGCTTTTCGACGCGCTCACAGAGGCGGGTTCCGCCGCCGACGCCAGCGTCGGCGCCGCCATGACGATGACGACGAGTACAAGCCCGCACAGCGCGGCTACCAGGACCGCGATCCTGAGGGCGTTCACGAGCGGCCGGGCACACAGCGTAGTTCCGATGCCCGTCACCTCCCGACGCGCGTCCAGCAAGCGGGGGACAGTATCGCTGACTGTCTTGCGGTTTCAACCACGCGGGGTATCGAGATGATTGCGAAAGCCCCGATCGAGCTGGGCCGCGATCCCCCTGGTGGTCGAACCATGACGTGTCAGACGCCCCCGCTCTCGACGAACCTGCCGCCCACTCAAGTTTGCGTCTCGCGTCACACTCCGTCGTGACCCTCGAGGGCCGCCGATGGGGGGTCGGCGAGCGTGACACCAGTAGTCCACTCGGATGCACTGATACCGCTACGCACCATGCCGTCGCTGTCGATCTCGTCGTCGTTACGGCCGTACGGTCCATCCTCCGTCCGATGCAACAGGGTGATCGCTGCGGCCCGGTCGGCCTTCCCGACTCCGCGCCACCGCCCCGACTCTGTGCCGGGTTCACGCACTGTGCGCATGCTGCAGCCGGCGCACAGTGGAGGTCCTCGGCGCGGAGTCGAACGTCCGGCGCGGGGTCTTGTCGAGACAACGTTGTCAGATACCCGTCACCCCTTGCGGCGCAGAAGCCACCTGGTCGAGTGCCGGATTGCCGCTGATCCCGCCGTCAACTACTTTCCGCGGTCGAGATCGACACGTTGCTCCGAACGGTCGCCGGTGTGTCCTTCCAGGCCGGGGGGACGACGACGAAACGGACACCCTGACCGGGCCGTACCTGCGCCGCGCGGTCGACGTCGGCGTCGCACACCGTGGCGACCACCGGGTAACCGCCCGTCACCGGGTGGTCGGCGAGGAACACGACCGGCTCGCCGCCCGGCGGCACCCGAACGCCCGCACGGTGACTCCTGCTGCGGCGAGCCCGTGCCGCACCGCGCGCGCCATCTCGACCGCGCCCGGCGAGTCGCCGTGGACGCATGCCGAATCGGCCAGGACGTCGAGGTCGCCGCCGTCGACCGACGCCACCGCGCCCTTGTCGACGAGCCGGAGCACGCGCGCCGTGACCTCGACCGGATCGTGCAACACGGCGCCCGGCGCCGAACGGGGCACCAGGGCACCCTCCGGGGTGTAGCCGCGGTCGACGAAGAACTCGCCCACCGTCCGCAACCCCGCCTTCTCCGCCGCGCGCAGGAACGCCGACCCGGACAGGCCGAGCACCGGCAGCTCAGCGGAGTAGTCACGCACCGCCGCGACCACCGCGACCACCGCGACCACCGCGACCACCGCGACCACCGCGCCGCCTGGGCCTCGTGGTGCACGATCGCGTTGTAGAGCGCGCGCAGCGGTGCGGCCTGGTCCGCCTGCTGGCTGGCCGGGCCACGATCGCTGCGTAGGGCGGAACGAATGCCGCACGAAGGCCCTGGCCGTGGTCGCAGGGATGGTCGCCGGCGCGGACTCCATCAGCGACCTGGACCTGCTGCGCCATGGCGGGATGGAACGGCTGTTCGCCGGGGTGCGCGCCCAGTCGACGTTGGGGACGTTCCTGCGGCTGTTCACCTTCGGGCACGTCCGCCAGCTCGACGCCGTGGCCGCCGGTCTGCAGAACCGGTGTCGCGGCCGTGGCCGCCGGTTCTGCCCGACGCTCACAAGGTGGTGTTCGTCGATCTCGACGACACCGAGCGCCAGACCTACGGCTTCGCCAAGCAGGGCGCCGGACGCGGCTACACCGGCGTCAACGGGCTCAACGCGCTGCTCGCGGTCATTTCCACTCCGCTGTCCGCACCCCTGATCGCGGCCACCCGGCTCCGGCGGGGGTCGGCCAACTCCGCCCGCGGCGCGGCGAAGCTGCTGGCCGACGCCCGTGGCCACGGCACGGCGGGCAGGTGCGGCCGGGCTGGTGCTGGTGCGCGCGGACTCGGCCTATTACGGCCACGACATCGTCGCGGCCTGTCGCCGCGCTGGCGCCCGGTTCTCGATCACCGCCCGCCTCACCCCTCGGTGGTCAGGGCGATCATCGGCATCGATGAGCAGGCCTGGGTACCGATCCGGTATCCGCACGCGATCTACGACGAGACCGAGCAGCGGTGGGTCTCGACGGTTTCGGTGACCTGCTCGGCGTGTCACACAGGGATCGTAGGTGCAGGTGGTCGATTTGCCAGGTCGTCCCGCACGCTCACGTGGGCTCGCCCCACCCGCCGCCGCCCGGAGTCTCGATGCGCACGCGGTCACCGCGTTGCAGGTTCCACGTGCCCTTGCTGGGCAACTCTTCCTCGGTGCCGTCGGCGTGGATGTGAATGTTGCGCCCGACCGCACCGTCCCCGCCGCCACGGATCCCCGCGCGGGGCGTGCTCGCGGCGTTCGGACTGGATGGTGAGGACGCAGTCGGTGAGCACCTCGATCTCCCGGATCAGCCCTTCGCCGCCGGGATGCTGACCGGCCCCGCCCGAACCGTGACGCAGCTCGTAGCGCCATACCCGCAGCGGGTAGTCGAGCTCCATTGCCTCCGCGGGCGTGTTCTGGGTGTTCGTCATGCCGGTGTGCACCCCGGACATGCCCCGCCGGTGCGGTGTTCCGCCTTCACCACCGCCCAGGGTCTCGTAGTAGCTGAACGACGCGTCCCCGCCGGCGCCGAGCAGCAGGTTGTTCATGGTGCCCTGGCTCGCCGCCGGCACCCGGTCCGGAACCGCCTGGGCGAACGCGCCCAGCAGCACGTCGACGATCCGCTGGCTGGTCTCGACATTGCCGGCGGCGGTCGGCGCGGGAAATGTGGCGTTCACCACCGACCCTTCGGGAGCCCGCACGTGTAAGGACCGGTAACAGCCGGCGTTGGGTGGGGCGTCAGGGTCGGTGAGCATCCGGAAGACGAACATCGACGAGGACAGCGTCACCGCGAACACCGCGTTGCAGTTCACCGGGATCTGCGGATCGCTGCCGTCGAAGTCGATCATCACCTCATCGCCGGAGACGGTGACGGTGGCGCGGATCTGCACCCCGTCGCCGATCTCCAGTACGTCGGAGTGCGAGTAGCGGCCATCCGGGATCTTGGCCACCGCCGCGCGCACGCGGCGGTCGGAGTAGTCGCAGACCGCGGCCATCGACTCGTGCAGCCGTTCCACACCCAGCCGCTCGGCCAGCTCCCGGAGCCGAACGGCGCCGACGTGGTTGGCCGCGAACTGGGCCCGGAGGTCCCCGCGACGCTCCCCCGGCGTCCGCGAGTTGGCGGCGATCAGCCGCACGACGTCCTCGCGTTCGCCGTCGGCGTCGGCGATGCGGATCGGTGGGATCCGGACACCCTCCATCGCGATCTCGGTGGCGGCGGCCGGCATCGAGCCGGGGGCTGCGCCGCCGACGTCGGCGTGGTGCGCCCGGTTGGCGACGTAGCCGAGCAGTCGACCGTCGGAGTCACCGACGGCGGCGACGATGGTCAGGTCGGGCAGGTGCGTGCCGCCCATGTACGGGTCATTGAGGCAGACCTGCATGCCGGGGGCGAGCCCGCCGTAGGCATCGAGGACAGCGCGGACGCTGGCCGGCATCGACCCGAGATGCACCGGGATGTGCTCGGCCTGCGCGACCATCTCGCCGGCCGCGTCGAACACCGCCGCGGAGCAGTCGGCGCGTTCCTTGATGTTCGGGGAGTAGGCGGCACGGCGCAGCGCCACCCCCATCTCCTCGGCGACCCCGGCGATGGCGTGCCGGAAGACCTCCAGCTCCACGGCAGACAATCCGCTCACGAGTCCTCCTCGCTTGCGCTCGTCGGCCGCGTTCGCGGCGCTGCTGTGTTCGATGGTGAGCTCGCAAGCTCGCTCACGACAGATGCACCACCAGATTGTGCGCGTCGTCCACCTCGGCCCGATCGTCCCGAGCCAGCAGCGTGGTCGTGTCGGGCTGCTCGATCAGCGCGGGTCCGTGCACCTCGTCGCCGGGTCGCAGCACCGCCCGGGACACCACCCGTGCCTCGACCGTCTCGCCGCCCACACCAATGTCGCGGGAGCGCTCCTCGGCCGACTCCCCCTGGTCCCAGTCGCCCGGTGGCGCGGCGAGGATCGGGGTCCCGGTGGCCACCACCCGTAGCGTGACCACGTCTACCCGCTCCTCGCGCATGGCGTATCCGTAGGCCTGCTCATGCGCGGCATGCAGTAGCTCGGCGAGGTCCGCGCCGTCGTCCCGCACGGTGATCCGCAGCTCGTGCGACTGCCCCGCGTAACGTGCGTCCGCAACCCGGCGGATGCTCACCTCGCCGGTCACGCCCTGCCGGGCAAGTTCCGCACGGGCCTCCTCGGTCAGCTCCTCCCAGGCCCCCAACAAGTCGGTACCGGCGTCGGCCAGCATCGTCCGGGACGCCTCGAACCGGGGTGGGGCGAGCAGCAGGCCGAGCGCGCTGAGCACTCCCGGCGCGGGTGGCACGACGACCGCCGGGCAGCCGAGCTCCCGGGCCAGTGCCGTGGCGTGCAACGGACCGGCGCCCCCGTAGGCGACCAGCACCAGTCGGGACGGATCGATGCCCCGCTCGGTGCTCACCTTGCGCAGCGCGCGGGCCATCGTCGCGCGGACGACGGCGAGCACGCCGTGCGCCCCGCCGGCCGACGCCGGCAGCGCGTCCAGCACCCTCCGCGCGGCGTCCACGTCGAGCCGCAGGCCGCCACCGAGCTCACGGTCCGGATCGAGGTGCCCGAGCACGCAATGCGCGTCAGTGACGGTCGGTTCCTGCCCGCCCTGGCCGTAGCAGGCCGGCCCGGGGTCGGCGCCCGCTGAACGGGGCCCGACCCGCAGTGCCCCGCCCGCGTCGATCCAGGCGATCGACCCTCCGCCCGCTCCCACCGAATGGACCCCGACCGCCGGCGTGCGGAACGGCAGGCCCGCGATCTGCGACGACGTCGACACCTCCGGCGCACCGCCGCGGATCAGGCAGACGTCGGTGGAGGTGCCGCCCATGTCGAAGGCGATCGCGTCGTCAAACCCGGCCGAGCGGGCCACCGCCCCGGCTGCGACCACACCGGCCGCCGGCCCGGACAGCAGCGTGTGCACCGGCGCAGCAGCGGCGTAGGCGATCCCGGCAGTACCGCCGCTCGAGGTCATCACCGTGATCGTCGGGTCGGGTAGGCGCTCGCTGAGGTTGGACAGGTAGCGGCGCATCACCGGCTCCACGGCTGCGTTGAGCACGCAGGTGGAGCCGCGCTCGAACTCGCGAAACTCGGCCAGCAGGGCGCTGGACCGGGTAATCGGCACCCGAAGCCGCTCCAGCGCCTCGCACAACCGGCGTTCGTGCTGCGGGCCGGCATAGGCGAACAGCAGGCTCACCGCGACCGACTCCGGCTCAAGCGCCCCGACTTGTTCGACGACGCGCTCGATCTCCTCCTCGGTGAGCTCGATGACCGGCTTGCCGTCCGGCCCCATCCGCTCGACCACGGTCACCACCCGATCCCGGGGCACCAGGGGCTCCGGCCGGGTCACCGACAGGTCATACAGCGCCGGACGGTCCTGCCGGCCGATCTCCAGCACATCGGCGAACCCGTCGGTGGTGACGAAGACCGTGCGGGCGATGCGGCGCTCCAGCACCGCGTTCGTCGCCGTCGTCGTGCCATGGGGCATGAGGCCCAACGCGTCTCCCGACCAGCCCTCGCGCACGCCCCGCTCGACGCCCTCGGCCTGGTTGCGCGGCGTCGTCGGTACCTTGACCGCCCGCGGCCGGTGGCCCTCGGCATGCACAACGATGTCGGTGAACGTACCGCCCACGTCGACGCCCGCACTGACCGTCACCGTTGCAGGATCCCGCATCCGCGCCGCGCCAGCACCACCGCAAACCCAGCAACCGCAGACGAATTGGCCGACCGGCGCCCGCCCCACGACCGCAGCCGGCCGACGGGCCCGCTCTGTAGAGCAGTCGAGACCGGCCGGGACGACGTGGAGAGCGATTCGAAGTCGCTGGACGGGCAGACCGGTCAGCTGTTCAGCGGCGTTTCCGACCTGACCGGCGGTGACGGACCGGGTCGAACGACCGGGTCGAAGGACCGTGACAAGAAGGGCGTCGGCCGCTGCCGGGCCATCCGTAACGCAGCCAGGATCAACGGCGGCACAAGACACCGGACAGCCGAGGTGGGCTCTGATGCAGCCGTCACGAGATCGACGACCGCCACCCTCGGGGCGACTGCCCAGGCGGCGAACCGACCATATCGAAGACGCGGCTGCGTGGCTGCTGGCCACCATCGCCTTGTTCGTGCTGCTGCTGGCGACATGGGGTGCCGCCGGTGTCCATGCCGACGCGCTCGACCAGAGCCGGCTCCAGCATGGGCAACGGACACAGGTCGAGGCTTAGCTGCTGGATGACCCGCCGCGGGTTACCGCGAGGCCGATTCCCAGGACGTGGCGTGGAGGTCGGTCCGCTTCGCGGACACCTCGGGCAGCGAGCACGTCGCCGACGTCCCGGTCGCGAGTTCCACGAGCCCTATCTCGCCCACAACGCCCGCATCTGCGAGCTGCTCGAGGCCGGGGAGCGCGAGGCCGCGGCGGAGGCGGTCGCCGAGTACCTGCGCGAGGCCGAGGAGCACCTCCTGCGCGACTACCCGGGTTGAGCGAACGCGGCGTTGGCTCCATCCAACTGAGCGAACGCGGCGTTTGAGCGAACGCGGCGTTCCGTCGGATCGGGCCGTGCCGGCGTGGCCGTCGCACCTCGTCCGCGCCCTCGCAGAGCGGCCGCGACCGTCACACCCGGCACAACACGTGCGGCAGCCACACCACGTGTGCGACGGCCGATCAGACGTGCGACGCCGACGGCCCGGTCAGCCCGTGTTGCGCAGCCCTGCGGCGATGCCGTTCACCGTCTGCAGCAGCGCCCGGTTGATGTCGGCGTCCGCGTCGGCGGACTTGCGTCGCTGCGCCAGCAGCTCCACCTGCAGGTGATGCAGCGGTTCCAGGTACCCCGCGCGCACGGACAGCGTGTTGCGCAGCACCGGGTGCCGGGCCAGGAGCGTCGTCGTCCCGAGCAGTCGGAGCACCTCGCGCACGGTGATCTCGTGCTCGGCCTTGATCAGCTCGAAGATCGGCTGCAGGCTCGGCTCGACGAGGTTGGTGACGTAGAACTCGGCGATCCGCAGGTCCGTCTTCGCCAGCGTCATCTCGATGTTGCCGAGCAGGTTCCTGAAGAACGCCCACGATGCCATCTCGTCGAGCACCGGGCCGTAGCCCGCCTCCCGCGCCGCGCGCAGCCCGCTGCCGAACCCGAACCACCCGGGCACGACCATCCGCGTCTGCGTCCAGCCGAATACCCACGGGATCGCCCGCAGGTCGTCGAGCGTCGGAGCCGACGTGCCGGGGCGCTTCGACGGCCGCGAGCCGACGTTGAGCCGGCCGAGCTCGTCGACCGGCGTCGCGGCGGAGAAGAAGTCGGGCAGCCCGGGGTCGTCGACGAGATGGCGATACGCGGCCCGCGCATGGTCACTGATGTGGTCCATCGCCACGTCGAACCGGTCCAGCGTCTCGGGGTCCACCCGTGACGCCGTGTGCAGCAGCGTGGCGTCGAGGGTCGAGGAGAGCAGGATCTCCAGGTTGTCGTGCGCGAGCGCGGGCACCGAGTACTTGTCGGAGATCGTCTCGCCCTGCTCCGTCAGCTTCATGGTCGCGTCGACCGTGCCGTACGGCGTCGCCATCACGGCCTCGCCCGCCGGGCCGCCGCCCCGGCCGACCGACCCGCCCCGGCCGTGGAACAGCCGCAGGCGCACGTCGTGCTTGGCCGCGACGTCACGCAGCTGGCGCTGCGCCCGGTGGATCTGCCACTGCGAGGTGGTGATCCCGGCGAGCTTGTTCGAGTCGGAGTAGCCGAGCATGATCTCCTGCAGGTCGCCGCGGTTGTGGACCTGCTGCCGGTAACCCGGCACGGACAGCAGCTCGTCGAGCAGCGGGCCGGCCTGCGACAGCTCCTCGACCGTCTCGAACAGCGGGACGAGGTCGACCGACGAGCGCGGGTTCTGCTTGAGCTCGACCATGTACGCCTCGCGGGCCAGCACGGCGACGGCGAGCAGGTCGTCGACGCCCTGACACATCGAGACGATGTACGTGCTGCAGACCTCGGGGCCGTACTGGTGCTGCACCTCGTGCAGCATGTCGAAGATCGCGAGCACGTCCCTGGACTCGTCGGGCAGGCCGTAGTGGCGGCGGACCAGCGGGCGTCCCTGGTCGAGCTCGCGGGCCAGCAGCGCGGTCCGCTCGGAACGGGTCAGTTCGGCGTAGGGCTTGTCCAGTTCACCGATCGCGTCGTAGATCGCCCCGAGCGCGGCATGGTGCTTGCCGCTGTGCTCGCGGATGTCGAGCTCGGCGAGGTGCAGGCCGAACGCCTTGGCCGCGCGCAGCGTGCGGGCCAGCCGTGCCGTCGGCGATCCGGCCGCCCAGGTGCTCGCGCAGGGAACGGTCGAGCAGCCGCAGGTCCGCGACGTACTCCTGCGCGCCCAGGTAGTCGCGGCCGGCCACGTGCGGCGCGCTGTTCCGGATCCGCGCGCGGGTGGCCTCGAGCCGGGCCCGGACGTAGGAGAGCTTGAGCCGGTAGGGCTCGTTCGAGTTGAGCCGGATGTAGAGGTCGTGCACCTCGGGCAGCACGCGCCGGTCCCGGGCGAGCGACCCGCGCAGCTCCTCGGAGACGCCCACCACCCGCGTCGAGATCGACAGCTCGTCGATCAGACGCTCGACCGACTGCAGGTGGATGCGTAGCGCCCGGTCCGCGTTCAGCGCGATGACCTGGCGGGTGACGTCCGGGGTGACGAACGGGTTGCCGTCGCGGTCGCCGCCGACCCACGACCCCAGCACCAGTGGCCGCGCGTCGTCCGGGACGGTGAACCCGACGGCGCGTGCCTCGCGCTCGAACTCGCCGACGAGCTGGGGAACGGTGTTGCGCGCCAGCTGCTCCAGGTACCAGCCGATCGCGCTCGCCTCGTCCGCGACCGTGGGCTTGCCCGGCCGGATCTCGTCGGTCTGCCACAGGAGGTCGACGAGCCCCGCGAGCTCCTCGTCGTCGGCCCCGCGGTCGAGCGCCTCGCCGACTCGGCGCAGCACCCGCAGCACCGACTGGCGGGACGACTCGGTGGGGTGCGCGGTGAACACCGGCCGCAGCTCGAGCAGCTCCAGGGCCGCCTGCACGTCGGCGCGCGCCTCCCCGGGAAACGCCGCGGCCAACCGCTGCATGAGATCGCGCAGCGGGCGGTGGTCGGCCGGACGGAGGGTACGCAGCTCGCGGGAGCGGTGCAGCTGCTCGGCGGTGTTCGCGAGCTGGAAGTACTGGGAGAACGCGCGGCTGAGGGCGACGGCGGTGCCCGAGTCCAGCCCGGAGAGCGCGTTCGTGATCTCTGCGCCGCCGCTCTCCGGCGCCTGCCGCGACAGCCTGCGGACCTGCTCGACCAGCTCCAGCAGCTCCGGGCCACCGTGGTGGGCGAGGGTCCGGCCGAGCATGGTGGTCAGGCGCCGGATGTCGGCGCGCAGCGACTCGTGCTCGGATTCGGAGACGACGCCGGCGGAGGCGGCGACGGGATCGGCGTGTTCGGGACGCACGAGGGCAGGCTCGGTCACGATCGGTCTCCCTCGGGTACAGCGGCGTGGTGGGGCCACTCGCTGCGGTGAGAGAGGCCGTGCGGCCTCATCGTGCCTCCGCGCGGTCGGCGGACGCCAGCTCTGGGGTGGGATGTCACGCACCGGAGCCCCGCACACCCGCCGGCGACGCGGAGAGAGCGCTCCGTAACGAGCGGACAACCGCGCCGTAACGGCGGTCGCCAACGCTGGACGGTGTGAGCGACCCGACCTACGACGCGGTGCACTGTCCCGTACGCCGCCGGCCGGCGTCACCGGGGTTGCGTGGTGACCGCAGGCGTCGCCACGCACTGCCCTGAGCGAGCGGTACCCGGGCAGCTAGTCCGCCTTCCGCCCGTGCTCGCGCCCCCTGGCCGTTGCCCTGCCCGGTGATCGTCCCCCAGCCTGAGCCCGGGCCGGAGGCCGCCTACGGGCTGATGCAGCACGGGCACGACGTGCATGCACGTCGCAGCACGCCGTCGCGGCCGCCGACGACCCGCCCCCGGGCGGGGCGCGGGCGTATGCGGTCGGCGACACGATGGTGGCGGTGTTCCGGCTGCGGTCGGGCGAGCTGCGGGCCGTCGACGCGGTCTGCCCGCACTCGGGAGGCCCGCTGGCGGACGGGCAGTTCGACGCGAAGAAGGTGATCTGCCCGCTGCACAACTACCTCTTCTCGCTGGCGGACGGCACGTGCCTGAACGGCGACTACGCCGTCCGCATGTACCCGGTGCGCGAGGAGGCGGGGAAGATCGTGGTCGCCGCGTAGGCGCCCCGCTCAGGCCACCGCGGGAGGGGGCTCCGCCGCGCCCGTCATGATCGCCACCGCCTCGGACATCGAGTGTGACTGCGGGGTGATCACCGTCGCCCGCGTGCCGAGGCGTTGGATGTGGATCCGGTCGGCAACCTCGAACACGTGCGGCATGTTGTGGCTGATCAGGATCACCGGGAGCCCGCGGTCCCGGACGTCGCGGATCAGCTGCAGCACCCGGTTGCCCTCCTTGACGCCCAGGGCCGCCGTCGGCTCGTCGAGGATCACGACCTTGCTGCCGAACGCCGCCGAGCGGGCCACCGCCACGCCCTGGCGCTGCCCGCCGGACAGGCTCTCCACCGCCTGACCGATGTTCTGCAGCGTGGCGATCCCCAGCTCGCTCATGTAGCGCTTGGCCTCTTCGCGCATGTGCTTGCGGTCGAGCATGCGGAACACCGAGCCGAGGACCCCGGGCTTGCGCTGTTCGCGGCCGAGGAACAGGTTGTCCGCGATGTCCAGCCCGGGGGCGACGGCGAGGGTCTGGTAGACGGTCTCGATGCCGGCGCGCCGGGCGTCCATCGGGTTGGCGAAGCGCACCTCCCGGCCCTCCAGCTTGATCACGCCCTCGTCCGGGATCAGCGCCCCGGACAGCGCCTTGATCAGGCTGGACTTGCCAGCGCCGTTGTCGCCGATCACCGCGAGGATCTCGCCGGGGTAGAGCTCGATATCGCTCCCGGCGATCGCAGTGACCGGCCCGTACCGCTTGACCAGGCCCTTCGCCTCGAGCACCGGTGTCTCGGTGCGCGGCGGCGGCGAGGTCTCCTCGGTGGTCGTCATCGGACTCCTATCGGCGGCTCCCCGGCGTTCACGCCGGGGAGGAAGCCGCACTCCTTGTACGGGTGGACAGGAGCGTCACACGGCGATGTACTACCTTGTGACGCGTGGGTGGGCGGGTGGTGAGGCGGGCATTCAAGTACCGCTTCTCCCCGTCTGAGCAGCAGGCCCAGGAGTTGAACCGGACCTTCGGGTGTGTCCGGAAGGTCTACAACCTGGCGCTGGAAGCCCGCACGAAAGCCTGGTACTCGGAGCAGCGGCGCATCACCTATGTGCAGTCCTCGGCCATGCTCACCGGGTGGAAGCGGAGCCGCGAGCTGGCGTTCCTCGGTGAGGTGTCCAGCGTGCCGTTGCAGCAGACACTGCGGCACCTGCAAGGCGCGTTCACGAACTTCTGGGAGAAGCGGGCGAAGTACCCGACGTTCAAGACCAAGCGGCGATCCCGGGCGTCGGCGGAGTACACCCGCTCGGCGTTCCGCTACCGGGATGGCGCGCTGACGTTGGCGAAGATGGTCGAGCCGCTCGACATCCGCTGGTCCCGCCCACTGCCGGAGGGGGCCGAGCCCAGCACGGTGACCGTGTCCCGCGACAGCGCGGGGCGCTGGCACGTGTCGCTGCTGTGCGAGGTCACCGTCCAGGACGGCCCGCCCACCGATACCGTGATCGGGATCGGGATCGACGCAGGCGTCACGTCCCTGGTCGCCCTGTCCAGCGGGGAGAAGGTCACCAACCCGCGCCACGAGCGGGCCGACCGCGTCCGGCTCGGGCGGGCGCACCGCGCGCACGCCCGGATCACCGACCGGCGACGCGACCACCTGCACAAACTCACGACTCGACTCGTCCGCGAGAACCAAGCGGTCGTGATCGAGGACCTGCAGGTCCGCAAGATGCTCGGCAACCACTGCCTGGCCCGCGCCATCTCCGACGCGGGCTGGCGGGAGCTGCGGGGCATGCTGGAGTACAAGTGCCGGTGGTACGGCCGCGACCTGGTCGTGGTCGACCGCTGGTTCCCGTCGTCGAAGGCGTGTTCCGCGTGCGGAGCGGTCCGGGACGGCCTGCCGTTGCACGTGCGGGAGTGGACGTGCCGCTGCGGCGCTATCCACGACCGCGACGTGAACGCGGCCCGCACCATCAGAGCCGCCGGGCTGGCGGTGCTCGCCTGTGGAGACGGTGTACGACCTGCCCGCGCGTGAGCGCGGGAAGGCTGCTGTCGAAGAAGCGGGAACCCTCCCGGGTGACCGGGAGAATCCCCGCCCTTCAGGGCGGGGAGAAGTCAAACCTTCACCTTCCGGATCCACTGGTCGATCGCGACGGCGAGCAGCACCAGGATGCCGATCGCGAAGCCCTGCCAGACCACCTCGACACCGGCGAGCTGCAGCCCGTTGCGGAACACGCCGACGATCAGCGCGCCGACCAGCGTGCCCAGCACGATGCCGCGGCCGCCGAAGAGGCTCGTCCCGCCGATCACCACGGCGGTGATCGAGTCGAGGTTGTACTCGACGCCGACGTTCGGGCTGGCCGACGCCAGCCGGCCGATCAGCACCCAGGCGCCGATCGCGTAGAGCGCGCCGGCCACGACGTAGACGGACAGCAGCACGCGGTCGGTGCGGATACCGGCCAGCCGGGCGGCCTCGATGTCGTCACCGGTGGCGTAGACGTGCTTGCCCCAGGCCGTCTGGCCCAACGCGTAGTAGAAGGCGCCGAAGAGCAGGAGCATGATCACCGTGCCGTAGGTGAGGCGGAACCCGCCCAGCCCGATCGTGTCACCCGTCCACGTCATGATCGGCGGCATGTCCGAGCCGCGGATGGTCTCGCTGCGGCTCACCACCGAGTTCAGCGAGAAGAAGATGCTGAGCGTGGCGAGCGTGACGATGAACGGCGGCAGCTTGAGCCGGGTGACCAGCAGCCCGTTGATCGACCCCATCGCCAGGCCGCACAGGAAGCCGACGATCAACGCCAGGCCGCCGGGCAGACCGGCCTTCGTGGTCAGGTTGGCCATGATGACCGAGGTGAACACGCAGATCGCGCCCGTCGACAGGTCGATGCCCGCGGTGAGGATCACCAGCGTCTGACCCAGTGCCAGCACGGCGATGACCGTGACCTGGGCGAGCACGAGCCCGAGGTTGGCCGCCGAGAGGAACCGGCCGCTGATGATCGAGAACGCGATGATCGACAGGAGCAGGACCGCGAGCGGTCCCAGGATCGGGCGAGCATGCAGGACGTGCTGGATGCGCAGGCCCAGCGATTCGGTCCGGTGCTGGTCGAACCCGGCGGCGGGCTCGGGCGCGCGGGTGGCCGTTCCCCCACCCGATGAGACACCGCCGGACGGGGCGTCGTCAGATGAGACGTCGCTTGCCATGGGGACCTCCCGGTCCGTCAAGAGATGGGCCCGGCCGGCACTCCGGCCGGCCGGGCGCAGGACCGTCAGCCCCAGCAGTTCTGCTGGCCGAAGGTGGTGTCCTGGGACGGGACGCCGGTCTGCGGCTGGTCGGTGATCAGGTTGACGCCGGTGTCGACGAAGGTCTTGCCGGCCGTGTTCTCCGGCTTGGTGCCGTCCTTGGCGAACGCGGCGATCGCGTTCACGCCCTCCTGCGCCATCTTCAGCGGGTACTGCTGCGAGGTCGCGCCGATCTGGCCCGCCTTGACCGCCGCCACGCCGGGGCAGCCGCCGTCGACCGAGACGATCGTGACGTCGTTCTGCTTGCCCGCCGCCTCGAGCGCGGCGTAGGCGCCTGCCGCGGCAGGCTCGTTGATCGTGTAGACGAGGTTGATCGACGGGTCCTTCTGCAGGAGGTTCTCCATCGCCGTGCGGCCGCCCTCCTCGGCGCCGTCGGTGACGTCGTGCCCGACGATCCGCGGGTCGGACTCGTCGCCGATCCGCGCCTTGTCGGCGACGTCGATGCCGAAGCCGGACAGGAAGCCCTGGTCGCGCTCGACGTCGACGGACACGCCGTTGGGGCTCAGGTCGAGCATTGCGATCTTGGCCTGCTTGCCCGCGGCGTCGAACTTCGCCTTGGCCCACTGCCCGATCAGGTTGCCCGCCTGGAAGTTGTCGGTGGCGAAGGTGGCGTCGGCGGCATCGGGTGGGTCGACCGGCGTGTCCAGTGCGATGACGAGCATCCCGGCCTGCTTGGCCTTGTCCAGCGACGGGACAATCGCCTTGGAGTCGTTCGCCGTGATCATGAACCCCTTGGCGCCCGCCGAGATCAGGTTCTCGATGGCCTGGACCTGCGCCTCGTTGTCACCGTCCTGCTTGCCGGCGAAGCTCTGCAGCTGCACGCCCGCCTGCTGCGCGGCCTGCGTCGCTCCCTCCTTCATCTTGACGAAGAACGGGTTGGTGTCGGTCTTGGTGATCAGGCCGACGATCGCCTGGTCGCCGGAGGCGCCCCCGGTCGCGCCCGATCCGCTGGAGCCGGACGACCCGCCGCCCCCGCAGGCAGCGAGCACGAGGGAGGCCGTGAGGCCGGTGGCGATCACGGCGGCACGGCGGCCGCAGGGGGAGATGGGGTTCCGCACTGGTGAGACCTCTCGTCTTCATCGACCGGGAAGCCGGTGGACAACGTTGTCGGCGGAGCGTGAGGCACGCCACACTGTCGGGCAAGCGCGGATCCGGGCAGGCGGAATCACGGTTCCGTAACGATCACCCACGGCGCGACGTGCCGGAGGGAGGGGCGGGCGTGAACGACGGCAGGCGGCCGACGATGCGCGACGTCGCCGCCCGCGCCGGGGTCAGCCTCAAGACCGTCTCGCGGGTGGTCAACGACGAGTCGGGGGTCTCGGCCGCGCTCGTCGGCCTGGTCCGGCAGGCCGTCGACGACCTGGGCTTCCGGCCCAACGTCGGTGCCCGTGTGCTGCGCCGCGCCGACGCCCGCACCGCGTCGATCGGGTTGCTGCTCGACGACGTCGCCGACCCGTTCTCGGCGACGGTCCTGCGCGCGGTGCAGGACGTGGCCGACGCGCGCGGGGTGGTGGTGCTCTCCGCGAGCGTCGACGGCGACGCCGGCCGGGAGCGGTCGCTCGCGGCCGCTCTCATTGCCCGCCGCGTCGACGGCCTGATCCTCCTGCCGGCCGCGGCCGACCAGTCCTACCTCGCCCCCGAGGTGGCCTCGGGCACCGCGGTCGTGTGCGTGGGCCGGGTCCCGGGTCGGCTCGACGTCGATACCGTGGTGGCGACGGACGCGGCCGGCGCGGTGTCGGCCGTCCGGCACCTCACGGCGGCCGGCCATACCCGGATCGCCTTCCTCGGCGACCGGGCCGCGGGCGCCGCCCGGCTCGACGGCTACCGGACCGGGCTCGAGGCGGCCGGGTTGGTCCCCGACCCGGCGCTGGTCGTGCCCGACCTCACCGACGCCGCCCTCGCCGAGCAGGCCGTGACGGCGCTGTTCCGCACGTCCGCCCCGCCGACGGCGCTGTTCACCGCGCGCGCCGCCGTGACCGTCGCGGCACTGCGCGCGCTGCACCGGCTGGGACTGCAGCGGCTGGTCGCGGTGATCGGGTTCGGCGATTTCGTGACCGCGGACCTGCTGTCCCCCGCGGTGACGGTGGTGGCCCAGGACGTGCGGCGGATCGGGACGACCGCGGCGGACCTGCTCTTCGCCCGGCTCGCGAGGGAGGCCGGGCCCCCGGCGACGTACCCGGTGCCGACGGTGCTGGTTCCGCGCGGCTCGGGCGAGCTCCCCCCGCCGCCCCGCTGATTTGTCAGGAGACGGCAGAACGCGGGATGCGCACCTCCTCAGTGGCTTCTCCCGAGGTCGGCCCGCCCCGGGGAGCGGTCGCGCGCATCAGGCTGGCGATGTCGGCGCGGTCCGCCGCCGACGGGTAGCCCCAGCCCGGGTCGTAGCCGTACACCTCGTCCAGCGGCGTCGCCGACTGCCCGTGAGGATCTCCACCGACGGGCAGCCGATCAGCCCGGGGTGCTCGACGCCCGTGGCCTCCGCGAGCTTGACAGGTCCCGGCGCAGAGTGCGGATGTAGTTGAGGCGTGGACCCACCGGCGCTGGTCCCGGCTGAACGGGCGCTCCTCGTCGTTGCCGGCGACGACGTACTGCCGCAGCTCCGGCCCCAGCTTCTCGATCAGGTAGCGGGCGTGCCCGATCACGGGGAAGTTGCGCAGGATCGCGTGCCGCCGCTGGAGCAGGTCGTGCGCCGCGACCCCAGTCAGCGCTGCCACGGCAGCCGCCCCGAGGGACGCCCTCGTCCGTCTCATCGCGCGAGTATGCGCGAGCGGGCGCGGGCCCACCCGGTGCCGCAGCGTTCTCAGCCTGGTCTTGGGCGGTGGCGGATACCCTCGATCGCATGTCCGGCGCCCTCGGCTGGCTGCGTGCCCGGCTGGGTGTGCGGGTGGTCACCTCCCTCGCGGCCGCCCTCTCCGTGGCCGTGGTGCTGCTGCTCGCCGGTGCTGCGCTCGTCCTGCTCACGGACCGGCTGCTGCGCAGCTCGCTGGAGGACACCGGGAAGCAGCAGGCCGAGGTGGTGGCCCAGCGGGTCGCGGCGAACTTCGAGGACGACGTCAAGCAGAACGCCGTCGACGCCACCGCCGAGCGCGGCGACCTCGTCCAGGTGGTGCGGGACTACGGCGACGACGGCGACCACGACCTCGAGGTCCTCGGTGCCTCGAACCCCTTGTGGACGATGAAGCCGATGGCGTCGGTACTGCCCGACCCGGGCGACACCGAGGTCGTGCCGAAGGCGTGGGTGACCCACCGGGACGGGATCACGCAGACCGCCCCCGAGACGACCGAGGAGGTCATGGTCGTCGCCTACGGGACGTCGGTGAAGGGCCGCGACCTCGTCGTCTACGCCGCACAGCCGCTGGAGAACGTGCACGAGGCCGTCGACACCGTCTTCCACCTGGTGTTGATCGGGATCCCGCTGCTGGTGCTGATCACCGGGATCGTCACCTACCTCGCCGCGGGGCGGGCCCTGCGCCCGGTCGAGGCCATCCGCGCGCGGGTCGCGACGACCCGCGACCCGTCGGTCCGCGTGCCGGTGCCCCCGGCCCGCGACGAGGTCGGTCGGCTGGCCGAGACCATGAACGAGATGCTCGCCCGGCTGCAGGCCGGCCAGGCCGTGCAGCGCCGCTTCGTCGCCGACGCGAGCCACGAGCTGCGCAGCCCGCTCGCGACGATCGCGACCGGCCTGGAGCTGCTGGCCCGCGGTGACCCAGACTGCGACGACCCAGACTGCGACGACCCAGACCGCGACACGGTCACCGCGCTGCGCGGCGAGACCGCGCGGCTGGGTCGGCTGGTCGACGCGCTGCTGCTGCTCGCCCGCGCCGACGAGAGCGGCCTGCGGCCGCGGTTCGAGGACGTCGACCTCGACGAGGTGGCCGAGGCGGAGCGGCTGCGGCCGGCAGGCCGGATCGTCCCCCGGATCGACGCCGCGCACGTGCGGGTCGTCGGCGACCGGGGGCAGCTCGCCCAGGTCGTGCGCAACCTCGTCGACAACGCCTGCCGGCACGCCCGGTCGACGGTGGTGGTCTCGGTGCGGCGCTCCGGTGAGTACGCGGCGCTGGACGTCGCGGATGACGGGCCGGGCGTGCTGCCGCAGCAGCGGGCGCGCGTGTTCGAGCGGTTCGTCCGCCTCGACGACGCCCGCGCCCGGGCCGACGGCGGCGCCGGGCTGGGGCTCGCGATCGTCGCGGAGGTGGTCGCGGCGCACGGCGGCACGGTGGACGTCGTCGGCAGTCCGCTGGGTGGCGCCCTGTTCCGGGTGCGGCTCCCGCTGCCGCCGGAGGCGCAGCCCGAGCCGGCACCTGCCGTGCCGCGTCCGAGCTCACGACCGAGCCCGCTGCCGCGCCCGTCCACGGTCTGAGCCTCAGGTCGGGTCCGCCATCCGGTAGCCCACCCCGCGCAGCGTCTCGATGCTCGACGTCCCGAACGGTGTGTCGATCTTGCGCCGCAGGTAACCGACGTAGACCTCCACGACGTTGACCTCGCCCTCGTAGTGCGCGTCCCAGACCGCGCGCAGGATGTCGGTCTTGGTGACGACCTCGCCCGCGTGCCGCATGAGGTGCTCCAGCACGCCGAACTCGCGCGGGGTCAGGCTGATCTCGGTGTCGCCGCGGTGGACGCGGTGCCGGGCCGGGTCCAGCCGCAGCGTGTCGACCTGCAGGACGCTGGGCCGCACGTCACCGGCGCGGCGGAGCAGGTTGCGCAGGCGGGCCAGCAGGACGACGAACGAGAAGGGCTTGACGAGGTAGTCGTCGGCGCCGAGGTCGAAGGCGTCGGCCTCGTCGTACTCGCCGTCCTTGGCGGTAAGCATGAGCACCGGCGTCCAGTTGTCGTCAGCGCGCATCCGCTCCAGCACCCGGTAGCCCGAGAGCCCGGGCAGCATGATGTCGAGCACCACGACGTCGTGGCGGCCGGAGCCGGCGGCGGCGAGCCCGGAGACCCCGTCGTGGGTCACCTGCACCGCGTAGCCCTCGGCGGCGAGCCCGCGCCGCACCATCTCCGCCAGCGGCACCTCGTCCTCGACCAGCAGTACACGCACGTTGCGACGGTAGCCGGGCGTGCGCGACCGCCCCGTCCCCGGTCGCGGTACGGTCCGCAGTGACGAGAGGACGGTGGCGACGTGGCCGGCTGGGACGACCTGGTCTCGTACGTGCGGGTGCGCTACGAGGTGATGCGCCAGGCCGACGACGAGCTCTGGTTCAACCTGCCCACCACCGGCGACCGGACGCAGCTCGTGGTCGTCCGCCGGGTCGGCGGCACGGACGGCGAGCCCTGGGCGCAGATCGCCTCGCCGATCTGCAAGGTGGACGACGCCGACCTCGACGAGCTGCTGCGGCTCGCGGCGGAGTCGGTCGTCGGCGGGGTGGTCTCCGTGGAGGGCGTCGCGTTGTTCCGTCACTCGGTGCCGCTCGATGACTCCGCGACATCCGGGTTCGAGCGGTCGTTCCACCTCGTCGTCGACACCGCGGACCGGCTCGAGGAGCACGTCACGGGCGCCGACGTGCATTAGCGTGCGCGACATGGCTGCCCTTCCCCTCACCGGCGAGCAGTACGAGATCACCGCGGGCGGGGTCCGCGCGGTCGTGACGGAGGTCGGCGCGGGCCTGCGCACGTTCACCTCGGACGGCCTGCCCTACGTCGAGCCCTTCCCGCTCGACAGCCGCCCCCCGCGCGGCGCCGGCACCGTGCTCGTGCCCTGGCCGAACCGCACTGCGGGAGGTCGGTGGACCTGGCAGGGCACCCCCCAGCAGCTCGCGCTGAACGAGTCGGCCGCCGGCAACGCCATCCACGGCCTGTTGCGCTACACCTTCTACGACGTCACCGACCGGGCCGCGGACGCGATCACCCTGGCGGCGCGGGTCGCACCGCAGCCCGGCTGGCCGGTGCCGCTGGGGACCCAGGTCCGCTACGCCGTGGCCGCCGACGGGCTCACCGTCACCCACACCGTCACCAACATCGGTGCGGCCGCCGTGCCGTTCGGTGTCGGTGCCCACCCGTACGTCCGGGCCGGCGACACCGCGATCGACGACTGCACGTTGCAGCTCGCCGCCACCACGGCGCTCCCGCTCGCGGGCGGCCTGCCCACCGGTCCGGCCGTTCCGGTCGACGGGGACACCGACTTCCGCGACGGCCGCCCCCTCAAGGGCCTGATGCTGGACGCCGCGTTCGGCGGCTGCGTGCCCGCCCCCGGCGACGAGCTCGTGCGCCACCGGCTGCTCGGGCCCGCCGGGGGTGTCGAGGTGTGGGCGGAGCCCGCGTTCGGTTGGGTGCAGGTCTTCACCCCCGACGATCACCCCGGTCGCGGCCGTGCCGTCGCCGTCGAGCCGATGACCTGCCCGCCCGACGCGCTGAACTCCGGCACCGGCCTGATCACGATCGAGCCGGGGGAGAGCTGGCGGGGCAGTTGGGGGCTACGCCCGATCTGACCGAGCTAGGACGCCTCGTGGTCCATCCGCAGCCGGACCACGGTGCCCTTGGTGTCGCTCCACACCTGCAGGACGTCGCACAGCTCCGAGGCCAGCCACAGCCCGCGCCCCCGGGCCCCGACCGCGGGCGGGGCGACCATGCCGGGGAACGGAAGGTCCGCGGTTCCCCCGTCCGCGACCTCCGCGGTGACGGCCTCGTCGGTCACCCACAGCCGCAGGCGGCCCTGGCCTGCCCCGTGCTCGATGCTGTTCGACCCGATCTCGTTGACCGCCAGCACCAGGTCCGCGACCCGGTCGGGGGCGGCGCCGCTCCGGCCGACGACCTCGGCGACCAGGTGCCTCAGGTCACCGAGCTCCTCCGCGCCGAAGGACAGCTCCGCCGCGAACGGCCCGAGCTCGGGAGGGGGCGGCGGCGGGTACTCGACGAGCGCCTCGACGGGCGGCCGGTAGCTGCCGCTCGAGACCATCCCGGCGGCCGTGACGAGCCGGGGATGGGTCGCCTCCACCCGCGCGAGCTCCGGGTCGTCGATCCGGTACGGGCACAGCACCGTGATCGGCAGCCCGACGACGGCGACGTTGAGCGCGATGTCCAGCCGGGCCCAGTGGTTCTCGCCGCAACCGGGCAGGCCCTCGACGTGCTGACCGACGACGGTGGCCCGGCCCGTCGGTGTCGAGACGCGGCGACTGAGCCGCGCCCACCGGGCCGCGACGGTGAACGGCGGCACGCCGTGCACCAGGGCGGGGTCGGGGAACGCCACCTGCTCGGCAGCGTCTCCGAGCGCCCGGCGGAGCTCGGCACGCGTGGTCTCGTCGAGCACGGCGACGACCGGGGCACCTTCGTGAAGCGACGGCAAGAGGCGCGGGACCAGCCGTTCAGCCAGCTCGTCCGGCGCGGAGTACAGCACGGCCTCGTGCAGCGCACCCGCGAGGTCGATGGCCGTGCTCACCTTCTCCCGCCACTCACGTCACCCGGGGGGCCTTCCGCCGAGATCGCCATCAGCTCCGTCCCATCGTCGGTGCGGCCCATCCGGTGCGGCGCAGCGCCGCAGAATAGTGCCCCTTCGTGCCGGCGTTGCGGGCGGAGCAATGGTCGTCCGTTCGTCGGCGTGGTCTGAAGGGTGAATGCCCGCTGTGTCGCCGGTGAACCACCAGGACAGTGGGTACCTCCGTTTTGCGAGTGATCAGTGCCGCTGTCGATCCACAGGACACGCTGTCAATCCACCTGTGGATCTTCGCTTTGCTCCGCTGCGGCGTCGATCCACAGGACACGCGTGGGGGGTCGTGATGTCGGGGGAAGAACAGTCGGAGATCTGCGGCCGGGACCGTGCGGTGTTGCGCGCGGTCGCCGCCGGCCGGTGCGAGCTGCGCGTGGGCTGCGAGCCCGTGCTGGTCGTCGACGGGGTGCGATGCGCGGATTCCGGGGTCGCGCAGCGCCTGATCGCGGCCGGGCTGGTGGTGCGGCCGGTCGGAAGTGTGGTCGCGCAACTCACACCGGCGGGACGGGTGGCGGCAGGGCTCGTCTCGGCCTGACCCGCACAGCAACGGTGCGTCCACTTCGGGCATACTTGCGGTGAGCATGTTCTTGCATGACGCACGCAAGAGGGCCTCGGGGGGAGATGTGACCACGACCGAGGAGCTACGCACCGCCGACGAGATCGGCAGCCAGCTCGTCCGCCTCGTGCGCCTCATCGAGCGCGTCCAGGCCCAGTATCAGGCGGAGCACGCGGACGCCGTCGACCGCGCAACCTACCTGCTGCTCGTGCATCTGGTGAAGGACGGGGCCCGACGGGCGGGAGCGCTCGCCGAGTCGGTGCACTCCGATCCCTCGACGGTGAGCAGGCAGGTCACGCACCTCGTGCAGCTCGGGCTCGTCGAGCGGGTCGCGGACCCGGCGGACGGCCGCGCCACCCTGCTCGTCGCCACGGACGAGGGCAGGCGGGTGTTCGACGAGAACCGGCAGCTCCGCAACCGTGGGATCGCCAGCCTCATGAGCGGTTGGCCGGACGACGACCGGCAGGCCTTCGTCCGGCTGCTCTCCCGCTTCACCGACAGCTTCGAGAGCCACAAGGCGCGCACGGGGCCGTCCCGGTCCTGAGGCCGCGCTACAGCGCCGGGCCCTGCCCGCCGCCCTCCTCGGCCTCCTCGACGGGCTCCTCGTCCTTCGCACGCTGGTAAGAGGCCTTGATCTCGCGCTCGGCGTCCGCGCGGCCGACCCACATGGCGCCCTCGACGCTCTTGCCGGGCTCGAGGTCCTTGTAGATCTCGAAGAAGTGCTGGATCTCCATCCGGTCGAACTCGGACAGGTGGTGGATGTCACGCAGGTGCTCCTGGCGAGGGTCGTCACTCGGCACGCAGAGGACCTTGTCGTCGCCACCCTTCTCGTCCTTCATCCGGAACATCCCGATCGCGCGGGACCGGATCAGGCAACCCGGGAACGTCGGCTCCCGGACGAGGACGAGCGCGTCGAGCGGGTCGCCGTCCTCACCGAGTGTGTCCTCGATGAACCCGTAGTCCGCCGGGTACTGCGTCGCGGTGAACAGGGTCCGGTCCAGCCGGATCCGGCCGCTGTGGTGGTCCACCTCGTACTTGTTGCGGCCGCCCTTGGGGATCTCGATGGTGACGTCGAAGTCCACGGTTCGTTGCTCCTGGTGTCGGTTCGCGGGTGGGTCGAACCACGACCGGTCGGCCGACCGGCGTGGTGCCTGCAACTAGTGTGGGGGACCGCGTCCAGTTCAAGGAGACCGGTCGACGCCGTCGAGGCCGTCGAACGCATGCGGGAGGGGGTGCGGCCGTGGGCGCCAGGTCGCGCGGGACGGGTGTTGGCGACCGCCGGCGCCGGGTCGCGACCGTGCTCGTCGCACTGGCCCTGGCCGGCTCGGCCGGTACGGCGACGGCCCTCACCGTTCCCGGGTTGACCCGTGCGAACGCCGCAACCCCGGCTCCGGTCGCGATCGTCGCCCCGGTGCCCGCGCTCGGACCGCTGGCCGCGACGGCGCCGTCCGCCACCGCCACCGGCGTCGGTGCCGTGCTCGACCCGCTGGCCTCGGCACGTGGCCTGGGCGAATTCACCGGATCGGTGACGGACCCGGCCACCGGCACCGTCCTGTGGAGCCGCACCGCCGGCACCCCGCTGGTTCCCGGCAGCACCGCGAAGCTCCTCACCGCATCCGCTGCGCTGCTGACGCTGAACCCGACGGACCGACTGGTCACCCGGGTCGTCGCCGGGCCGGACCCCGGCACGGTGATCCTCGTCGGCGGGGGTGACCCGACCCTCACCGCCCTGCCTGCCGGAAAGGAGGGGGTCTACCCCGACCCGTCGCGGCTCACCGCACTCGCGGACGCAGTACGGAAGGCCGCGCCCGCCCCGATGCGGCGGGTGCTGGTCGACACCAGCCGCTACCGCGGCCCGACCATGCAGCCGACCTGGGACCCGACGGACATCGAGGGCGGTTTCGTCACCCCGATCGAGCCGCTGATGCTCGACGGCGGCCGCAAGGACCCCACGCAGCAAGACGGGGCACGGGTGGCGGACCCCGCGCTCACGGCCGGGCGGGCGCTGGCCGGGTTGCTGGGCGCGGACGCCGGCAGCGTCGCCGAGAGCACCGCCGCGCCCGGTGCCGCCGTGCTCGCCACCGTCGCTTCCGCGCCGATCTCGGACCTCGTCGAGCACACGATCCGTGCGTCGGACAACGTCCTCGCCGAGGTGCTCGCCCGCGAGGTCGCGATCGAGCGCAATGCGGAGCCCACGTTCGACGGCGCTGCCGCGCAGACGCTCGTGGCGCTGACCCAGGCGGGGTTCGACACAGCCGGCGCGCAGCTCGTTGACGGCAGCGGCCTGTCCACCTCGGACCGCGTCCCCGTGCAGGTGCTCGGCGCGGTGCTCGCCCAGGCCGCGGCCCCGGCCCAGGGAGCGCGCGACACCCAGTTCCTCCGGCCGATCATCACCGGCCTGCCGGTCGCGGGCGGCGACGGCACCCTGGCCGACCGGTTCATCACCGGCACGCCGTCGTCCTCGGGCCGCGGGGTGGTGCGGGCGAAGACCGGCACGCTGACGGGGGTGAGCAGCCTTGCAGGCATCGTGACGGATGCCGACGGGCGGCTGCTGGTCTTCGCCCTGATGAGCAACGGTGTGAACCCGGGCTTCGTGCGCCCGAAGCTGGACGCGATCGCCGCCCAGCTCGGCCGCTGCGGCTGCCACTGACCGCGAGTTGCGCATCCGTGCCACCCGGTCGGGGACCGCAGGCCATGCCGTCGCCCGTGCTCGGCACGTAGCGTGGGACGGGTGCGCCTGACCTCCGATCCCACCCCGGCGCCGGCGTCCGAGCCCGAGATCGACGTCGGCCTGCCCGTCGACTGGGCACTGGCCCGGCGCACCGCGGCCCGTCTGGTCCCCGCCGGCCCGCCCGTCAGCCGGGACGCCGCCCTCGATCTCGTCCGCAGGCTGCGGTCCGACGCGGCCGTCGCCGAGGGCCACGTACGGGCCGTCACCGGGATGGGGCAAGGGCTGCCGCTACTGCCCGCGGACGTCGTCGACCGGCCCGCCTGGGCCGCCGCTGCGATCGACGGCATGGCCGCCCTCACCGCCGGCGCGCGCCTGCCGCACACCCCGAAGGTCGCCCGCACCGTCACCGCCGCGACGGCCGGCCTGCAGGTCGGCGGCGTCCTCGCCTACCTCGGCGGCCGCGTCCTCGGCCAGTACGACCCGTTCGGCGGCACAGACGGCGAGGGCCGGCTCCTGCTCGTCGCGCCGAACGTCTTCGCGGCGCAGCAGTCGCTGAACGTGCCGAGTGCGGACTTCGGCATGTGGGTTTGCCTGCACGAGGCCACCCACCGGCTGCAGTTCACCGCGGTGCCGTGGCTGCGGGACTACTTCGCGCAGGAGGTCGGCCGGTTCCTGTCGATGGCGGACGGCACACGCGGGGGCATCCTCGAGCGGCTGCCGGAGGCGATCTCGGCGATCCGCGGTTCGGGCGGCGACTCGCTCGTGCTCGTCGAGCTCCTGCAGGGCCCCGAGCAGCGCGCGGTGCTGGATAGGCTGCTCGCGCTCACCACCCTGCTGGAGGGCCATGCGGACCACGTCATGGACGCCGCAGGTCCGGACGTCGTTCCGAGCGTGGAGACGATCCGCGCCCGGTTCACGCTGCGCCGTCGCGGCGGCGGCCTCGTGGACCGGCTGCTGCGGGCGCTGCTCGGCGTCGAGGCGAAGGTCAAGCAGTACGCCGTGGGGTCGGCTTTCACCAAGTACGTCGTGCTCGCAGCGGGGATGGACGGCTTCAACCGGGTGTGGGAGTCGCCCGAGACACTGCCGACGCGCGCGGAGCTGGCCGACCCCGCGTCCTGGCTGCGCCGGCTCGGCATGGAGTAGTCATTCCACGCTTGGTGCGCAAGATCGAGACCGGGCGTAGCGTCCGGGGCGTGACCACTGCCGAGAGGGCCGCCGAGCTGCTGCGGCTGCACACAGATCCCGAGCTTCTGGTCGTCGTCAACGTCTGGGACGTGATCAGCGCAACGGTCATCGCCGAGGTTCCCGGGACGACGGCGCTCGCCACCGCGAGCCACTCGATCGCCGCCACCCTCGGATACCCGGACGGCGAGCGGATCCCGCGCGACCTGATGATCGACATGGTCGGGCGCATCGCCGCCGCGGTCGACCTGCCGGTGAGCGCGGATCTGGAGGCCGGCTACGGCGACGCGGGGGAGACGGCCCGCCGGGCGATCGGCGTCGGCATCGTCGGGGCGAACCTCGAAGACCAGATGAAGCCGCTGCCCGACGCGGTGGCCGCCGTCGCGGCGGTGGTCAAGGCGGGCGAGGCCGAGGGTGTGCCGTTCGTGCTCAACGCGCGAACCGACGCCTTCCTGCGCGCCGGCGACCGCGACCGCACGGACGTGACCGCGGACGCGATCGCACGCGGCCGGGCCTTCCTCGACGCCGGCGCGTCGTGCGTGTTCGTCCCGGGCCTGCTCGACGAGCCGACGGTGACGGCGCTGGTGCAGGGCATCGGTGAGCGGCGGGTCAGTGTGATCAACGTGCCGGGATCGCTGCCGCAGGCCCGGCTGGCGGAGCTGGGGGTGGCGCGGGTGTCGTTCGGGCCGTGGACGCAGCGCGCGACGCTGACGTACCTCGCCGACTTGGCGCCGGGCCTGTACGCAGGCGGTGCGCTGCCCGACGGTGTGCGCCCGCTCAACTGAGACCCGGGCCCGGACGCACGCCGCGCGCGCGTGGGACGGTGGGCGGGTGTCGCGCATCGACCCCCGGATCGCGGGCCCGGACCCGACCGAGCCTCGGGATGCCGACGAGGCGCGGGCCGTCGCCGCCGTGCGTCGGGCGGTGCGCGCGGCGCTCGACGCGCTGCCCGAGCCGGCGCGCGCGGCGCCGCTGCTCGTCGCCTGCTCCGGCGGAGCCGACTCGACGGCCCTGCTCGCCGCGGCCCGGGCCGTCGCACCCGGCCGGGTGCATGTCGCGGTGATCGACCACGGGTTGCAGGAGGGCTCCGCCGAACGCAGCGCCGCGCTCGTCGCCGGACTGGCCGCTCAGGGCGTTCCGGCAGCGGTGCACGGCGTGGTCGTGGATGGCGGCGGCGGTCCCGAGGCGGCCGCCCGCCGGGCCCGGTACGGCGCCTTGCGCATCGCACGCCCGTACCCCGAGTCGCCCGTCCTGCTCGGCCACACCCTCGATGACCAGGCCGAGACCGTGCTGCTCGGCCTCGGCCGTGGCTCAGGAGCCCGGTCGCTGGCCGGCATGCAGATTTGGGATCAACCCTGGCTGCGGCCGCTGCTCGGTCTGCGGCGCGCGGACACGGCGGCGGCGTGCCGGGCGCAGGGCATGGCCTTCTGGGACGACCCGCACAACGTCGACCCCCGTTTCACCCGCGTCCGCCTCCGCCGCGAGGTGGTGCCGCTGCTGGAGGAGGTGCTCGGGGGCGGCGTCGCGGAGGCGCTCGCCCGGACCGCTGCACAGCTGCGCGACGACGGTGAGGCCCTCGACGCCGACGCAGGGGACCTGCTCGCCGGGGCCGCCCTCGCGGACCACGACGCGCAACTCGCCGGGCACGAACACGCAACTCGCGGTACGGAGTCGCTCGCCGGGCCCGTGCTCGACGCCGCCGTGCTCGCCGACGCCCCGGCCGCGGTCCGCAGACGAGCCCTGCGTACCTGGCTGGGTTCCCGGGGCGTCACTGGGCTCACCGACCTCCACCTGCGCGCCGCCGACGATCTCGTCGGCCGCTGGCGCGGTCAGGGTGGGGTCGCCCTGCCGTCGCGGTTGGAGCTGGTTCGCGAGCATGGAAGGCTGCGGGTGCGCACGGCGGCGTGGCCGGGCGCCCGACGAGGTCCGGCCGCTGGTTCCGGTCGGCGCACGTCGTCGACGCCGCCCGCACGAACCCCAGGAGGACCCTCCGTGTACGACGGGGACATCGCGTCCGTACTGATCACCGAGGACCAGATCCGCGAGAAGACCGGCGAGCTCGCCGCGGAAGTCGGCAAGGACTACGCGGACCGCTGTTCGCAGCCGAACGACCTGCTGCTCGTCGGGGTCCTCAAGGGTGCGGTGATGTTCATGACCGACATCGCGCGCGCCCTGCCCCTCCCGGTCCAGCTGGAGTTCATGGCCGTGAGCTCCTACGGCTCGGCGACGTCGTCGTCGGGCGTGGTGCGGATCCTCAAGGATCTCGACCGGGACATCGCCGGCCGCCACGTCCTGATCATCGAGGACATCATCGACTCGGGCCTGACGCTGTCGTGGCTGCGGAGGAACCTCGAATCCCGCCAGCCCGCATCGCTCGAGGTGTGCACGCTGCTGCGGAAGCCCGACGCGATCACCGTTGACGTGCCGGTCCGTTACGTCGGCTTCGACATCCCGAACGAGTTCGTCGTCGGGTACGGGCTCGACTATGCCGAGCGCTACCGGGACCTGCCGTTCATCGGCACGCTGGACCCCGCCGTCTACTCCTGAGCAGCAATCCCACCTGTGCATCTCCGCCTTGCTCCGCTGCGGCGTTGATGTACAGGACACACATCAGGCCCCCGCGGGCAGTAGCGCCGCCGGGTTCGGCGTGAACTGCTCCGTGCCGGGCTCGAGCTCCAGGTCGGCGAACCCGTGGTCCGCCGCGTAGCGGAGGGCTTTCGCCAGGTTCGTCATGCCGTTGCTGACCGGCAGCGGCGCGAGGTTGAGCGTCGAGAGCACCCCGACTGCCTCGCCGTTCTGGGTGAGGTAGCCGCTGCCGGAGTCGCCGGGTATGCCGGGGCTGACCGTGTACACCTCGTAGCCGAAGCCCTTGCCGTTGGCCGCCACGATCGAGCCGGCCTTCGGGCGCAGCGCCTCGACGCCGTGCCGGGTCGTCGAGTTGCCGTATCCCAGCACCGGGGTGCCGGCGCTGAGCACGCGCTCGCGCAGGCCGGTCGGACCGCCGAAGAACGGCACGCTCGGGTTGAGGTCCGCGGCGTCGCCCGTGCTCAGCTCGACCAGCGCGAAGTCGTTGTAGGCGCAGAGGTCCGGGTCGGTCTCGCCATCGGCCTGCATCGCGACCCACGAGCTGTAGGCCATCGCGCCCTTGCGGTCGCGCCCGTCGGAGCCCTGGATCGCCACGTCGGTGCCCAGCGGCCCCGTGGCCGAGGTGCAGCCGTCGGTCTCGGTGGCCTCGCCCGTCCCCGCGCAGTGCGCCGCCTGGCCGAGGAAGACCCGGCTGCCCATGGTGAACACGAAGTTGGCGGTGCAGGTACCGCCGCCGGCGGTGTCGGTGACGACGCCCGGGTGCAGGGCCGCGCGGCCGGCGGGGGCCCATCCCGTGACGACGGGCGAGCCGGCCTCGACCCGGGCCGCTGTGGGTGCCGCCAGCGCGGCCGGCGCCGCGAACGCCCCCAGCCCCACCACGACGGCGGTGGCGGCCGACGCGACCGTGCCGCGGACGCCGATGACCATGTACTGCTCCTCCCGGGATGCCCCAACCCGTTCCGGTCAACGACGCCGGCGCCCCGCCGATACGCTCGGGCGTCTGGACGTGTGTTCTGCACAGCGTTCTGAAACGGCGCGGCGGCGCAGCCGGGCGTTGCGACCGCTACCCTGGTGGGATCGGGGCAGTTCGCCGTACTCCGGTGGGGGGCCGCCGGAGGATCTCGTCAGGGAGGAAGGCCGACCGAGGCCGAAGCTGCATGGACCGCAAGCGTCTGCTCCGCAATCCACTGATCTGGATCCTCGCCGCGATCCTGGTCTACTTCACGTTCAGCGTGCTCTTCGACGACACGCGCGGCTTCAAGCAGGAGCCGACGTCGATCGCGTTGGCGCAGATCGAGGGCGGCAACGTCCGCGAGGCGCTGATCGAAGACAAGGAACAGCGCCTCCGCCTGACGCTGAACCAGCCGGTCGACGGCAGCACACAGATCATCACGCAGTACCCGATCGACTCCAGCTCGCAGATCCTCACCGCGCTGCAGCAGGCTTCGAACAAGCCCGAGTTCAACACCACCGTGCGCCAGGAGTCGTTCCTGGTCACGATGCTGATCTACCTCATCCCGCTGGGCCTGGTGCTGCTCATCCTGTTCTGGATGATGAACAACGCCCAGGGTGGCGGGAACCGCGTGATGAGCTTCGGCAAGTCGCGCGCGAAGCAGCTCAACAAGGACATGCCGAAGACGACGTTCGCGGACGTGGCGGGCGCGGACGAGGCGGTCGAGGAGCTGTACGAGATCAAGGACTTCCTGCAGAACCCGGGCCGCTACCAGGCCCTCGGCGCGAAGATCCCCAAGGGTGTGCTGCTCTACGGGCCGCCCGGCACCGGTAAGACGCTGCTCGCGCGGGCCGTCGCCGGTGAGGCGGGCGTCCCGTTCTACACGATCTCCGGCTCGGACTTCGTCGAGATGTTCGTCGGTGTCGGTGCCTCCCGGGTGCGCGACCTGTTCGAGCAGGCCAAGCAGAACGCCCCGTGCATCATCTTCGTCGACGAGATCGACGCGGTCGGCCGCCAGCGCGGCGCAGGCCTGGGCGGCGGGCACGACGAGCGCGAGCAGACCCTGAACCAGCTGCTCGTCGAGATGGACGGCTTCGACGCCCGCACCAACGTCATCCTCATCGCCGCGACGAACCGGCCGGACATCCTGGACCCTGCTCTGCTGCGGCCCGGTCGCTTCGACCGTCAGATCCCGGTCGGCGCCCCGGACCTCGCCGGCCGCCGCGCCATTCTCAAGGTGCACGCCAAGGGCAAGCCGTTCGCGCCGGACGTCGAGTTCGAGGGGCTGGCCAAGCGCACGGTCGGGATGTCCGGCGCGGATCTGGCGAACGTCATCAACGAGGCCGCGCTGCTCACCGCCCGTGAGAACGGCACGCTCATCACAGGCGCCGCCCTCGAGGAGTCGGTGGACCGCGTCGTCGGCGGCCCGCGCCGCAAGTCGAAGATCATCTCCGAGCAGGAGAAGAAGATCACCGCCTATCACGAGGGCGGGCACGCGCTGGCCGCGTGGGCGATGCCGGACCTCGAGCCGGTCTACAAGCTCACGATCCTGCCGCGCGGGCGCACCGGGGGGCACGCGCTGGTCGTCCCTGAAGACGACAAGGGCCTGATGACCCGCTCGGAGATGATCGCGCGCCTGGTGTTCGCGATGGGTGGGCGCAGCGCGGAGGAGCTGGTCTTCCACGAGCCGACCACCGGCGCGTCCAGCGACATCGACCAGGCCACGAAGATCGCCCGGGCGATGGTCACCGAGTACGGCATGAGCGCCCGGCTCGGCGCGGTCCGCTACGGCCGCGAGCAGGGCGACCCCTTCCTCGGTCGGTCGATGGGGAACCAGCCCGACTACTCCCTCGAGGTCGCGCACGAGATCGACGAGGAGGTGCGCAAGCTCATCGAGGCCGCGCACACCGAGGCGTGGGAGATCCTCAACACCTACCGGGACGTCCTGGACGACCTGGTGTACGAGCTCCTGCAGAAGGAGACGCTGACCCGGATCGATCTGGAGCGGATCTTCGGCCACGTGGAGAAGCGGCCGCGGATCACCGCCTTCAACGACTTCGGCCAGCGCACGCCGTCGGACAAGCCGCCGATCAAGACGCCCGCCGAGCTGGCGCGGGAGCGCGGTGAGTCCTGGCCGTCGCCGGACACCGAGCCCGCCCGCGAGCCCACGCCCGTCGGCTCGTACCCGGGTGGGGGCAACGGCATCACGCCGCCGGGGCCGAACGGCGGTCCGCCGCCCGTCCCGCCCGGCGGGTACCCCGGTGGGCCTGGCTTCCCGGCCGGCTACCCCGGCTCCGGCTCCCACGCGGGCGCGCACCGTGCGGACCAGCCGCGCCCCGCGCAGCCCACCGGCCTGCCCAACAGCGGCCCGGGCCCGCAGCCGCCGAACTCTGTTCTGCCCAACTACGGCGCGCCGCCGGACTGGCGGCCCGCGACCACGCCCTCCGGGCAGTCGTGGCCTCCCCCGGGCTGGAAGTCGCAGGCACCCGTGCCCACCCCGACGCAGCCGTGGCCGGGCAACGGGCGCGCCCCGGAGGCCGGGGACGGCACCGACACACCTCCGTCCGGGACGCGCTCGGTCGACGACGGGGGCCGGACCTGAGCACATCCGACGGCGACGGGCAGGTGCCCCGGGGCGTCCGCGCCGTCGCGCTTGCCGACGGTCGCGCGGTGCCGCAGCTGGACCGGGCGCGCGCCGAGGCCGCGGTCCGCGAGCTGCTCGTCGCGGTCGGGGAAGACCCCGACCGCGACGGGCTGCGAGAGACGCCCGCCCGGGTCGCTCGGGCGTACGCCGAGATCCTCGCCGGGTTGTACGCGGACCCCGACGCCGTGCTCGACAAGACCTTCGACGAGAACCACCGCGAGCTGGTCCTCGTCCGGGACATCCCGATCTCGAGCCTGTGCGAACACCACCTGCTCCCGTTCAACGGGGTCGCACACGTCGGGTACATCCCCGGCCTTAACGGCCGCGTCACCGGGCTCAGCAAGATCGCGCGGCTGGTCGACCTGTACGCCCGTCGCCCGCAGGTGCAGGAGCGGATCACCGGCCAGGTCGCGGACGCGCTGGTCCGCAAGCTGGACCCGCAGGGCGTGATCGTCGTGATCGACGCCGAGCACCTCTGCATGGCGATGCGCGGGATCCGCAAGCCCGGTTCGCGCACCACCACGTCCGCGGTGCGCGGGCTGTTCCAGACCTCGGCCTCGTCGCGGGCCGAGGCGATGGCGCTGATCCGGCCGTGACCGGTCCGGCCGCCGGAACGGGCGTCGACCTTCCGCGGCCCGGGCGCTGCGCCGTGCTGGGCGTCCTCAACGTCACGCCGGACTCCTTCTCCGACGGCGGCCGCTTCCTGGACCTCGACCACGCCGTCGCCCACGGGATCGCGATGCGCGCGGCCGGTGCGGACCTCGTCGACGTCGGCGGCGAGTCCACCCGCCCCGGCGCCGGCCGGATCGACGCCGCCCAGGAGCTGCGCAGGGTGTTGCCGGTGGTGCGCGACCTCGTCGCCGAGGGTGTGCCGGTCAGCATCGACACCACGCGCGCCGCGGTCGCCGAGGCCGTGCTGGACGCGGGGGCGACGGTCGTCAACGACGTGTCCGGCGGCCTCGCCGACCCCGCGATGGCCCGCGTGGTCGCACAGGCCCGGGTGCCGTGGATCCTCATGCACTGGCGCGGTCACAGCGACCGGATGGGCGCCCTCGCGACGTACGACGACGTGCTGGGGGAGGTGCGGGCCGAGCTGGTCGCCCGGGTGGACGCCGCGGTGCTGGCCGGGGTCGATCCGGGCCGGATCGTGCTCGACCCGGGCCTGGGGTTCGCGAAGACGGCCGCGCACAACTGGGCGTTGCTGCGTCGCCTGGACGTGCTGATGGCGCTCGGGTTCCCGGTGCTGGTGGGCGCCTCGCGCAAACGGTTCCTCGGGCAGCTCCTGGCCGGCGACGACGGCACGCCACGCCCGCCGGCGGGTCGCGAGGTGGCCACGGCCGCGATCACCGCGCTGGTGGCTGCGGCGGGGGCGTGGGGCGTCCGGGTGCACGACGTCGCCTCGTCGATGGACGCCGTCGCGGTGACGTCGGCGATACAGCTGGGCGCGGCCCCGGCCCAGGACAAGCCCGGGAGAGAGTCGTGACCGGCGCCGCACCCGATCGGAGCGACCGCATCGCGCTGCGCGGCCTGAGGGTGCGCGGCCACCACGGGGTGTTCGAGCACGAGCGCCGCGACGGGCAGGACTTCGTCGTGGACGTCACCGTGTGGCTGGACCTCGCGCCGGCCGCCGGATCGGACGACCTGGCCGACACGCTGAACTACGGCGAGCTCGCGCAACGCACCGCCGCGATCGTCGCCGGCCCGCCGGCGAACCTGATCGAGACCGTCGCAGGACGGATCGCGGACGATGTGCTCACCGACGCGCGGGTGCGGGCGGTCGAGGTCACCATGCACAAGCCGCAGGCCCCGATCCCGCTGGAGTTCGCGGACGTCGCGGTGGTCGTCCACCGCACCCGTACCCCGCACCCCGCCCCGCCGTCCGGCCCCCGGATCATCCCGGCATGACTCATCCCGGCATGACTCATCCCGGCATGACTCATCCCGGCATGACTCATCCCGGTATGACCCGCGAGTCGGCACGTTTGCCGACGCGCGGCCGCACGTTTGCCGCCGCGAGTCGTCACGGTCGGGCACACCGGTGACGCGCGCCGTCCTGTCCGTCGGCTCCAATCTCGGCGACCGGCTCGCCCACCTGCACACTGCCGTCGCCGGGCTCGCGGACGTCCTCGTCGCCGCGTCGCCGGTCTACGAGACGGCGCCCTGGGGCGGCGTCGAGCAGGACGACTTCCTCAACGCCGTGCTGATCGTGGACGACCCGGGGACCGACGCATGGGGGTGGCTGCGTCGCGGGCAGGCGCTGGAGCAGGCGGCCGGCCGGGTGCGCGAGGTGCGGTGGGGCCCGCGGACGCTGGACGTGGACGTCGTGATCGTCGACGACGTGGTCGGCACCGACCCCGAGCTGCTCCTGCCGCACCCCGGCACCCCGGAGCGCGCGACAGTCCTGCGGCCGTGGCTCGACGTCGATCCGGACGCGGTGCTGCCCGGTCGCGGCCCGGTCGTGGCCCTGCTCGCAGCGCTGGGCCCGGACGCCGAGAACGGCATGCGGCGGCGCGACGACCTCACACTGGTGCGGTGAGCGAGCTTGCGAGCGAATCAGTGTCACAGCGCGTGCGCGCTGAGTTGAACCCCTCTGGGCCGACCGGGCGCAGCGAGGGAATGCGATGACCGCGACCCGGCCATGACCATCATCCCGATCCGGCCACGTGATCTCATACTGCCGGCGCTCGTCGCCGCTGTCGTCGTGCACCTGCTCGTACGGCTGGCCTACGGGTCGCTGCCGTCCTTCCCGCTCGCGGCGGGCCTTCCGTTCGCGGTGCTCGGGGCGGCCGAGGCGATCGGGGGCACCGCGCTGCGCTCGCGGATCCGGGACCGGACGGGTGGCCGTCCGGTGGAGCCGCTCATCGCGGCGCGGGCCGTACTGGTGGCGCGTGCGTCCGCCCAGGCTGGGGCGATCATGACGGGGGCGTGGGTCGGGCTGCTCGTGTACGCCGCCCCGCGCAGCGCGGACATCGCTGCCGCCGCGGACGACACGGGGGCCGCGGCGCTCGGCGCTGTCGGTGCGCTGGTGCTGGTCGGCGGCGGCCTGTGGTTGCAGCACTGCTGCCGCACCCCCGACGACCCGGACGACCCGAAGGACGGGGTCGACCGGGGACGGCCGCAGGTCTGAGCTCGCCGGTGCGGCCCCCGTAGGCTCCCTGTGCATGGCGGTCGCGTCCCCTCAGCTGCCCACCCCCGGCCGCCAGCGGCGCGCCGTGCTCGGCACCGTCGCCGGGCTGGTCGTGTTCGGCGTCTGCGGGCTCGTCGTGCTCGGGCTGGTCAGCGGCTCCATCGGCGTGGGCGCCGTACTCGTCGGGGCAGTGTGCGCACTGGTGCCGGTCGGGCCGGTCGTGTGGGCCTTCCTGTGGGTGGACCGCTGGGAGCCCGAGCCGCCACGCACCCTGCTGTTCGCCTTCCTGTGGGGCGCCTGCGTCGCCGCGCTCAGCGCGCTGCTCATCAACAGCAGCGCCGTCCTCGTCGCCGACGCCGTGCTGGGTCAGGGCAGCGGCGACGTCCTCGGGGCCTCGGTCATCGCGCCGATCGTGGAGGAGGGCGTCAAGGGGGCGTTCGTCGTCGGACTGCTGATCTTCCGTCGCCGGGAGTTCGACGGAATCGTCGACGGGATCGTCTACGCCGGGCTCGTCGGCGCCGGGTTCGCCTTCACCGAGAACGTCCTCTACATGGGGCGCGCGTTCGCCGAGTCGGGCGCCCTGGTCGGGCAGGACGGCGGCGTGCTCGCGGTGCTCATCCTGCGCGGCGTTCTCTCACCGTTCGCGCACCCGTTATTCACGTCGATGACCGGCATCGGCTGCGGGCTCGCCGCAGTCAGCCGCTCGGCGGTGGCCCGCGTGCTGTACGTGCTGGTCGGATATGCGCTGGCCGTGGTGCTCCACGCGCTCTGGAACAGCTCGGCCACCTTCGGCGGCGGCGAGACGTTCCTGGGGGTCTACCTCTTCGTCATGGTGCCGCTGTTCCTCGCCATGATCGGCTTGGTCACCTGGCAGCGGCGGCGCGAGCAGCGCACCGTCGCGGAGCAGCTCCCGGCCTTCGCGATGGCCGGGTGGATCGCGCCGAGCGAGGTGGCGCTGCTGTCGACGCTGGCCGGGCGCAACCGGTGGCGGCGCGCGGTGCGGCAACGCTCCGGCAAGGACGCCGAGAAGGCGGTCACCGAGTACCAGACGGCCGTCACCGAGCTGGCGTTCCTGCGTGCCCGGATGAGCCGCGGGGCGGTCGGCCCGCAGGCCTGGGAGTGGCACAACGAGCGGCTGTCCGCCCTGGTCGCCGCGCGGCGGCGGGCGATGGGGCGGCCGGAGGCGCTCACCGCGGCCTGGCTGCGTCCGCCGCCCTCGGGCTGGGCGCCGCCGCCCCCGCAAGCGTCCGGCTGGCGCCCGAACCCGTCACCGCCACCCGGCTGGAGCGCCGGGCCGCAGGGTGGGAACTGGAGCCCGCCGCCCGGCGAAGGCAACTGGGGCCCGCCACGAGGCTGAGTCCACTCGGCCTCGATGGTGTGACGCAGCCAGGTTGAGCGGGGCATCCCGATAGTCGCGTCTACCCTGGGCGCCGCAGCCGCAGCCGGGCGGTGTGAGGTCGAGTCGGTCGAGGAGTGGGAGCGATGAGTGCAGGCCGGCCTGCCCGGCTCGCCGTCGGCGTGGTCTCCGCCGGCCGGGTCGGCGCGGTCATGGGTGCCGCGCTGGCCGCCGCCGGGCACCGGGTGGTCGCGGCCTCCGGTGTCTCCCGTTCCTCGGTGTTCCGTGCCGAGGCCCTGCTGCCCGGGGTGCCGCTCGTCCCGCCGGACGAGGCGGCCGCCGCTGCGGACCTCGTCCTGCTCGCCGTCCCGGACGACGTCCTCGCGGGCCTCGTCCGCGGTCTCGCCGCGGCCGACTGCTTCCATCCCGGGCAGATCGTCGTGCACACCTCGGGAGCGCAGGGCGTCGCGGTGCTCGACCCCGCCACCGCGCACGGCGTGCTCCCGCTCGCCCTGCACCCGGTGATGACCTTCACCGGCCGCACCGAGGACGTCGCCCGGCTGGCCGGGGCGAGCGTCGCGGTCACTGCTGCCGTGAAGGGGGCAGGGGAGGCGGGTGGGGAGGCTGCATGGAGCGTCGGTGAGGCCCTCGTCGTCGAGATGGGCGCCGAACCGGTCCGCGTGCCCGAGGCCGTCCGACCGCTCTATCACGCGGCCCTGGCGCACGGCGCGAACCACCTGATCACGCTGGTGCGCGACTGCGTGGACGTCCTGGAGCGCGCCGGCGTCCATCCCGCGGAGCGGCTCGTCGCACCGCTGCTGTCCGCCGCGCTGGACAACGCGCTGCGCCACGGTGACCGGGCGCTCACCGGGCCGGTAGCCCGCGGCGACGCCGGCACCGTCCGGACGCACCTGCGCGAGCTCGACGCCGTGGACCCCGACCTGGCCCGGACCTACCGCGTCCTGGCCGCCCGCACCGTCCGCCGCGCGCAGGGGGCGGGTCTGCTGCCCGCCCATGCCGCGGACGAGGTGCGCGCCACCCTCGAGGAGGACTGAGTGACCACTGCGCGCACCCTCGGCGGTTACACGCCCCGCGAGCTCACCGTCCACACCAGTCCCGCCGCGATCACCCCGGTGACGCGGGCGCTGCGCACGGCCGGAAGGCGCGTCGCGCTCGTCCCGACGATGGGTGCGCTGCACGAGGGCCACCGTGAGTTGATCCGGCACGCCCGGCGCATGCCCGGCGCGGGGGTCGTCGCCGTGTCGATCTTCGTCAACCCCCTGCAGTTCGGGCCGACCGAGGACCTCGCGCGTTATCCGCGCCCCCTGGAGACGGACCTGCAGGTCTGCCGCGACGAAGGCGTCGAGCTGGTCTTCGCTCCCGGCGTGGACGACATGTACCCCGCAGGCGCCACGACGACGACGGTCGACCCGGGACCGCTCGGCACGCAGATGGAGGGCGCGGTGCGGCCCGGCCACTTTGCCGGCGTGCTGACCGTCGTCGCAAAGCTGTTCCACATCGTGGGCCCGGACGTCGCGTTCTTCGGCGAGAAGGACTACCAGCAGCTCGTGCTGGTCACGAAGATGGTCGCGGACCTGAACTTCCTGCTCGCGGTCGTCGGCGTGCCGACCGTCCGGGAGCCGGACGGCCTCGCGCTGTCGTCCCGCAACGCCTACCTCTCGCCCGAGCAACGCGCGCTCGCCGCGACCCTGCAGCGGGCGCTGCTCGCCGGTGCGGGAGTGTCGGCGCGCGGACCTGCGGCGGTGCTGACGACGGCTCGTGCGGTGCTCGACGCCGAACCGGCGATCGCCGTCGACTATCTCGAGCTGCGCGATCCGGAGCTGGGACCCGCCCCCCAGACCGGCCGCGCGCGGCTGCTCGTCGCCGCCCGGCTGGGCACCACCCGCCTGATCGACAACGTCGCGGTCTTCCTGTAGTGCGCCGTCCCGGCGGCTCGACCGCCCGCTCGCGCATCACCGGCGAACGCCTGATTCCGCCGCCAGGCGGACCGACCATCTGGACGGCGCACCGTGCTCCTCTGCATCGACATCGGTAACACCCAGATCGCGCTCGGGCTCTATGCGGACACGACCTCGGCATCGGTGGCGCGCCCACCGCTGATCCGCGACTGGCGGATGCGCACGGAGCCGCGGATGACCGCCGACGAGCTCGACGTCGCCGTGCGCGCCCTGCTCGGCCACTACGCCCCGCAGGTCAGCGCCATCGCCGCGCTGTCGACGGTGCCGAGCCTGCTGCGCGAGCTGCGGCTGTTGCTCGACCGGCGCACCGACCTGCCCAGTGTGGTCGTCGGGCCGGGGGTGCGCACGGGCGTCCCGCTGCTCGTCGACAACCCCCGCGAGGTCGGGGCGGATCGCGTGGTGAACACCCTCGCCGCGCATGAGCTGTGCGACACGGCCTGTGTCGTCGTCGACTTCGGCACCTCCACCAACATCGACGTGGTCTCCGAGCGCGGCGAGTTCCTGGGCGGTGTGCTCGCCCCGGGCATCGAGATCTCCATGGAAGCGCTTGCGTCCCGCGCGGCCGCCCTCCGCACCGTCGAGCTGGTGCCCCCGCGGTCGGTGATCGGCAAGAACACGGTGGAGTGCCTGCAGTCGGGCGTGCTCTACGGCTTCGCCGGGCAGGTCGACGGGCTGGTGCGGCGGATCCTCGCGGAGCTGGGTGCCGGCCCGGTGACGGTGCTGGGCACCGGTGGGCTGGCTCCGCTCATGGCGGCGGAGTCGGAGACGATCACGATGTACGTCCCGGACCTCACGCTCCTCGGCCTACGGCTGACCTACCTGCGCAATCCCGCCGGATCTCGGCCCGACCTGCCGGCGAGGCGCCCCGGCCATCCGCATTAGCCCGTCGACGGGGGCCCGCAGGCCACGGCCTAATCTCGGGTGGTGAGCACCGAGCCGCCCGCCAGCCCCGACCCCGCACAGGACGACTCGGGTCTCCCCGAGCAGATCCGGGTGCGCCGGGCGAAGCGGGCCGAGATGCTCGCCTCTGGCCACGACCCCTATCCCGTCGCCGTCCCGCGAACCCACACGCTGCGCGAGGTCCGCGACGCCCACCCGGACCTGCCGCCGGACGTCGCCACGGGCGACCGGGTCGGCGTCACCGGCCGGGTGATCTTCCAACGCAACACCGGCAAGCTGTGCTTCGCGACGTTGCGCGAGGGTGACGGAACCGAGCTGCAGGCGATGCTGAGCCTGGCACGCGTGGGCGCCGAGGAGCTGGCCCGCTGGAAGTCCGAGGTGGACCTCGGCGACCACGTGTTCGTCGAGGGCGAGGTGATCACCAGCAAGCGCGGCGAGCTGTCGGTCATGGCCGACGGGTGGGCGATGGCTGCGAAGGCGGTGCGGCCGCTGCCCGTGGCGCACCGGGGGCTCAACGAGGAGACGCGCGTCCGGCAGCGCTACGTCGACCTGATCGTCCGGCCGCAGGCTCGCGAAATGGTGCGCACCCGCGCCGAGGTGGTGCGGACCGTTCGCTCCGCGTTGCACGACCGCGGGTTCGTCGAGGTCGAGACCCCCATGCTGCAGTTGCTACACGGTGGGGCGAAGGCCCGCCCGTTCGTCACGCACGCGAATGCACTCGACACCGATCTGTACCTGCGGATCGCGCCGGAGCTGTTCCTGAAGCGCACGGTGGTCGGCGGTATCGAGCGCGTCTTCGAGATCAACCGCAACTTCCGCAACGAGGGCATCGACTCCACGCACTCTCCCGAGTTCGCGATGCTCGAGGCATATCAGGCGTACGGCACCTATGACGACGTTGCTGCGCTCACTCACGATCTGGTGATCGAATGTATACGTGCCGTGTTCGGAAGTGACACCGTTCGTCATGCCGACGGGTCCGAACATGACCTGGGTGGGCAATGGCGTCAGGTGACGTTGCACACCGCGGTATCGGAAGCGGTGGACCGTGACGTGAGCGTCGACACCCCGGTGGAGGACCTGCGCAAGCTCGCCGCCGAGTTCGACGTCGAGATCGACGAGTCGTGGAGTGCCGGACAGGTCGTGCTGGAACTGTTCGAGAAGCTGGTGGAGCACACCCTCATTGCGCCCACGTTCGTCCGCGACTACCCGGTGGAGACCCGCCCGCTGACCCGCGCGCACCGGGACGATCCGCGCCTCGCCGAGTCGTGGGATCTGATCGTGTTCGGCACCGAGCTGGCCACCGGGTATTCTGAGCTCGTCGACCCCGTTGAGCAGCGCGAGCGCTTGCATGCGCAGTCGTTGCTGGCCGCGGCCGGGGACCCCGAGGCGATGCAGCTCGACGAAGACTTCCTGCGAGCCATGGAGTACGGAATGCCCCCCACGGGCGGCATGGGCTTGGGGATCGACCGGCTGTTGATGACGCTCACGGGGCTGGGTATCCGTGAGACCATTCTGTACCCGCTCGTGCGGAACGAGTGACGATCCATTGCGGTGTCTCGGCGGGCCGAGAGTATCGATGCGGCAGCGCACCGCGCCATAGTGGGAACAGCGTGGTGAGAACGGCAGGGCGCGCTCGACATCGTGTCTGCATTCGGGTTATCGTTTCCTATGCGGCGCCGTACTCCGGCCGCACCCGGGCACACGATTCAACAGAAGGAAGAGGGCTGCGACGGTGGCGCAGATCCGTGAGATCCGGCTCGTCGACGACCTCGACGGCGAGTCGGCGGACGAGACTGTCGAGTTCGGAATCGACGGCAAGAGTTACGAGATCGATCTCTCCAAGGAGAATGCGGGCCGGCTGCGCGACGTGCTCGCCGACTTCGTCTCCGCCGCCCGCCGTGCGGGTGGTCGGCGACGCGGTGGCGGCAGCGCCGGCACCGGATCTGGAAGCGGCGGTGCGGGCGCGGCTCCCAAGGGTCGCGCGTCGATCGACCGAGAGCAGAATCAGGCGATCCGCGACTGGGCGCGCAAGCGCGGCATGAAGGTTTCGGACCGTGGCCGCATCCCGGCCGAGGTGCTCGAGGCTTACCACAAGGAGAACTAGGCGTAACAGGTTCCTCTCGAGGGGGTCGGCGTTCACGCGCCGGCCCTCTCGGTCGTGGTGAGGCGGGGATCATCTTCCGCGGCCGGGCGATCCGCTGCTCCTCCTGGTACCGACGCGACCCCGATCGCCCCGTGTCCACGGCGGTCGAGCGCGCCGCCGCGGGCGGACGCCTGTCCGCGGACGAGGAATCCGCGGCCCGCGGCGTGCGTTCCGCGTTACCGGTGGCGCACAGTGCGCG
>CAVRHG010000072.1:0-8779 GCA_963720845.1 uncultured Actinomycetota bacterium | reverse complement strand
AATCCCCCACAGCAACGCCGGTCACGGCGTCGTCGAGCATCAGCGAGGTGGCACCGTGACCGTTCTGCTCGACAACCTCGGCCTCTACTGGTTGGCCTTCGTCGGCACCGTGGAGCTGTTCCTGGTTGCCGCCGTCGGCTCGATCATCGGCGGCCTGCTGCTCGCCGCGATGCGGGTCAGCCCCGTCCCGATCCTGCGGGCCTTCGGCGCGGGCTACGTCAACGTCGTCCGGAACACCCCGCTGACGCTGGTGTTCTTCTTCTTCGCCTTCGCCTACCCGCGCCTGGAGATCGTCGACCTGTCGTTCTTCGCCAGGGCGTGCGTCGCGCTGATCATCTACACCTCGGCGTTCGTCTGCGAGGTCGTGCGCTCGGGCGTGAACACGGTCCCGGTCGGGCAGGCCGAGGCGTCGCGTGCGCTCGGCTTCAGCTTCGGGCAGACCCTCGGTTCGATCATCCTGCCGCAGGCGTTGCGGTCGGTGGTCCCGCCGCTGACGAGCGTCGAGATCGCCCTGCTGAAGAACACCACGATCGCCGCGGGCTTCGCGGTGTTCGAGGCGGGCGGGATCTACCAGAACCTCTCCGAGAGGGGTTACAACGTGCTCGTGGGCCTGGTGTGGGTCGCGCTGGGCTTCCTGATCCTGGTCATCCCGCTCACACTGCTGCAGCGCAACCTGGAGCAGCGCTGGAGCGTGGCCCGGTGAGTGAGCGAAGCAAACGAGCCATTGTCACAGCGCCTTCGCGGTCATGTGTCACAGCGCCTTCGCGGTCATGGTCGAGCGAGCGAGGCGAGGGAGTGCGATGACCGCGGTCCTGTACGACGTGCCGGGCCCGCGCGCCCGGCGGCGCAACCTGCTTCTCGGGGTCGGCGGCGTCGTCCTGCTGCTCGCCGTCGCCGGCTTCGTCGTCTACCGGTTCGCGGTCACGGGCCAGTTCGACCCCGACGTGTGGCAGTGGATCCTCTACAAGAACATCCAGTTGCTGCTCGCCGACGCCCTGCTCAACACCCTGCGCGCGTTCGCGGCCGCGGCCGTGCTGGCGCTGGTGTTCGGGGCGGTGTTCGCCGCCGGTCGGCTGTCGGACCACCGGTGGCTCAGCGGGCCCTCTACCGCCGTCGTCGAGTTCTTCCGGGCCGTCCCCCTGCTGATCCTGATCTTCATCATGTACTTCGGCGTGTCCCGCGGGCTCGGGATCAACGTCTCGGCGTTCACCGCGCTGGTGCTGGGCCTGATGCTCTACAACGGCTCCGTGCTCGCGGAGATCTTCCGCGCGGGTGTGGCCTCGCTGCCGCGCGGGCAGAGCGAGGCCGCGTACGCGCTGGGCATGCGCAAGACGCAGGTGATGACGAACGTCCTGCTGCCCCAGGCACTGCGCGCGATGCTGCCGACGATCATCAGCCAGCTCGTGGTGGTGCTCAAGGACACCGCGCTCGGCTTCATCATCCTGTACCCGGAGCTGCTCTACCAGGCACGCTTCCTGGGCAGCCAGGTCCAGCTCGGCTCGCCGATCCTGCCGGTGGCGATGGTCGTCGCCGCCATCTACATCACGATGTGCCTGCTGCTCGCGCAGTTCGCGCACTACCTGGAGCGCCGGACGCGGCGGATCCACCCGGGGGACCCGACGGCGCCCGTCGACGACACCGCCGTCGAGATGGAGCAGGTCCGGGCGGGCACGCCCTGAGAACCGGGCGCCTCAGCCCTTGATGCGCGACGTCTGGCCTGCCCACTCCTTCTCCCGCAGCGCGAACTTCTGGGGCTTGCCGGTCGAGGTCATCGGCAGCGCGTCGACGAACTCGACCTCCCGCGGAACCTTGTAGCGGGCGATGCGGGCGCGCACGTGGTCCAGCAGCTCCTCCTCGGTCGCGGTGGCGCCGGCCTTCAGCACGACGAACGCCTTGGGCCGCTCGCCCCACTTCTCGTCGGGCACGCCGATGACCGCGGCGTCGACCACGGCGTCGTGGGCGAGCACCGCCTGCTCGACCTCGATGGTGGAGATGTTCTCCCCGCCGGAGATGACGACGTCCTTGGCCCGGTCGCGCAGCTCGACGTAGCCGTCGGGGTGCATCACGCCGAGGTCGCCGGAGTGGAACCAGCCGCCCGCGAACGCCTTCGCGGTGGCCTCCGGATCGCGGTAGTAGCCCTTCATGACGTTGTTGCCCCGCATGGCGATCTCGCCCCATCGTCGCCCCGTCCGCCGGCACGTCGACGAGTTGCCCGTCGCGCAGCTCGAGGTCCACCACCCGCATCCGCTCGGCCTGGATCATCCCGACGCCCTGCCGGGCCCGCAGCCGCGCCCGCTGCTCCGGCTCGAGCCCGTCCCACCGGCGCTGCCACTGGCACACCGCGTACGGACCGTAGGTCTCGGTGAGGCCGTAGACGTGCACGATCGAGAAGCCCATCCGCTCGGCACGCGCGAGCGCGGTCGGGCTGGGCGGCGCCGCGGCGGTCGTGATGACGAGGCGGTGGTCCAGCACGTGGGCCCGCGGGGAGTCGAGGACGGTGGCGACGACGGTGGGCGCGCCGTTGAGATGGGTGACCCCCTCGTCGTCGATCAGCTGCCAGATCGCGTCGCCGCGCACCTCGCGCAGGCACACCTGGATGCCGCCGATCGCGACGAGCGCCCACGCCGTGCACCAGCCGTTGCAGTGGAACATCGGCAGCGTCCACAGGTAGACGCTGTCGTGGGTGTGCCCCGAGTGGAGCACCTCACCCAGCGCGTTGAGATACGCGCCGCGGTGGCTGTACACGACGCCCTTGGGCCGCCCGGTGGTGCCCGACGTGTAGTTGATCGAGATCGTCGCGCGCTCGTCGTCGACCGTCCACGACAGCCTGTCGTCAGCCAGATCGTTCGAGGCAGCGCCGGCCAGCAGGTCCGCGTAAGCGATCGCCCCCGGGATCGGGTCACCGGGGGGTGGGCCCTGCGGGTCGACGACGGTGACGACCGTGCGCACGGTCTCCAGTGCGGCGGCCACGGGCGCGACGGTCGGCACGAACGCGGCGTCGACCACGAGGAGCACGGAGCCGGAGTGGTCGCAGATGTAGCGGACCTCCTCGGCGGACAACCGGGTGTTGATCGCCACGAGCACGGCGCCCGCGAGCGGGACCGCGAAGTGCGCGACGATCATCTCGGGCACGTTCGGCAGCAGGTAGGCCACCCGGTCGCCCGGACCGACGCCGGCGGTGCGCAGGGCGGTGGCCAGCTCGCGCACGCGCTCCGCCAGCTCGCGGTAGGTCCACCGGTCCGGGCCGTACACGACCGCGACCGAGTCGGGGTGCACCTCGGCGGCGCGCTCGAGGAACGACAGCGGCGTCAGCTCGGTGATCCAGGTCTCCATGCATCCGAGTCTGGGGTGTCCCGGCCCGCGGCAACACCCCTCGGGCACGCCTTGTGGCGTCGGTGAGTCCGTGCTGGGCTCGGCACGTGTCAGCGACCGACCTCGAGGGAGCGCGCCGTGACCGATCTGACCGACCGCATGCCACTGGTCCTGCCGGACGGTGACGATCTCGCGCACTCCCGGGGCACCGACTTCTGACCGGCCTTCTCCGAGCCGGTCCGGTCAGCGGCCCCGCTGCTGGCTACCGAGCAGCACCGCGATGACCGGGATGAGGAGGAACACCACCCAGGTCTTGGTGAGGAGGAACAGCCCCAGCGCGAGGAACGGCGTGACGGCCATCAGCCGCGGCCCCCACACCTGCAGGCCCGAGGGCTCCCGGCGGACGGGCGGTGACGGCGGCGGCGCGACGGCCGGCAGCGGCCCGACAACTCCCGGCAGCACCGGATGCGGGGCCGGCAGGTCGTCGAACAGCTCCGCGAGCTCGGGCGCGGTGGTCGCCACCGACGCGCGGGCGGAGCGCTCGCCGTACTCGTCGACGTCCAGCCGACCTGCCTCGAGGTGTGCGTCGAGCGCCTTCATCGCCGCGTCGCGCTCCGCGGTCCCGATCCGGATCGGTGGCCGCTCGTTCGTCATGCTTCGAGAGTGCCACCACGGCCTAGAGGTTCTCCACCTCAACGGGCACGATGTTCTCGTCGAGGGGGAAACCGAGCACCTGGGCGTAGAACGACAGCTCCGCGTCCAGGGCCCGGCGGACGTTCTCGGCCCGACGGAAGCCGTGCTGCTCGCCGTCGAGGAGCAGGTAGGCGACCGGTACGCCCTTCGCCCGCAGCGCCGCGACGATCGTCTCCGACTGGGCGGGCGGCACGATCGCGTCCTCGGCGCCCTGCAGCACGATCAGTGGGCTCGCGAACCGCTCGACGTGCGTGATCGGTGAGCGCTCGACGTACACCTCGCGCGCCTCCGGGTAGGGCCCGACGAGCCCGTCGAGGTAGCGGCTCTCGAACTTGTGGGTGTCGCGGGCGAGCGCCTCGAGGTCGGCGACACCGAAGTGGTCGGCCCCGGCCGCGAACGGCGTGTCGTCCCGGGCCAGCGCGGCCAGCGTCGTGTAGCCGCCAGCCGACCCGCCGCGGATGCAGAGCCGGCCGGGATCGACGAGACCGCGGTCCGCGAGCGCCCGGGCGGCGGCGAGGCAGTCGGCCACGTCGACGACGCCCCATTGGCCGCGCAGCAGCTCGCGGTACGGGCGGCCGTAACCCGACGAGCCGCCGTAGTCGACGTCGACGACCGCGAAGCCGCGGCTGGTCCAGTACTGCACACCGACGGCCAGCACCGGCACCGCCTTGGCCGTCGGGCCGCCGTGGATCACCACCAGCAGGGGTGGCCGCTCCCCCGCCGGGCCGTGGTACCGGGGGTTGACCGGCGGGTAGAACAGCGCGCGTCCGGTGCGTGACTCGCCCCCGCCGTCGACGGACGGGAACCGCACGGCCTCCGGTCGCGAGATCTCGTCGGGGGCGAGCCCCAGGTCGCGCGGCGCGCGCAGGGTGTCGACCCGTGGTGTCGCGCCGGACAGGTCGATCCGATGTACCCCGGGCTCCGCGGTGGGGCTGCCGGCCACCACGACGACGGAGTCCGGGCCCGCGGCGACCACCGAGCCGACGGCGGTGAAGGGCAGGTCGAAGTCGGTCAGCACCCCGTCGGGCTCGCGGACCGCCAGGCCGTCGAACCCGTCGCGCCAGCGCGCCACGACCACCCGTCCGCCGTCGAGCACCGCGTAGCGGGATGTGCCGAACGCCCACGCGGGCACCCCGATGTCGGCGTCGGTGCGGACCACGGCCTCGATGTCGTGGCCCGGCTGCCAACGGTAGAGGTTCCACCAGTCGGTGCGGTCGGAGAGGAACCACAGCGAGCCGTCGGGCCGCCACCGTGGCTCGGTGACCGACTCCCCCGGGCCGCCTGCGACGACCGTCTCCTCACCGGTGGCGAGGTCGCGGACGACGAGCTGGGCGGCGTCCCACGGCATCGCCGGGTGGTTCCACTGCAGCCAGGCCAGCGTGCCGCCGTCCGGGGACAGTCGCGGTGCCGCGACGAAGTCCGGGCCGGTCACCAGCACTTCGGGCTCGCCCGGCCCATGGGGATCCGACACCGCCGCGTCGAGGACGACGACCTCGTTGACGACGTCCGTGGCCGCGTCGCCGTGATGGCGTTCCCGGACGCAGACGATCCGGGTGCCGTCCGGGCCGAGGTGGCCGTCGGCGTAGCGGTCGCCACGTGGCCGGCCCGGCTCCGGGGTGAGCGGGACGGGCTCGGCTCCGGGCTCGAGCCGGTACAGGCGCTGGTCGGCCCAGTCGGCGAACCACACCACGCCGTCGCGTACCCACCAGGCGGCGCCACCGTACTCGTGGACGGCGGTGCGCGCATTGCGCCCCTCCGGCAGCAGTTCCTCCGTGGTGCCGTCGGCGCGACACCGGACCAGCTGCGTCCGCCCGCCCTCGGCCGGCCGGCCCTCTGCCCACACGACGTCGAGGTCACCGTCGTGTGGCCCGTCCACGCCGTCCACCCGCACCTCGCCGAGGCGGACGGCCGCGGTCACGACGACCTCGGACGTCACGGGGGTGGCCCAGGCGCCGAAGGGGCGTTCGACGATGCCGTCGGGCTCCGGGATCGGATCGATCACCACGGGTGCAACGCTAACGGTGATCAGCCGCGCGGGCGCGTGACGTGCGCCGGACGGTCGCGAGAACCCGGACGGCCCGGGGCAGGGCCCGCGGCCGGACCAGCCCGAGCAGGGCCGGGGCCGCGCCCACGCCGAGGCGCCAGGTGACCGTGCCGTCGAACGAGACGAGACCGACGGCCGGGGTGCGACACGAGGTGGCCGCGGCAGGGACATCGGGATGTGCGGCGCGCAGATCCGGGTCGCGGCAGGAGCGTGTCCGTACGGGCACGCGCAGCAGGCTCGTCAGGTCGCTCGCGACCCCCGAGCAGACACCGCACGCCGCGTCATGGACGACGAGCACCTCCCGGACGCCACGCCTCGTCACAGCCACTCCGTGACCGTCGCGGCCCCCAGCGCGCCGACGCACGCGACCGCGAGCAGCGGGCGCACCATCGGCTGGGCCGCCGCCCAGACCTCGGTCCACGAGCCGTCGTCGCTCCAGGCGTTCGACAGCACCGGCATCGCGAACCGGCCCACCGCGAACCCGACCGCGACCACCGGGGCGAGCGGCAGCGGCACCACCAGCACCACCGCGGCGAGCGCGAGATGCGGCAGGGCGGACGGCGAGTAGGTGCGCATGCCGGTGCCCATCTCGAACCCGAACTGCAGCGCCCCCCAGTGGGCCCGGTGCTGCACGTCCTCCGGGACGAGCCGGGCGTTCTCCGGCACCGCGAAACGCCACAGACCCAGCTCCCGGCCCAGCACGACGAGCGCAGGCACGCCGATCAGCACCGCACGCGCCGGTGCCGGGATCAGTGCCTGCGGCAGCGCGCCGAGCACTGCGGCGACACACGCGACGAGGAGCGCCCCCAGCAGGAGCCCACCGCCGAACCAGCGAAGAACGGGCTTGCCGCGCCAGACCGACGCGCTCAGCAGGAATGCCGAGTTGTGGCTTCAGGTGGAGCCGGAGTTGGCGAACCCGGCCGTGCATCCGGCGACGACCGCGAGCAGCGGCGCGGCCGCGGCGATGCCGAGCACGCCGGCGGCCGCAGCGGCACATCCGAGACCGAGCAGCACGAGCGTGGGCACGACGGGGTGCAGGACCCGGCGGATGCCGGTCATCGGTGCAGGCCGGGCAGGAGTGCGTGCCCGGCGTCGCCCTGCTCGCCGTCGCTGTCCTGGCTGTCGCCCTCGTCCCCGTTGTCGTCCTCCGCGGCCCGGTCGTCCGGTTCCTCCGGGATCGGGTTGGACAGCTCCTGCTGGGTCAGCGCACAGGCGGCGATGGTGACGCCGGTGTACTCGGTACCGTCGTCGAACGTCGCCGTGGTGACCGCGTCGGAGCAGCGGAAGGACTTCCAGCGCCAGGCGTTGCGGCCGTGACAGTTCGTCGTCAGCCGCGTCGACTCGTAGTCCACGCCCCGGGAGCTGTGCGTGCCCTCGCGGTGGTAGCCGTTGTCACACGGGTAGGAACCGCGCCGCCAGCCGCCGTAGCAGACCGCCTCGCCGCCCTCCCACCAGTTGTTGGCCTCCTGGTCGTAGGAGGCGGGCTTGCAGGTGCCGTACTCGGAGCGGTTCGACGTCTCCGCAGAGGCCTGACGGCGCGACAGGTACCAGTCCAGCGGGACGAGCGTGGTCGCCGCCGCACCCAGCACGAGTGCCCGCAGGACGGTGCGTCGGCTGGGGCGGTATCCGCGCAGACGGGCGACGACGGCGCTGGGCCGCGGCCGCTCGGGCGCAGCCGACGTGCTGGGGATGTCTCGGATGGCGTTCATGCGCGGCTCACCTCGCTCTCGGGGGTCCGGGCGCGAGCGACGAGCTCGCGCAACAGCTCGGGCAGATCGGTGTCGGCGTAGACGAACCGCCGGGCGACGACGGTGCCGGCGGTGTCGACCGCGAGCACCGTGGGTGCGTAACCCTCGAACAGGTCGGCCCGCGCCGTGACGTCGACGCGGAGGATCCCCGCGCCCGGCCGTGTCCCGACACCGTCGATGCGGTCGGTCAACGCCACCACGTGCACGTCGCCGGCGGCGTGCACGGCGGCGAGCGCCTCGAGGACGGTGACGCAGAGCGTGCAGTCACCGTCGAGGATCGCGACGAGGCCGCACTGCGCACCGGGGCCGGGCCGCACCGAGGCCGGCGCGGGGCGGCCGACGAGCGCCGGGTACCCGGTCACCGCCGCGTCGCCCGCGGCCTCGAGGCCGCGGACCCGCGCGTAGACCGCGACCAGGGCAGCGAGGGTGAACAGGGCGACCAGCAGGGCGAGCAGCGCCACTGCGAGGGTGACGGACATGCCGTTGTCCATGTCAGGCCGCCCAGCGGCCGGTCAGCACGGACAGCGCGTCGACGACCTGCGTCTCGGCCAGCGGCAACGGGGCGCGGCCGGACTCCGGGCCGAGCAGCACGAGGTCCATGCCGACCGTCGGGCCGGCGAGGACGTAGCGCCACCGGTGCGGGCCGCCGGCGACCAGTCCGGCCTTGACCTCGTCGAGGACACGGTCGGCCCGCCAGAGCTCCCCGCCCGGCAGGGTCAGCCCGGCCCACTCGGGCAGGGTCGGCAGCATCTCCGCGGCCCGGCGGACGACGAGGACGGCGTTGGTGCTGCGGCCGATGAGGGACACGTCGGGTTGCTGCACGAGCATGTCCGACGTGGGGACGAGGGAGGCCCCGTTCGCGGAATCGGTGAAACGGACCGTCCGCAGCAGCCGTTCGATCCCGGCAGCCGTCGGCGCCGGGCCGCCGAACCACGTGGTTGCCTCGTTGTACGGGCCGGCGAGGACGAGCGCCGAGTCGGAG
>CAVRHG010000071.1:0-50927 GCA_963720845.1 uncultured Actinomycetota bacterium | reverse complement strand
ACTGTCCCGGGATAGGCGCTATGTGGCGATTGGAAGTGCGGGACTGGGCCGGGCCGGGGCGGTGGCGCTGGGAGCTGCGTAGCGACGGGGACGCCTACGTTCACGACGAGGTCGTCGACCTCGACACGGCGGCGTGGCAATTCACTGCGTTCACCAACTTGTATCACTACCTGCGATGGGCCGCGGCTCCGGACCGCCGGTGGGCCGACGAGGCCGCGCTGGTTCGACAGGTCGGCGATTGGGTCGGTCGCCACGTCCTCGGTGCGCGGCTCGGCGCCGAGCTGGCGGCGCTGCGCGGGCCTGTGGGCATGATGGTGCCCGCGGCCGCCGCGGAGCTGGGGCACCTGCCGTGGGAGTTGGCCCGGGTCGACGGGCGGACGCTCGCCGAACACCGGACGTGCGTGGTGGTCGTTCCGCAACCTCACCGGGATCGCACCAAGCGCGCCGTCGGGGAGCGGCTGCGCATGCTGGCGGTGTTCAGCCTCCCGGAGGGTGAGGTTGCGCTGAACCTGCGAAAGGAACGCGTCGCGCTCACCCGGCTGGTGCAGCACATCGCCAAGGTCGGCAATAAGGCCATCGAGCTGCGTGTGCTGCAGTACGGCGCCACCCGGGAACGGCTGCGGGAGGTGCTGGACGAGGCCGCGGGCTGGGACGTCGTGCACCTGTCCGGGCACGGCCAGGCGGGCGAGCTCGTGCTGGAGGACGCCGCGGGGTGCCGCGACGTGGTCACCGGCCATGAGCTGGTCGGGCTGCTTGACCGCGGAGGCGAGCAGCTCAAGCTGGTGACGTTGTCCGCGTGCGATTCGGCCGCCGTCGCCGTGGAGCATCTGTGGCGGATCGGGCTTGGCCCCGTCGTGCGGGACGGTGGAGACAGCGGCCCCGAGCCACCGCCGACCGAGGCTCTGCCCGCGGTGGCCGCCGCGCTGGTGCGCGACCTGGACTGTGCGGTACTGGCGATGCGCTACCCGGTCGTCGACGACTTTGCGATCGCCTTGGCCGGGGCGTTCTACGACCAGCTGTTGGGCAAGGGCCACACCGTGGCCCACGCGTTGACGCGCAGCCTCACCCTGGACGCCGTTGTGCCCGAGCGGGCCACGGCGGAGGCGCCCGCGCTGTCGATCGGCACACCTGTCCTGTTCGGGCCGCGGGCGGCCGAGCTGACGCTGCCGGTGCCCGCCGCGACCAGCGCCGTCCTCGACACCGACACGCGCCTCGCTGGCTTCCCGTCCGAACCGTTGCGGTTGGTGGGCCAGGTCGGAGTGCTCACCCGGGCAGGCGGGGCGCTCGCCCCGGAGTCGGGCAGGCCCGGTGTGGTGCTGCACGGCATGGCGGGCGCCGGCAAGACGGCGTGTGCGCTGGAGCTGGCCTATCGCCACCAGGACGCTTTCCCGTTGATGGCATGGTTCGCAGTGCCGCTCGACGGCGAGGTCCGGTCTGTGCTGGCGTCGTTCGCGATCGCACTAGAGCACCAACTGCCCGACTTGGAGTGGGTGCACCTCGTTGACGACCCGGCCCGCCTGCGAGAGTTCCTTCCGCGCCTGACGCAGCTGTTGGAGCAGAACCGGGTGCTCGTCGTGCTCGATAACGCCGAGTCGCTGCTGACAGCGTCCGGCGCCTGGCGCGACGACCGATGGGGATGGGTGTTCGGCGCGTTCACCGGCCACGCCGGGCTGTCGCGCCTGGTGATGACTTCCCGCACGCTCCCGGCGAATGTGCCCGATGCCGTGCTGGTGGCGCCGATTCACGCGCTGTCGCCGGTGGAGTCGTTGCTCATGGCCCGCGAGCTGCGACAGCTGCGCACGGTGATCGACACCGACGCGCCGCTGGCCGCGCGGACGCTGGAGGTGGTGCAGGGGCACCCGAAGCTGCTGGAGCTGGCCGACGGCGCCGCGGCTGACCCGGACGAGCTGGCCGCCCGGCTGACCGAGGCGGACCGGGCGTGGCGGGAGCGGGGCACCCGCTTGGACGGATTCCTCCGCTGTGCGCCCGACGCGTCGTCAGACGACTTCGGGACCGTGCTCGCGGGCTGGGTGCACGCGGCCGTCGACGAGCTGCCGCCAGACGCGGCGCGGTTACTGCGGGTGCTGTGCGGGCTGGAGGAGGCCGAGCGCACCCCGCTACTGGCGATACAGCTGGCCATGCTGGATTGGGCGGAGGGCCAACGACAGCTCGCTCTGCTCGCCGAGCGCGCGCTCGTGTCCATGTCCATGGAGGGCCCGGCGGACGCGGCCGACCCCGTCCGGCTGCACCCCGGAGTGGTCGATGCCGTGCGGGCGGGCACGGACCTGGAGTTCGCCGGGCAGATCGACTACCTGCTCGCAGGCATGCAGACGGCAAGGATGGAGTGGGCGCTCGAACGGGAGGCCGACGAGCAAGCGGGCGGCGAGTTGCTGCAGGCGGCGCGTTCGGCGATTCCTTACCTGTTGCGCCGCCGCGATTGGGCCAAGCTCAACGCCGTCGCGGCGGTCCTGCTCGACCGTGATATCACTATCGGGACTGCGGCCGAACTGGCGCCGGTGTTGGCGGCCGCGGCCGAGGCCGCCCCGGATAACGATGATCGGGCCGACCTCGGCCAGACCCACGCCCGCGCCATCGCGCGGATCGACCCCCGGCGTGGCGCCGATCTGATCGCAGTTCTACCGCCGCGCACTGGGTCTGCTGCGGCGGTAGCAGACGTCGACCTGATCCACAGCTACCGGCTCCAGGGCCGCTACGCTGACACCCTCGTCGTCGTCGACAGGCTGACTGAGCGCGCCCGCCGCGATGGGCTTGGGCCTTGGACGTTGCTCTACTACGCGGCGATGCGGCTGCAGACCGAGCGTGACATGGGTCATGACGCACACGCGCTCGCCGAGGTGCAGCGGCTGCGCGGCGAGATTGCCGTGCTGCCCGCCCGCCCCGACCCGGAGACCGAGACGACCACGGCGTGGGAGGTCCGCGAACTCCTCCTGAACGTCGGCAACATGGCCGCAATGCAACTGGGGCGGTGGGCCACAGCGCTGGAGCTGAATGCCGAACTCCTGGCATCGAAGCAGGCTCGCGGGGCGGATGTCTGTGCCATCGCGTTCCACGCGTTCAACGACTACCAGCCGCTGATTCGGTTGGGACGGCTCACCGACGCGCACAACCTGCTCGTCGGCTGCCGGGAAACCTATGAGCGGTTCGACGACGTCGCCGGGCTGGGCGTCGTCTTTTCGGCGCTGGCTGAGGTCGAGCACCGGCTCGGCCATCACGACCAGGCCGTCAAACTCGAAGGGGACGCGCTGCGGTACAAGTACTTCTTCGCCGACCCGGACACCGTCGCGGTCAGCCACGCGAACCTCGCGGCGTATCTGGCCGATGTCGACCCGGCCGACCCCGAGGTGGCCGCAGCGCATTCCGTCGCGGCCGCCGTGATCGGCCACGCCATCGGCAGCGGCCGCCTGCCCGACAGGCTGGCCAACCTGGGTGCGCTAGCGGCCGATGGTGCCCCGATGCCCGCGTCGTTCGCGCAGGTGTGCACGGTGGTGGGCCAGGTGCCCGGGGTGGATCTCGCGGCGCTCGTGGACCGGCTGCCCCGCCGCGCACCCGACCCGGACGCGTCGATGCATGCTGTGCTCGCAGCCGCGGGGGCCGACGCTGGGCTGGACCTTCCGGAAGTGCTGGTCGCCTTCGAGGCGGTGTTCTCGGCCCTGATGCGCGCGATCGCCGAACCGCACGGTCCGGCCGCCGCGGCGCTGGCCGCCCATCTCGACCACGACACCGGCTCGCTGTGGCCACCTCTGGCCGCGGCACTCCGGCGGATCGTGACTGGCGAGCGCGACCCGCATCTGGCCGCCGGGCTCGATAAAGCCTCCGCCGCGGTCGTCAACCGCGCGTTGGACGTCGTCGCAGGCCGGGTCGCTACGGACCCCGAGGCGTGGCGTCTCCTGCTGCCTGCGAACTGCGCTGGCTGAGCTGCCCACCAGGGGCCTTAGGGCACGTAGCAAAATAACGTAGTTTTTGCCCTCGGGATGCATAGGGTTTGTGCTATGAGCCCGGTGATGGAGTCTCTCGCCCGCCGCTACGACGCGGTGAGGCCGCATCTGACGGAGCGGCAGCGCAGGGTCTGGCTCGGCGCGGAGGCTCGTGAGCTGGGAAGGGGCGGGGTGCGGATCGTGGCCGCGGCGGTGCTGGTGTCGCCGGACGCGGTGCGGCGGGGCCGGGACGAGCTGGATGACCCGCAACCCTTGGAGATGGGCCGCTCCCGCGCCCCGGGCGGGGGCCGCAAACGGGCCGAGGAACTGGACCCGGGCCTGGTCGAGGCGCTGGATGCGCTGGTCGAGCCGGAGTCGCGGGGTGATCCGATGACGCCGCTGCGCTGGACCTGCAAGTCGCTGCGCACGCTGGCCGACGAGCTGGGCGGGCAGGGCCATCGGGCGTCGCCGACGCTGGTGCAGAGGCTGTTGCACGAGTCCGGCTACAGCCTGCAGGCCAACGCCAAGACCTTGGAGGGCAACCAGCATCCCGACCGGGACGCCCAGTTCCGGCACATCCATGACACCGCGGCCGCCTTCCTGGCGGCCGGCGACCCGGTGATCAGCATCGACTGCAAGAAAAAGGAGTTGGTCGGGCAGTTCAAGAACGGCGGGCGGGAGTGGCGGCCGAAGGGCGATCCCGAGCAGGTCAAGGTGCACGACTTCATGGACAAGCAGCTCGGTAAGGCCATCCCATACGGCGTGTACGACCTCGGCGCCAACACCGGCTGGGTGAGCGTGGGAGTCGACCACGAGACCTCCCCGTTCGCGGTCAACACGCTGCGCTCGTGGTGGGCAGGCGTGGGCAAGGATGCCTATCCCGGCGCCGCCCGGTTGCTGATCACCGCCGATTCCGGTGGAGCCAACGGCTCCCGCCGCCGCGCCTGGAAGACTGAGCTGGCTGCGCTGGCCGCCGAGACCGGACTGGAGATCAGCGTCTGTCACCTCCCGCCGGGCACCAGCAAGTGGAACAAAATCGAGCACCGGCTGTTCTCCCAGATCACCCGCAACTGGCGCGGCAGGCCCCTGAACAGCCTCGCAACGATCATCAACCTGATCGGCTCCACCACCACGAGCACCGGGCTGACCGTCACCGCCCACCTCGACACCGCCGACTACCCCACCGGCATCAAGATCAGCGACGAAGACATGAAGAACCTCCCGATCACCCGCGACGCTTGGCACGGCGACTGGAACTATTGCGTCCACCCAAGGCGCGACACGCCCGAACCGCCCTGACTTGATTCACTACGATCCCTTAGGTGTCCGCGTACGAACTCACGTGTAGGTCTACGTACGAGGTGATCTGTCGTTGAGGTCCCGGCGAGCGGTTCCCTCCCGACCCGCCTGGGGGTGACCACCCTCCGGCTCGTCAGCCGCCAAGCAGACAACCGGAGGGGCCACCCCCCGTGATCCTGCCCGTGAAGGCATGGATAGGACGTACGCCGCTACCAATCCCTCCGCGCCGCCGGCGCGAGATCGCCGATGAGGTCGGCCTGGACTGGCGCGCCGTCAAGGATACCTGTCAGCTGATGCCGGCGTCCGGCCCGCCGAGCGCGCCGTCCCCGGCGGGGTAGATCGCTGGCAAGGTGTTCGCGATCGCGCCGGTGATCGAGTTCTGGTTGGCCGCTGACCCGCCGCCGAAGGCGAGCGTGATCCACGGCGGCTGGTCGCCGAGCACGCTTCACTGGCCATTACCAGCGGTTCAAGCTGTGCGTCGCCGACGCCCGCCAGCGCCTGGCGCGGGACGGGTGACGACGACGAGCGACCGTCGGGGTTGCATCGCCGGTTCGAAGTCGTGGCCGGGGCGCAAACCCAGGTCGACTGGGGCGACGAGGGCGCGGTGCTCCTCGAGCCCCGCCTGCAGCACGATCACCCGCGGCCACGTGCAACGTCGGCGCTGAGCGCCGCCGCGCCGCGCGCTCCCGGTTTCCGCTCACCAATCCGGTAGTTTGATCACGGCTGAGGGCACCCGCCGCTGGCCTGCAGGGCTGAGGCCTGCGGAATTGGTGCGCCGCGTAGGAGTCGAACCTACAACCCGCTGGCTGGGAGTCGCGTGATCAGCTGTCGGCCTCAAGTGACTCCGGTGCTGGTCGGCGGCCGTCGGTCGAGTATCTGATCATGGTTGATGTGCGGCCGTCGTGCATCAAATTCGAGCATAAGCGACGACCAAAGCGGTAGATCGATCATGCCGCGGGCGAGATGTCTCGATCGGACGGCGCCTGGGTGGCGCGGTCTGGTCGTGATGTAGCTCGATGGGAGCGTGGTACAGCCGACGCGGCGTCTCGCTGCCGTCTCACGGACTGCCCTGACGGGAGCGGTCCGGGCTCGGCAGCGACATGGACCATGGGAGGCTCCGCTGGTAACGCGATCAGGCTGGGTCGCGACGGTGAGTCACGGCGGGTCGGTGGTGGGGCGGGTGATGTGGCCAAGGTGTTCGTGAGCCACTCCAGTGCGGATGTGGCGCTGGCCGGTGAGGTGCATCGATGGCTAGTCGACGACGGCCACGAGGTCTTCCTCGATCGCGATCTGCGCGACGGGCTCGCGGTCGGGGAGGAGTGGCAGCAGCGGCTGCATGAGCGGCTGCGATGGGCCGACGCTGTGGTGTGCGTCCTGACGGCGGCTTACGTCCGCTCGACGTGGTGCGCGGCCGAGGTGGGGATCGCGCAGTCCCGGCGGCGCCCGGCTGTTGCCGCTGCGAGCCGAGCCCGGGGTGACCCATCCGCTGCTGAACGGCGTGCAGTATCTGGACCTGAGCAGACGGAGACGGTCCGGCTCGGGCGAGCCTCGCCGAGGCCCTGCGGCGGGTGGACGCGGTTGGTGGGGCGGGTTGGTCCGGACGACCGGTCGCCGTTTCCGGGGCTGCGCCCGTTCGACACCGACCTGCACCGGGTGTTCTTCGGCCGCGCCCGAGGAGGTCGAGCAGCTGGCCGCCCTGCTGCGGTCCCCGGCCGAGCGCGCCGAACGTGCGGTGCTGCTGGTGGTGGGCCCGTCGGGGTGTGGGAAGTCGTCGCTGGTGCGGGCCGGGCTGCTGCCGGTGATGGCCGGCGAACCCGGCTGGCAGACGGTGCCGGCGATCCTGCCGGGAGCCCAGCCGGTGGCGACGCTGACCCGGGAACTCGCCGCTGCCGCCCACCGGCTCGGGCTGGGCTGGTCGACGGGCGAGGTTCGTCGGCGGCTCGACGACGGCGGGCTGGCCGAGGTGGCCAACGACCTGCTGCTCGCCGAGCCGGGACCGCGGCGGACCCATCTGCTGCTCGTGGTCGACCAGTTCGAGGAGCTGCTCACCCAGGCCGCGCCCGCGGAGCGCGCCCGGTTCGCCGGCCTGGTCGGGCCGGCGCTGGCCGGCCCGGTGCAGGTCGTCGGCACCCTGCGCCCGGAATTCCTCGACCAGCTGCTGCGTCGACCCGGACCTGGCCGGCCTTCCGAACACGGGTGCACGCGCTGCGGCCGCTGCGCCGGGAGGCGCTGCGCGCGGTGATCGAGGGGCCGGCGCGGCTGGCTGGGATCGAGGTGGACGAGGAGCTGGTGGCGCGGCTGGTCGCCGACACCGACAGCGGGGAGGCGTTGCCGCTGCTGGCCTACACGCTGGCCCAGCTGGCCGACGGGGTGGGCCGCGGAGGGCGGCTGTCGGCCGAGCCGCTATGCGCAGCTGGGTGGGGTGCAGGGGACGCTGGCCCGCCAGGCCGACGCCGCGCTCGCCGAGGCCACGGCCGCGACCGGCCGGGGCCGCGAGCAGGTGGTCAAGGAGTTGCTGCGGCTGGTCACCGTGGACGAGCAGGGCCGGCCGACCCGCTGGCGGGTCCGCCGCGACGAGCTTCCCGCGCCGGTAGGCGTCGAGCTGGACGCCTTCGTCGCGCGCCGGCTGCTGACCACCGACCGGCGAACAACGACCGCGTCGTGATCGGGGTCGCGCACGAGGCGTTCCTGTCCGCCTGGCCCCCGCTGGCCGAGGCGATCGCCGCCGCCTCCACCGCGCTTCGCGCACGCCGCCACATCGAGCAGGCCGCCGCCGACTGGGTCAGCGACGGGCAGCCGGCCGCAGCGGTTGTGGGAACGGGGGCAGCTCGCCGCCGCCCTGACCGACACCGGCGCCCGCCTCCAGGCCAGCAGCCAAGCTCATGGAGACACTCGGGACGGGGCTCCACTCGAGTCGAGCCGCCTTGCGGTCCTCCGAGGACAACGTCGCCGTCGGCTGGGGCGCCGGATGGTGGTTACGGACCGCGTCGAGTTGAGCCGCCAGGCGGGAGACTTCCTGCACGCGAGCATCCGCCGCGACCGGCGCCGCCGCGGTCGCAGCACCGCGATCCTCTCGACCCTGCTGGTCCTCGCGCTTCTCGCCGCGGGCACAGCCGTCTACCAGCAGCAGGAGGCCTTAGCCGAACAACGGACAGCCGAGGAGCGGCAACAGCTCGCCACGTAGCTGTTCAGCCTTGGTGGCGTGACTACGCAGCGGCGATGTCGGGGGTGAGGGCAGGCGGAGCCACGCACCGGTGGTGAACAGTTGGGTCATCGCGTCCAGGGTGTCCAGACCCCATTTCGTCGCGGTGGACAGGTAGGACTGCACGACAGCGAAGTCGATGAGTCCTTGCAGGGTGCGCCAGCAGCCGCCGGAGGTCCGTCTGCTGGACCTTCACTGATCTGGCCGGCAACTCGGCGGTGTTGTTGGTGAAGCTGCACGTCCAGGTTCACGGTGAACCGCAGGATCATGTCCCGATGTCGCTGGAAGCGGCGCAGCAGGGTGCGGGCCTGGGCGTGCAGCGGGTCGCTGCCGTGGGTGTTCTCCTGCCGGCCGCGGTCGATCGCCCCGGCATAGCGGGAACCGATGGTGGACAGTTCGGTGTCGGTGAGGGCGGCGCGGCCCTCGGCGCGGGCGGCGTGCGCGGTGTCGTTGGCCAGCAGCAGGGTGTTCACCATCGCCTCAGCCCAGGATTGACCCTGCGGGTCGGGGTCGTGGACCGCGCGCAGGTCGCGGACCAGATGGATGCCGCACCAGGCGTGTTCGATCGTGTCGAGGTGCTCGTAGCCGGCGTAGCCGTCGCGGACCAGGACCCCGGTGAACGCCGGCCAGATGCCGGCGGCGTCGATGGTGTCCTTGCTGCGGTCCCCGACGTGCATCGCGGTCAGGGACTGGGTGCAGGCCACGTGCAGGTAGGTCAGCGAGCCGGCGGCGCGGGCGGTGGTTTCATCGGCGTGGGCGACCGGCGCGGCAGCGATCAAGGCCCGCACATGCGGCAGGAACCGGGTCTCGAGCAGTCGGGCGGCCTGGGCGCGCAGCCCGGCGACCCACCCGGGGGACACCGCGAACCCCAGCAGCGCGTTGAGTACCCGCTCGCGCGCGGCGTACCGGCAGGAAATGCGCGCAGGTCAGCCACGACCCCCGAGCCGTGACGCCGGGGCCGTACTGGACCCGGCCGGACGCGACGGCGGGTGCGCTCGCCTCGGTCGTGGTGCCGCACGCGGCGCAGGTTCGGGACTGCACCCGATGCTCGGTCACATACGGGCGCGGCGGGGGCGGCGGGACGTCGAACACCTGACGACGACTCACCCCGAAGACCTCCGCGTCGGCCAGGTCGTCGCCGCATCCCGCGCACACCGGCGGGGTGTGGGTGATCGTGTCATCGGGGTCATCGATCAGACGCAGCGTGGCGCTGGGCGCACCGGGCTGCTTACCCTGCGGCTTCCCCGAACGCGTCCGTACCGAGCGCTTGGCGGCGGGCTTCTTGGTGAACGGGGAGTCCGACGACGGTGGTTTGCCGCTGTTGGCCGAATCCCGACCGAGTTGGGCGTGCAGCGCCGCGACCAAGCCTTCAAGCTCGGTCACCCGCGCCAGCAGAGCCGCGTTCTCGTTGCGCACGGCCGCGATCTCATCTCGCAGGGCCGTGTTCTCCGCGTCCTTGGCGGCCAGCAACGACGCGACGTCGCCGTGTGCTGCTTCCCGGCCGGACTCCATGATCGAAACGTTAGTGGATCACCGCTGGCGACCGCCGCCGACCCGTCACTCAGGCTGAACAGCTACCTCGCCACCGCCCGACTCCTGCTGACACGAGCAGAAGCCACAGTCGCCAGCGACCCGCGGAGCGCGTTACGGCTTCTCGAGGCCGCCGACTATATCCATCCCGATCAAGAAACCCGAGCCGGACTGGTCCACGCACTGGTCAACACGCGCTTCTCCGGGCAGCTCACCGGCCACACCGACGCGGTGACCGCGGTGGCGTTCGCCCCGGACGGGCACACCCTGGCCACCGCCAGCGCACGACAAGACCGTGCTGCTGTGGGACGTCACCGACCCGACCCGGCCGCGCCGGCTGGGCGACCCCCTCACCGGCCACACCGACCGGTGTGCGCGGTGGCGTTCGCCCCGGACGGGCGCACCCTGGCCACCGCCAGCTACGACCAGACGGTGCTGCTGTGGGACGTCACCGACCCCACCCGGCCGCGCCGGCTCGGCGACCCGCTCACCGGCCACACCGCGCCGTGTTCGCGGTGGCGTTCGCCCCGGACGGGCACACCCTGGCCACCGCCAGCGCCGACCAGACGGTGCTGCTGTGGGACGTCACCGACCCCACCCGGCCGCGCCGGCTCGGCGACCCGCTCACCGGCCACACCGGCTCGGTGTACGCGGTGGCGTTCGCCCCGGACGGGCACACCCTGGCCACCGCCAGCGACGACCAGACGGTGCTGCTGTGGGACGTCACCGACCCGACCCGGCCGCGCCGGCTGGGTGACCCGCTCACCGGCCACACCGACGCGGTGGACGCGGTGGCGTTCGCCCCGGACGGGCACACCCTGGCCACCGCCAGCGACGACCAGACGGTGCTGCTGTGGGACGTCACCGACCCACCCGGCCGCGCCGGCTCGGCGACCCGCTGACCGGCCACACCGGCCCGGTGAACGCGGTGGCGTTCGCCCCGGACGGGCACACCCTGGCCACCGCCAGCGTCGACCAGACGGTGCTGCTGTGGGACGTCACCGACCCGACCCGGCCCCGCCGCCTCGGCGACCCGCTCACCGGCCACACCGACGCGGTGTCCGCGGTGGCGTTCGCCCCGGACGGGCACACCCTGGCCACCGCCAGCGCGACCAGACCGTGCTGCTGTGGGACGTCACCGACCCGACCCGGCCGCGCCGCCTCGGCGACCCGCTCACCGGCCACACCGACGCGGTGTACGCGGTGGCGTTCGCCCCGGACGGGCGCACCCTGGCCACCGCCAGCGTCGACCAGACGGTGCTGCTGTGGGACGTCACCGACCCCACCCGGCCGCGCCGCCTCGGCGACCCGCTCACCGGCCACACCGGCGCGGTGTACGCGGTGGCGTTCGCCCCGGACGGGCACACCCTGGCCACCGCCAGCGCCGACCAGACGGTGCTGCTGTGGGACGTCACCGACCCCACCCGGCCACGCCGCCTCGGCGACCCGCTCACCGGCCACACCGGCGCGGTGTACGCGGTGGCGTTCGCCCCGGACGGGCACACCCTGGCCACCGCCAGCGGCGACCAGACGGTGCTGCTGTGGGACGTCACCGACCCGACCCGGCCGCGCCGCCTGGGCGACCCGCTCACCGGCCACACCGGCCGCGGTGTACGCGGTGGCGTTCGCCCCGGACGGGCACACCCTGGCCACCGGCAGCCGAGACAAGACGGTGCTGCTGTGGGACGTCACCGGGCTTCAGAAGATCCAATCGAACCCCATCGAGCGGGCATGCGCTCTGACCGGTCTCGGCCTGAGCGCCGACGAGTGGGGCATTGTCGCCGCGGGCGTGCCATACCCAGGCGCCGGTCGTGTGAGATGCCCGTGAGAGCCACGAGAAACTGCAGGTGAGAGCGCACGCTAAACCTTCTGATCAGGGATCAAGTGCTCCGGGCCGAGCCCCCGTAGCACCAACACCAGTGACCACCACGGACTGCGGCACCGCGCGCTCGAGGTTTCCGCTCACCAATCCGGTAGATTGATCACGCCTGAGTGCTCCCACCGCTCGCCAGCAGAGCTGTGGCCTGCGGAAATTGGTGCGCCGCGTAGGAGTCGAACCTACAACCCGCTGGTTGCGGCTCACGTGATCAGTCGGCCTCTAGCGACTCTGTCTCTGCTGGTCAAAGCAGGTGCTGTCGAACGTCGATCATGTTCAGTGATGGCCGATGTTGGGCCGTGTCCGGTCGTAAGCGACGACCAAAACGGCAACCTGATCAAGGCCGACGAACGATGCCCGGCACGGCCCGGCCGTCCTCAAGGTAGCAGAGCAAATGCCTGCGCGTCGCCGCCCGCACCCGCCGCCGGATGGGCTTCCTCAGCATCGTCAGGGCCGTGGGCAGGTCGGCGAGCCGGTATTCGGAGATCTCCTCGGGCTGCACCACGATCCCGGCGAGGTCGGCGTCGCTGAACGGGTCGCAGCCGAACAGGTACCGGATGCCGCCCGGTTTGCCCGGGCGGGGGCGGCGGAAGTCCATGCACGCCAGCCGGGCCGGGTGGCTCACGCCGATGAGGAGGCCACATTCCTCGGCCACCTCGCGCCGGCACGCGTCCCAGGGCGTCTCCCCGTCGGCCTCCATGACCCCACCGGGAATCGTCCAGCCGGACTTGTAGGTGGGCTTCAGGATCAGCAGCCGGCCTGCCCGGTCGAAGATGAGCGCGCCCGCGGAAACCGGGACGGCCGGGAGGCCGACGGCGTCCAGGGCGGCCTCGCCCGCCTCGGAACCGTTGTCGGTGGTCACAGCTGTCACGCTACGGCGTGGACGGCGGGCGCCGAACAAGTCGCCCTGCACCGACCTGATGGCGGACAAGTGCTCGCAACCGGCCGCACCCGGTAACGCGACCCGGCGGCGGATCGACGTGATCGGCATGGGTCACGGCTGCCGAGACTGCAAGGTGTGCACCGCCCCCGGGCTCGCGAAGCTCGGCCGCGGGCTGGTGCGCGGCACGGTCGCTCTCGGCACGCTCGGGACCAGCGTCGTCACCTCGCGCGCCGTCCGCTCGCACTGCCCGGTCTGTTCGCACCCGCTGGGCCGCCACGAACGGCGTCGAGACGGCTCGTTCAAGGACTGATCAGCGTCCCATCGACGGCGACCCCGGGTCGGTGTCGTGCTCGCCCTGGCGCTGCTGCTCCAGCTCGCGCAGGCGGTCGTCCACATGGCGTCCGACCTCGCCCGGGTCGGGGGGCTCGATGACCACGGTTACGTTCGGCGGCGGGTCCGGCCGTGCGTCGGCGATGGTCGACTGCACGAGCGCCAGCAGGGCGATCAACGCGCTGATGAGCCCGGCCAGGCTGCCCGCCACGGTCCACCGATACGTGGCGAGCGTCAGGTTCGGCGACCCGGCCCCCGCGGCGACCTCGGCGCGCAGCCGTGCGGCCTCCCGGAGTGCGACCTCCAGCGCGACCGCGAGCCCCTGAAGGTCGGCGACGGTGGTGTCCGGCGCCCGGACGACCTCGGTCACGGCGCGGGCCACCCCGCCGATCGTGATGGTCACTGGGGCGCTCCAGGCTGAGTAGAGCCGCCTTCCGGTCTGCGCTTGCACCTCGGGCATCTGCCCATCGTCCCCCGGCCGGTGATAAAGATCGGACAAGGGCCGGCTCAACTCACCTAACGGCGGCCGGTGAGGCATTGCCGCAGTGAAGCCCCCCGGCGTGTCCGGAGACTCGATCTTCTAAGGAGATGGAGTCATGACAGGTCGTTCGCAGCCGCCGTATCCGGCTAAGCTTCGGGAGCGGGCGGTGCGGATGGTCGAAGAGGTGGCCCCGAACTACGACTCGCAGTGGGCGGCGGTCAACGCGGTCGCGCAGAAGCTGGGGATCGGCACCCTCGCCCTCGGCCCGGTAGCGGGCTCCGAGGTGTCGTGGCCCTCGCGGGTCCGGGTTACCAGATGCCCCGACGGGGATGGGCGAGTGGAGCAGAGCGGCCGCGGGTTCGACGCGGGGGGCGTCTCCCACCGCGCCCGGTACGCCATCGGCACGGGCAGGGCTGACCGGGTCCGCGCCGCGGCCCTGACCGATCCGACCGACGAGCAGACCGCCGTCGCGGGCGACGGGGAGCGACGGCCGGGCCCCGTGCTCGGCATGGTGGGCGCGTGCGCCCGGCCGATCGCGTCAGGGCCGTCTGCGAGGCTTGCGGGATGGGCGAGTACGTGGGTGCTGGGGCCGGGTGTGCCGAGGGGTCGGGGTCGGTCGGGGTGCCGACCATCGCTATGCGGTCGTATCTGTCCACGCAGCACCTCTGGACGGCCGAGCACTTCACCCGTCTCGCACGCGAGCTTGAGGCGGCGCACACCGGCGAGTCTCGGTTCGCCGTGCGGCACCGTGCCTACGTGCTCGGCGCGGTGGGCGAGTCAGTCGCGTTTCTCGAGGCGTTCATCAACGAGCTGTTTCAGGACGCCGCCGATGGCGCCGGCGTGGCGGACGGCCTGTCGCCGGACATGGTGCGGCTCATGACCGAGTACTGACGGACCACAGAGCAGGGCAAGTCGGTCGAGGTGACCAAGAAGTACGACATGGCCCGGGTGTTCGCCGGGCATCCGCATGCTGACGCAGGACGGCGGCCGAACGAGGACGTGAAGTACCTGGTCAAGCTGCGGAACTGGTCGGTGCACTACCGCCCGCGGACCGTGAGCGAGAAGGACCCCCATAAGCTCATCGACCATGTGCAGGGCCGGTTCGCCGACAACGCCTTCATGACAGGCAGCAAGAACACGTGGTTCCCCGACCACGCCCTCGGCGCCGGGTGCGCAGGGTGGGCCGTGGACTCGGCGAGGGCGTTCGCCGACGAGTTCGTCACCCTCGTCGGGTGCCGGGCCAACTACCAGATTCCCGGGCTGTACGCATCGTGCCCCGCACGCGTCGGACAGCATCTGACTGATGAGGATCTATCTCGTCTGAAGGTGACCGTCTAGCCACACCCAACCGGTGGCCCTCGGAGCATTTCGCTCTGGGGGTCATCGTCATATCTCCAGGCAGAAACTAGCGACTAGACGAGGAAGCGATGAGCGGTAAAGGCTCTGTAGAGAAGCGCTGTGGATGCACCGTCGTGGAGGACGGCAAGCGACGACAGCTCGGCAAGAACTGCCCGGACCTACGGCGGGCCGACGGCGCCTGGAATCCACGGCATGGCACGTGGTACTTCGTCATCTCGGTCAGCAAGCGGGGCGGCGAGCGCAAGAGGGTCATGCGAGGCGGCTTCGAGACCCAGCGCGAGGCGCAGGCCGCGATGGATGAGCTCAAGGGCAAGGCAGCTCGGGGTGTGGATGTCGCGTCATCGGCTCACTGTCGCGGACTACCTGCGTAAGTGGATCTCGGGCAAGACGAGACATCAAGGCCAACACGCATGCGCAGCTACACCGGCCATATCGAGCGTTACTTCGTCCCGGTCATCGGCCACATCCGACTGTCGGAGCTACGGGTCGATCACGTCGCCGAGGTCTTCGAGATGCTCGACGAGCACAACGCGCTGTGCCGCAAGGGAAAGGCCACACGGCCCGTCGGGCCGGCATCGTCCAGCGCATACGAGCGACGCTGCGAGTGGCACTGTCCGACGCCATGCGCCAGGGGCTCATCACGGTGAACCCGGCCGCGCTGATGAAGCTAGCCACGCGCTAAGACGGCCCAAGGGCTTGGTGTGGACCGAAGATCGCGTGCGTGCGCTGGCAGTCGGAGCGTCGCCGAACTGATCCGCTCGGGCGATGTCGGCTCGGAGAAGGCCCGCATCGCTGCTCCCACACCCAGCCCGGTGATGGTCTGGCGGCCCGATCAACTCGGCGCCTTTCCTGACCATGCGCACGATGACCGGCTCTACGCGCTGTGGCATCTGTACGCCTTCCGTGGACTGCGCCGGGGAGAGGCCGCCGGCCTCGAATGGCCCGAGGTCGATCTTGAGCGGCGGCACCATCGCCATCGTGCGTCAGCGGCTCAACATCGGAGGCAAGGTCGAGAGGACACGCCGAAGTCCGAGGCGGGGGAACGGACCATCGCGCTCGACGCGGAGACTGTCGCGGCGCTGAGGGCGCATCGCCAGCGACAGCGCAAGGACCGCATGGCCGCAGGCTCAGCGTGGGTCGAGTCCGGCAAGGTCTTCACGGCCGAGGACGGCTCGGCTCGAACCCAGGACGCATCACCGACTGGTTCCACGACCTGACGGCCGAGGCCGGGCTGCCACCGATCCGGCTGCACGATCTTCGACACGGCGCGGCCTCGCTGATGCTCGCGGCTGGTGTGTCGATGAAGACGGTCCAGGAGACGCTGGGCCACTCCTCGCTCGTGCTGACGGCGAACACCTACACGTCGGTCTACCCCGAGGTCGCCACCGCCGCAGCCGAGGCAGCAGCTGCGCATCGTGCCCCGCACGCGTCGGACAGCAGACGGCGCGTAGGCGACGCCCAGCACGTCCTCGGGTCGACTGACGAAATGCGCGAGGGTGACGACAAGGGCGCGAACGCGCAGACGCCCTCAGGACGTCCGATTTTGGGCAGGCGTCGTCGTAATTAGGCTAGAGAGACCCCATGATCAAATCTGGTTTTCTCGACTTTATGTTCTCATAGCTGCATGGGGATTGGCCAGGCTTTCGAAGCGGTGCCCGGGGGGACGGCCGTCTGGATCGCGCTGGTCCTTCTCCGTCTCAGCCGGTCTACATACTTGCGACCTGCCTCGTGCTGAGGCTGATCGGCGTACCGAAGAAGGCGGTGGCACGGTGGGCCCTCCAGCACGCGGGCAAGGTGAGGACGGTTGAGTTCATACGTGCCATCCGGGCGTCTGCTGTTCCGCCGTAGCTGCTCCGCCAGGAGATCCACCTGACAGCCGACGTGCTTCGACCTGAAATCGCAAACGCGCTCAGGACGAGCCAGCGTCACGGTTCGATCGACGCTCCAGGGCGGCGCGGATGGTCGGGCCTACACCGACGTCTCGCACCTCGCGCAGCGCCTTGGCGGCCACCTCAAGATCGTCCTTGCCGCCCTTGAGATAGACAACGAGCAGGAACAACAGGCAGAGGGCAAGGCTAACGACAGCCGCAAGCCCTAACACCACTGCCAAAACGAGCGGGTACTCGGGCATTGCCACTCCTGTCGACTGTCCGATGTATGCCCGAACAACACATCCGACAGCAGAGTAAGCAGACCCGACTCGCTCAAGCGTTCCCTGCTACTACCAGTTGATAGTCAGCGTCTCGGCAGGTACGGGCTACTGCCGAGACCTCGTTCTGACCGAAGAGTACCCGACCAGCAGCCCATCGGTACACACCAGACGGCGTGTGCGCGCGACGCCCAGGTGTACTCAACATCATCTCGGCAACACACTGCGTCTACCGTGATCATGAGAAAATCCCCCGGTAGGTGTCCCACCAGGGGAGATGTGGTGCGCCGCGAGGGAATCGAACCCCCAACCCGCTGATTAAGAGTCAGCTGCTCTGCCGATTGAGCTAGCGGCGCTCGTCCTGCGCCCCACCGCTCGGCGCACTCGAAACGCTACCAGGCGTTCCGATGCGACCGGGCCGCGGGGCCGGCCGGGTGAGTGACGGGACTCGAACCCGCGACTTCCTGGACCACAACCAGGTGCTCTACCAGCTGAGCTACACCCACCATCTCGCCTCCGGCCGGAGCCGGCGACATGGGCGAGCTTACCGTGCCGGGTCGCCGTGCCCGATTGGGGGAGGGACAGGGGCGAGTGAGGCGGCGACCGCATGGGCCTCCTCGCTGGTCGGGCCGGGCGGGGCCACGAAGAGGGTGCGCCGGTAGTAGTCCAGCTCGCGGATCGACTCGAGGATGTCCGCGAGGGCGCGGTGCGCCATGCCCTTCTCCGGCTTCGCGTAGAACACCCGCGGGAACCAGCGCCTGCACAGCTCCTTGATCGAGCTGACGTCGACCATCCGGTAGTGCAGGTGGGCGTCGAGCTCGGGCATGTCGCGGGAGAGGAAGCCGCGGTCTGTCGCGATCGAGTTGCCGGCGAGCGGGGCGGTGCGGGGGTCGGGGACGTGCTCGCGCACATAGGCGAGCACCCGTTCCTCGGCTTCGCGCAGCGTGATGGTCGAGCGCCGGACCTCTTCGGTCAGCCCGGAACGGGCGTGCATGTCGCGCACGACGTCCGGCATGCCGGCGAGCTGCGACTCGTCGGCATGGATGACGAGGTCGACGCCGTCGCCGAGCACCCGCAGGTCGCCGTCCGTGACGAGCGCGGCGATCTCGATGAGCGCGTCACGTCGCAGGTCCAGGCCGGTCATCTCGCAGTCGATCCATACCAGACGGTCGTTCACCCACCCAGCCTATTCGCTACGCTCCGGCGTCGTGGCAGACGACACGAGCGCGAGCGAGGGAGCCGGCTCCGGCTCGGAGAAGGCTCAGCGCATCGCCGCTGGCTATGCGACGGACGGCGGGGCGCTGGAGCTGGGCACGGTCGTCGTCGACGGCCAGGTCGATCCGGGGGCGCGGGTCCGGATCCCGCTGGCGATGCTCAACCGCCACGGCCTGGTCGCCGGTGCGACCGGCACGGGCAAGACCAAGACCCTGCAGGCGCTTGCCGGGCAGCTCTCGGACGCGGGCGTTCCGGTTTTCCTGGCCGACGTCAAGGGTGACCTCTCCGGGATGTCCCGGCCGGGCGAGGACAACCCGCGCGTCCGGACCCGGGCGACGGACACCGGCGACGACTGGACGCCGACGGCCTACCCCGTCGAGTTCCTCTCCTTGGGGGACACGAGCTCGGCGACGCCGATCCGCGCGACGCTGACGCAGTTCGGGCCGATCCTGTTGAGCAAGGTGCTCGACCTGAACAACACGCAGGAGTCGACGCTCGGGTTGATCTTCCACTGGGCCGACCAGCGCAACCTGCCGCTGCTCGACACCAAGGATCTGCGCGCCGTCATCCAGCACCTCACCAGCGACGAGGGTAAGGCGGACCTCAAGGGCATCGGCGGCGTGTCATCGGCGACCGCCGGGGTCATCCTGCGCGCGCTGGTGAACCTCGAGGCCGCGGGCGGCGACGACTTCTTCGGCGAGCCGGAGTTCGACCCCGCTGACCTGCTGCGCATCGTCGACGGCAAGGGCATTGTCACGCTGCTCGAGCTGGCCGACCAGTCGGGCAACCCGCGCCTGTTCTCCACCTTCCTCATGTGGCTGCTCGCCGAGCTGTTCGAGGATCTGCCCGAGGCGGGCGACCTGGACAAGCCCAAGCTCGTGTTCTTCTTCGACGAGGCGCACCTGCTGTTCACCGACGCCAGCAAGGCGTTCCGGGAGCGGATCGAGCAGACGGTCAAGCTGATCCGCTCCAAGGGCATCGGCGTGTTCTTCTGCACCCAGCTGCCCACCGACATCCCGAACGCCGTGCTCAGCCAGCTCGGCGCCCGCGTGCAGCACGCCCTGCGCGCGTTCACGCCCGAGGACCAGGCGGCGCTCGCCAAGACCGTCAAGACCTACCCGAACACCAAGGACTACGACATCGAGGAGGCGCTCACCTCGCTGGGCATCGGCGAGGCGATCGTCACGGTGCTCTCCGAGCGGGGGGCGCCGACGCCCGTGGCATGGACGCGGATCCGGGCGCCGCGCTCACTGATGGCGGCCCTGTCCGGGGCGGACGTCACCGCGGCCGCGCACGCGTCACCGCTGCACGGGAAGTACGGGACGACGGTGGACCGCGAGTCGGCCTACGAGCGGTTGACGGCGCGGATCGCCGAGCCCGAGCCCGCGCCAGAACCGCGGTACGTCCCACCGCCCGCGTACGAGCCCGAGCCGCCGCGCCCCGAGCGCGAGGCGCCGGGCTTCCTGGAGAAGGCGTTCGACTCGCCTGTGGTCAAGTCGTTCCTGCGGTCGGCGGCGACGCAGCTGGGCCGAGAGGTGACGCGCGGGATCTTCGGGACGCGCACGCGCAGCACGCGGAGCCGCCGCTGATGATGGGTAGTGGCCCGGCACGAGATGGGTAGATATACGGATGCGCCCACGGGGGCGGGCGCGCTGCAATCAGCGCCATGTCCACAACGACCGGGTGCCGGCGATGATCCGGCCGTCGACGTGGTCGGAGCTCGACCGGCTGGCCCGCTTCGTCGGCGCGTCCGATGCGCTGCCGGACACGCTCGCGCTGTGGACCGGTCGCGGGCTCACGGTCGAGATCCTGAGGCAGGTCGACGACGCGTGTCCGGATCCGCTGGTCGCCGATGCCCTGGCGCTCCACGACGGTGCGCGCGTGCGGGACCGATCGGTGCTCATGCGGTGCGGCGACCTCGTTGTGGCGGCCGCCCGGTCGCTCGTCGCGGTGGACTCGCCGGCCCTGACGCCCGCAGTCCGTACGGAGTTGCAGGGCCTCGCCGGCCCGGGCGACCCGGTTCGGCCCTTGCACCACCGGCGCGTCGCCGTGCAGGTGACGGTGCTGGGCGACCGGCCCGCGGGCGACCCGACCGCGCCCGTGCTCGCGGTGCAGGCCCGGCTCGACGTGGGTGGTACGCCGGTCGCCTGGTGCGAGGAGACCGTCTACGAAGCGGTGTTCGCGCAGGACAGGCGTCCCGCACGCCGTCGGCCGCTCCGGATCGCGGCATGATCGCCGGCCTGCGCACCAGCGGCGGGTCCGGGGTGGGCGCGGTCATGACGCTGTTCGTGAGTCGTGACGAACGGCCTGCTCGTCGGAACCTGCGCGACGCGCGTCCGCCAGAAACGGTCTGAGCAGGTCCGGGGTGGTGGCGTCGGCGAGCGCCACAGCGTCGCCCGCCGCGACGTCGAGGACGACGTAGCCTCCGCGACCCGCCGCCGTCACGGCCTCCGCGGTCACCACGCCCGCGCGCCGTTGGAAGACGCTCTGCCGGAACGTCCAGCCGATCACCCCGTCGCGCTGCAGGGCGACCGTGCGGCGGCGCAGCCCACCGAGCCGGGTGACGAGATGCCGGGCGGTGAGCGCGTGCCCGAGCCCGCGGTAGCGGTCGACGGCGAGCCAGAAGGCCGCCGGGAGCACGACGAGTGATGCGAGACCGGTCCGGTCGTCGACGAGCCAGGCAGCCGCCACCAGCGCCGCAGCCGGCAGAATGGCGCGGGTGAGCCGCCTGCGGAGCGCGGCACGCGGGTGGGGGTCCAGTGCCGCGCGGGTGACCTCGGTCGGATCGGCCTGCAGGGCGGCGGCGGCAAGCCGGTGCGCCTCGGCGCGCGGAGCGGGCGGCGCGATTGCACCACTCCCGCCTTCCCGCAGGCCGGTGGACAGGGCCCGGGCCTGCGCGCCGTGCCCGGCCCGCAGCAGCAGCGGCTCGGTCACCTGGGCGCCACGGAGCCGCTCGTGCGACACCGACAGCGAGCGCGTGGTGAGAAGGCCGTGCCGCACCCGCAGCGACCCGTCCGGCTCCCGGGTGAGCCGGTAGCCGTACCAGCGCTCGGCGAACAGCAGGAGCGATCCGACCCCCGCGACGACGAGCAGCGCCGCACCGGCGAGTCCGACCCCGACCCAGAGCGGAGCGGCCGCGACCCGCCGGGCCGAGTCGTCGACGACGCCGATGTCGCGCGGATCCAGGCCCGCCTCGCTGAGCAGGTTGAACGCTGCTCCGACGACGGCGCCCACCCCGGCCAGCGACGAGAACGTGAGTGGGGCGAACCGGAGCCACGACCAGTCAATGTGCGCGATCTCCACCGCCGGGCGCTCCACCGGCGGGGCGGCGACGGACGTGCGGTCGAGCAACTCCTGTCGCAGGCGTTCGGCCTCGGTGGTGCTCACGGCGTCGAGATCCATGCGGGCGGAGCGGTCCAGAGCCGACGCGCCGCCCGTCGCCGACCCGACCTGCACGACGCTGAGGCCGAAGAGCCGGTGCAGCGGGGATGCCGTGAGGTCGACCGTGCGGATCCGGTCCCGCGGCACCGAGCGCCGTTCCCGGCGCAGCCAGCCGTTGTGCAGCTCGACACGCTCGTCCGTGATCCGGTAGCGGGTGGTCCGCCAGCGCAGCACGCCGGCAAGCACCACGAACGCGGCGCCGCCGACCGCGAACCAGATCTGGTTGAGGTTTCCGGAACGACCGGTGAGCAGCACGACGAGGAGGAAGGGCAGGAGCTGCATCAGGTTCTTGATCGGCCCCACCACGAGCATGCGCGGGTCGAGGCGCCGCCACGGGACACCGCTCACGTGGCATCCCCCGGGGTGGCGTGGGTGGTCGCGGTGAGGATGCGAGCGAGCTCGGCGGCGTCGTCGGCGGCGAGGCAGCGGATGCGCACGGCCCCGCGGGCGGACGCGGTCGTCACCGTGACGTCGGCCAGACCGAGCAGCTGCTGCAGCGGGCCCCGCTGGGTGTCGACGGTCTGCACGCGCGAGATCGGCGCGATCCGCCACTCGCGGACGAGCCAGCCGTGCAGGGTGTAGACGGCGCGGTCGGTGACCTCCCAGCGGGAGATGCGGTAGAGCCACGGAGGTACGGCGACGACGTAGGCCGCGCCGGCGGCGACCGTGACCGTGAGCAGCCCGACCATCCACGCCGTGTCGACCAGGACCAGCAGGACGACCACGGGGACGACCACGACGAGCAGCCCGGCGGCCGCCCGGATCCGCCACCACGTGACCGCGCGCGGATGGACCCGGTGCGCGGGCGGCCGCAGGGGCAGCTCGGGCAACGGGGCGGCCAGCACGTCGGGGTGCATGGCTCTACTGTGCCCGGCCGACGGCATGGGCGTGACGCGAATGCGGTGCCGGCCGCGCTGCTGTCCCGCTCGGATCGATCATCCGTCCTGCGCGGGCACGAGGGTGACGTGGCGGTTGGTGCCGGAACAGCGACGTAGCGTTCGGATCGATCACCGGCGACCGACAGCGGCTGGGCCCTGTTCAGCGCGCGAACGCCGTGAGCTGGGCGCTGCGCACCGCCGCGGTCTGAGCCTGCACCAGGTGGAACGCCGCTTCCCGCGCCCAGCGCTGCTCGGGGCTGTCCGCCCGCAGCGCGCTGCCGGACCGCGCCGCGATCAGCGCGTGTGCCGCCCGCACCGTGAGCGCGGCGAGCTCGCCCCGCAGCGTCGTGCGCTCGGCGGCGCGCTCGCCGGCTGGGACCTCGAGGAGCAGGCCGTATGCCCGGGCCCGCCGCGCCGCGCCGTGGCCGCCCAGGTGAAGCGCGGTGTGCACGGCGTCGGGCCGGCCGCGTTCCTCGCCGAGTGCGGCGAGCGCGACGACGACCCGGCGCAGCAGGCCGACCGCGGCCGGCATCGCATTGGCAGTGCGCGCGTCGTCGGCGGCACGCCAGGCGGGGCCGTCGACGACCGCGAGCAGGTCGTCCGGACGTACCGCGAGGCCATCGATCGTCAAGGGAACGGTGCGGGTGCCGCCCATCACCGACAACCGCAGCGGGTCGCCGGCCCGCAGGCCGGGGGCGTCGCGGGCGGGGACGAGGGCCAGGACGATGCGGTCGTCGGGGGTCGTGCCGGCGATCATCACGAGGTCGATCAATCCCCAGCCGGTACACCAGTCGGACGTGCCGGTCAGACGCCAGCCCGCGCCGTCGGGCTCCGCGCGCACGGCAGGCGGACCGGGGCGGCGGAGGTGGGCGACGGCGATCCCGGCGCGGGTCCGCCCGGAGGCGAGGCCGGAGCGGTGCCGGTCCACGGCCGGACCGGGCGTCCAGCGGTCGCCGACGCCGAGGGCGCCGCGGGCGACGGCCTGGGGCATCTGGTGCTGGGTGACGACGAACCACGTCGCGCCGCACGCGCCGCTGAGCAGCTCGACGGCCTCGATGCCCACCCGCGCGTCACCGCCGAGACCGCCCTCCTCGACCGGGACGGTGACGGCCAGCTGCCCGGCGTCCGCGAGCAGCACGAGGTGGGCCGGGTCGACGCCGCGGGCCGGGTCGTCGGCGGCGGGGGCGTGCGGGGTGAGGACGTCGCGGGCGATCTTGCGCACGGCGCGCACGGCGGGGTGGGCGGTGATCGCCGGATCGGGGGCGAAGAGGGCTTCGACGGCGGCAGCGGCACCCGTGTCCACGAGTCGGACGCTACCGGCGCGGGGGTACTACGCGACGCGGCGCACGCGCGAGGCGTGCAGTGCGGTGACCGGCAGGGCCGCGGCGCCGCAGGAGATCGGGCGATTGCCCGGGCAGGCGATCGGGCGCACGCTCACCACCCATCGCCGGCCGTCCGTCGCGGCGACCGTCACGTCGTCGCCGTCGGCGTGCTCCACCCGCAGCACGTCCGCCCCGCGCAGGCCGGTCTCGGCGCGCACGGCCAGCTCGGCGACCTGCCCGGGCTGCGTCCACGTCGACCGCCCGCGGCACAGCCCCGGTTCGACCTCACCCACGGCCGCCGCCTTGTGCGCCGCGACCGCACCCGCGACGTCGAGCCGCCCGTAGAGGTAGCCGGTCGGCAGCACCAGGGCCGTCGGGGCGAACCGGTGGCCGCCGAGGTGGGTGGACTCCCAGACGTCCGACTCGCCGGTCGCGGACACCGCCCGGGCGAGCGCGCGGCCGTCGACGGCGCAGCAGCGGTCCCGCCGGCCGTGCGTGCAGACGAGCAGCATCGGGTCCGTCACCGCCTCGCCCGGCAGCGGTGCGCCGGGTGTCGGGAACGCGATCGACGCCAGCTCGGTGGGGTCGACGATGCGGAGCTCGGTCGTCCCCGGTGCCGGGGGAGCGGTGTCGGTGAAGAAGATCCGGGTGGGGCCGTCCGACGGGCGGCGGCCGGGGCGGCGGACCAGCACCGGCCGCCACCCCTCGACCCGGGCGCGGGCGAGGAAGGCGCGTACGGCGTCGTCGCGATGCTGGGTGATCTCGTGCGGCCAGGTGCCGCGGTGCTCGACGCACACCCAGCGTGGGGCGACGGGGGCGGTGCCGGGAAGCGGCTCGTCCAGGGCGCGGGCCAGTGCCGCGCACCACGGGGTGGGTCGATCCGCTTCCACCTCCGTAGATTAGCGGAGGCTTCCCTAACTCGCCCAGGTGATCCTGGACTCTCGGTGACCTGCGGGTTCGAGGGACCGGGCTCGGGTAAGCATGCTCACGGAACCTTGCCGCAACATATTGCGTTCGTGTAACGATAAGGGTGTACGGGCCCACAGGCTCGCCACTCCACCCTTACACGTCGGGGAACTCGATGCATCTGTACACCGCTTCTGTCCTGCCGCGCCGTGGACGAGGAACCGTCACGCTGCCGCAGAGAAGCGGGCGTCCGTCCCGCAGCGCCCCGCCGCGCGGGCCGGTCTCCGCGACGTGTCGCTGCGGCCTCGAGCGTTCCCGCCAGGAGCTACTGCGCCCGGGTCGCGACTGCGCCCGCTGCGGCGCCCTCACCGTTCGCTAGCTCCACCGGCGGGTCGTCGCTCGGCGGTGCCGTGGTAGGAAGTGCCTCCGATCACCGAGGGGGCCCGCCGTGGACGGTCCGGCGGCGGAGCTCGCCGACGCGCTCGCCTCCGGCCGCGAGCTCGACCTGCAGGGCGCCGCGCTGCCCGCGGCCCTGCTCGCCGAGGTCCTCACCGCGCCGCCGCCGCCGGGCGCGCCCGTCCTGCGGCTGCGTCGCGCCGCGGTGACCGGGCTGCTCCGGCTGGTCGGTGCCCAGGTGCGCGTGCCGGCGGAGCTGCACGGCTGCCTGTTCACGCAGGCCCCCGACCTGCGGATGGCCGAGTTCTCCGGTCTCGCCCTGACCGGCTGCCGGGTGCCGGGGCTCCGGGCGGGCAACCTGCGCGTCGCCGCGGACCTGCTGCTCAACGACGGCTTCGCGGCCCATGGCCCGATCGACCTCACCGACGCGCACGTCGGCGGCTCGCTACGACTGTCCGCGGGTCGGTTGACAGCAGCCGGCGGCCGCACGCTGATCGCCGACCGGGTCGTCGTCGAGGGCACCTGCTACGCGCGCCGGCTCTCCAGCAACGGGGAGCTGCGGCTGCCGGGCGCGCGCATCACCGGCAACATCGACCTCGCCGGCGCCGACGTCACGAGCCCGACCGGCGACGCGCTCGACCTCACCGGGATCGCCGTCGGCGGCAGCCTGCTGGCCGGCCGCCACGGCGCCGGTCCCGACCTCGCCTTCGCCGCCGGTGGCCGCGTGCTGCTCGCCGGCGCGCGGATCGGCGGGGACCTCACGTTCTCCGGCGCCCGGGTCGCCAACCGCTCCCTCCCCGACCCGCCGGAGGAGGCCGCGGAGGGCAGCCGCTCGCCCGTGCTGCCCGGTGGGATCGTCGACGCCGCAGCGTGCATCGTCGCCGACCGGGTGCGCGTCGAGGGAAACCTGGAGCTCGACGACGGGGTGCACACCACCGGGACGGTCCGGTTGCCCAACGCGTCCGTGGGCGGATACCTGCGGTTGTCAGGTGCACGGCTGGACGGGCCGCAGGGCGCCTCGGACCGGGGCATCGCGCTGCTCGCCGACGGCATCGAGGTGGGCGGCGACGTCGAGGGCCGCGACAACGGCCGGGGCGCGCTCGCCTGCTCCGGGCAGGTGCGGCTGATCGACGCGCACGTCCGCGGCACGGCGAGCCTGTCCGGCGTCACACTCGCCGCGCCGGGCGGCTACGCGCTGCTCGCCGACCGGCTGCGCGTCGGCGGTGAGCTCTACCTGCGCCGGGTCCGGTGTGCAGGAACCCTGCGGCTGCAGAATGCGGACGTCGGCGCGACGCTGGACTGCACCGGCGCCGTGCTGGACCGGCCGCGGTTGCGCCCGGACGGCACGATGCGTCCCTCCCTGGACCTCCGCTCGGCGACCATCGGCAAGGACCTGCTGTGTGTGGGCGGTTTCGTCGCGGCCGGTGGGGTGCGCGTGCGGGTCACGGAGGCGCGGAAGTCGGCCCAGTTCGTCGACGCGCGGCTGGGCACCACGCCCGCGACGTCCCGCTACGCCCTCAACGCCTACGGCCTCGTCACCACCGACCTCGTCGTCGAGCCCGCCGTCGCGCCCGGCGGGGCGGTCCGGCTGACGCAGGCGCGCGTGGCGTCCTTCAGCGACTCCCCGCTGCTGTGGGACGCCCAGGGCGGATTCCTGATCGACGGCTTCGACTACCAGTTGATGAACGACGCCGGAGCCGACCTGCACGAGCGGCTGGCGCGGCTCGAGCGGGCCGTGCCCGACTACGCGCCGGGCCCCTACGACCAGCTCGCGGCGGCCTACCGGCGGGCCGGCCACGACGAGCGGGCCGAGCGCGTGCTGATCGCCCGGCAGCGCAGGCGCTACGCCGAGGCCGGGCCGGCCGGACGGTCCTGGGGATGGCTGCAGCGGTGGACCGTCGGCTTCGGATACCAGCCGTGGCGCGCCGTGTGCTGGCTGTTGCTGGCCTGGCTCCTGGGGACGGTCTGGTTCGCCTTCCACATCCCCGGGCCGGTCGACGACGGGCAGCACCCCGTGTTCAACGCCTGGATCTTCGCCGCCGACAGCCTGCTGCCGATCGTCAACCTCGGGCAGGAGGGCTACTGGCGGCTGACGGGCGCATCGCAGTGGATCAGCAGTGGCCTGGTCGTCGCCGGCTGGATCCTCGCCACCACCGCGGCGGCCGGCGCCGCCCGGGTGCTCAAGCGGGCGGGTTGAGCACCCGGGCGGTGCGGGCCGTCAGCTCGCCGGCCGGGTGAGGTCGTAGACCGTCTGGTTGCCCACCGTCTGCGCCGTGAAGTGCTGCTGCACCCACTGGCTGATCTCGCTGTTGCCCCGACCCGGACCGCCGCCCATGCCGCCTGCGAGGAAGTAGTGGATCTCGCCGTTCGCGACGTAGGCCTGGAACTGCGGGAGCGTCGGCGACGGGTCGCTGCCGATGAAGCCGCCGATCGCCATGACGGCGGTCCCGGTCCGCAGCTCCAGGTTCGCGGCGCCCTGGGAGCCCACCGTCGCCGCGGCCCACCGGGTGCCGGCCGACGTCAGCATGTCCGCGAGCTGCGTGGTGACCTCCTCACCGCCGGGGCCGCCCATGCCGAACCCACCGGGGCCGCCCGGCTGACCCGGGGCGCCGTCCCGCTGGCCCGCCGCGTCGGGGGCGGTGGCGCCGTCCCGTTGCGCGGCGGCGCCGTCGACGTGCCCGCGCATCCGCCCGCCCGGGCCGACACCGGCGCCGGTGCTCGGGCCTGCCGTCGGGATGCCGCCCTGGTGCGAGGTCGCGGTGGTCTGTACCGCGTACGCCGCCGGGCCTGCCAGCCCGGCGATCAGCGCGGCTCCGGCGACGACCGTGGCCACCCGCGCCCGCCAGCCGGCCGGGACCAGCATCCCGACCGCGGCGACGACGCCGACGGCGAGCACGACCCAGCGCAGCCAGGGCAGGAACGTCGCCGAGCGACCCAGTAGCACCCAGGCCCAGACGGCGGTGACCGCGGTGGTCCCGGCGAGGACGCCGCGGCCGGTCCAGGTGTCGCGGGCCCGCCACGCCTCGCGGCCTCCGACGGCCACCAGCGCGGCGATGCCGGGCGCCAGTGCGACGGTGTAGTAGGCGTGGAACGTGCCCTCCATCAGCGAGAACACCAGCGCGGTGGCCAGCGTCCAGCCGCCCCACAGGAGCAGCGCGGCGCGCACCCCATCCGTCCGCGGCGCGCGGCGGGTGAACCACACCGCGGCGACCAGCAGGATCAGAGCGGCGGGCAGCAGCCAGGAGATCTGGCCGCCGATCTCGCTGTTGAACAGCCGGGTGAGCCCGGCCTGGCCGCCGAAGCCGCCCATCCCGCCGCCCGCGGGACCGCCGCCGGGCATTCCACCGACTGGCGCTTCGGCACCAGCGGGGAAGCCACCGGCCATCTCGGCGCCCCGGCGTGCCCCGCCGTTGCCCTCGCCGCCGAAGATCCGGCCGAGCCCGTTGTAGCCGAACGCCAGCTCCAGCGGGCTGTTGTTCGTCGATCCGCCGATGTAAGGCCGCGAGTCGACCGGCCACAGCGCGACGGCCAGCAGCCACCAGCCCGCGGACACGACGATCGCGACGCCCGCGGCGAGCAGCTGCCGGATCCGGCGCCAGAGCGTCGTCGGCGCCGCCCACAGGTAGGCCGCAGCCAGACCGGGGACGACCAGGAAGGCCTGGAGCATCTTGGTGAGGAAGCCGAAGCCGAGGAACACCCCCGCGAGCAGCAGCCAGCGGGTGCTCGCCTTCTCGACGGCGTGCGTGGTCGCCCAGGCGGCGGCGATCATGAGCAGCACCAGCAGCGCGTCCGGGTTGTTGAACCTGAACATCATCACGGCGACAGGCGTCAACGCGAGGACGGCGCCGGCGAGCAGGCCCGCCGCGGGGCCGGCGACCCGCCGGACCGTCGCCCACAGGAGCGCGACGGCGCCGACGGCCATCAGGGCCTGCGGGGCGAGCATGCTCCACGACGAGAAGCCGAAGATCCGCCCCGACAGCGCCATCACCCACAGCGAGGCGGGCGGTTTGTCGACGGTGATCGCATTCGCCGAGTCGAGCGAGCCGAAGAAGAACGCCGTCCAGTTCTGCGTCCCGGCCTGCACGGCCGCGGCGTAGAACGTGTTGGCCCAGCCTGAGGCGGACAGGTTCCAGAGGTAGATCACCGCCGTGCCGACGAGCAGGACGGCGAGGGAGGGGAGCTCCCACCGCGGCCGGAGGGGAGCGGCCGCGGTGGGAACGGGTGTCGGCGCGGCGGGATCAGGTGCCGACGCGCTCAGGGTGGCGGTCATGCCGAAATCTCCGAGACGAGTGTGGCGCGCGGGCGGAACACCCAGGCGCGGAAGAGGACGAAGCGCAGCACGGTGGCGGCGGCGTTGGCGGCGACGATGACACCCAGCTCGACGGCCTGGCTCGCGGCCGGCGCGAGGATGCCGAGCAGGGCGAGAGCGCCCGTCGTCAGGCCCAGCCCGAGCCCGAAGATGATCAGGCCTTGGACCTGGTGGCGGGCGGCGCCGCCGCGGCCGCGGACGCCGAAGGTGAGCCGCCGGTTCGCGGCGGTGTTCGCGATGCTGGTGAGCAGCAGCGCGACGACGTTCGCCGCGATCGCGCCCATCATCCCGCGGAACAGCAGGAACAGCAGCAGGTGCGCGACGGTGCTCGCGACGCCGATCGCGGCGAACCGGACCAGCTGGCGCGGCATGGCCGTCGGCACCCCGGGCACGCTCGGTGCGAGCGGGGCCCGGCCGAGCTGCGCGCGCAGCTCGGCGACGGGCAGTGCCCCCGAGCCGAGCGCGCGGCCGACCCGCCAGATGCCGCGCAGGTCGGCCACCGCCGTCGCGACGATGTCCACGCGGGAGTCGGGGTCGTCGACCCAGTCGACGGGCACCTCGTGGATCCGCAGGCCCGAGCGCTCGGCCAGCACCAGCATCTCGGTGTCGAAGAACCAGCCGGTGTCCTCGACGAGCGGCAGCAGCCGTCGTGCGACGTCGGCGCGGATGGCCTTGAAGCCGCACTGGGCGTCGGTGAAGCCGGTCTGCAGGGTGCCGCGCAGCAGCAGGTTGTAGCAGCGCGAGATGAACTCCCGCTTCGGGCCGCGGACGACCCGTGACCCGCGGCCCAGCCGGGTGCCGATCGCGAGATCGGAGTGCCCGGAGATCAGCGGGGCGACCAGGGGGAGCAGCGCGGCCAGGTCCGTCGAGAGGTCGACGTCGCAGTAGGCGAGCACGGCCGCGTCCGAGGCCCCCCATACCGTGCGCAGCGCCCGCCCGCGGCCCTTCTCCTCCAGCCGCACCGACCTGACCGACGGGATCTCGCCGGCCAGGGCCCGGGCGATCGAGGGCGTGGCGTCCGTGCTGGCGTTGTCGGCGATCGTGATCCGGTAGCTGTAGGGGAACTGCGCGGCCAGGTGGGCGTCGAGCCGCCGGACCGACGGCTCGAGGTCGGTCTCCTCGTTGTAGACGGGGACGACGACGTCGAGCACGACGCGGCCGGTGGCGGCGGGGGGCTGCGCTGGATGCAGGTCGGGCTCCGCGACGTCGATGCTCATGTCGTCCAGGGTGGTCGGCGGTGCTGTCCGGTCGTTGTGGCGAACCTGTGGGTCGACTGTGCGTCCGGCCGCTGGTTCGGGATGGTGGCTCCGGAATGCGGCGACATCGGTCACGAGCCGGCCCCGGTGAGGTCGTAGACGGTGGTGCCGCCGACGGCCGTGGCCGCGAAGTTCTCCTGGACCCACCGGGCGATCCGGGCGGCGTCGTCGCTGCCACCGGTGTCGGTGGACGCGCCGCGGCCGCCCATGGTCGTTCCGCCGCCGACGAAGTAGTGGATCTCTCCCGCGGAGACGAGGGCCTGGAATCGCGCGAGCGTCGGTGCCGGGTCGGTGCCGTTGAACCCGCCGACGGCCATCACCGGTTCCTGGGTGGCCAGCTGATAGCCCGCGGCGTTGTTGGAGCCGACGGTGGCGGCGACCCAGGTGTAGGAGCCGGCGTCCTGCTCCAGGAGTGCCGTGAGCTCGGCGCTGGGCATGGGGGAACCGAGGATGCCGCCCGCGCCGCCGGGGCCGCGCGCGCCGAACCCTCCGGTCCCACCGTCGCCGGTCGGGGCGGTGCTACGACCGCCGACGCCCGCGGGGGGCTGCATGCCCCCGAAGCCTCCGCGGTTGGCGCCGCGCATCCCCCCGGGCCCGCCCATGCGGGCGGCACCCGCCGGGCCTGCCGACGGGATCGCGCCGGTGTGCGGGGTCGCCGCGGTGGCCACCGCGTACGCGGTCGACCCGCCCGCGCCCGCCACCAGCGCGGCTGTCGCGACGGCGACGACCGCGGCGCGCGGCATCCGGTGCACGCCCAGGAGCCCCGCGACCCCGGCCAGCCCGACGAGCGGCACGGCCCAGGTCAGCCACGGCTGCCATGTCGTCTGCGCCAGCAGGTACCAGGCCCAGCCGACCGTCAGCGCGAGCACCACGGCCAGCGTCACCCGGGACGTCGGCGCGGCGCGGTCGCGCCACAGCTCCGCCACCCCGAGACCGACCAGCGCGGCGACCGCCGGCGCGATCGCCACCGTGTAGTACGGGTGGATGATCCCGGCCATGTAGCTGAACACCAGCCCGGTGACCAGCAGCCAGCCGCCCCAGAGCACCGCGGCGGCGCGGAGCGGGTCCCTCAGCGGAGCGCGGCGGGTGCGCCACACCAGCACCCCGAGCAGCACGAGCGCGGCGGGCAGCAGCCACGACGCCCCCGCAGCCATCTCGGAGCCGAACAGCCGCGTGATGCCCGTCTGCCCCCAGCCACCGCCGGGGCTGCCGCCGACGCTGCCGGTCTCGTCGCCGGTCAGCCGGCCGAAGCCGTTGTAGCCGAACACGAGCTCCAGCACGCTGTTGGTCTGCGAGCCGCCGATGTAGGGACGCGAGTCGGCGGGCCACAGCTCCACGACGAGCACCCACCAGCCCGCGCTGACCACCATCGCGGCGCCCGCGAGCAGCAGGTCCCGGATCCGCCGCCACCAGCCGACGGGTGCGGCGAGCAGCCACACCGCCGTCAGCGCCGGCAGCACAAGGAAGGCCTGGAGCATCTTCGCGAGGAAGCCGACGCCGACGAGCACCCCGGCCAGCACCAGCCACCGGGTGCCCCCCTTCTCGGCGGCTCGCTGCGTCGCGTACGCCGCACCGATCAGTACCAGCACGAGCAGGGCGTCCGGGTTGTTGAACCGGAAGATCAGGACCGCGACCGGGGTCAGGGCGAGCGCGGCGCCGGCGATCAGCCCGGCGCCCGGCCCGGCGACCCGCTTGACCGCCGCGTACAGCAGCCCGACGGACGCGACGCCCATCAGCGCCTGCGGGACGAGGACGCTCCAGCTGCTCAGCCCGAAGATCCGCACCGAGAGCCCGGTGACCCACAGCGCCGCGGGCGTCTTGTCGACGGTGATCGCGTTCGAGGCGTCGGACGAGCCGAAGAACCACGCCTTCCAGCTCTCCCCGCCGGCCTGCGCCGCGGCCGAGTAGAAGGCGTTGGCCCACCCGGAGCGCGACAGGCCCCAGAGGTAGAGGACGGCGGTCGCGACGAGCAGCGCGGTCAGCGCGACGCGGGGCCAGCGGGGCGTGTGCGAGCCGGGGGGTGCGGGCTGCGCGGCCTCGGGTCGGGCGGGGAGCGTGGGCACGGTCGTGGTCACGATGTCGACGCTCCTGGCGGAGCCTGTGCCGTCCCGGTGGGGGACCTGTGCGTCACCTGTGAGCGCGGCCATGCTCCCGCCCCAGTGGAGCGAACGCGGCGTTCGGTGCGTCAGATGCACCCAACGCCGCGTTCGCTCCATCACTGGCGCTGCGCCGGCGGTCAGCGGGAGCGGCCTCGTCCGGCAGCCGCACCGCGAACTCCGTGCGGCCGGGCCGGCTCGCCACCGTCACCGTGCCGCCGTGGGCGGCCACGACGGCGTCGACGATCGCGAGGCCCAGCCCCGTGCTGCCGGTGTGCCGCGAGCGCCCCACGGATCCCCGGGCAAACCGCTCGAACACGTGCGGCAGCAGGTCCGGGGCGATCCCCGGGCCGTCGTCGGTCACGGTGAGCCGCGCCCCGCCGTCGCCGCGGGCGAGGCCGACGGTCACCGTCGTGCCCGCAGGCGTATGCGTGCGGGCGTTCGCAAGCAGGTTGGTCAGCACCTGGGTCAACCGTGACCCGTCGCCGGGGACGACAACCGGCTCGACGGGAAGGTCGAGCTGCCAGCGGTGGTCCATCCCGGCGGCGTAGGCGTCGTTGACCCCGTCGAGCACCAGCCGCGTCAGGTCGACGGCGCCGCGTTCCAGCGGCCGTCCGGCATCGAGGCGCGCGAGCAGCAGCAGGTCTTCGACAAGCGTCGTCATCCGCTCGGTCTGCGACGAGATCCGGGCGATCGAGTACTCGATCTCGGGCGCGAGCGGGGCCCGGCGGGTCAGCTCCGCGTAGCCGCGAATGGCGGCGAGCGGGGTGCGCAGTTCGTGGCTGGCGTCGGCGATGAACTGGCGCAACCGCATCTCGCTGTCCTGGCGTGCCTCCAGCGCGCCCCCGACGTTGTCCAGCATCTGGTTCAACGCGCTCGCGACCTGGCCGACCTCGGTGCGCGGGTCGACGTCGCGCACCCGCTCGACCAGCTCGACCTCGCCGCGGTCCAGCGGCAGCGCGCTGACCTTGGCCGCCGTGTCGGCCACCCGTTCCAGGGGCCGCAGCTCGCGGCGCACCAGCACGGCGCCGGCGAACCCGCCACCGAGGAGCGCGATCGCGATCGCGATGACCTCGACGACGACGAGGCGCGCGATCACGTCCTGCGCGCCACCCGCGGGCTGGCCGATGACGTAGACCGTGCCGGCGGTCTCGGTGGCCACCATGCGGTAGTCGCCAATGGACAGGTAGACGGTGGTGGGGCCCCCGTCTACCGGAACCGTGAGGAGGGCGGCGTCATCCACGTGAGGCAGCACCGACGACCCTCCGCCGCGGCTGCTGACCTCGGCGCGCTGCACGACTCCGCCGCGGATCGTCGCGCCGACCGTGCGCGGACCCTGCACAGGGCCGAGGAAGTCCTGCGGCGGGATCCCGTAGCGGAACCCGCCCGGTGGCACGAGCTGGCCCGTCTGGGCCGCGACGAACCGGCCGTTCGCCTCGGCCACCTCGCGGTCCAGGCGGCCGTAGAGGAACTGGCGCAGGGCCAGCGTCGTCGCCACCCCGATGACCGACAGTGTCACCGCGAGCAGCACCAGGACGGTCGCGACCAGGCGCGCACGCAGCGAGTGCGGCCGGGCGGGCGTCTTCACGCGGGCCCGCTCATTCCGCACCGGGTTTGAGCACGTAGCCCGCGCCGCGCACGGTATGGATCATGGGAGCCCGGCCCGCGTCGATCTTCTTGCGCAGGTAGGAGATGTAGAGCTCGACGACGTTGGACTGCCCGCCGAAGTCGTAGTGCCACACCCGGTCCAGGATCTGCGCCTTGGACAGCACGCGCTTCGGGTTGCGCATGAGGAAGCGCAGCAGCTCGAACTCGGTGGCGGTCAGCTCGACGGGGGTGTCGGCGCGCCGGACCTCGTGGCTGTCCTCGTCGAGGACGAGGTCGCCGACGACCAGCGCGGAATCCTGGCGGGCGGCGGTCATCCCGGCCCGGCGCAGCAGGCCGCGCAGCCGCGCGACCAGCTCCTCGATGCTGAAGGGCTTGGTGACGTAGTCGTCGCCGCCCACGGTGAGCCCGGCGACCCGGTCCTCGACCGAGTCCTTCGCGGTGAGGAACAGCACCGGCACCTCGGGGCTCTCGCCACGCATCCGGCGGAGCACCTCGAAGCCGTCGAAGTCGGGCAGCATGACGTCCAGGACCACGGCGTCGGGCCGGAACTCGCGGGCCATGCGGACCGCGGACGAGCCGTCCGCCGCGGTGCGCACCTCCCAGCCCTCGTAGCGCAGGGCCATCGCGAGCAGCTCGGACAGCGTGGGCTCGTCGTCGACGACAAGGACCCGGACGGCGCTGCCGTCCGCGCGCCGCAGCGCCGGGGCCTGCTCACTCACCGCACTCATGCTAATCAGCCTCGCGCGCGCGGCTGTGCCTCCGATGGGGTTCTCCTGTGTCCTTCCTGTGAGTGACTTCCTGTGTGTCGGCCTGTGGACAACCCGAGGAGGGGAACCGCCGGGGTGTCGGGTCCGTCTGGAGTCCCACCGATTCCGGGAGGGGACCGATGACCGAGACCGATTCGCCCGTCTTCAGCGGGTGGCCCGCCGAGGCGACGGCGTTCCTGGCCGAACTCGCCGCCGACAACACCCGCACGTTCTGGACGGAGAACGCGCACCGCTACCGTGTCCTGCTGCTCGAACCGACCCGGGCCCTGGCAGTGGCGCTGACGCCCGAGTTCGGGCCGCCGCGGGTGTTCCGCCCGTACGTGGACCGGCGCTTCCGGCCGAACGCCGATCCGTACCGCACGGACACCGGCATCACGGTGGCCGGACCGGGCGGAACGCCGTACGTGGCGGTGCTGTCGGCGCAGGGGCTGGCCGTGCAGGTCGGCCATCAGGTGTTCGACACCGGGCAGCTGCGCCGCTACCGGGAGGCCGTGGCCGGCCCGCCGGGGGAGGCGCTCGACGCGGTGCTGGCCGCGCTGCACCGCGACGATCTCGTGCCGGACGGCGTCCCGGCGCTGGCCCGGCGACCTCGCGGCTACCCGGCGGACCACCCACAGCTGACGTTGCTCCGGTGGCGCGGCCTGCACGTCGACTGCGCGTGGTCCGCGGGCGAGTGGCTGGGAACGGAGGAGCCGCTCCGGCGGGTCGCGGCGGCGTGGCGGGCCGCGCGACCGCTGGCCGACTGGCTCGAGGCGCACGTCGGCCCACGCGAGCCGATCGGCGTACCGCGCCGGCCGCCGGACGACCGAAACGCCGCAGTGGATCCACAGGTGGAGTGACTCAACCGGTCGTCGCGCGGGACGGCGCCGGTGGCCGGGGCACAGCCGATCATGGGCGGACACATAGGGAATTCCCATCCGGCGTCGACAGCGTGTGCATCATGAGCCGCGGCATCCGCCCGCGACCGGACTCAGGAGCATGAATGATCGACACCCGGATCGGTCCGCGCGGTCGCTGGATCCGCCTCGTCGCGGCGCCGGTGGGCGCGCTGGCCCTCGTCGGGCTGGCGGCGTGCGGTACCGACACGAGCACGACGTCGGCCGCAACATCGTCCAGCGCGGCCGCCCAACCCTCGACCGCAGACGACTCCGCCGACGCCGACGCCGACGCCGACGACGACGCCGACGACGACGCCGACGACGCGGACAGCGACCTGACCGACTACCGGAGCTGTCTGGAGGACAACGGCGTCACGATGCCGGAGCCACCGTCGGGCGGCGCCGGGGCTCCGCGGCAGGGCGGCACCCCGCCGTCGGGCGCGCCTGCGGCAGGCGGTGGGCCGGGCGGCCCCGGCGGGACGCCCGGCCAGGCGCCTCCGGGCATCGACGCCACCACCTGGGCCGCGGCCCAGGAAGCCTGCGCCGACCTGGCCCCGACCCTGCCGGACGGCTCCGCGCCGACGGCGAGCTCGGGCAACTGATCGGCGCCTTCGGGGGAGGAGGGGCCCGGCGCGGGGGCGCCGGGCCCCGCCCCGTGCCGAGGACAAGGCTCCGCCCCGGGCATTGATCGGCACCCGGGTGACATGGGCTGCACGGGTGCAGCTCATGTCACCGGAACGTCGATCACCCTGGTGCCGATGTGCCGCTCGTCAAGTACCTGAGCGCGGTCTTCGGCCCGGTGGGACGCATGCGGCGGAAGAGTCAGCGGGCGCGCCAGTACCCCGTCGCGTAGACCGCGCGGCGGTCCAGCCTCCGGTCTTCGAGCAGGTGCCGGCGCAGGTCACGGACGCACGCCGACTCCCCGGCCAGCCACGCCTGGCCCCGCCCTTCCGGCAACGACGCCGCGCGCACGGCGTCGGCCAGCGGCTCACCCGCAGGCCGGTCGCCGCGGAGCACCCAGTGCACGCTCGCCCCGCCGGGCAGGTCCTGCTCCTCGGCGACGTCGGCGACCTCCAGGAACGCGACCGCGGGCACCCCGACCGGCAACGCCGCGAGCACCGTCGCGACCGCGGGCAGCGCCGACTCGTCGCCGATCACCAGGTGGAATTCCGCCTCCGGATCGACGACGTAGCGCCCCCCGGGCTCCGAGACCCCCACCCACGCGCCGGGCCGGGCCTCGCGCGCCCACGCCGCGGCCGGCCCGTGCCCCTCGTGCAGCACGAAGTCGACGTCCAGCTCGCCCGCCCCCGGATCGAACCGCCGCACGGTGTAGGTGCGGATCGTCGGCCGCGGCTCACCGGCCGGCCACAGCGGGCCGCCCGACGTCGCCCGCGGCACAGCCGGCCGGTCCTGCCCCTCCACGGGGAAGAACATCTTGATCCGCCGGTCCGGCCCGTCCCCGCCGAACCCCGCGAGCTCGTCGCCCGCCAACGTCACGCGGACCATCCGCGGGGTGACCCGGGTGCTGCGCCGCACCTGCAGCAGCCGCGGTGCCGTCGTGCTCATCACGCCCATGATGCCGTCGCCGCTCGCCCGGGCCCGCGCCAGGGCGCCCGTCACGCCCACCCGGCTGCGCGAGTCGGCACGTTCGCCGGAGCGAGTCGGCACGTTTGCCGTCCCGAGTTCGTCCTTTCGGACCGACGAACGTGCCGACTCGCGGGGGGCGCGCGACGCCCCCTGCGCCGTCCGGCGATGCCGACTCGCGCCAGGGCGGTGCGGGGCCTAGCGTGCGTCGGCGATGGCTGTCGTGGTGGTGGGAGCGGGCATCGCCGGGATCGCGTGTGCGGTCGAACTGAAGGCGGCGGGGGTCGAGGTCCGCGTCGTCGACCGGGCCCGCACCGTCGGCGGCCGGATGGCGAGCAAGCGGATCAACGGCCGTCCCGTCGATCTCGGGGCCGCCTACTTCACCGTCCGCGATGCCGAGTTCGCGCAGGTCGTCGCGCGGTGGCGGTCGGTGGGTCTGGTCCGGCCGTGGACGTCGGAGCTGGCCGTCTTCGGGGGGAGTGGGGAGCGCAGCCGCGCCCCGGGCCCCGTCCGCTGGGCCGCGTCCGGCGGGCTGCGCAGCCTGGTCGCCGCCCTCGCCGAGGGCCTCCCGGTCGCGCTCCGGCAGCCGGTCGAGCGGGTCCACCCCGGCCCGACGGTGGACGGCGAGACCGCCGACGCCGTGGTCCTCGCGATGCCCGACCCCCAGGCGCGACGCCTGCTGCCCGACGACTCGCCCGCGGCCGGCAGGCTCGAGGGCCGCGAGTGGCATCCCGTGATCGCCGTGGCCGCCGGCTGGGCGCGCCGGGAGTGGCCGCCGATGACCGCGGCGTTCGTCAACGACCACCCGGTGCTCTCGCTCGTCGCCGACGACGGCGACCGGCGGGGCGACGGTGCCCCGGTGCTGGTGGCGCATTCCGTCGCCGACGTCGCGCGCCGGTACGACGCCTCCCCGGACGACGCCGTCGTCCCGATGCTCGACGCACTACGGCGGTTGCTGGGCCTGCGGTCCGGTCCGCTCTGGACCCACGCGCACCGCTGGCGGTTCGCCTCGCCCGCGCAGAACCGGGACGACACCTTCCACCTGGGCGACGACGGCATCGGGCTTGCCGGTGACGGTTGGGGCAGCCCGCGGATCGAGACGGCCTGGCGGTCGGGTACCGATCTCGCCCGCGCAGTGGTCGAACGGTCAACACGATTCTGATGAAAGGGGCAACGCGTACCCGGATCGACTCCGTTCCCTGTCAGTTCGACTTCCGGCACGCCTGCACCCACCACGACGGCTGCTACCAGTGCCTCGATCGGATGGGCGGCGCCGCCGTGATCGACCGGCTCCGCTGCGACGAGCTGTTCCGCACCGATCTCGCCGCGTCGTGCGAGTACCTGCACGGCGCCGCACGGAACTGGCGGGCCCGCGAGTGTGAGAGCACCGCGGACGCCTACTACGCGGTGGCTCGCTCCTTCGGCCGGACCTACTACACCGGCACCGGCGACGCTTCCTGACGCCTGAAATCGGGCTACCGTGCTTCCCGTGGCAGCACCGCGGGACCAGGTTCTGGCCGAGCTGTGTGACGCACTCCCCGCCGACCGCATCCTGACCGACACCGACGTCATCACCTCGTACCTGCACGACGAGGCCGAGTGGGCCGAGTACGGCCACGCCCGGGCCGTCGTCCGCCCGCTGGAGACCGCCGAGGTCGCGGCGACCGTCGCGATCTGCGCGCGGCACCGCGTTCCGGTGGTGCCCCGCGGCGCGGGGACCGGCCTGTCCGGCGGGGCGAATGCCGTCGAAGGCGGAGTCGTCCTGACGACCGAGCGGATGCGCCGCATCGTCGAGATCGACGCCGCCGAGCGGCTCGCGGTCGTGCAGCCGGGCGTCGTGAACGACGTCCTGCGCGCCGCCGTGGCCGAGCACGGGCTCTGGTACCCGCCGGACCCGGCGAGCGCGCCGTGGTCGACGATCGGCGGGAACGTCGCCACGAACGCCGGCGGCTTGTGTTGCGTCAAGTACGGCGTCACGCGCGACTACGTCCTCGCCCTCGAGGTCGTCACCGCCACCGGGGAGGTCGTGCGGCTGGGCCGCCGCACCGCGAAAGGGGTGGCCGGATACGACCTCGTCGGGCTGATGGTCGGCTCCGAAGGCACGCTCGGGGTGATCACCGAGGTCACCGTGCGGCTGCGCCCGGCGCGGCCCGCGGCGTCCCGGACCGTCGTCGGTTTCTTCGACACCCTGGCCGCGTGCGGAGCCGCCGTCGCCGGTGTCACGGCCCGGGGTCTGCAGCCCGCGGAGTTCGAGCTGATCGACCGGCACTGCCTGCGCGCGGTGAACGAGTGGAAGCACGCCGGCTTCCCCGACGACGCGGCGGCGCTGCTCCTGGCCCGTACCGACCTGCCGGAGCCGGCAGGCGGTCAGGAGGCGGAGGCGATCCTGGCGGAGTTCGAGGCGGCCGGCGCGCGCGAGGCCGTCATATCGACCGACGCGGTGGAGGCCGAGGCGCTGTTCGACGCCCGGCGGCTGGCCTACCCGGCGCTGGAACAGCGCGGGGACGCCGTGCTGACCGAGGACGTCTGCCTGCCGCGCGGGCGACTGGCCGAGATGCTCGCCCGCGTCGACGAGATCGGCACGCGCCACGACGTCCTCATCGCCAACATCGCCCACGCCGGCGACGGCAACCTGCACCCGCTGCTGATCACCGAGCACGGCGACGACGCCGCCCGGCTGCGGGCGCAGGCGGCGTTCGAGGAGATCGTGAACACGACGATCGACCTGGGTGGCACCGTGACCGGCGAGCACGGGGTGGGCCTGCTCAAGCGGGCGGGGATGCATCGCGAGCTCGGGCCGGGCGCGCTCGCGATGCAGCGTGCGGTGAAGGCGGCGCTCGACCCGCACGACATCCTCAACCCCGGCAAGGCGGTGGGGTGAGTGGACGCGCTGTTTCCCGCCCTTCTCGATCCTCCCTCAGGCCGGCCCGCGCTGGCCTTTCCCGACGGTGCGCTCACTTATCCCGAGCTGGCCGCCCGGGCCGGCGCCCTCGCCCGCGAGATCGCCGGGCTGGACCGCGTCGCGGTGTGGGCGACGCCGACGCTGCCTACCGCCGTCGGGATCGTCGCGGCGCTGCTCGCCGGGGTGCCTGCGGTGCCGGTCAACCCGCGTAGCGGTCCGCGCGAGCTGGCGCACGTCGTCGCGGACGCGGCGCCCGGCGCCGTGCTCGCCGACCCCGGCGTCGACCTCCCCGCCCCGCTGGCCGACGTCCGCCAGATCCCGATCCCTCGCGAGGCACGTTCGGCACCGCGAAACGTCGATTTTGACTTGCCGGGCACCGCTCCGGCGCTGGTCATCTACACCTCCGGGACCACCGGGCCGCCGAAGGGTGCAGTGCTGTCCCGCGGGGCGATCGCAGCGAGCCTCGACGCGCTCGCCGACGCCTGGGACTGGTCGGACGCGGACGTGCTCGCCCATGCCCTGCCGCTGTTCCACGTGCACGGGCTGGTGCTCGGCGTGCTCGGCCCGCTGCGCCGCGGCGGTGCGGTGCGCCATCTCGGGGCGTTCTCCGCGTCGGCGCTCGCCACGGCGATCGACGCCGGGGCGACCCTCGTCTTCGGCGTCCCCACCCACTACCACCGGCTCGCCGACGAGCTGGCCACGGACCCGGCAGCGGCGGCGGCCGTCGGCAGGGCGCGGCTGCTCGTCTCCGGCTCCGCCGCGCTCACCGCGGTCGACCACGCCCGGCTGTACCGGCTGACCGGGTTGGCGGTGCGCGAGCGGTACGGGCTGACCGAGACGCTCATCCTCACCGCCGCCCGCGCCGACGAACCCGTCGAGCCCGGGACGGTCGGGCGCCCGCTGGCCGGGATCGAAGTCCGCCTGGTCGCCGAGGACGAGAGCGACGACCTGGGTGCCGTCGAGGTGCGCAGTCCGGGGTTGTTCAGCGGCTATCTCAACCGGACCGACCCGCCGACGACGCCCGACGGCTGGTTCCCGACCGGCGACATCGGCCGCTGGACGGCGTCGGGAGCGCTCGCGCTCGTCGGTCGGAAGGCCACCGACCTGATCAAGTCCGGCGGCTTCAAGATCGGGGCGGGCGAGATCGAGAACGCGCTGCTCGAGCATCCTGCCGTACAGGAGGCGGCGGTGGTCGGGGTCCCGGACGACGACCTCGGCGAGCGGGTCGTGGCCTACGTCGTGGCAGCGGGGGCGACGGACGGCGCCGCCCTCGCCGACCACGTCGCGAGCCTGCTCGCCCCGCACAAGCGGCCCCGGGAGGTCCGGTTCGTCGACACGCTTCCCCGCAACGACATGGGCAAGGTCGTCAAGGCCTGCCTCCCGCGCTGACGGGGACGCGCCTGCCCATCCGTGGCACCATCGCGACGTGACCGCTCCCCGCGATGCCGTCGCCGACCTGCGCCGGATCGCGTTCCTGCTCGAGCGCGCCCACGAGTCGACCTACCGCGTCCGGGCGTTCCGCGGGGCCGCCGCCGCGCTCCGGGGCCGTGACCCAGACGAACTGGCCGCGCTCGCGGCGTCCAGGGAGCTGCGACGCCTGCGCGGGGTCGGCGACGTCACGGCACGCTGCGTCGTCGAGTCGCTCGCCGGCGAGGAGCCGGTGTACCTGCGCAAGTTGCAGGCCACCCAGGGCACTGCGCTCGCCGACGCCGCCGCGGACCTGCGCGCCACCCTGCGCGGTGACTGCCACAGCCACACCGACGCCTCCGACGGCGGCTCGCCGCTCGCGGAGATGGTCGAGACCGCCCGCGAGCTCGGCCACGACTATCTCGTGATCACCGACCACTCACCGCGGCTGACCGTCGCGAACGGACTCTCGCCGGAGCGGCTGCGCGCGCAGCTCCGCGCGGTCGCTGAGCTCAACGAGACGCTGGTCGACTCCGGCTTCCGGGTGCTGACCGGCATCGAGGTCGACATCCTCGACGACGGCGGCCTCGACCAGGAACCCGACCTGCTCGCCGAGCTGGACGTCGTGGTCGCGAGCGTGCACAGCAAGCTGCGGATGCCCGCGGCGGAGATGACCGAGCGGATGCTGACGGCCGTGGCGAACCCGCACGTCGACGTGCTCGGCCACTGCACCGGGCGCATGGTCACCGGCAACCGCAAGCGGCCGGAGTCGCAGTTCGACGCCGACGCCGTGTTCGCGGCCTGCGCCGAGAACGGGGTCGCTGTGGAGATCAACTCCCGGCCGGAGCGGCTCGACCCGCCGAAGCGGTTGCTGGGGCCGGCCATCGAGGCAGGTTGCCTGTTCACGATCGACACCGACGCGCACGCGCCAGGGCAGCTCGACTGGCTCGATGCCGGGTGCTCCCGCGCGGCGGAATGCGGCGTGCCGACCGAGCGCGTCCTCAACACGTGGCCGGTGGAGCGGCTGCTGGCCCGGGCCCGCTGAGGCCCTCGGGGTCGGCCAGTTCGAAGTCGGCCAGTTCGAAGTCGGCCAGTTCGAAGTCGGCGAAGTCGAAGCCGGGGGAGACGACGCACGTCACCAGGGCGGGCTCGGTGCCGAGGAGCCGGGCCGTCTGCCACGCGCCGGCAGGCACCAGGACCTGCGGGTGGTCGGTGTCCAGCACGTGCTCCTCTCCCGCCGCGGGGGACTCGCCGATGTGCACCGCGACCGGCGACCCGCCGTGCCGGCACCACAGCTCGGCCGAGCGGATGCGGTGCCGGCGGGAGACGTCGTCGAGCAGGTAGAGGATCGCCGTCGCGCTCGGACGGGGACCGTGCGCTGTCTCGACGGTGACCCCCGAGGTCCAGGTGCGGCGGTACCAGCCGCCCTCCGGGTGGGGGGTCAGGTCGAGGGCGGCGGCGAGCGCGGGGACGGTCACTCCGACGATCCTTCCCTCCCACCCGACCGGGTGGCACGAGTCGCGCCGAGTGGCCGGTACCGGTGAAATGGCCCCCGAGTCGGATGGCCCCGAGTCGGATGGCCCCGAGTCGGATGCCCTGGGTCGCAGAGGATCAGCGCGAGGAGGTGACGCGGTGCCGCGGTTCCGCGCCGCGCGCCCTCTCGCCGTACTTCTCGCGGGCTGCGCGGTGCTCGCCGTCTGGGGCACCGGGGGGGCCGGTCCCGCGCCGCAGCCGACCGCCGCGGTCACCGCCGCTGCCGACACCCGCTGTCCGACCACCGCGGCCCGGCGGTTCGGCTGGGGTGACCCCGCCCGCAGCTCCGACTTCGGATCCGGTCTCCCGCCCGATTGGCACCCCTACGGCCCCGAGGTCGGCCACGACAAGAAGGGGGTGCGCACGCCCGCGGCGATCACCGTGAACGACGGCGTCGCGACGATCACCGGGACCGCCGACGGCACGACCGGCGCCATGAGCTGGCATCCCGGTCAGCGGTACGGGCGGTGGGAGGCCTGCGTGCGGATGGATCCCGGCCCGGACGCGTTGCACGGCGTCCTGATCCTCTGGCCGGTCGCCGAGGACTTCCCGGCCGGCGGGGAGATCGACTGGATGGAGGTCTTCCGGGGTGACCGCCAGGAGGTCACCGTCAACATCCACCACGGGCCGTCGGACCGCAGCTTCGGGGGCACGGTGGCCCACGACGGCACCCGGTGGACCGCGTGGGCCGTCGAATGGACGCCCGACCACATCGCGACGTACGCGGACGGCGAGGAGTGGTATTCGACGGACCGCACGGACCTCTTCCCGCCGAGGCCCATGAACATGACGATGCAGCTCGACTGGTTCCCGCCCGAAGGCGGCGCCCCCGCCGAGCGCGGATCGGCCATGCAGATGGACTGGGCGCACCAGTGGGCACTCCCGGAGAGCGAACCCGCCACGCTGTCGCTCGCGCCCGGTGATCCCGCGACCGGGCAACCGACCCTCTACCCCGACCGCAGGCCACGACCGCTGCCGGCGGCACCCTGACTCGTGGGCGGCGGGTGACGAAAAGGATCTGGGGCCGTCACCCGCCGCCCACGACCCGCGTACCCGCGCCCGCGGTCCGCCGATCCGGGACGAGCCGCTAACCGAGCCGGGACAGCCGCAGGTCGCCGCGTGTGGGTGGGTCGGCACCCCGCCGCGAGCAGGCGATCGCGGCGGCGAGCACCGCGTCGTGCAGCAGTTCGTCCAGCGTGCTGTAGTCCAACGTCTGCAGCCGTGCCGGGCCGCCTACGTCGAGCAGACCGTGCCCGTACAACCCCGCGAGGAACGCGGCGGAGAACGTGTCGCCCGCGCCTACGGAGTCGATGACCTTCACCGCGACGCCCGGGCGCCGGGCCCGCAGCCCTGTGGAGGTGCCGGCGACCACCCCGTCCGGCCCGAGCGTCACCGCGACGACCGTCGGCCCCCTGCTGAGCCAGTCGTCGACGACCTGTTCGGGCGTCATGTCCGGAAGCAGCCATTTGAGGTCTTCCGAGCTGACCTTGACGACGTCCGCGGCCCCGAGCATCTCGTGCACGCCGCGGAGGACCTCCACGGGGTTGCCCATCAGCATCGGACGGCAGTTCGGGTCGTAGCTGATCGTGATCGTGTCCGATGCGCGCATCAACAGGTCCCGCAGCACCGCGTCGCCCGGCGCGGTGGTCAGTGCCAGTGACCCGGAGTGCAGAGCCACGACCGGCCCGTACGCCCCGGTGTCGAGTGCGCCCGCGACCTCGGCGGGCGTCCACTGCCAGTCCGCCGTGCCGGCGATGCGGAAGTCGTACGCCGGCGATCCGTGCTCATCCAGCGACACCATCGCCAGGGACGTCTGCTCCTTCGCCGCGACCGCGTGGTCGAGCTGGACACCGTTGTGGGTGAGGTGCGCGCGGATCCGCCTGCCGAGCAGGTCGTCCGAGATACGGGCCAGCAGGCGGGCGGGGATGCCCAGGCGGGCGAGGCCGAGCGCGACGTTCGCCGGGCTACCGCCGGGCGCGATCTCGAAGTAGTCGCCGACCGGCGCTGGCACCAGGTCGACGAGGGCCTCACCGGCGACGGCGATCACGCCGGTCGGGCCACCGGGCGTGGTCGCGTCGGCGGCCAGCCCGCCGGGAGCGGGCGCGTCGGGGGCGGTCACCGCTGACCGGCCCGGAGCGAGGTGTCGATGGTGAACTCCTCTCGACGGGCGGGCCGACGTCCGCCGGATGTGGTCGGCTCGTCCGCCATCGTCGCCGTTGCCGTGTGGTCCACGCCACCGCTGACCGGTTCATCAGGCGCGCACCACCTGCTCCAGATTCGCCAGCACGTCGTCGTAGATCCGGGCGAGACCCTTCGGGGCGAACGTCCGCTCGAAGAAGCCACCGATCCCGCTCGCACCGTTCCACGTGGTGATGGTCCGCACCTTGCTGCGCCCGGCCTCGACCGGCTCGACCAGCCAGGTGGTGACCATGCTCGAGTTCGCATCCCGCTCGACCAGCGACCCGTCGACCGACTCGACGACGTCCACCACGCAGTCCCGCGTGCGCTTCTTCGTGGCGGCCAGCTTCCAGTGTGCGCGCGTCCCCGCCCCGTGGCCCCCGGACTCGACGCGGTACTCGCTGAACCGATCCGTGAGTATCTGCGGCCTGACCTGCTCGTAGTCCGCCAGCGCCGCCCGCACGGCGGCGACCGGAGCGTCGATGACGCGCTCGGTGGTTGCTGTTATCTGCCCCATCTGGCTACCTGTTCCATGGCCCTCATCCTGCACCGGGACACCGACAGTTCGGCGACGCCCCGTTGTCGATGATCGCGTCCGCGCGCTCCCACGGCCGTTCGACGGCGAACAGCGCCTCCTCCTGGGTCGCCCACCCGGCGCGGTGCGGGGCATACCTCGGCCAGTCGATCCGGGCCCGAAGCCGCTCGTTCCGCAGCCGCTCCGGGGTGTCCACCCACACCGCCGTCGACGCGAACGGCCGCAGTGCCGCCGACCCCGCTCCGCACCCCTCCAGCAGGACGATCGGCGCGCAGGGCGTCTCCTGCCACTCGCCGAACCGGTCGGCCGTCCAGTCGTAGCGCCGCCAGCGGGCCGGTCGGCCGGCGACCAGCGGGCGTGCCACCCAGTCGACGGCCAGCTCCACCCCGGCAGCCAGCCCGTTCCAGCCGGGGTAGAAGAAGTCGACGTGCACGACCGGGACGCGGCCGAGCGCGCGGGCCAGGCGCCCGGCCAGCCGCGACTTGCCCGCCCCGGAGTGGCCGTCGAGCGTCACCAGCCGCGTTGCGCCGACGGCCGGCCGGGAGCGCACGAGCGCGGCGAGGTCGTCGATCACAGGAGGGATCACTAGCCCGACGCGACCCACTTCGACAGCCCGGCCGCCAGCGCGACCTTGAACAGGTCGACGACGTCCGCCATGGGGACGTCGCCGCCCGGGACACGGGTCAGCACAGAAGCTGCGAGCCACAGGACGGCGCAGCTGCCGCACACGGTGGCGAGGCCGAGCCCCAGCACCGTCAACAGGAGCGCGCCGCGCGACCGTCGGGATGCTGCCGGGTCGCCCACGGTCGGCGAGACTACCGCCGCCGCCCGTCCGGACGATCATCACGACCGGTCCCGCGCCTTATCCTGCACGGATGGCCCTCACCGCCGCCGTCGACGGTTTCCGGCTCGCCTACGACGATCATCCCGGGGGCGCGGGACCGGTCGTGCTGCTGCACGGCTGGCCGGGCGACCGACACGACTGGCGCGACGTCGTCCCGCTGCTGGCCGGCCGCTGCCGGGTCGTGGTCCCGGATCTGCGCGGGTTCGGGGAATCCGAGTCGGCTCCCGGCGCGGAACCGGCCCCGCCGCCGCCTCCCGTCCTGACCTGGTGCGGGCGCTGGTCCTCGCGCCGCCGCTGCCCGGGGCCGGCGAGCGCGTGCTCGGGCCGTCGCCCCAGCGCGAGTTCTGGTACCAGGCCTTCCACCAGCTGCCGCTGGCCGAGCGGCTGCTCGACGGCTCGCGTCCCGCGGTGCGGTCCTACCTGGAGCACTTCTGGACGCGCTGGTCGGGTCCCGACTTCGTGCCCGACCCCGCTGAGCTGGACCGCCTCGCCGACGCCTACGCCCGTCCGGGTGCCTTCACGGCGTCGATCAACTGGTACCGCGCCGGAGCGGGGACCGTCGCCATGGCGATGCAGGAGAAGCGGCCCGCGCCGGCCGACCGGATCGCCGCACCGACGACGATTCTCTGGCCGGAGCACGACCCGCTGTTCCCCCGGGAATGGTCGGACCGGGTGGACGACTGGTTGCCCGAGGCGTTCGCCGCGGCTGTGCTCGAACGTGCGGCCGCACGTGCCGCTTCGAGCGAGGATTGAGAGTCCGATCCGATCACAGCAAGGCGGTGTGAAAGGTCTCAATGTCGGGTCTTGGTACTTTCCCCGATGCTACCTTCCTCCCGGAAGAGCGATGGGGCTCGTTCGGACCACCGCACCGCCGATGATGGCCTCTACCGTCTATGTCCCACGGTATTGGGAGGTGGCTGTGCCTGTCCTCGACGGCCCAGCACGCTTACGAAACAACCTTCCCGGCCCGTCCAGGCGGATTACGGTCGAGCCGGTCGAGGCTCCCGGTACGCCGATCGACGTTCCGGATCCGACCCCGGCCGAGCCTGCTCGTAGCCCCCAGGAAGAGCCGGTCGGTCGACGATGAGCATCGATGAGCCGGAGCCGTTCTGTGTACCGGACCTGATCGATCCGGTGATCGGCTTCCGGCAGTGGCGGCTGGCCGACGACGGCTTGCTCTCGCTCACGTCGAAAGAATTGTGGCGATCTCCGCGGCTGGACGCGCATTGCCGCGTCGGAGGCCATCCACACGAAGTGTCCCCGACCGCTCGTTGCAGCTGCGGTATCTATGCGTGGTACGAACCGTGCCCACGCACAGCGTCGGCGGCAACGAGGAACATCGTCGCCGGCGTTGTCGTGATGTGGGGCGCGATCGAACTCCACATCGACGGTATGCGCGCACAGCACTGCCGGATCGCGGCCGTCGCTCTCCCCTTATCCCCTTGGGGAAAACGCGACCGTGTGCGCACGGCCGTCGCAGTTCTCGGTGTGCCGGCGGTGCGCCATCGAGATCTGTGGGCGGCGGGTCGGACGTACGGAGTTCCGGTTCCGGCCGGACTGCGGCCACCTCGCACCCGACCCTGCAGCCTGGCCGTCATGGATCGGCGTCGACCAGCAGGCTATCGATTCAGCGATCACCGGTCCTGAACGACCACAACGCGGCCATGCGCGGCGCCTCGCCGTCCACGTCGTGCGGATCATGATCGCCGACGAGAGGGCAGAGGGCGGCGGGCCCGGGAGGGATCGGTGAACCCGGAGGGATGCTGTTCCGCCGGGAACACTATTTGGCCGTCGGCGGGTGGCGTCCGCAGCGGCGCCATGCAATGGATCTCGACGCTCAGCGGAGTTTGAGCGTCGAGAACGAAGCAGGGGTCTACGAGCACCAGAAGGCGATCATGACCGAAGCCGCACCCCGACACCTCCAGGTGCGGCGGCTGGACTCCACGGTAGAGATGATGCTCGCCCCGACCCGGGCGGCTGCGCAGCCGCGTCCTGTTCGGCATGTCGAAGCGTGCCGGCGGCCGCGACGAGCGGTTGCTCAGCGCTGCCCACAGTGCCGAACCGCGCGACTAGATCAACGGCAGGATCCGGTGGAGCCTCGCGGAGGCTCCGCACGTGTCAGCGATCGTGTCCGGCGAACTGGTAGGCCTCCTCGACCAGGTCGCGCAGGTGGTCGCTCGTCATGCGGTAGAGCATCCGGCGGCCGTGCCGGTCGGCCTGGACGAGCCCGGCCAGGCGGAGTCGACCCAGGTGTTGTGACACCGAGGACCGGGACGCCGGCACCTGCGCGGTGAGTGCGGTGACGTCCTGGGGGCCCGCGGCGAGCAGTCGCAGCAGGTGCAGCCGGGTGGGGTCGGCCAGGTGCCCCAGAACCTCGGCAGCCACGGCGAGTTGCTCGTGGCTGGAGGGGTCCCGCAGCCCACGTGCATCTGCCACATTGTTGTGCGCGCGCATGTTTGCATGATGGTGCTGGGCGAGGCACCCTGGCAACCGTGAGCGACGTCCAGAATCAGCCCGATCCCGAGCGTGGCGACAGCTCCCCCGGTGCGGCGATCGCCCACCGGCTGCCCCCAGGAGACCACGACCATGGCGAGCGTCTGCGCGACGAGAATGGGCCCGTCGTGGTCGAGGGCCATGGCCATGGGCACGGGCACGGGCACGGGCACGGGCACGGGCACGCTGGTGGTGTGCAGGAGTGGTTCACAGGCCTGTTCACCCCGCACAGCCACGACTCCGCGGACTCGGTCGACTCGGCGTTGGAGGCCAGCGCCGACAGCATCCGGGCAGTGAAGATGAGCCTGGTCGCGCTGCTGGTCACCTCGGTCGCGCAAGCGGTCATCGTGGTGCTGACCGGGTCGGTGGCGCTGCTGGCCGACACGATCCACAACTTTTCCGACGCGTTGACCGCGGTGCCGTTGTGGATCGCGTTCGTGCTCGGCCGGCGGGCGGCGTCGCGGCGCTACACCTACGGCTACGGACGCGCCGAGGACCTGGCCGGGGTGTTCATCGTCGTCATGATCGCGCTATCGGCGATCGTCGCCGGCTACGAGTCGGTCCTTCGGCTGCTGAACCCGCAGCCGGTCTCCCACATCGGCGTGCTGATCGCGGCCGGGCTGATCGGGTTCGCCGGCAACGAGCTGGTCGCGATCTACCGGACCCGGGTCGGCCGGCGGATCGGATCTGCGGCGCTGGTCGCCGACGGCCTGCACGCCCGCGCCGACGGCTTCACCTCTCTCGCCGTCGTGGTCGGCGCGGTCGGCGTACTGGCCGGGTTCCCACTGGCCGACCCGATCATCGGACTGCTGATCACGGTGGCGATCCTGGTCGTCCTCAAGGGCGCCGCCTTCGATATCTACCGGCGGCTCATGGACGCTGTGGATCCCGCGCTGGTCGACACCGCCGAGACGACCCTGCGGGCCGTCCCCGGCGTCGTCGACGTCGATGAGCTACGACTGCGCTGGATCGGGCACCGGCTCCGCGCCGAGACCGGCATCGCCGTCAAGATCGACCTGGGCATCGCCGAAGCCCACGACATAGCCACCGCCGCCGAACACGCTCTGCTGCACGGCGTGCCGAAGTTGGTGGCAGCGACCGTGCACGTGAGCCCACACGACGACACCGGCCACGACCACCACGCCGAAATCGCCCACCATGCCGCCGCGCTCGACCCCGGCGCGATCACCCGGCAGCCACTCGATACCTGACGGCTGACGACCATTCCGCTGGCCCCGTGGTGTGCTGCGCCTCGCCGCGGAGCACCTCCACGGGGTGAGCGGGGGGTCGATTCTCAGCGGTCAGCCCGGCGGCGCTGATGACCTCGGCGTTTGT
>CAVRHG010000070.1:0-74441 GCA_963720845.1 uncultured Actinomycetota bacterium | reverse complement strand
ATGTATTGCTTGATCGTAGCTGCAGTTGTTTTCGGGAGCAGCTTTGCCATGCCCGGCATCGGGCACGCGCAGACGTTCAAGGTTGAGAAGTTCGACATCAAGGGCGACGGCGGCACCGACTACGTCGCCGTCGAAGCCGCCACGGGCCGCGTGTTCGTTTCGCGCGCCACCCACATGATGGTGGTCGAAGGCGCCACGGGCAAAGTGCTCGGCGACATCCCGAACACGCCGGGCGTGCACGGCGCCGGCATCGCCACCAAGGCCGGTCACGGCTTCACGACCAACGGCGGCGACCAGACCGTCACGATGTTCGATCTGAAGACGCTGGCCGTGATCAAGCAAATCAAGGTCGGCCCCGGCCTCGACGGCATCATGTACGACGAGCCCGACGACAAGATCATCCTGACGAACCACAGCCGCCCGATCGGCACGCTCACGGCGCATCGATCCGAAGACCGGCGACATCGTCGCCACCGTCGAACTCGAGGACACGGCGCCCGAAGGCGCCGCGGCCGACGGCAAAGGCCACATCTTCGTCAACAACGAAGGCAAGAACACGATGCAGGTGATCGACGTCAAGACGTGGAAGGCGACCGCCTCGTGGCCGCTCGCGCCGTGCGAAGGGCCGACGGGCATCGCGTATGACAAGGCGTCGAACCGCATTTTCTCGGGCTGCAGCAAGACCTCGGTCGTCGTCGATCCGAGCACGGGCAAGATCGTGGCGACGATCAAGAACGGCACGCGCGTGGACGCGCTGGGATGGGATCCGTCGAGAAAGCTGATCTACATTCCGAACGGCGGGCGAGGGCAACGTGACGGTCGTCCACCAGGATTCGCCCGACAAGTACACGGTGGTCGCCACGGTCGCCACGTTCGCCGGCGCGAAGACGATCACCGTGGATCCGGTGACGCACAACGTCTATCTGTTCCAGCCCGAGCGCGGCCCGGCTCCCGCGCCAGCCCCCGGCGCGACGCCGCCGGCGGCGGGGTGGACGGCGGCCGCGGTCCGCAGGGGCCGATCGTCGCCGCGTGGTTTATCGTGATCAAGCCGTAGCTCAAACTGCGTCAAAGTGTCCCACCCTGCGGCGACAAGATGTCTCCCCGATGGCGGGCCGTCCCTGAGTTTTCAGTAGATTCCACGTGGCGGCCGGCGTGCTTTTCAGGCCGGTGCACGCCCAAAGAGGGAAGGTCCAGAGCAGCCGCAATCCGGCTTCGGATTGCTCCTATCGGTGGGGCTTTGGACCTCCCGGTCCACCTTCTCCCGTCAGTGCGTGATCGCGTAAACGATGAAGTTCACGCCCAGCCGGATTCCCAGCGCGGAATATTTTTCGGGATAGCTGGGGTCGTCGGCAAATTCCCACGAGTCGCCCGTGTCGGAGTTGTACATCGCCTGGACCTGGACGCGTCCCTTATCGTCGTAGATGGCGCGCCAATACGGAACCGTGCCGCCGTGCTTGGAGCCCTCGCGGAGATGTTCGTAGCCGACGATGATGTAGCGGTCGTCCAGGTCGAACACGGAGTGAAAGATGGCATCGTCGTTGGGGATATCTTGGATCTGGCGATCCGGAAAAGCGTAGCCGATACGCTCCACGAATTCTCCCCACTCGTCGGCAGCGTGGATATCGTCGGCCATGAAGAAACCGCCGCGGTCGAGATACTCGGCAGGATCTTGCCCTGCTTCTCGGTCAAGCCCCATTCGCCGGCCTGGACCGCATAGATGAAGGGATAGTTGTAGACGTCATCGCCATCTTCCAGATCGATCACCTGTTCCACCGGCCGCGCGTCGACTCGTGTAAGGCGTCGTACGGCTTCGAGAAAATGGCGATCGGCGCGCGGGTAGTCCTGGGTCCACAGCGATCGCCCGCGATGATAGTCCGGGTCTTCTCGCCCCCGATAGCCGTCCAGGGGTCCGCCCGGGAACATGATCCGGCCGAAGACAAAATCCGTCTCTTGATCCCAGCCCGGGGGCAGGGAATGGAGCCGACCGAATACTCCATGCCGGGGTATTCGCGAAACGGCTTATGAAACGCGAACAGCGTTCCCGCAAGCAGAGTCGCACATACCAGCGGAACCGGAATCTTCCGAAGCGAAATGCGCAGCACCCTGATGTTGAGGATACCGCGCCCAGCCGCTCTCAATACGGCCGTCTCTTTATGTCCGTGGATCTTTCGGAGCGGGTTCCTTGCGGCCGAGTTCCTCGGCCAGGATGATCGCCTCGGCCAGTTCCTTCATGGGACGGCGGAGGCGGCGGCTCTCGTTGCGCATGCGCAGGTAGGCTTCTTCCTCGGTGAGGTTCTTGCGGCGCTGCAGGATGCCTTTGGCGCGCTCCACCACCTTGCGCGTTCCAGTTGGCGCTCGACTTCGCGTCTCCTCGGTCAGACGGGCGTTCTCTTCTTCCAGCAGGCTCTTCGCTATGGCGCTGCCCATCTGCTCGCCCATGAACTGGATGGTCGAGATCTCCTCGGCCGTGTGGCGTGCCGCTCGCGGTGATGAATGTTGATCACGCCGATCACCTTGCCCGTGTCGACCAACGGCACCGAGAGGAAGGCCTCGTAGGTGTCCTCGACCAGTGCGGGATAGACTTTGAACCGCGAGTCGGCTGAGGCTTTCGGGCAAAGCGCCACGGGCGCCTGATGTTCCGCCACCCAGCCGGTGACGCCTTCACCCATCTTCATGCGGAGGTTTCCCAGGTCCGCCGCGTGCGGTACCTGCGATGCGCGCAGTACGAATTCCTCCGTGGGCATCTCTACCAGATACACCAGGCAGGCATCGCATCCCGAGATCTGGGACGTAATGCCCACAATCTCCCCAAGCATCTCATCTAAAGACAGTTCGGAGCTGACAATCCGGCTTACGCGGTCAAGACCGAGACTCCTCCGGCTCCTCCCGTTCCCTTTGTTCGGTTGCCATCATACATTGAGCCTATGACGCCCAGGGCGCGAGGTCCAATCAAAACTTTCTATGAAGTGAATCACTCCGGGTACTGGTGATGACAGATGTACAACAAATCGTTGCGTTTGAATGAAAAGTACCGATATAATTGGGCCGTGGCCGGACCTCTAAAGGAGGTACCATTCGCGTGACTTCATTTCGACTGGTGGTAACGGGTTGCCTTACTGGCGTCGCAGTTCTGGCCGCGCCGGTTCCCTCGAAAGTCACGTTCAACAAGGACGTTCTTCCGATTCTGCAGAACAACTGCCAGAGCTGCCATCGCCCGGGCGAAGTGGCGCCGATGTCGCTGATGACCTATACCGATGCTCGCCCGTGGGCGAAAGCGATCAAAACTGCGGTGGTACCGGGAAGATGCCGCCGTGGTTCGCGGACCCCGGTTGGACATTTCAAGAACGATCGCACGCTGAGCCGCGACGCAGATTCGACCGTGCTCACCGCCTGGGTCGGATGCCGGCGCGCCGGAAGGCGATGCCAAGGACAAGCCCGCGCCGCGGACGTTCAACGAGGCTGGAACATCAAGCCCGACATCATCGTGGAAATGCCGAAGCCGTTCGAGCTGCCGGCCAAGGGCACCATCAACTACAAGTACATCCTGGTGAAGACGAATTTCCCTGAGGACATGTGGATTCGAGGCCGCGGAAATGCGTCCGGGCAATTCGAAGGTGCTGCATCACGGCAAGGTGTGGGTGCGGCCTCCGGGTTCGCAATGGATGGCGACGGCGGTTCCGGGCGAGGCGTACGAGAACGAAACGCAGCGCGACATTATCGGCCGCAACTCGGCGCGAAGAAGGCAACGACATTCTGGGCAAGTTCAACCCCGGCCTGGGCGCGCAGAATTTCGACATCGAAGGCGCGGCCAAGTTCGTTCCCAAAGGCTCCGACCTGGTGTTTGAGCTGCACTACACGACCACCGGCAAAGCCCGACCGACGGATGCTTCGAAGATCGGCATCGTGCTGGCCAAGGATCCGCCCGCGAGGCGCTACTTCTTCAACGCCGGACCCACCGCGCTGAATCTGGCGATTCCCGCCGGGGACGGGAATGCCGAAGTGGTCAGCGAGATCACCGTGGAGCAGGACATGAAGCTGGTTTACGCGCAACCGCACATGCATCTGCGCGGCAAAGATTTCGAGCTGCGCCTGATCTATCCCGACCGGCGAATCGGAGACCGTGCTCAAGGGCAAATGGGATTTCGAATGGCAGATGGGCTACGAATTCGCCAAGCCGATCGTGATGCCCAAAGGCACGCGCATGGTGGCGATTTCGCACTTCGACAATTCGGCCAACAACCGCTTCAATCCCGATCCGGCGAAGAAGATCGTGTGGGGTCCGCAGAATTGGGATGAGATGAGCAACTGCTTCATCGGCGTGATCTTCGACGTCGCGACCAGGCCTGAAAACGTGTTCATGCGGTCGGGACCTAGCCTCCTGCCGCGCGGGCACTCGGGGCCTACGTTACAAGCCGCGAATGAACGCGAATCAACCCAAATAAAACATTAGCGTTCATTTGCGTTTATTTGCGGCCAATCTCCAGCGCCGCCACGCCTGGCAGTTCGATCCCAGCCAGAAACTCCAGCGAGGCGCCGCCGCCCGTCGAGATGTGGGAGATCTTGTCCGCCACGCCCGCCGACTTGATGGCCTTCTCCGAATCGCCGCCGCCCACCACGCTGACTCGCGCCCGACGCCGCCACGGCCTTCGCCAACGCCACCGTGCCCTTATCGAATGGCGGCTTCTCGAACACGCCCATCGGCCCGTTCCAGATCATCGTCTTGGCGCTTGCGATCACTTCCGCATACTTCGCAATGGTCTTCGGACCGATGTCGAGCGCCATCATGCCGTCGGGAATCTCGGTCACCACTTGCGTTTTCGGCGCCCTCCTTCAACTCGGCAGCCACCACGTGATCCACCGGCAGCATCAACTTGTCGCCGTGCTCCGCCATCAGCTTCCGGGCCAGTTCCATCTTGTCATCCTCCACCAGCGACTTGCCCATCGGCCTCGCCTTCGGCTTTCAGAAACGTGTACGCCATCGCGCCGCCGATCAGCAGTTTGTCCACGATCTTCATCAGGTTCTGGATCACTTCGATCTTGTCGGACACCTTCGCGCCGCCCAGAATCGCGACACAAGGGCGGTCCGGATTGCTCGACTGCTTTGCTCGAGGTATTCCAGCTCCTTGTCCATCAGCAGTCCTGCTGCGGCCTGCGGCACAAATTCGATCATGCCCGACGGTCGAGGCGTGCGCCCGGTGCGCCGACCCGAAAGCGTCATTCACATACAGATCGCACAGCGCCGCCAGCTTCTTGGAAAACTCCGGATCATTCTTTTCTTCCTCCGCGTGAAAGCGCAGATTCTCGAGCAGCAGCACTTCGCCGGGCGCCGGCTGCATCGCTTCCACTTCGGGACCCACGCAATCCGGCGCCATCTTCACGGGCCGGCCCAGCAACTCCTCCAGGCGCTTGGCCACCGGCTTCAGGCTCATCTCCGGATTCGGCTTGCCCTTCGGCCGTCCCAGGTGGCTGCCAGAACCAGTCCCGCGCCCTGTTCGAGCGCGTACTTGATGGTCGGCAGCGAGGCCTTGATTCGCTTGTCGCAGGTGATCTCCTGCCCGCCGTTCGCCAGCGGCACATTGAAGTCCACGCGGATGAAGACGCGCTTGTTCTTGAGATCCAGATCGCGAATAGATAGAGTGCTCATGTGCGCTTCTCAATCCCCAATGTCTCGTGATATTTTTGCGGCAGCCTGGCCGGCTTGCGGTCACGGCCGCAGAACACGTGCTTGGTGTATCCGGTTGCCAGCTTGCGGCCATCGTCCACGGCCAGTAACTCATAATCGAACCGGATCATACGTGGAGTGGCCTCGCCAACCGAGGTTCGGACGATGACTTCTTCATCGTACACGGCGGCGGAGAGGTAGCGGCAATTGACCTCCGCCACCACCAGGAGCACCCCATCCTCGCGTTCCATGTCGCGGTAGCGCAGCCCCGAGGCCCGCCAGTACTCGACCCGTCCAACTTCCATCCAGATCAGGTAATTGGCATGATAAACAACGCCCATTTGGTCGGTTTCGGCGTACCGGACGCGCAGTCTAGTCTCAACGGATGGCATAAGTTGTAACCGGGAACACCGCAATGCGTCTGTTACCATAACATCATAATTGTGCGAATCCGCGTCTTGTTTTTCGGGGTGTTGCGTGACATTGTGGGTCTCCGCGAGGACTCGGTCGAGATTCCCGACGGCGGCCGCCTGGAGTCCGTCTTCGAGCACTACGCCGGACACTTTCCTAAACTGCGCGAAATGTCAGCGAGTTTAGTGCTCGCTCTGAACCAGAGTTTTTCCGAACCCAGCGCTCCGTTATCGGAAGGCGACGAGGTGGCGTTCCTGCCGCCTGTCAGCGGGGGCGCAGCGCAGTATACGCATGTGGCGGAAGATCCTGCCGGGCACTTCTTTGCGATCACACGCGAGCCGATTGACAGCTCCGGTCTGGTCCATCGCCTGCAGCGCGGCGAGGACGGCGCGGTGGTCACCTTCGAAGGGATCGCGCGCAACAACACCAAGGGTCGGCTTACCCGCTATCTCGATTACGAGTGCTACGAGGCGATGGCGATCAAGATGATGGCGCAGATCGGCTGCGAAATCGCCCACGCGCTGCCCATCGGCCGCATCGGGATGATCCACCGCCTGGGGCGGATTGAGATTGGGGAGGCGAGCGTGGTGGTGGTCGCTACATCGCCCCACCGGAAGCCGGCTTTCGACGCGGCGCTGGAAGGTATCAATCGGCTGAAGAAGCTGGTGCCGATCTGGAAGAAGGAATACTTCGCCGACGGCGAGGTATGGGTGGACGGTGAATGGGACGATTCCGTCATCAAAGCGCGCTCCTAATAGCGGTCGCGCTGCTTGGAACGGCCGCGTTTGCCGTGATCGCGCGAGCCCAGTTCAAGGTCAACGTAAAACTGGTTCGGCTCCTTGTGTCGGTGAAGGATGCGCAAGGGCAGCTGGTGGGATCGCTCGAGAAGCCCGATTTCACGGTTTACGATAGCGGCGTGAAGCAGGACGTCGCGGTGTTCGAACACCATACCGCGCTCCCGCTTTCAGTGAGTTTGCTGATCGATACCAGCGGATCGACCGCTTCGAATCTGCGCTACGAAACTACTTCTCTGGAGAAGTTTCTCCGGGCGCTGCTGCGGGAGGGAAATACCGACGACGCGGTGGCGCTTTACGCTTTTAACGATGAAGTAACCCGGCTGAATTCGTTCACGCGCCGTGAGCAGCGGCTTATCGCTTCACTGAAAGAGATAAAGGCCAGAGCAGGCACGTCCCTGTACGATGCCGTGCATTTGGCATCCCGCGACCTGACCAACCGGGATGGACGCCACGTGATCGTGGCGGTTACCGACGGTGGCGATACCACCAGCGTGAAAAGATACGCCGACGCGTTTGAATCGGCGCAGAACGTCGACGCCATTATTTATCCCGTTCTGGTTGTACCCATTACGAATGACGCAGGGCGGAATCTGGGCGGCGAACGCGCCCTGGAAACACTCGCGAGCGGTACCGGAGGCCGCGTCTTCCAGCCCATGGGTGCATCCGAGCTGGATGAGGCTTTTGCGCAGCTCCTCCGGGACCTGCGGACGCAGTATCTGGTGGCGTATTATCCCCGCAACCTGCCGGAGGATGTGCCGCGTTTCCATCTGGTGCGGGTGGAGCTTTCCCGTAAGGATTTGCGGGCTACGACGCGCACCGGCTACTATGGGGATGCGCCGCTTACAGAAAAAGCGCCTCGCTGACCGCTCCCATCGCCGTGGCTGGAACCAGCAAAACCAAAGCACCCGAGCAAACCTTCGAAGAGGTTCGTTACCTGCGGCATCTGTCTGAAAGCCAGATCCCCGTGCGAATTCGTCTGACCGACAACTCCGAAGTGGAAGGGATCATAGAGTTCTATGACGTCGGTTTCATCCGCTTAACCAGGAAGGGCGAGCCGAATCTGTTCCTCTACAAGCACGACATCAAGTATTTGTACGAGGTTGGTTGACATTTGTCGTACGTCGAAACGGCACTTGAGATTGCTCGCGAGGCGTCAGCGTTGCTCCGCGATTATGCCGTGCGTATGTTGGGTTCGAGCTGAAGGGCGAGTACGACCTGGTCACGGCCGCCGACCGCGCCAGCGAGAGGCTCATTGTCGACCGCCTGACGGCCGCGTTTCCCTCGCATTCGATTGTCGCCGAGGAGGGCGGGGGACACTCCGGGTCCTCCGACTTCCGCTGGTACGTGGATCCGCTCGATGGCACTACCAACTTCGCGCACGGTTTTCCGGCGTACAACGTGACCCTGGCGCTGGAGCACGCGGGAGAATTAATCGCGGGCGTGATTGCAGATCCCACGCGCGACGAGATCTTCACCGCGGAGAGAGGTTCGGGAGCGTTCCTGAACGGCCAACAGATTCACGTGTCGAAGGTGAAACGCGTGGAGGACGCGCTGGTTGCCACCGGATTTCCATCCCGCCGGCGCCACCAGAACCTCAACGTCCACTTCTTCTATCAGCTCTCAATGCTGTCGCACGGCGTGCGCCGGCCCGGGGCCGCCGCGCTGGATCTGGCTTATGTCGCCTGCGGGCGGCTGGATCTATTCTGGGAGTTCAACCTGCACCCCTGGGATATCGCCGCCGGCGTTCTTCTCATTCGCGAAGCCGGAGGCGTTTGCACCGACATGCGGGGTGCTCCAGTCGATTTGCTGGGTCAACACGTACTGGGCGATAACGGACTGGTCCACGACGAGACGGTCGCCCTGTCGCGGATGTCTTTGCGGGCCGCTATCGCCATGCACTCCCAGAACTTCCGGGTTAAGACTTCGTAAAGTGCCCTCGAAAAGCAACCCCGCAGCCTGCGTTATGCGTCAATAGAGCTAGTGAAGACTTTCAAGGTTTGCCTGGCTGCTGCCGTACTACTCGCTCCAGCGATCCTCTTGTGGGGACAGGGCCGAGGGCAAGGACCAGGTAGGCAGAACGGCGTCGGGCGGGGGAACCAGAACCCAGGCCAAAATCAAGCGCAAGGCGGACAGGGCACCCCGGCCGTCACCTTGCCACCGGGAATCGTCGAGGGCCGCGTGATCAGCACCACCGGTGAGCCTCTTCGCAAAGTGTCGCTGACCCTGCGTCCGAATGGCCGCAGGGGTGGGAACTATGCGACCACCAGCGCCCCCGACGGCAGTTTCCGCTTCCCCTCCGTCGATCAAGGCAACTACGCGCTCATCGGGGAGCGAACCGGCTACGTCCGTGAAACTCTCAGCTCGCCCGGTGGGCAGACCAAGGTGATCGAAGTGGTTTCGGAAAAAACCACCACCGGGATCGAGTTGAAGCTTACGCCCCAAAGCGTGATCGCGGGCCACATCTTCGATGAAGATGGCGATCCTCTCCAGTTTGTGAATGTTGAAGTGTGGCGCTACACGTACCCGCGCGGCCGGCGGCAGCTCACGCAGGCACAGAACGGCTCGACCAACGATCTAGGCGAGTTCCGGATCGCGAATCTGTCTCCTGGCAGGTACTATGTGAGTGCTACCGCGCGGCGCACTGTGAACCTGGGCGGCGGACGCGTGGGCAGAGGGGGCCGCGGCTTTACCGTCTCTGCTGGCGGGGGACGCGGCGGACCCAGTGGACCCGGTGAACCAGCGGAACCGGTCGAAGACTACGTCACCACGTATTTCCCCAACTTGACCGAACCCACGGGCGCTTCGCCGATCGAACTGGTGGCCGGCAGCGAATCGCGCGGGATCGATATACGGTTGCTAAAAGCGCGGTATCACCGCGTTGCCGGATCCGTCGCCGGTCTTCCTGCTCCAGGTTCCGAAGGCGATGCCAACAATGCAAAAGGCCGAGCAAGAGGCAAAGCCGCGGATGGCGGATTTATACCCGTCGGGCCAGGCCGATCCGGAGTCATTCTCATGATGACGCCGCGCAGCGGCCAAGGCCGGCAGATCGCAGGCACACCCGTCGATGCCGATGGGAGCTTCGAATTCGCCGCTGTGCCGCCGGGATCGTATACCATCGTTGCCCAGGCGCCCGGACCCGCGCAGCAGCGCGTCGCGGCTCGCGTGCCAGTCGATGTCGCCAACGGCGACGTGAACAACGTCTCTGTTCGTCTTCAGCCGCCCCTCGCGGTCTCGGGCAAGGTTACCGTGGAGGGCACCCAGCCCACCGTGCGGCTGGCCTCGATCCGGTTGAATTTTACGCCCGAAGAATCTGGCATCGGGAATCCGGGCCAGAACGGGCAGACCCAGCTCACCGAGGACGGAACGTTTCAAACCACTCTGGCCGCCGAAGCGTACATCGTCGAGGCTGGAGGTCTGCCCGACGGCTATTATCTGAAATCTGTAAAGCTGGCCGGGCGCGAAATGCCCGACGCGGCACTCGATCTCAACTACGGCGGAGGGCAAATCGACGTGGTTCTCGCTCCCGCCGCAGGTGATCTTACTGGAATGGTCCAGAACTCGCGCGGCGAGCCGGCTGCCAGCGTCCAAGTCACGGCCGTTCCAGCCTCCGGGTCCTTGCGGCGCGACATGAACAAACTGGTGACCACGGACGCCAGCGGCAATTTCACTTTTCACGGCCTTCCCCCGGGCGAATACAAGATCTTCGCCTGGGAAGAGGTCGAAACCAACGCTTGGATGGATCGCGACTATCGCCAGCCGTTCGAGAATCGGTCCGCATCGGCCAAGGTGGAAGAGAGCACGACGCCCGCGGTGACGCTCCGGCTTATCGAGCGCCGTCAATAGCGCCCGCAGCGGTAGAATGCTCATGAGGGTTCTGTTCATGCGCACTCAGTGGATACTCGCAGTAGCCGGTGTTGCCTTGCTATCGGCTCTGCTCGTTCAAGTTGGCCCGGCGCAGCAAGGTAAGAATAAGCAAGCAAAAGCCGTCGCCAAGCCGACCGGGATTCCGCCCGGCGACTGGCCGCTCTACAGCCGCGATTTGACCAGCGACCGTTTCTCGCCGCTGACGCAGATCAATACGGCCAATGTCGCCCAGCTCACCCAGGCGTGGACCTATCGGCCGCCCGCCCCCCCGCCGTCCGAGACAAGCAAAGGCGGTGGTAAGGGGAAGGGCAGGGGAGGCGGAGGCATCAGTACCGAAGTCACGCCCGTGGTCGTGAACGGAGTGATGTATCTGCCTGCCGGACCGCGCGTGCTTGCGCTCGAAGCTGACAGCGGCAAGGAAATCTGGAGTTACACGGCCCCGGGCTCGGTCGCCAATCGGGCCGTCGGCTATTGGTCCGGTGACGCGACCAATCCACCGCTCGTGGTCTTCACCACCGGAACAAAAATGATGGCCCTGAATGCCAACACCGGCACGGTCGATCCGGGGTTCGGCAATGAGGGATCTGTCGATATTGGGATCAACTGGGGTGGCGCACCCTACGTTTACAAGAACCTGGTGATCATGGGAAACAATAATGGCGAGAGCACGGAAGGCCCTCCCGGCGACACCAAGGTTTATGACGCCCGCAACGGTTCGAAGCTGTGGGATTTCCATTCGATCGCGCAACCGGGCGATCCGGGTCACGGTACCTGGCTAAATGACGGCTGGAAGAAGCGCGCCGGCGTAAACGTGTGGGGCTGGTATTTCACCGTGGACGAAGCGCGGGATCTGATCTACATGCCGTTCGGGAGCGCTGCGGGGAACTACTGGGGCGGCGATCGTCCTGGAGCGAATCTCTATGCCAACTCCATTGTGGCAGTGGATGCGAACACGGGAAAATATAAGTGGCATTTCCAGTTGGTCCATCACGATCTGTGGGACATCGATCTTCCCGCCGCGCCCAGCCTGTTCGACGTAACCAAGAACGGCCGCCGGATTCCCGCCATGGCCGTGATCGCCAAGAGCGGGCTGATGTATATCCTGAATCGCGAGACGGGCGAGCCGATCTTCGGCGTCGAAGAGCGTCCGGTTCCCAAGGGCGACGTGCCGGGCGAATGGTATTCGCCCACGCAGCCCTTCCCTGTGAAGCCTCCGGCGCTGATCCGCAACAGCTTCGATAAGGCCAAAGACATGGTCACCGCCGCGGATACCACTCCCGAGCACGCCAAGGCCTGCGAGGAGCTGTGGGAGAAGGCCGGCGGATATCGCAATGAGGGGCCGTTTACCCCGTTCCTCTATCATGAGGCGGGCACGCCCCCCAAGAGCTCGATACAGCTCCCCGGCGTAGGCGCGCCCAACTGGGGCGGCACGGCGGCCGATCCCACCACGGGCTATGTGTTCGTGGCGACGAATGACACTGCACTCTCGGGCTGGATCGAAAAGAAAGTGCCCGGTGGCAACTACGGAAGCGGCACTGATTCGCCGCAGCCCTACGATCGCGGCAGCATCTCGGGGCCGGGTCCGTACAGTGGTTTCACGGCCATGGGCATGCCCTGTTTCAAACCGCCATGGGGACACCTGTACGCGATCAATGCCAACACCGGCGATATCGCCTGGAAGGTGGTCTTGGGCGTCAATGACAACCTCCCCGAAGGCAAGCAGCACGTGGGAGCCGTCAACGGCGCCGGACCCACCGCCACTGCGGGCGGTCTGCTGTTTGCACCCTCCAGCGACAGCCGATTCCGGGCCTTCGATTCCAAGACCGGCAACAGCTCTGGGAGATCAAGATGGCCGGCAGCATGGGTGCGAATCCCATGACGTATCAGGGCAAGAACGGCAAGCAGTATGTCGCCGGCGTCGTCGGCGGCGCGGTGATCGCTTTTGCGTTACCGTAGCGGCCAGGCTTAATTCCCCGAGGCCAGGGCGCGATTTCTGCGCTGCGCTAGCGCCCAAGTACTCGCAGGAAGGCCGTCCTCGGTCGCCGGTTTATCGACTTTTGCGTAATCGGAAAGGGCGACGTCCTTAAGACCATACTGTTCCGCGATCCTGCCGAAGACATACCAAGTGGAGGCCGAGGGCTCCTCTTGAATGGCCACGCCCATCGCCTGCAGGATAATCTGATGCGCCTCGGTTGTCATTCCGAGTTCCGCGTAGAGCGAGGCGAGCGTGTGCAACGTCCCATAACTTCCTCCCGCACCTGCGGCCCGCCGTCCCAACTCGATGGCATCCGCCGAGACGCGGTTTGCCAGCAGATAACTCCACGCCAAATTGTTGAGGTCCATAGGTGTCGCTCTTCCATCCGAAACGATAGCTTGCAAAATATCGATAGTTCGTTGGAAGTCGCCACTTGACATGGCCATGCTGGCGGAAATCGTGAGAGCCTGATGGTCATCCTTTCGCCTGGCGAGCCGATCGGCTAGGAGCTTCTCCGCTTCAGGGCGCCGGTGAAGCACGCTCAGAGCGGTGACGGCCGTCGAGAGCGCGGAATCTGAGTCTGGATAGGCCGCGATCAAAGCCGAGACGATGCCCAATACCTGATCCGATTGACGAAGCGTAGTGTACGCCGTGACGAGTCCAATATCGTACTTTGTTCGTTCTGCGTCGGTCTGGGCCTTGGCGCGACCCTCTGTGAGAATTGCGACGGCCTGTGGGGCCTGCGCGCCTGTGGACAGCAGGCTGGCTGCAGCCTGGCGAATCGAATCGTCGCTTGGGGCCGCGCCGCGCGTCCAGAACCGGGGAAATGCCGCCCCGGCCAGGGGATCTTCGCCGCTCCCGAGTTGCGATTCTTCCCGAGCCCAATCCAGCAGCCGTCGGGCGATCGGCGCCTCGCCCCGATCCAAATGTTTTAGCGCCAGCGAGCCGAGCCCGGAAAGATCGCCGATGGTGAGAATCTTATACTCGTCACCTTCCCGCAGCGCGTACGCGACGAGCTTATTGGTACCGTTGGGACTTGCGATTTCTGTGCGGAAGCTACCCGCCCGTATCGTCGCCGTCGGCATTGACCTTTAACTGGCCAAGTACAAGATCGATGGCTACGTTCAGGGGCACACCTTGCTGCGCGAGCTGCGTGCGGACGGGTCCTACCGAACTCCGCATGGCTCGCATAGTGTCAGGGTTGCGGAGAGGGCTCTCTGCGCTGAGTGTGCGCTCGATGGCATCGGCCGGCGCGTCGGCTAGAAAAAGAAGCGCCACCAGCCGATACATGGCGGACGATGGATCCTGTGCCGGTTCGGAATAGTCTTCGTAGCGCCGCGCCTTTCGCAGAATGTCGATTGTGCTGCGCAGTGCAGCTGCCTGAGGGTTCCCTTGCGCCGCCGCTTCTACCAACTGGGCGGCGAGTGGGTACATACGCAATCGAAGCACTGTTTGTCCGGCCGTAACACTGCGGTACGCCGGGATTGGTCGTCTGGCACTCGTTTGGCCGCTTCCGCGATAGCAGGCCCAATCCCGTCCTTTCCCGCGATGGCCGCAATCCTCAGCGAGTCAACCTCGGGGCCTTGCATCTTGGCCGTTAGATCGGCCAGTTCGGCAAACCGGTGCGCCCACAGCAGTGCGATCAGAAGATTATTCTGGACGGGTCCGGTCAGCTGGCCCTTCAGTCCCTTATACACCGTGATCGCTTGGTCGAGCTTTTCGGAACTCGTAGCGGTTTCCGTCAGGCGAATGTTCCAGAAGAATTGCCAGATCAGTTCTGGCGCCATCATCGTCCGGCGTCAACTCCAGGGCCTTTCTATAAGCAGTTTCCGCCGCGGCCAGATCGGATCCCTTCTGGAATCGGCGTCCCACCAGGTCATGCTGCATGATCCACGCCAGCGCGAATAGAGCGATTGGACGACGCTGGTTCTGGCTGCGTCGCCCGCCGGGCTTGCTGTCGCGCCGATTCTCCGGCGCCAGCTGCCAACAAAGCGCGGGCGATCTGGGCGTGGTGCAGACTTTCCTGCGGGTGGGGCTCCGTGAGTTTCCTAAACTCGTCAAGTGCCTCACGAATCTTGCCTGCACTCAGCAATACCTCGCCGGCTTGCTCAAATCGGACCAACGGCATCGGCGTGTTTCGAATTTCGCGGACGGCGGTCTTAGCTCCTCCACTTCGGCTGCGCTGTAGCGTCGTTTGACGGTGTCGAAACGGATTGCACCAACTACCGAACCATCCGGCCGCGCGGTAAATGTTTTTGTCAGAATCGCCGGACCAATCCGCTCCGTGCCAGACTCCGGCAGGATGCCCGGCCGGTACCCCGGTGCGGGTCGAATTACATAGATCAATTCACCGACATATGGTGCTGATGACATCAGTTCGCCCTTGCGGCGGAAGTTTCGCTGGATTCGTCCCGTCTAAACAATTCGGGGAGTCGGTTGTAAGATCTGCTAGTGGAATCCCAACTGCTGCGTCACTGGGCCCCGTGGAACCGCGCTCTGCGTTTTTCATTTCGAGCCGCAACTGAAACGGCTTCGAAAGATCACCCGGAGCAGAGAACTTGATGACGGGGTCTGAGTCCGACAAGTACGCGCTCTTGGCGTAGGCTTTCAGCGTCTCCTTCAGTTCCGATGCATCGGCTTCGGTATAGTCCCTTCGGTAGGAACGCTCCACCGATCCGCTCGCTTCCGTGATCTCAATGGCGGTAGAGCCGCCGGATTCGGCCAGCAGGAACTCACGCGTCTCGACAAAACGATTTTCACTTGAGGGAAGGTCGGGGGTTTTGACCAGATCTCCGTCTTCTCTGATGATCAAGGCGTATCGATTTTGGTCCTCTACCGGCAGTTGATTGAAGAGAGCAAATTCATCCGTAGGATCGGCCCACAAATCCGGCTCGCCAGGGGCGTACACGATCGCATGGTCAAAAAGGCCGATCCCGGGTAAATCCGGCTCGATGTCGTGCCCATTGCCAGCGCTCAACAGCGCAAGTTGAGCGGGTATTCCCGCTGCCCGTAGCATCGCGACAAGCAGGGCAGCTTGATCCTTGCAGTCGCCATACTTGCGCTCAAGGGTTTGGCCGGGAGTTCGAGGAATCAATGCCGCTTCCCCAAACTCAATACCCGTATAGCGGACTTGGTCGTGCAGGAGCTGTAGGAGTGCGTTGGCCGTCGCTAATCGCGGATTCCCAGGGACTCGCGCGGAGGCGACCAACTGTTGGACCTCCGAAACGCGGATTTGAGGTTCGATCGCGCGGTCATACGAAGCGGCTACGGCTTTCCATGATGATCCCGTCGAAAAAGCAACTTGTGGGCTCCGAGGCACCTCGGGCGGCAGGAAGGACTCCGTAGCATCTACGGCATTCATGGGTCCCTGACTTACTCTGATTCGGGTTCGCCCGTTACCCTGCGTTTCTCGGTCTCGGCAGTTGGAAGAAGGCGGGTGGCATACCGAATCTGGACGGATGACGGGGCTTCCAGAGTGAAAGTCGTATGTTTGGTAGGAACCGAGTATCCGAAGTAAACGCGAGAGGAGTATCCGGCGGCGAGGGACGGCGATGTTTCGCTTACGCGAGTCTCGTCCTCGACAATCGATCCGGACGCAATCGCTGGCAAGGGCGCCCGAACGATGCGCGCGTCGCTTAACGTACCGTTATCTTCGCTGACGGGAAGTTCCGCGATCGTTTTCTGGTCCAGTTCATGCACCGATCCGTCAGCGGAGATGACTCTTGCTCGAAGTGTGGGGCGGTCTTCGTGCCACGGTTCCCAACGCGCGCCCGTGGAGTCCCAATCCCTAATCGCTCCGGGGCTAAGTACCTTGTAAATTCGATGAACCATGACCGTTCGGCGGCCTGCGTCGTCGAAAGAGTAGGCCATGGTCTCACTTAGAACAATCGCGTCGGTTCCCTCCGGAACGGAAATTGCGGATGCGGCACGCAGTAAAACGTCCGGTTCGACGGAAAACGGCGGCGCCGACCAGTAATCTTGGGCCGCAACAGGAATCACAAATACGAGTGCTAAACCGAAACGAAGCCAGTAATTATGCCTCATGGGTACACCTATTATCGGATGTTTACTTGAAAGTGCAATAGTTAGGACCACTAGAACCAGTACCATGGGCCCGCCGGTTTAGGCTACGATCAAGGGCTCCCAACGATGGGGCAACGGGATTATACTAATCGGCTTGTGGGACGATCTTCTTGAGGGGATTTAAGCGATGCGTTTCTACGGTTTCACGCTCCTGATGGTCGGCACGATGTTCGGGCAGTCGCAGGCCGACCGCGATTGGCCCATGTTCAATCGCGACCTGGCCGGCACCCGCTATTCGCCGCTGAAGCAGATCGACACCGCCAACGTCGCCAAACTCACCCAGGCCTGGCACTATAGGTTCAACCGGGAAGGCAAGACCATCACGGGCGCCAGCCTCAGCGAGCTGTATCAGGAGATCACGCCCATCGTGGTGAACGGCGTGATGTATACGCCCTCGGGCGATCGAGTGGTCGCGCTCGAACCCGAAACCGGGAAAGAGATCTGGAGCTACGAAATGCCCGACAAGAGCCTCGCGTCGTTCCGTGGCGTGGGTTACTGGCCGGGCGACCGCAACAATCCGCCCCGGATCATCTTCACCACCGGCCACAAGATGATGGCGCTGAATGCGCGAAGCGGCAAGGTGGATCCTGGCTTCGGCAAGGAAGGCTCGGTGGATCTCGATGTGGCCTATGCGGGCGCACCCACGGTCTATAAGAACCTGTTGTTCGTCGGAACGAATTTTTACGGACCGGGCGATCGCCATATCAATCCGGCGCTCGATCAGGCAAGCGGGCAGGTTCCAGAGCAGCACGCCTACGACGTCCGAACCGGTAAAGAACTGTGGACGTTCCACACCTTCCCGCGTGAAGGCGAAACCGGCAACGAAACCTGGGCCAAGGACACGCGGAAAAATCGCACCGGCAACAACGTTTGGGCCTTCGCGCTCACCGTGGATGAGGAGCGCGGCATTCTCTACATTCCGGTCAGCGGACCGGGTGCGAATTTCTACGGCGGCGATCGGCCTGGCAAGAATCTGTTCGGCAATGCGCTGGTGGCGCTCGACGCCAATACCGGCAAACTGAAGTGGTATTTCCAGACGGTTCATCACGAACTGTGGGATTACAATCTGCCACCCGCGCCCGGCCTGATCGACATCAAGAAGGACGGCAAGATCATCCCCGCGCTGGCACAAGTCGGCAAGTCCGGCTACATGTTCATCCTGAATCGCGTGACAGGCGAGCCTATATACGGCGTCGAAGAGCGTCCGGTAGACAAGTCCAATGTGCCGGGAGAAGTCTCCTATCCGACCCAGCCGTTTCCGTTAAAGCCGCCGCCGATTTCGCGAACCAGCATGACTAGAGACGATATCGTCACTGCGGCGGATACGACTCCCGACCATGCCAAAGCTTGCCAGGAACTTTGGGATCGCGCGGGCCTGCACAACCAGGGTCCGTTCACAACGTTTCCCGTTCACACCGAGGGTGATGATGCTAAACCCGCGATCATTTTCCCGGGGTTCACCGGCGGCGCCAATTGGGGCGGCACAGCCACCGATCCGAAGCTCGGATACATTTTCGTCAATACCAAGGACGCGCCGGCCATCGGCTGGATGACCAAGAATCCAAAGTACACGCCGGGCAATCCCGAAGGACTGGTCGAATACATCCGCACGGGCTCCTTCCGGCCTGGGCGGATTCAACGCCCCCGCGCACGATGCGAATGGAAAACAGATCGGCAATTACCCGTGCTTTAAACCGCCATGGGGCCGCTTGATCGCGGTCAATGCCGCCACCGGCGATTTCGCCTGGGAAGTCCCCCTGGGGATTACCGACTCGTTGCCGGAGGGCAAGCAGAATACCGGCGCGTCGAACTCCGCTGGACCGATGGTCACCGCGGGCGGGCTGGTGTTCGTCGGCTCGACCAGCGACAATCGCTTCCGCGCGTTCGATTCGAAGACCGGCAAAGAGCTGTGGGCGATCAAGCTCGACTACACCGCTACCGCAGTCCCGATGACCTACATGGGCAAGAACGGAAAGCAGTATGTGGCGATTGTCGCGGCGACCGGCGGAGGCGGCGGGCGTGGCGGCCGGGGCGCGGCCCCAGCGGAACGGAATCAAGGGATTTTCGTTTTCGCGCTGCCCTAAAAGCTCCTCTGGTATCATCCAGAAATGAAGCTCCTCGTAACGCTTGAGCGGGACGAAACCGGCGTGATCGTCGCGGAATGCCCGGCGATTCCTGGATGTGTCTCCCAAGGGCAAACGGAATCCGAAGCGTTGGAGAATATTAGGGAAGCCATTTCCGGCTGCCTGGAAACGAGGGCGGCGAACAACATGCCCTTAACCATCGATGTCCGCGAAGTCGAAGTTCCGGAGTCGTGTAGTAGCTCCTATTCGCGTTGATTTGCGTTCATTTGCGGCTATAGGATCCCGCGGTGCGCACCTTCGAACGGCTACGATGCTCACGATCCTTGAGAGGCAGGTCTCCTTTTGAAAAACTCGTTGCAAACCTCGATTCTGACGACGCTGGCGGGCGTTACACTTTTAGCCCAGGCACCGGAGCCGAAGCCGGCATTTCCCGGGCAAACCCATGCTCCAGCAGCACCCAAGTCGGCGGACTTCGATGTGGAGATCATCACCGATCACCTGAATTCTCCCTGGTCGCTGGCGTTCTTGCCGGACGGCAACTTCCTGGTCACGGAAAACGACGGAGCCATGAAGATTGTGAAGCCGTCGGGCGGGTACGTGTCGGCGCCTCTGGAGGGCGTCCCGCCAGTGAAGTCGGTGGCGGCCCAAGGACTGCATGAAGTGGTGCTGGATCCGGATTTCGCCAGAAACCGGATGATCTACTTCACCTACTTCGCGCCGCCGCCGGGCGAGGCTCCCGGGTACTGGCCGATTGAGCACTTCTACGAAAACGTCTGGACCAAACCTCTGGCGGAGCGCCGCACGATGAATCTAGGCACCGAGCGCGTGGCGCGCGCCCGGCTGAGCGAAGACTTGCGCCGGCTGGAGAACGTCGAGGTGATCCTGGAGGGAGGCGGCGAGCGGCGGATCGTGATCGCGGCCGACGGCAGCCTGTTCATTTCGAGCGCCGACCGGTTCCGCTTCTATGAATCCAAGCTGGATGGAATGGAGCATCCCTTTTTCGACAATCCGGACGAACGCCGCAATTTCACGGGAAGGATTTTGCACATCAACCGGGATGGATCGATTCCCAAGAACAACCCGTGGTTAAGCCGATCGACCGTGTTGCCGGAGACTTGGGCGCACGGGTTCAAGGATCCTGAGGGGCTCGCCATCCATCCGGAAACGGGCGAGCTCTGGGCGCTGGATCACGGCCCGCAGGGCGGCGACGAGATCGACATCGTACGGCCGGGTAAGGATTACGGGTGGCCCAATGTCAGCTACGGCCGGCAGTACGACGCGCGCCAAGCCGACGGGCGCAAGAACGTGATCGTCGGCACGGGGAAAACTTCAATGGATGGCGTCGAGGAACCTCGGTATTACTGGATCCCATCCATTGCCCCGTCGGGGATGATGTTCTACACCGGCAACCTGTTCCCGCATGGAAGGGGAACCTGTTCGTGGGTGCGATGGCGGGTCAACACCTGGTTCGGCTGGTCCTGAATGGCGACAAAGTAGCAGCCGAGGAGAAGCTGCTGGAAGGCCGGAACTGGCGCATCCGTGAGGTCAAGCAGGGACCGGACGGAGCGATTTATCTGTTCGCCGGCGGCCGCCTGGTGCGGCTGGTGCCCAAGCGCTAGCGATCGAACACCCAGACTATTTGGCCGGCGGTACGTCGACCGGCATCGGCGCTTTTCCGTCCAACGTAAACACCAGCAAATGTCCTGGTTTCCCGGTACCTGTGGGAGCAGGGCCGGTGGGCCGGTGTAACTGCTGATACGCCCTTGGCTCCGCCGGAGACACTGATGTATTGTTTCCCGTCGATCATGAACGTAATCGGCGGGCCCATCTGCGACAATCCGGTTTCGAGCTCCAGACCTTCTCCCCGGTGTCGGCCCGAATAGCCATAGCTTGTCGTTCACGGAGGAGAAGACGAGATTCCCCGCCGTCGACAAGGTTCCGCCTTGCACCTGGCTGCCGGCCGCTCCCGCGAGCCGCCAGCGTTCTTTCTCGCGACGGGATCCCAGGCGATAGAGCACATTTCCTTTGGGCCCGCCGGTCCGATCACTGGAAGCGAGGGAGAGGCGGTTCCGCCGGAGCAGGGTCGGAGCCCGCCGCGGGAGCGCGGCCTGCTGCCGCGCCGCCGCCGCGATATCGGGGTAGCATCGTCGGCACGCCCGGCAGGGCCACGTCCTGCACCACGTCCTCCGCCCCGGCCGATCCCGTCCCCGTCCAGTCCAGCCTGGAAGAGTCCGCGCCCTCCCGGCGGAATCACCGTGGAACCCGGCAACAAATCAGGATCGGCCTGATAGGTGAAGCTCTTTCCCGGCATTCGCCGTGAAATACACCAGACCTGTACTCGGGATTGTAGGACCACGGCGGCCAGATGTGGACCGAAGGGTCAGGCATCACCACCACCGGCTTGGTTCTGTAACGCGCGCCGGCATTCACATTGGGACGGCCGGTCTTCGGGTCGATGCCGGAAGTCCACGATACCTGGTGATCGGATCGGCGGAGATAGCTCTCCGGTGACGCGGTCCAGCACGTAGAAGAATCCGTCCTTGGGCGCCTGCATGATCACCTTCGCGTCTTGCCGTCGATGCGCAGATCCGCCAGCATGAGGTCGGCGATGGCATCGAAATCCCAATCGTCGCCGGGAACTTCCTGGTAATACCAGACCAGTTGACCTGTTGCGCCACGGACGGCGAGGATGCTGGTGGTATAGAGCTTGTCGCCCGGACCGCGATGCATGTCGGACCATGGTCCGGGCTGCCCTGTGCCGACGTAGACGATGTCGTTATCGGGGTCGTAGGCCAGCCATTCCAGACCGCTCCGCCGCCGCCGATCTTCCACCACTCGCCGCTCCAGGTTTTGGCCGCAGCTTCGAGCGCGGATTCTCGAACGGCTTGGAGGATCTCCCGGAACGGTGTAGAAGCGCCAGGCCAGTTTTCCGGTCTGACATCGTAGGCGGCGAAGAAACCGCGGATCGCGAACTCGCCCCCGCTGACGCCGACGATCACCTTTCCGCCTTTGATGACGCGCGCGGCCATGGTGACGGAGTACGGCATGTTTTCGGGCGAGACGCGCGTTTCCCAGAGCATCCTTCCCGGTGGCGGCGTCCAGGGCTCTCAGCCTGCCGTCCACCACCGGAGCGATCACTTTGCCTTCATAGAGAGCGATGCCGCGATTCACCACGCCGCAGCAGATTCTGGATTGCCAGACTTGCTGATCGACCTCCGGATCGGCGCGCCACATCTCCTTGCCGGTGCGCAGATCTACGGCGTAGACGATGCTCCACGGAGCGATGCTGTACAGCACGCCGTTAAACACCAGCGGTGTCCCTTCCATGTGGGTTTGAGGATTGCCGGGGGCGATCGGGATGTCGTAAGACCAAGCCAGGCCCAGGCGGCTGACGTTGAAGCATCGATCTGCTTGAGCGGGCTGTAGCGCTGTTCCGACCAGTTGGTGCCGTAGCTGACCCACTCCTCGCCGGTCGTGCTGCCGGTCTTGAGCAATGCGTCGTTTACTTGGCGCGGCTGCTGAGCCACCATGATCCAGGCAGCGGCTCCAACGTCAGGACCACCGGTAACTATCTGATTCTCGGGCGCACGCAACATGAGGTAGTCGCCAGGTTTCGTTAATGGTGCAGTTCCCGGCTGTGCAAAGCAACGATGCTAACATGGCGGCGGTTTGGAGCAAAACCGGATTACGCCATTACCGGCGAACTCGGACGTTCGTCCGCGGCCTGGAAAAAGGCAGAGTCTTTCTTCGGGTTGGTATACTGGACCGATTTCCAGAGCCTTCGCGCATTGCTGTAAACTTACCATGCTCATGATACGTTTCCGATGCACCCTGTTCCTGATCGCGGGCGCGACGTTGCCGCTGATGGCCCAGTCCGTAGCTGCCGGCGACTGGCCCACCTACACGCACGACCCTGGCAGTACTCGTTATTCGCCGCTCACGCAGATCACCCCCGGCAACGTCGCCAAGCTCAAACCGCGTGGACCTATCGCTTCGCTCTGAGCCGAACGCAGCCGCCGAGGCGCTGGAGGCTTCGGCTATTCTCCAAGTCACGCCCATCGTCGTCAACGGCATGATGTACATCACCGCCGGCAAGCGCGTGCTTGCGCTGGATCCCGAAACCGGCAAAGAGATCTGGATCTACGAAGCACGGCGGGCACTCCTTCCGCTCGCGGCGTCGCGTATTGGCCCGGCGACACGCACAATCCCGCTCGCGCATTATTTTCACCGCAGGCCGCAAGATGGTCGGTCTCAACGCCAAGACCGGCAAAGTCGATCCCGGCTTCGGCAAGGAAGGCGAAGTGGATCTGGTGGTGCCCTACAGCTCGCCGCCCACCGATCTACAAGAACCTGCTCTTCGTCGGCGCCAATGTTGCCGAGCAGCCGGCCACCGGGCAGCCCGGCGATACGCGCGCCTACGATGCTCGCACCGGCGCAAAGGTATGGGATTTTCATTCCGTGCCTCGCCCCGGCGAAATGGGCCACGAACACATGGACCGGCGATGAGTTGGAAGGACCGCACCGGCGTCAACAATTGGGGCTTCTTCATGACCGTCGATGCGAGCGCGGGCATCCTCTACACCACCTTCGGAAGCCCCGCCAGCGACTACTATGGCGTCGATCGCAAGGGCAACAACCTGTTCGGTAATTCCGTCGTGGCTATGGACGCGAACACCGGCAAAATGAAATGGTATTTCCAAGCCGTCCATCACGACATCTGGGATTTCGATCTGCCTCCCGCGCCGGTGCTGATGGATCTGACGCGTCAATGGAAAGAAGATCCCGGCCTGGCGCAAACCGGCAAAATCGGCTACGTGTACATCCTGAACCGCGTCACCGGCGAAGCCCATCTTCGGCATCAAGGAAACGCCTGTCGCGCAAAGCAAAGTTCCTGGCGAATACACCTCGCCGACGCAGCCCATTCCTGTGAAGCCGCCCGCGCTCGGCCGGCATATCTTTCGATCATGGCCACGGATCTGGTCACCGCCGAAGACACCACCGAAGCGCACGCCAAGGCCTGCCGAGAACTGGTCGGAAAAGAGCGGCACGCTCTACAACGACGGCCCCTTCACGCCCTGGGTCTATCGCGCACCCGGTGCTCCGCCGGTTTCCAGCGTCATGTTCCCCGGCCCCATCGGCGGCAACGACTGGGGCGGCATGTCCGCCGATCCCAACGCTCGGCTACGTCTTCGTGAATTCCACCGACTACGGCGCATCGGCTGGATCGAAAAAATGCCTCCGAACTCGCCGCGTGCCCTACGATCAGCGCAGCGTCTATGGCGCGCCGGTTCATTCGAAATTCTGGGATCGCAAGACTCAATGCCGATGGCCAGTTGATGGGCGGCGTCAGTCTGGCCCTGCCAGAAGCCGCCGTGGGGCCGCCTGACGGCGATCAATGCCAACACCGGCGAATTCGCCTGGCAGGTGCCCGCTCGGCATCACCGACGAGTTGCCCGACGGCAAGCAAAACACGGGACGCATCAACCTGGGCGGCTGCATCGCCACCGCCGGCGGCCTGGTATTCATCGGCGCCACCAATGACAACCGCTTTCGCGCCTTCGATTCCAAAACCGGCAAGGAACTGTGGGTCACCAAGCTCGACTACAGCGCCATCGCTTCGCCCATGACCTTCCACGGCAAGAATGGCAAGCAGTACGTGGCGATCTACCGCTTCAGGCGGCGGCGCCATCACAGATCCGAATCCAGCGAATACCGAATCGATCTATGTTTTCGCGCTGCCATAGGCGGTGGGGCTGGTCGTCTGGGGGCAAAGAAGACACCGTGACTTTTGAAATCCCACGCCAGACCGTCAACCTTGGAATCCTCGCGAGTAGCGTTCATCGAGCTAACTCAAGGCCAAAACGTAGCCACGATACGACCTGAATTTGCGGTCACGTCGGTCAAGCCGAACCACACAGGATGCTGCACTTCGGGTGGAGTTGGTAAGGGCGGGGCGGGGCGGGAAAAACGTAACGCTGAAAGAGCTGATGGCTTTCACCTATCGGATCCAGCAGTTCCAGATATCCGGTGGACCCCGTTGGATAAACTCCGACCGTTTCGATATTGAGGGCAAAGCGGAAGATCCCAACGCAAGCTTCGATCAATTGCGATTGATGCTGCAATCGCTGTTTGAGGATCGATTCAAATTGAAGGTGCATCGCGAGACCAAGGAATCTCCGGCCTACGCGCTGGTTGTCGGAAAAGGCGGCCCGAGAATCAAGTTGTCCCGGGATCAGAGTCCAGAGAACGTGGATGGTCCCGCGCCGCCGGGAAGGGATTCAACCACGGTGCCATAAGGATCGGCGTCGGCAACCTGGTTGTCGTCACGCCCATGGCGCGCAGGTGGTCGTCCAGCAGCCGGAAGTGGCCGATCTCCGCCGCCGCCATCGCGGACAGGGCGGCCCGTCCCGCCAGTGTCGGCGCCTGCCGCGCGTCCTCGGCGAGGCGGTCGAAGGCCGAGAGCTCGCCGTATGCGAGCACGCCGAGCAGGTCCACGGTGGCGCGGTCGGGCCGGGTGACCGGGCCGCCGGAACGCTGCCCGACCCCCGCGTCCCGGGGCGGCGAGGGAGGCGGCGGCGCGGTCGTCATGGCGCCGAGCCTAGTGCGTGTCCTGTGGATTGACGGCCCTTGCGGAGCAAGGCGGAGATCCACCGGTGATGTTCTTGCGAGGGAACGAGCGCGCTGCGAGCACACCGTGACGGCCGATCGGGGCGATCGTGGTCGACCGATGGGGTGAGACGTCGGTGACGCGGCTGCACTCCGATGCCGTCGACCGGCTACGATGTAGCGGAGCGCAGCGCCCGAACGGGGTGCGCGCCTACCGCGAGGGCGCCTAAGAACGAACCGGGCACCTCAACTGACCTGGTGCGTGCAGTGCCTCGTCGGCTCTCCCGCCTGTTCGACGTCGTCGGCGGTCGACGAGCCGAATCGGCTCCTGTGCGCGGAGAGAGGCGATCACCCTGTCCGTTCAGCCCGATACCGTTCCCGAGAGCAGCTCCCCCGACGGCGCCGAAGAGGCGCATCCCCTGCAGGCCGGTGCCGCCGTCCGGTCCGACTCCCCCACCTTCGCCGAGCTCGGCGTCCGTCCCGAGATCGTCGCTGCGCTCGCCGAGGCCGGCATCGAGCGTACGTTCGCCATCCAGGAGCTGACGCTGCCGCTCGCGTTGGCCGGCGAAGACGTCATCGGCCAGGCCCGCACCGGCATGGGCAAGACGCTCGGGTTCGGCGTACCGCTGCTGCAGCGGGTCACCCCGCCCGCCGAGCAGCCCGCTGCGACCGTCGACGGCGAGGCCGCGGACCGCACCAAGGACGTGCCGCAGGCCTTGGTCGTGGTGCCCACCCGCGAGCTGTGCGTCCAGGTCGCGAAGGACCTGGCCGACGCCGGCGCCAAGCTCGGCGTCCGGGTCACCGCGATCTACGGTGGCCGCGCCTACGAGCCGCAGCTCGCCGCCCTGCGAAAGGGCGTCGACGTGGTGGTCGGCACCCCGGGCCGCCTGCTGGACCTCGCCGAGCAGCGCCACCTCGTGCTCGGCCGCGTCAAGGCCCTCGTTCTGGACGAGGCAGACGAGATGCTGGACCTCGGCTTCCTGCCCGACGTCGAGCGCATCATGCGAATGCTGCCCGAGCAGCGGCACACGATGCTGTTCTCGGCCACCATGCCCGGCCCGATCATCGCGCTGTCGCGGGCGTTCCTGAACCGGCCCACGCACATCCGCGCGGAGGAGGCCGACCAGGGCTCGATCCACGAGCGCACCACGCAGTTCGTCTACCGCGCGCACGCGATGGACAAGGTCGAGCTGCTCACGCGCGTGCTGCAGGCCAAGGACCGCGGCCTGACGATGATCTTCGCCCGGACCAAGCGCACCGTGCAGCGCGTGGCGGACGACCTGGCCGACCGCGGGTTCGCCGCGGCGGCCGTGCACGGCGACCTGGGCCAGGGTGCCCGCGAGCAGGCGCTGCGCGCGTTCCGCTCGGGCAAGGTGGATGTGCTGGTGGCCACGGACGTCGCCGCCCGCGGCATCGACGTCACGGACGTCACGCACGTCGTGAACTACCAGTGCCCCGAAGATGCCAAGACCTACGTGCACCGGATCGGCCGCACGGGCCGGGCGGGTAAGACCGGCGTCGCGGTGACGCTCGTCGACTGGGACGAGCTGCACCGCTGGAAGACGATCAGTGACGACCTCGGGCTCGACATGCCGGAGGCCCCGGAGACCTACTCCACGTCGGCGCACCTGTACAGCGACCTCGACATCGCCGAGACCGCCACGGGTCGGCTGCCGCTGGGCAAGCGCACCCGCGCCGGCCTGGACGCCGAGTACGTCGACACCGAGGGCGACCAGGGCGGGCGCCGCCGCTCCCGGGACAAGCGCGGTGCCCCGCAGGGCGACGAGGTTCGCCCGGCCCGCCCGCGCCGGGCCCGCTCCCGCACACGCAGCCGCGCGGGGGTGCTGCTCGGGTCGGACGGCGCGCCGGTCGACGACGCGCTGACCGGCGTCGAATCGACCGACGCGACCGCGGAGCAGGCGCCCGCCGAGGGCACCGGCCCGGTCGACGACACCGGCGAGACCACGCCGCGTCGCCGTCGCCGCCGGGGTGGCACCCGTCGTCGCCGGGTGGCCGGTGACGCCGGCACCGAGGCTGCGGCGCCCGCCGACGCGACCCCGGACGCCGCGGCGAGCTGAGGCCGGTCCGTTGGATCAGCGGCTCCGGTACCCGCACGGGGTTGTGCTCGGGCTGTCCCGCGTCCGGCCGCCCCGGAGGCCGTCCGGCCCGCTCGACCAGGACGTCTGCTGATGCCGCGCCGGCTGCTGCCGCCGCCGGAGCGGCGCCGTCGGGCGGATGTCGTCGTGGCGGTGGGGCTGACCGTCGCGGTCGCGATCGTGTGGACCGTCCTCTGGGCGACGTCGCCGCACCACGGAACGGTGTCGAAGCCCGCCGCGGCAGCCGTGCCCCCACCGCCGGCGGCCGAGGCGGTTCCGTCGGGCTTCACCGAGGCGTGGCGGGCCGCCAGCGCCGCGACGCCCGCACCGGTCGTGGCCGGGCCGGTCGTCGTGACCGGCGACGGCGACGCCGTGGCAGGCCGCGACGCCCTCACCGGCGAGGTCCGGTGGACCTACACGCGCGATATCCCGCTGTGCACCGTCGGCGCCGGGTTCCCGGACCACGACGGTGGCCGAGCGCTGGCGCTCTACCGGAACGGCACGTGGTGCAGCGAGCTGACCTCGCTGCACCCGGACACGGGCACCCGCGACCGCCAGCGCAACCCGGACGTCCACCCCGGCACCCGCCTGCTCGACGGCGGGTCGCTGGTCACCGCGACGGGCCCGACCTACCTCGAGGTGTTCCGGTCGGACCTCGTGCGCACCGTCGAGTACGGCGACGTGCCCACACCCCGGCAGGTCGGTCGACAACCCCGCCCGGGCTGCGAGTCGACGGGCTTCGCCGCGACTTCCGGCCGGGTGGCCGTGCTGCAGCGCTGCCCGAACGAGGCGACGGACCGGCTGACCGTCCTCACCCCGGACGGCGCCGAGGCAGACAAGCCGCAGGAGGAGTTCTCGGTCCCGCTGCCGGCGTCGAACGCGACGCTGGTCGCGGTGTCCGAGGACCGGGTGGCCGTCGCGCTGTCCGACCCGCCGCGCCTGGAGGTGCTGGACCGGTCCGGGGCCCAGGTGGGGCTGATCGGCCTGGACGTGCCCGCCGCGGACGTCGCCCGCCCCCCCGTAACCGGCGTGCCGGTCGTCACCGGCGACGACGCCCACGTGTACTGGTGGACGGGGTCGCGCACGGTCGCGCTCGACGGCCTGGACCTCACGCCCAACTGGACCCTCCCCGGCACCCTCGGCCCGGCCGTCGACTACGCGGACGGGCTGCTGGTGCCGGTCCCGGCCGGCCTCGCGGTCGTCTCGCCCGCCACGGGGCGAACCGAGCAGACCCTGCCCGTCGACCGCGCCGACACCCGCGCCGGGGTAGTCCCGGCAGTGTCGGGCGAGATGGTGCTGGAACAGCGCGGCACGGACCTCGTGGCCCTCCGGCCCTCTCCCTGACCCGCGAGTCGGCACGTTCGCCGGCGCAGGCACTTTGATCAGCGCCAGTCGGCATCGCGCCCGCGCTCGTCAGAACAACCAGATCAGTGTCAGGCCGCCGACGAGCACCGCGCTGAGGGCCAGTGCGGCCAGCGTTCCGACGCGGTCACTCCGTCGGTCCGCCCAGACCTGCGCCACCACGGCAGCCGCGGCCGCGACGAGATGACCGACGAGCATGCCGGCCCCGGGGCCGGGGAGCCCGGCGCGGTCGGCGTAGAACCACCCCGCGAGCAGCACGAGGGCGAGCGCGACGAGCCCGCCGACGAGCACACCGGACAGACCCCGCACCAGGCTGCGCCGACGGGCGGGGTAGCGGGTCACGGTTCCAAAGACGCCCACGGCTCCCGCTCCGGTGCAGCGGCACGACCCTCGGGACAGTGCCGGCGGACGTCGCACGACCCGCACCGGGGCGCGGGCCGCGGCGGGAACAGCACGTCCGAGTCACCGCGCATGCCCGCGTCGGCCACGGCTTCGGCCATGTCCTCCGCGGCGTCCTCGGCGCGGGCGACGTGCGCCTGGAGCGACGTCTCGTCGTGGACGGCGGCGACGACCTCACCGGTGGGCACATGGTGCAGCTCGACGCGCGCGCACGGACGGCGCAACGTGTGCCGGGCGCCCAGGGCGTAGAGCGCCAATGCCGGCGACCGGTGGGCGTCGTCGGGGCCCGGCTGCCGACCCGTCTTGTAGTCGACGACGACCAGCTCACGGCCACGTTCGTCGATCCGGTCCGTGCGCCCCTCGGCGACGATCCGCGCCGTGGGCGCCGACACCCAGCGCTCCAGCGCGACTGGTGTGGCGTCCGCGCCCGGTCCCGCGAGGTAGTCGGCGACCCACTCCCGCGCACGCAGGCGGTACTCCGCAGCCTGCTCGGTGTCGCGGAAACCCTCACTGCTCCAGTGCCGGTCGACCAGCGCGGCCGCCACGTCCGGAGTGCGCCGGGGCTGCGGCAGGTCGTACAGGGCACGAAGTGCGAGGTGGACGACGGCGCCCACGGTGCTGCCCGCCCGGGCACCGGACCGTGGCGGGGAAGGGCGATCGACGTAGGTCAGTCGGTAACGCCGGGGGCAGTCAGCCCACGTCGCGAGCCGGGCCGGCGTGACGCGGAGCAGCGGACGCGGCGCGAACGCGGGATCCAGCGCGTCCAGCCCGAGCTGCATTCCCCCGTCCACACCTCCACGGTAGTGCGGGCCCGTCGTCCGCCGCCGCGCGCCCCGGCGGCGCACATCGGGTTGACAAACGTGCCGACTCGCCGCGGCAAAGGTGGCGACTCGCAGGGACGCGGGGGGCGACGGGCGTCAGCCTGCGAGGATCTCCACCCCGGCGCCGGCTCGGGCGACGAGGGCCTCGAACTGGGCGGGGTCCGTGGTCTCGGCGGCGAGCGGCGTCGTCTTGTTCGTGCCGTGGTAATCGCTCGACCCCGTGACGACCAGGTCCAGCTCCGCCGCCAACCCGCGCAGCAGCGCACGGTCGGCCGGGGTGTGATCGGGGTGGTCGGCCTCCAGCCCGGCGAGGCCCGCCGTCGCGAGCTCCGCGATCGCCCGCTCGTCCACCACTCGCCCCCGCCGGCGCGCCAGCGGGTGCGCGAACACCGCGACGCCGCCCGCGGCCCGCACCATCGCCACCGCCGTCGCGGCCGGCGTGTCCACCTTCTCGACGTAGTAGGGGCTCCCGGTGTAGAGCAGCTTCGCGAACGCCTCGTCCACTGACGCGACGATCCCCGCACCCACCAGCGCACGCGCCAGGTGCGGGCGCCCCGCACTCGCTCCCTGCGGCAGGAGCGCGAACACCGTGTCCACGTCCACGGGATATCCGGCGGCAGCCATCCGCTCGGTCATCCGCCGCAGCCGCGCCACGCGCTCGGTCCGCAGCCGCAGCTGCTCCTCGACGATCGCCGGGTGCACCGGATCGAACAGGTAGCCGAGCAGGTGCACCGAGATGTCCTTGGCGCCGTCCGGCCCCGGAACCACACAGGAGAACTCCGCCCCCCGCACGAGCGACATGCCCGCCGGCAGCGCGGCGGCCGCGGCGTCCCACCCGCCGGTGGTGTCGTGGTCGGTCAGGGCCAGCACGTCCACGCCGGCCGTCGCGGCGGCAGCCACCAGCTCGGCCGGGGAATCGGTGCCGTCCGAGCTGGTGGAGTGCGTGTGGAGGTCGATGCGGGGGCGGGCCATCCCCGGAGGTTAACCCGGCCTCCGGGTCAGCTGCGGAGCCGCGGCCGGGCCAGCATCCCGGTGGCCCGCGTCTTGCCCTTCTCGCCGAAGATCAGCTCGGAGAGCGCCTCGTAGATCTCCTCGGGGCGAGGCATGTACCTGATCTTGTTGAGGGCCTGGATCTGACCCGCCGACTCGACGATCAACGTGCCGTAGCCCAGGAGCCGGCCGCCGAAGGTACGCCGGAAGGTCAGGTCCGTGACCTTGCTGAGCGGCATCATGCCCACGTTGTGCGTGACGACGCCCTCGGCGAGCATCACCCGCTTGTCCGTGATCACGATCCGCTCGATCCACCACAGGATGGTCTGCAGAGTGAACCGCAGGACTGCGGCCAGCGACAGGTAGAAGGTCAGGTTGTCGACCAGCGCACTCGTCGGGAGGTGGCTCTGCGCGATGATCATGAGCAGCAGGAAGAGCCCGGTCGTGACCAGGTTCTTGGCCATCATGGCCCAGTGCATGCGCACCCGGATGACCCGCCGCTCCGTCGGGAGCAGGTACTCGTCGATCTCGCGCGGCGCCAGCACGGGTCTACGCCACGAGCTGCGTGACGAAATCGATCATGGACTGGCCTGCCCCCGCGAGCGAGTTCCCGATGCTCCGCACCGACATCGCCGCCCTCCCAGGTTGCGAGATCACGAAGAACACGAGGAGCACGATCGCGAGCGTCCCCAGGATCTTCCTGACGTTCATCCAGACCACCGTTCGTGCGTTCGGTACGACAAGGCAGCGCTGTTGTACCGGAGCACGGCGGCGATTCCGAGCCTATCACTCACACGGGGGGTCATCGGACTATGACAGAGAGTGATCGGTTGATCGCCTGCGTGGGTGGTCTTGCCTATGACGACGCGGGACGACTGCTGCTCGTGCAGCGCGCCAACGCACCGGGACGCGGGCTGTGGTCGGTCCCGGGTGGCCGCGTGGAGCCGGGCGAGGACGACGACGCCGCGCTGATCCGGGAGATGCAGGAGGAGACCGGGCTGCGCGTGGCACCGGACGAGCTGGTCGGCCGCGTCGTGCGTGGACCGTTCGCCATCGCGGACTACCGGTGCACCGTCGTCGACGGTCCGCTGCGCGCCGGCGACGACGCGCTGGACGCCCGTTTCGTCGACCGCGCGGCCATGGCGGCACTCCCGCTCGTCGACGGGCTGCTCGATGCTCTGACCGAATGGGGCGCCCTCCCCCGCTCCTGAGGGCCCGTCACCCGCCCGTGCGCCCGCCGGGTGAACCGCGGACGCCACACCGGGTTCACCCCTTCGGAACCGGCCGCCCCGGCTGCTCGCCGCCGCGTGCATCGCCGTAGGCGCGCGTCGGAACCATGACCTTCCGGCGGAAGATGCAGACGACCGTGCCGTCCTGGTTGTAGCCGCGGGTCTCGACGTAGACGACGCCCCGGTCGTCCTTGCTGCGGGACGGCGTCTTGTCGAGCACCTCGGTCTCGCCGTAGAGCGTGTCGCCGTGGAAGGTCGGCCGGATGTGGCGCAGCGACTCGACCTCGAGGTTCGCGATCGCCTTTCCCGACACGTCCGCCACGGACATTCCCAGCAGCAGGGAGTACACGTAGTTGCCCACCACGACGTTGCGCTTGAAGTCCGTGGTCTCCTGCGCGTAGTGCGCGTCGAGGTGCAACGGGTGGTGGTTCATCGTGAGTAGGCAGAACAAGTGGTCGTCGTACTCGGTGACGGTCTTTCCGGGCCAGTGCTTGTAGACGGCCCCGACCTCGAACTCCTCGTAGTACCGCCCGAACTGCACTCGACGCCCCCGTTGGTATCGGCTCGCTCGGACCGACAGAACCCGAGCATGGAGTAATCTAGCTGCGGACTCGGTGATCGATCCGTGGTCTGGCACACAGCCGGCGGAGGTGACGCGGTGCATCCTGCACCCGGTTCCAGTACTTGCCGCGTCCCCGTCCTCCGGGTGCTGCAGGCCGGCTGACCCGACGGTCGCAGGGACGCGACGGCTACACCAGCGCGCTACCGCGCGCCGTCGTCCCGCGCGCCGCTCGATGCGCGCACCTGCACCTCGGGAGGTCTCCGTGCCGCCGTTGTCGTCCATCCGCCCTTCCCTTCGGTCCACCCGTGCCCTTCGGTCCACCCGTGTGCGCCCAGGGCCGTCGATGCTGCCGAAGTTCCACGTCCCGATGTCGGCCTACGTCGTGGACTGCGCCGTCTACGTGGACGGCGCCCGCCTGCCCGGACGGTTCACCCACGACCACGCGCTCGCGGAGGTACGTCGCCGGGGCGAGGGGTTCGTCTGGATCGGGCTGCACGAGCCGGCCGAGGAGCAGATCACGGGGATCGCCGAGGTGTTCGGGCTGCACGATCTGGCCGTCGAGGACGCGGTGCACGCCCACCAGCGGCCCAAGCTCGAACGCTTCGACGACACGCTGTTCATGGTGCTCAAGACCGTCCGCTACTGCGGGGGCCAGTCGAGCCAGGAGGTCGTCGAGACCGGCGAGCTCATGGTGTTCCTCGGTCGCGACTTCGTGATCACGGTCCGGCACGGCGACCACTCCGGGCTGCACGACGTCCGCCGCCGCATGGAGGCCGACCCCGAGCAGCTCGCGCTGGGACCGGCCGCGGTGCTGCACGCGGTCGCGGACCACGTCGTCGACGGCTACCTGGCCGTCACCGAGGCGATCGAGGACGATATCGACGACCTCGAGCGCGAGGTGTTCACCCCACGTTCCGCGCCGGACTCCGAACGGATCTACGCGATGAAGCGCGAGGTGCTCGAGCTGCGCCGGGCGGTGGTCCCGTTGGGTGGCCCCGTCCGCAAGCTGACCGAGGGCTACAGCGCGCTGATCCCGCACGAGGTGCGCTCGTACTTCCGCAACGTCGACGACCACCTGGTGACCGTCGCCGAGCGCATCGCCTCGTTCAACGAGCTGCTCACGTCGCTGGTCGACGCCGCGCTGGCAAAGATCACGATGCAGCAGAACGGCGACATGAGGAAAATCACGTCCTGGGTCGCCATCGTGTCGGTGCCGACGATGACGGCGGGCATCTACGGCATGAACTTCGACGAAATGCCCGCGCTGCACTGGAGTTACGGCTTTTCGACGCTGATGGCCGTCACCGCGGTGGCCTGCCTGCTGCTGTTCCGGGTGTTCCGGCGCAACCAGTGGTTGTAATGCCCGGTTCTCGTGGTTGACCGGGGCGAATCGCCGGAGACGCCGCCCCGGCATAGCCTGCCCGGGTGAGCGCGCCCCAGCCGACCGGGCCCGATGCGGCTGCGTCCCCGTCCGGCGTCCCCGATGAACTGCCTGCCGTGAAGCCGGACGAGCCGGGTCGTGCGCGGAGTCCGCTGCGCCGCCTGCACCGCCCCGCGTGGGCCGATCAGGAACCCACCTGGGCCGACGCCAAGCCCGGGCTGATCCGCGCCGCCCTGAACCGGGCTCAGGGCCGTCCGTCCGGCGGCTGGTACGTCCTCGCCGGCAGCCGGGAGGTCCGGCCGGGCCGCGCGTTCGGCCGTCCGGTCGCCGGGCGCGAGGTGGTGGCGTGGCGCTCGGCGGACGGCACGCTGCACGCCGGCCCCGGCGCCTGCCCGCATCTGGGCGCGGCGCTGTGCGACGCCCCGGTGGTCGGCGACGCGCTCGTGTGCCGCTGGCACGGTATGCCGCTGGGCCCGGAGGGGCGCCGGGGCTGGCGCACGTACGCCACCTACGACGACGGCGCGCTCGCCTGGGTGCGGCTCGGCGAGGACGGGCAGACCCCGACGGAGGCCCCCGTGCTCGGCCCGCGCCCGCCCGCCGACGCCTCGTTGGCCACCGTCGCCACCGTGATCGGTCGGTGCGAGCCCGAGGACGTCGTCGCCAACCGCCTCGACCCCTGGCACGGCGCCTGGTTCCACCCGTACTCGTTCACCGCGCTGCGGGTGCTCAGCGCTCCGCCGATCGACTGCCCGCCCACCGAGGACCGGTTTCTCGTCGAGGTGACGTTCACCGTCGGCCGGCGCTACGGGATTCCGGTGTACGCCGAGTTCAGCTGCCCCGACCCGCGCACGGTGACGATGGAGATCGTCGACGGCGAGGGCGCCGGCAGCGTCGTCGAGACGCACGCGACGCCGCTGCGTCCCGGCCCCGACGGCACAGCGCGCACCGCGGTGATCGAGGCCGTGGTCGCGCACTCGGAGCGGACGGGTTTCCGGCACGTCCACCGGGTGGCTGCCGCCATGCGGCCGCTGGTGGCGACGGCGGCGAAGCGCCTGTGGCGCGACGACATCGCCTACGCCGAACGCCGGTACGCCCTGCGCGCCACGCACGCTGCGCCCTGAATGTCGCGTCCTGAACGTCGCGCCCTGAACGTCGCGCCCGCCACCGAGCCGCGGGTGCGTCGCTACAGCCGAAGGCCCGTCGGCGGCGTCTCCAGGTCGGCCAGCGACGCCGGCAACGGCGCGATCTCCTTCTCGGGCGCCCGCCGCCCCAGGATCGTGTGCACGATGTCCTGCTGCCAGCCGCCCACCGTCTGGCACCGGACGTCGACGAACCCTGCGTCGCGCAGCCGCTGCGCCAGCCGCTTGACCCCGTCGAACTGCAGCACGCTGCGCCACAGATACCGGTAGAGCCCACTGGAGCCGGTGCGCAGGCGGCCCATCGGGATGATGATCGTCCAGCAGACGAGGGTCCAGATCCGCCTGCTGCGCGCGGAGTCGCGCACCGAGTAGTCGTGCACGGCGAGCGGCGCGCCCGGCTTGAGGAAGTTGTGGAACGAGCGCAGCGCGATGTCCGGCGCGGGCAGGTTGCGCAGCAGGTAGGCGGCGAGGATGCCGTCGAACGAGCCGGTCACCCCCGCTGCCGCGAGGTTCATCGCGTTGCCGTGCACGAAGGTCACGGACTTCGGCCACTTCTTGGCCCGCGCGGCGTTCAGCATCTCGGCCGACGCGTCGACGGCGATGATCTCGGCCTCGGGGGCGACCTCGAGCAGCGCGGCCGTGGACGCGCCCGTGCCGCAGCCGAGGTCGAGCAGGCGCAGCCCGCGGCCGCCGTCCGGCAGCCCCATGCGCTGGGCGGAGAGCCGGAGATGGTCGTGGTAGCCGGGATTGGCGCCGACCAGGCGGTCGTAGCTCGCGGCGTGGTCGTCGAATGCACGGGGCACGGAACGGGTGTCGATCCGGCCGGTCCCAGAAGCGGTCACGGGCTCGCATCCTCCCCCATCCGAGGTGCGACGGCACGCAGGCGGCGCCGACGGACGACCGGATGTCCCGGAGATGCGGACGTGACGCATCGCCGGGAGGGACTCACTGCTGCGGGGTGTCCGCCGCCCCCGGTCCCATCGCCAGCTTGGCGAGCAGCTCGCGGGCCTTCTCGGCGTTGCGCGGCTGGCAGAGCACGTCGTAGCGGCCGGCGACCATCTGGCTCGCGGAGGTGAAGTCGCGCCGTCCGTGCGTCGCGCCGTACCCGACCGCCGCGAAGACGACGCCGAACAGCACACCACTGATCAGGCCGACCAGGATCGGTCCGAACGCGTTGTTGCCCGAGCTGAACAGGCCCAGCAGCAGGCCGACGAACAGGCCGAACCAGGCGCCCGACGCGGCGCCGGACAGCAGCACCCGTCCCCAGGTGAGCCGGCCGATCACCCGCTCGACGAGCATCAAGTCGACCCCGACGATCGTGACGTCGCCGACCGGGAAGTCGCCGTCCGCGAGGTAGTCCACGGCGCGCTGCGCCTCGGCGTAGGTGGCGTAGGAGCCGACCGGCCAGCCGGTGGGCTGGGTCGGCAGGTTGGGCAGCCCGGGCGCGGTGCGGGCGGGACCACCGAACGGTGTACTCACGCAACCTCCTCGCTGACGCTCGTCGGCCGTGCTCGTCCATTGCCTGTGTCTGATGGTGAGCACGCGAGCTCGCTCACAGGGACCTCCCTGTTGGCCGGTACCGGGTGTACCCGGAGCACCTATTCTGCCAACGCTCCGCCGTCGCGCGGCGTGCCCACCCGGCGCGAGATCACACTCGTACCGAACCGTGACCGGCGCCCGGCTCCTCCGAACGACAGCGGCGTTCGCTCGGTTGCACTGAGCGAACGCCGCTGTCGGTCACGCCGGGCAGGCCGTCAGCGCTGGCGGTACTCCCGCAGCAGCCCGCGCGAGATGATGGTCTTCTGGATTTCGGACGTGCCCTCGCCGATCAGCAGGAACGGCGCCTCGCGCATCAGCCGCTCGATCTCGTACTCCTTCGAGTAGCCGTAGCCGCCGTGGATCCGGAACGAGTCCTGGGTCACCTCGACGCAGTACTCGCTGGCCAGCAGCTTGGCCATGCCCGCCTCGACGTCGTTGCGGGTGCCCGCGTCCTTGAGGCGGGCCGCGTTGACCATCATCAGGTGTGCCGCCTCGACCTTGGTGGCCATCTCCGCCAGCTTGAACGCGACGGCCTGGTGCTCGGCGATCGCCTTGCCGAACGTCCTGCGCTGCTGGGCGTACTCCGCGGCCAGCTCGAACGCCCGGATCGAGATCCCGCACGCCCGCGCCGCGACGTTGACCCGGCCCACCTCGACGCCGTCCATCATCTGCATGAACCCGGCGCCGCGCTTGCCGCCGAGGATCTGCTCGCCTGACGTGCGGTAGCCGTCGAACACCATCTCGGTGGTGTCCACGCCCTTGTAGCCCATCTTGTCGATCTTCCCGGGCACGATCAGCCCCGGCGCGACCTCGCCGTACCCGACGGGCTTCTCGATCAGGAAGCATGTGAGGTTCTGGTGCGCCTTCGCCGCGCCCTCGTCCGTGCGGACCAGCACGGCGGTCAGGTTCGACGTGCCGCCGTTGGTCAGCCACATCTTGGCCCCGTCGATGCGGAAGCCGTCCCCGTCCTCGACGGCGCGCGTCTTGATCGCCGCGACGTCGGAGCCCAGGTCCGGCTCCGACATCGAGAACGACCCGCGCACCTCGCCCTCGGCCATCCGCGGCAGGTACTTGGCCTTCTGCTCGGGCGTGCCGTGCTGGGTGAGCATGTACGCGACGATGAAGTGGGTGTTGATGACCCCGGAGACGCTCATCCAGCCCCGGGCGATCTGCTCGACGACCAGGGCGTAGGTCAGCAGTGACTCGCCGAGCCCGCCGTACTCCTCGGGGATCGTGAGGCCGAAGAGCCCCATCTCCTTCATCCCGGCGACGATGTCGGTGGGATATTCGTCGGCGTGCTCGAGGGCGTTCGCGTGCGGGATGATCTCCTTGTCCACAAAGGTCTTGACCGTGGAGAGGATCTCCTGCTGGATCTCTGTGAGACCTGCGGTCTGGGCGAGGCGGGCCATGGGTGCCTCCAAGCTGGCACGGACCGGGCACGCACACCCGGCGCTGGGCGGTCCCCTGAAGTATCTCCCGGTCCGGGTGATCCCCCCTGTGAACGTCCTCACCCCATTTTCGGGCAGCGGACGTGGCTCGTCTGTTCGGGAGGCCGGGGCCGCGCTGGCCACTTCTCGCGCAGGCGGCGATCAGGACTCCGGCGGTGTCCAGGGGTTCGTGCGCTTCATGCCCGCCGCACGGCCCTTGCCCGAGATCACCAGCGCCATCTTGCGCGACGCCTCGTCGATCATCTCGTCGCCGATCATCGCCGCGCCGCGCTTCCCGCCGGCCTCGGAGGTGCAGTACGCGTAGGCGTCGAGGATGTTCTCCGCGTGGTCGAAGTCGGCCTGCGTCGGGGAGTACAGCTCGTTCGCCGCCTCGATCTGGCCCGGGTGCAGCACCCACTTGCCGTCGAAGCCCAGCGCCGCCGAGCGACCGGCCACCCGCCGGAACCCGTCGACGTCCTTGATCTGCAGGTACGGCCCGTCGATCGCCTGCTTGTCGTGCGCCCGCGCCGCCATCAGGATGCTCATCAGGATGTGGTGGTAGGCGTCGCCCACGTCGTACCCGGGCGGCTGCTCCCCCACCACCAGCGACTTCATGTTGATCGAGGCCATGAAGTCGGCCGGACCGAAGATGATCGTCTCCACCCGCGGCGACGCCGTCGCGATCGCGTCGACGTTGATCAGGCCGAGCGCGTTCTCGATCTGTGCCTCGATCCCGATCTTCCCGACCTCGTAGCCCATGGTCTTCTCGATCTGGGTCATCAGGAGGTCCAGCGCCACGACCTGCTGCGGGGTCTGCACCTTCGGCAGCATGATCGCGTCCAGGTTCGCGCCTGCGCCCTCCACGACCTCCGTGACGTCGCGGTAGGTCCACTCGGTGGTCCAGTCGTTGACCCGCACCACGCGGAGCCGGTCGCCCCAGCCGCCCTCGTTCAGCGCCGCCACGATCGTCTTGCGAGCGCCGGGCTTGGCCAGCGGCGCGCACGCGTCCTCGAGGTCGAGGAAGACCTGGTCCGCCGGCAGCGTCCGCGCCTTGTCGATGAACTTCTGGCTGGAGCCGGGCACTGCCAGGCAGGACCGGCGGGCACGGGTGACGGGGGTGGTCACGGGCGACTCCTCCTCGACGAGGGCGACTGCGGCGGCGGGCGCGACGATGCTGACACGCCGCCCCGCCTCACGGCAGCGCCCGTGACCCGCCTCTCACGCTGAAGTGGGCCGATGCGACACGCCGATGCGTCCGAGCTCACCCGTAGGGACGGCGGCCCTTCCCAGGCGCACCGGATCAGGGCTCCGGCAGCGCCAGCAGCTCGCCCTTGGCCACCATCCGCACCCCGCCCTGCACCGCGACCTCCGCCGCGGCCCCGCCGGCCACCTGCACGTGCACCGTCAGGGTCGAGGGCCGCCCGATCTCCGCGCCCTGCGCGATCGACAGCACCGACCGGCCGTCGTCCAGCGCCCCGCGCGCGGCGAGGTGGACGCCCAGCGCGACCGCCGCCGAGCCCGTCGCCGGATCCTCGGTGACGCCGACCTGCGGGCCGAACATCCGCAGGTGCGCCGTGCCTTTCTCGTGGTCGACCGCCACCACGGCCAGCCCGGTCTGCTCCGCCGTGGCCCGGGCGATTGCGCCCGGGTCCGGCACCGCGCGCGCCACCGCGTCGGGCCGCACCGCCAGGAACGCGAACGGCACGCCGGCCGACGCGACGCCCGCGGGCAGGGCCGGGTCGAGGTCGTCCGCGGTGAGCCCCACCGTCGCCGCGAGCGTCGCGCCGTCCAGGTCCGGTCCGACCACCGGGGTTCCGCCCACCAGGCGCGCCCCGTCCCGGTCGACGTGCACGGGCAGCAGCCCCACGCCACACTCCTGGACGACGTCCCCGATGCGGATCATGTCGGCGAACCCCAGCGCCCATGCCGCGCCGATGCTGGGGTGCCCCGCGAACGGCAGCTCGCGGGTCGGGGTGAAGATCCGCACGCGGTAGGTGGCGCGCGACGTCGTCGGCGGCAGCGTGAACGCTGTCTCGGAGAATCCGAACTCCGCCGCGAGCACCTGCATCTGCCGCGCGGTCAGCGTGCGCGCCCGGTGCACGACCGCCAGCGGGTTGCCGGCGTACGGGTGATCCGTGAAGACGTCGACGATGTCGAAGTGCAGCCCCATGCACCTGTCCTACCGGACACCCGTTACCGGAGGGTGTCGGATCCGGTGCACGCAGCGGGTTGAGTGATCCCCGGGGCGCTCCGCACTACGCTCCTCCGGGTGGCCGCCGCCCGCGTTTTCGTCGCACAGCTGGTGGGCCTCGCCGTCTTCGGGCCCGACGGGGAGCGCATCGGCAAGGTCCGCGACGTCGTCGCCGCCGTGCGCGTCGACGACAACCCGCCGCGGGTGCTCGGGCTCGTCGTCGAGGTCGGGACGCGGCGCCGGATCTTCGTGCCGATGCTTCGGGTCACCGGCATCGACCCCGGCGCGATCACGCTGGCGACCGGGTCGGTGAGCCTGCGCCACTTCACGCAGCGGATCAACGAGACCCTCGTCGTCGGCCAGCTCCTCGACGCCCCGGTCCGGATCGCGGACACCGGTGAGGACGTCATCGTCGTCGACGCCGCCATGGAGCCCACCCGTACCCGGGACTGGGTGGTCGGGCGGCTGGCCGTCCGGGTGCGCCGGACCCGCCTGACCCGGCGCCCCGAGGTGCGGGTGATCCCCTGGCGCGCGGTGACCGGGCTCTCGCTCACCGACCGGCAGGGCACGGAAGGCCTGCTGGCGGTGTTGGACACGATGCGCGCCGCCGATGTCGCCAGCACGCTGACGGCGCTGCCCGAGAAGCGGCGCCACGAGGTCGTCGACGCGCTGGACGACGAGCGGCTCGCGGACGTGTTCGAGGAGCTGTCGGAGACCGACCAGCGCGCGCTCCTGACCCACCTCAGCCGGGAGCGGGCCGCGGACGTGCTGGAGGCCATGGCGCCCGACGACGCGGCGGACCTGCTCGGCGAGCTGCCCGCCACGGAGTCGGCCGAGCTGCTTGAGCTGATGGAACCGGAGGAGTCCGAGCCGGTGCGGCGCCTGCTGCGCTACTCGTCGGACACCGCGGGCGGCCTGATGACCCCCGAACCGGTGATCCTGCGCCCCGACGCGACGGTCGCCGAGGCGCTCGCCCACATCCGCAACCCCGACATCCCACCCGCGCTGGCGAGCATGGTGTTCGTCTGCCGCCCCCCGACCGAGACGCCCACCGGCCGCTACCTCGGCTGCGCGCACGCCCAGCGGCTGCTGCGCGAGGCCCCGTTCGAGCTGGTCGCCGGGGTGCTGGACAAGGAACTGGAGACGCTGACCCCGGACGAGACGCTCGCCGGGATCGCCCGCTACTTCGCGGCCTACAACCTGGTGGCGGGTCCGGTCGTCGACACCGCGGGGCACCTGCTCGGCGCGGTGACCGTCGACGACGTGCTCGACCACCTGCTGCCCGCCAACTGGCGCGACCGCTTCGCCGACGAGCACGACAACCCCGCGGACCACGCGACGGTCCGGATGGCCCCGACGGAGGCCGCTGATGCCTGAGGTCTCCACGAACCGCCGCCTCGACATCCCGCGGCTGGGCCGCCGCCGGCTCGAGATCGACCCCGACAGCTTCGCGCGCCTGTCGGAGCGGGTCGCCCGGTTCCTCGGTACCGGCCGCTTCCTGGCGATCCAGTCCGTCGTCGTGTTCGTGTGGATCGCCCTCAACGTGTCGCTGGTGACCTACCGGTGGGACCCCTACCCGTTCATCCTGCTCAACCTGGCCTTCTCCACCCAGGCCGCGTACGCCGCACCGCTCATCCTGCTGGCGCAGAACCGGCAGGACGACCGCGACCGGGTGTCGCTGGAGGAGGACCGCAGCCGTGCCGCACGCACGAAGGCCGACACCGAGTACCTCGCCCGCGAGCTGGCCGCGCTCCGGCTCGCGATCGGCGAGGTGGCCACGCGCGACTACCTGCGCGGTGAGCTGGACCGCATCTCCGAGCGGCTCGACGAGCTGGCGGCGCGCGCACCGGCCAAGAGCGGCCGGAAGCGGACGTAGCATGTCGTGGTGACTACCGGACCGAACGCCACCGGCACCGTCGAGCAGGCCGTGCACGCCGCGCTCACCACCGTCGACGACCCCGAGATCCACCGCCCGATCACCGAGCTCGGGATGGTCAAGAGCGTGGTGGTGGTCGACGGCATAGCCGACGTCGGCGTGTACCTCACCGTCGTCGGCTGCCCGATGCGGGAGACGATCACCAAGCGGGTCACCGAGGCCGTGTCGCGCGTCCCGGGGATCACGTCGGTCCGCGTCGACCTGGATGTGATGAGCGACCAGCAGCGCGCCGACATGCGCAAGAACCTCCGCGGCGACGCGCCCGAGGCCGTCATCCCGTTCGCCCAGCCCGGGTCGCTGACGCGGGTGTACTGCGTCGCCTCGGGCAAGGGCGGCGTCGGCAAGTCGTCGGTGACGGTGAACCTGGCCGCCGCGCTCGCCGCCCGCGGCCTGTCCGTCGGCGTCGTCGATGCCGACATCTACGGCCACTCGGTGCCGCGCATGCTGGGTGTCACCGCCCGCCCCACCCGGGTCGACGACATGATCATGCCGCCGCAGATGCACGGGCTGAAGGTCATCTCGATCGGGATGTTCACCGCCGGCAACGACGCGGTGGTCTGGCGGGGGCCGATGCTGCACCGCGCGCTGCAACAGTTCCTCGCGGACGTGTACTGGGGCGACCTGGACGTCCTGCTGCTCGACCTGCCCCCCGGCACCGGCGACATCGCGATCTCGACGGCCCAGCTGATCCCGAACGCCGAGCTGCTGATCGTCACCACCCCGCAGCAGGCCGCGGCCGAGGTGGCGGAGCGGGCGGGCTCGATCGCGGTGCAGACCCGGCAGCGGGTCGTCGGCGTCGTGGAGAACATGTCGTGGATGGAGCTGCCGGACGGCTCGCGGATGGACGTGTTCGGCACCGGCGGCGGGCAGGTCGTCGCCGACTCGCTCACGCGCATCCTCGGCGCGAAGGTGCCGCTGCTCGGCCAGATCCCGCTGGAGCCGCAGGTGCGCGAGTGCGGCGACACGGGGACGCCGGTGGTGCTGGCCGCACCCGACTCACCCGCCGCGAGGGCCATGCGCGACGTGGCGGACAAGCTCGCGGTGCGGTCGCGCGGGCTGGCCGGGATGTCGCTGGGGCTCTCGCCCGTCCGGCGCTGACGCCCGACCAGACCGCTACTTTGCGCATGACCGGTATCGGCGTCGCGACCGCCGTGCGTGAGCGGGTGGCGGCCCGGGCCGAGGCGGTCCGGGTCGGGCCGGGACGCGCCGTCACCGCGCCGCCGCCCTGCCCGTCCGGGATGCGCCGGCACCTGCCCTACACGCTGCCCGGTCTGTGCTTCGCCCTGGTGTTCACCTGCCTGTCGTTCACCCCGTCCCTACTGCCGCGCAGCGGGCTGGTCCAGGGCCTCGTCTGCGGCATCAACGCCGCCGTCGGCTACGGGCTGGGGGTGTTCGCGGCGGCCGCGTGGCGGGCCGTGGCGGACCGGGACGCCCGGACGCCGCGGCCGGGCTCCTGGGCGGTGCTCAGCGTGGCGGCCGCCGTCGCGCTGCCCATCGCGATCGTCCTCGGTCACCACTGGCAGGACGGGATCCGCGACCTGATGGGCGTCCCGCCGGATTCGGTGCTCTCCTCGCTCCTGGTGCTGCCGGTGGCCGCTGTGGCACCGTTCGTGGCGCTCGTCGCCGCCGCACGCGGCCTGCGCTGGCTCTACCGTCATCTCGACCGCAGGTTGCGGCGCTGGATCGGCCCGCGGGCCGCGGACGTGCTGACCGGAGCGGTGATCGTCGTGGGCACCGCGATGGTGGTCAACGGAGTGGTCGTCGACGGGGCGGTGCGGCTCGCGGACCACGCGTTCTCCCTGCAGAACGAGAACACCGACCCCGGCGTGACACCACCGGTCTCGGAGCTGCGCTCCGGTGGCCCCGGTTCGCTGATCACCTGGAACTCGCTGGGCCGCTACGGCCGTTCGTTCGTCGCGGGCGGCCCGTCCGCGACCCGGATCGCGGAGGTCTCCGGCGGTACCGCGCAGACGCCGATCCGCACCTACGCAGGCCTCGACTCGGCCGCAGGCGTCGAGGACCGGGCGCGCCTCGCCGTCGACGACCTCGAACGGGCCGGCGGCTTCTCGCGGTCCGTGCTGGTTGTGGCGACGACGACGGGCTCCGGGTGGATCGATCCCGCCTCCCCGGACGCGCTGGAGTATCTGACCGGCGGCGACAGCGCGACGGTGACGATGCAGTACTCCTACCTGCCGTCGTGGCTGTCCTACCTGGTGGACCAGGACCGTGCCCGAGATGCCGGCCGGGAGCTGTTCGACGCCGTCTACGCCCGCTGGTCGGACCTGCCGCCGGACGCGCGGCCCCGCCTGTTCGTCAGCGGTGAGAGCCTCGGTTCGTTCGGGGCGGAGGCGGCGTTCAGCGGGGAGTTCGACCTGCGCAACCGCACATCCGGTGCGCTGATGGCCGGGCCGCCGAACTTCAACGTCCTGTACCGCAGCTTCGTCGACGGCCGCCATGCCGGCAGCACCGAGGTCTCCCCGGTCTTCCGCGACGGCCGCACCGTCCGGTTCAGCACGGAGGCGGACCAGCCCGTGCCGCCCGTCGGGAAGCCCTGGAACGACGCGCGCGTGCTGTACATGCAGCATCCGTCGGACCCGGTGGTGTGGTGGAACACCGACCTGATCCTCGCCCGGCCCGACTGGCTGGAGGAGCCGCGCGGGCGCGACGTCGTGGACGCCGTGCGCTGGATCCCGTTCGTGACCTTCTGGCAGGTGACGTTCGACCTGCCGTTCGCGCTCGACGTCCCGGCCGGGCACGGCCACAGCTACTCGCGCGAGTACGTCGACGGGTGGCTCGCGGTGCTGCAGTCCGAGGGCTCGACCACCGGCAGCGTCAGCTGGGACGCCGCCCGCATCGAGCGGTTGCGCGACGTCATCGGCCCGACGACGTGATCAGCACGGGCCGCGGGTGGCAAGCTCAGGTCGCGTCGGGGTCGATCGGGGGCCGTTCACCCGGGTTCAGCCGGGGAGCCGCGGCGGCCGCGGCGGAGGATCCGTTCGGACCGGCGTAGCCGTTCGGCTTGACCGGCGCGGGATCCGGGTCGGCGTCGAGGAGGGTGCGCCGCACGACGCTGCGGGGGTTGAAGTCACGCAGCCCCCGCAGGTCTTCCAACGGTTTGCGCAGCTCGTCGAACTCGGGCCCGAGCTCGCGGCGCAGCTGGTCCCGCGCGCCCGTGGCGTACTCGCGGACCTGCCGCATCGTCTTCCCGACCCACGCCGCGGCGGACGGCAGCCGCTCGGGGCCGAGGATGAACAGCCCGGCCACGACCAGCACGAGGATCTCGCCCCACCCGACGCTCTCGAACACGGCTCCAGGGTACGGCGCGCGGGCCGCGAGCCGCACTGACCTGGCGAGGGGATGCGACCGCCGAACCTGGGGGGTCGGATCCGGATCCGGTGGCGAAGCTAGTCCGACGCCAGGACCACCGACAGTGTCAGCGGGCGGCCCTCGCGCACCAGCTCGACGGGCACGGTCTCCCCCGGCTGCCGTTCCCGCACCGCCACCACAAGCTCGTCCGCTCCGGCGATCGGCCGGCCTCCGACCTTGACGATGACGTCCCCCTCGACGATCCCGGCGAGGGCGGCCGGCCCGTTCGCAGTGACGTTCTGCACCTGCGCCCCGTCGGTCGCCCCGTCCGTGACCGACCGCGCGTTCACCCCGAGGTTGGCGTGGCGGACCGCTCCGGTGCGGATCAGCTCCTCGGCGATCCCCCGGGCCGTGTCGATCGGGATCGCGAAGCCCAGCCCGATCGAGCCTCCCTCGTTGCCCGACGTGGCGCCGATGCTGCGGATCGCCGTGTTGATGCCGATCACGGCGCCCGTGGAGTCGACCAACGGGCCGCCGGAGTTGCCGGGGTTGATCGCGGCGTCGGTCTGGATGGCGTCGATCACCGCGTCCGCGCCGGAGTCGCCCGCGTCCAGCCGGACGGGCCGGTCCAGCGCGCTCACGATGCCCTGGGTGACCGTGCCGACCAGGCCGAGAGGCGAGCCTACGGCGATCACCGCATCGCCGACGGCGAGCCCGGCCGACGACCCGATCGCCGCCACCACGGGGTTCGCCACGTCCACCTTGACGACCGCAAGGTCGGTCTTCGGGTCCCGCCCGACGATCCGCGCGGGGGCCCGGGTGCCGTCAGCGAAGATCGCGTCGAGCCGGCCGCCGACACCGGCCGCGGCGGGGGCGACGACGTGGTTGTTGGTCAGCACGTAACCGTCGCCCTGGATGACGATCCCGGAGCCCGTCCCGGCCTCCTCGCCGACGCGGACCTCCAGGGACACGACGGCGGGCACGGTGCGCGCGGCGATGTCGGCCACCGATCCCGGCGGCCGCTCCTTGCTCTCCGTGACCGCGGACAGCGTGGCGCCCGGCTCTGTGAGCCGCGACGCGCCGTCCGCCGTCAACCGCCCGACGAGCCCACCCGCGGCGCCGACGAGCAGGGCGAGCACCCCGAGGACCGCCAGCGCCCGCCGCTGCACCCGGCGGCCGAACAGGACCTCGCGCAGGCTCAGCCGGGCGCCCTCGCCGCGCGGGGACGCCGCCGCGGCTCCGTCCACCGCCGGAGGTGGGCCGAGGGTGGCGGTGCTGGCCGGGTTGCGCCACGGGTCGTCCGCGCCGGACCACAGCGCCGGATCGTCCGGCGGGGCGTCCGGGCCGGCGTTCGGGGGCCGCTGCAGCGTGGCGCCGTCTGCTGTCGGACGGCCGAAGGCCAGCGCGAGCGCGGCGGGCGGTGGGGCGGTCAACGTGGATCCGTCGGGCAACGCGGGGCGCGCCGCGCCGGAGAAGGCGCCGGACACCCCCGCCGGGCGGCCGAATGCCACAGCAGATTCGGCGTCGACGGCTGGCCGGTCCAGCGGGCGCGGACCCAGCCGGGGAGCGGTGCCGTTCGATCCCGCGTCCGACACCGGCGCTGCGGCACGCGGGACGTCGGCCCCATCGGGCCGCGCCCAGGGTTCGCCGTCCGACTCGGTCACTGCACTCCCTCGCTACGCTCGGTCGGCTTCGCCAGGCACGGTGCTGATTGCGCGCTCGCGCGCTCGCGCAGGCGCTGTGACACTGATTCGCTCGCAAGCTCGCTCAGCCTGCCGCAGCAGCAGTGAAGTCCGCGTAGCCGATCGGAAACGCGCGGGCCCTTCGGCCTGTCAGTGACTACGCACGTCAGGGATCCGGGTCGAACGCAGCCGGGATGCGGTTCAGCCGGTCGCGCAGGTGCGCATCGAGGACCGCCGGGGTCGCCACGGGGTCCGTCGACGCCACGTTCGCCGTGGTGGCGAGCGCGGGGACGTCCCGCGACGACGGGTCGAGCCGGGGTGGCACCTCCAGGACGACGCCACCGAGGACTCCGCTCGGGGCCACGGGCTCCGGCGCACCACCCGGGGCGGCCAGCGCGCCGACGGCCAGTGCGCCCAGCGCGAGGCTCGACACCGCGCCGATCCGCGCCCGGCGGGAGAACCGGCGCGGCGCCGCGACCGGGCCGGGACCCAGGCCCGCCGGGGGAATGCCGGGGCAGGCGGCGGTGTGCATGTGGTGCTCGTGCGGCTCCGGGCCGGCACCGGGATCGGCCCGCGGGGCGTCGCGCAGCAGGACGAACTGCCCGTCCGCGGTGACACCGAGGCCGGGCGGCATCGGGGGTAGCTCGGTCTCGACCGGGATCGACCGCAGACTGCGCAGCAAGGACGATGGCAGGCACGGACCGCCGGCGCCGCGCAAGGCGGTGCGGGCCTGCCGCTGGGCGCCGACCTCGGCGCGACACTCGCCACAACCGTCGAGGTGCGCCTGGGCACGGACCTGGGCACCGGGGCTGAGCTCGTCGTCGACGTAGGCGACGATCGCGTCCAGGGACAGGTGCGCCTGCCCCCAGTCCGGAGAGCTCAACGAGAACCGGCGCGCACCGGTCATCCGGCGACCTCCACTCCTACCTTCGTCCCGCCCGTCGGGGCCGCAGCGCCGCGCCGCTCCAGCGCGGCGCGCAACGCGGCTCGTCCCCGGTGGATCCTGCTTCGCACGGTACCCAGTTTCACCCCCAGGGTGGCACCGATCTCCTCGTACGACAGACCCTCGACGTCGCAGAGCACGACCGCGGCCCGGAACTCGGGCGCCAGCTCGTCCAGCGCCGCCTGAAGGACCGGGTCGAGATGGGTGTCGGAGAAGACCTGCTCGGGCTCGGGCCCACCGCCCGGCAGACGGTCCGTGTCCTCGGGCAGGCCCTCCATCCGCAGCCGCGCGCGGCGGCGGACCATGTCGAGGAAGAGGTTCGTCGTGATGCGGTGCAACCAGCCCTCGAAGGTGCCGGGCTTGTAGTCGGCGAGCGACCGGAACACGCGGATGAACGTCTCCTGCGTGAGGTCCTCGGCGTCGTGCGGGTTGCCGGTGAGGCGATAGGCCAGGCGGTAGACCCGGTCCGCATGCTCCCGGACGACGTCGTCCCAGCTCGGCGGGGTCCAGTCCGCGCCCTCGCCCGGAAGCACCGTCCCGCGCGGGGACGGCAGTACCGGAGTTGCGGTGGCCGAACGGTCGGTCATCGGTGTCGAGGCTCCTCTACAGCCGGTTCGTGAGTGCCAGATTGCCCCAGCGCTGTGAACCGGGGGTGAGAGCGCCCTGAGAGAAGCATGTGAAACAGCGCGGACCGATGAGGGCCGGGTCACGGGCCGGGCACGGCAGCCACGTGGGGCACGCCCCGTCCCGCCCCGACCAGTAGCCTTCGCGTTCATGAACGGCCGCCCGGACCCCGTGACGGACCTGGTCCGCGACGTCGTCGACAGCTACCTCGCCGAGGACGACGCGCTCTTCGGTGCGCGCGAGCGGGCCGTGCGGCTGGGTGTGACCCCGATCGGCGCCGCGGGCGGGGCGACGCTGTGCTTCCTCGCCGCGACGATCGGCGCCCGCGCGGTCGTCGAGGTCGGCACCGGCACGGGGGTGAGCGGGCTCTGGCTGCTGCGCGGGATGGCGGTGGACGGCGTGCTCACCTCGATCGACGTCGACCCGGAGTGCCAGCGGGCCGCGCGGTCGGCGTTCCTGGCGGCGGGCTACGGGCCGTCCCGGCTGCGGCTGATCAACGGGATGGGTCTCGAGGTGCTGTCGCGGCTCACCGACGGCGCCTACGACATGGTGTTCGTCGACTCCCTGCCGGTGGAGTACCCGCACCACCTCGACGAGGCGGTGCGCCTGCTGCGCCCCGGCGGCCTGGTCGTGCTCGACCACGTGCTGCGGGCCGGCCATCTCGACGACGGCACGGCCGTCGACCCGGCGACGCTCGCCGTCCGCGACCTCGCCCGCCAGGTGCGCGAGGACGAACGCCTCGTCCCGGTGCTGCTGCCGGTGAGCGGCGGCCTGCTCTGCGCACTCCGCAAGTAGGACCGGCACGGTTGGCCACAGCGTGCGTACGGTCAGGACGCGGTGAGGCCCTTGCCGAGCACGGCGATCCCGCCCGGGCTCACCGTGTAGTGCCGCCGGTCGGCGTCGGAGTCGACCCCGATCAGCACCCCGTCCGGCACCTGGACGTTCTTGTCGAGGATCGCGCCGCGCACGATCGCTCCCCGGCCCACGCGCGCTCCCGGCATCACCACCGAGTCCGACACCTCGGCGTCCCTGTCGATGCGCACGTCCGGGCTGATCACCGACCGCCGCACGATCGCGCCCGAGATGATCGAGCCGGCCCCGACCACCGAGTCCTGCGCGATCCCACCCTCGACGAACTTCGCCGGCGCGAGCGGCCAGGCCGCGGTGCGGATCGGCCATCCCTGGTTGTACAGGTTGAAGACCGGGAGCACCGAGATCAGGTCGCGGTGCGCCTCGTAGTAGCTGTCGATCGTGCCGACGTCGCGCCAGTACCCGGCGTCGCGCGGGGTGGCACCCGGAACGATGTTGTCCGCGAAGTCGTAGACGCCCGCCTCCCCCTTCGCGACCATGCGCGGGATGATGTCGCCGCCCATGTCGTGATCGCTGTCGCCGTCCTCCGAGTCCGCCGCCAGCACGTCGAGCAGCACCTCGGTGCTGAAGACGTAGTTGCCCATCGACGCGAAGGTGACTGTCGGATCGTCCGCGACCGACGGCGGGTCCGCGGGCTTCTCGAGGAACTCCGTGATGCGCCCGGAGGCATCGGCGGCGATGCAGCCGAAATCGCGGGCCTCCAGGCGCGGCACCCGGATCCCGGCGACCGTGACCCCCGCGCCGCTCGCGATGTGCGCGTCGATCATCTGGGCCGGGTCCATCCGGTAGACGTGGTCCGCACCGAAGACGGCGATGTGGTCCGGCCGCTCGTCGAAGATCAGGTTCTGGCTCTGGAGGAGCGCGTCCGCGCTGCCGGTGTACCAGCGGCGTCCGAGCCGCTGCTGGGCCGGCACCGTCGTGATGTACTGCCCGAGCACGCTGGACAGGCGCCAGGTCTGGGAGATGTGGCGGTCCAGCGAGTGCGACTTGTACTGGGTGAGCACGCAGATGCGGTGCAGCCCGCCGTTGACCATGTTCGACAGCACGAAGTCGATCAGGCGGTAGTTGCCGCCGAACGGCACCCCCGGCTTGGCACGGTCCGCTGTCAGCGGCCACAGTCGCTTGCCCTCGCCACCGGCCAGGACGATGCCCAGCACGTTGGCAGGCTGTCGTCCGGTCACGAGGCCGACCCTAATGGGCACAAGCGGTTGCAGTCACCGGGTTCGGGCAGATCACCCGACATGTGCATCGATACGGCGACCGGTCCGCGGCAAAATGCCACGGACCGGTCGTCGATTCTCGTCGTGCGCGGCGGCTCGTCAGCCGGAAGCGGCCTTGAGCGCATCGCCGAGATCGCTGGCCTCCTCGGCCGACATCTCGACCACGAGGCGCCCGCCCCCCTCGAGCGGAACGCGCATCACGATGCCCCGACCCTCCTTGGTCACCTCCAGGGGACCGTCACCGGTCCGGGGCTTCATCGCCGCCATCTGCTGCTCCTATCGTTCGTCGTACCGACCATGCTCCTGCGGTGTGCCGGCGCACCGGGGAGAGCGCGCGGCCGGGTCCTGTGCCCATTCTCCCCCATGGCCCGGACCGGAGGAAAACCGGAGCGATCAATCCCGCCACCCCTGACGAGGGATTCACCCAGTGCGACCAGGGCGTCACGGAGCGGCGACTCGCCAGCAGTCCGCGACGTGGTCGTCGACGAGTCCGGCGGCCTGCATCAGCGCATAGCAGGTGGTCGGCCCCACGAAGCGGAACCCGCGACGCTTCAGCTCCTTGGCCATGGCCGTCGACTCCGGCGAGACTGCGGGCACCTCGGCGAGGGTGGCGGGGCGGGCGTGCGCCGCCGGAGCGAACGACCACAGCAGCTCGTCCAGCGGCCGGTCGAGCTCGAGCACCCGGCCGGCGTTGTGGATCGCCGCCTCGATCTTGGCGCGGTTGCGGACGATGCCGGCGTCGGCGAGCAGCCGCGCGACGTCGTCCGCGCCGAAGGACGCGACGGCGGCAGGGGCGAAACCGGCGAAGGCCGACCGGAACGCAGGCCGCTTGCGCAGGATGATCAGCCACGAAAGCCCCGACTGGAAGGCCTCCAGGCTGAGCCGCTCGAACAGGGGCGTGACGCCGCGCAGCGGCCGGCCCCACTCGTCGTCGTGGTAGGCGAGGTACTCGGGCGCCGAGCCGGCCCAGGAACACCGGACGAGCTCGGTCACCGTGCGCTCCTTCGCAGGCTCGGTCACGGCACCGCCTCGCCGAGGCGGGCCCGCAGGTCGTCGCGCTCGGCGCCGATCCGGTCCAGCTCCGTGGCGAGCCGGTCGAGCACCCAGTCGACCTCGGCCATCCGGTAGCCCCGCACCGCCTGCTGGAACCGCAGCGCACGGACGTCGTCGCCGGCGACATCGCCGACGGGCAGGCGGGTGGGGGTGCCGCCGGGCGGGAGCGCGGCCAGCTCCTCGCCCCTCCCGAACACCGCCGAGGCGAGCCCGAAGACCACCGCGGCCACCGCCACGACGACCAGCAGGTAGATGAGCGCGGTCCCCATGCGCCGATCCCACCACGTCCGGGCGGGATCAGTGCAGCGGGTCGCCAAGAAGCTCGCTTACCGCACTCCCTCGCTGCGCTCGGTCGGCGCTGCGCGGACGCGCTGTGACACTGAATCGCTCGCAAGCTCGCTCACCGCACTCCCTCGCTGCGCTCGGTCGGCGCTGCGCGGACGCGCTGTGACACTGAATCGCTCGCAAGCTCGCTCAACGCACTCCCTCGCTGCGCTCGGTCGGCGCTGCGCGGACGCGCTGTGACACTGAATCGCTCGCAAGCTCGCTCAACGCACTCCCTCGCTGCGCTCGGTCGGCGCTGCGCGGACGCGCTGTGACACTGATTCGCTCGCAAGCTCGCTCATCGGCGGGCGCTCCGTCGCGTGCACCTCGGTCGACGTCGGCAGCCACTCCCCGCCGACCTGCACGAACTGCGTCAGCGGGGCGGCCGAGTCGGCCGTCTCGCAGCGGTGCAACGCGGCGGCGAGGATCTGACGGGACATCACGCCCAGCTGAAGCAGGTTGCGGTTGCGGTGCTTGCGCACCCCCAGGTTGACCTGTGCCAGGCCGCCGAGCCCGAGCCGGGAGTGGGTGTCGAGCAGCAACCCGATCTCCACGCCGTATCCGCAGGCGAAGGGCACCGACTCCAGGAGCTCGCGCGTCGCCGCATACTCCCCGCCCAGCGGCTGCACGACCCCGGCCAGCTCGGGGCGCAGCGCCGCGAGCAGCGGGCGGGCGAGCAGCTCGGTGACGCGCCCGCCGCCGTGCTCGAGCGACTCCTCCTCGGCCGTCTCCAGCCGCAGCGGCCGCCGGTAGAAGCCCTTGACGAGGCCGACGTCGGGCAGCGTGAGGATCGGGCCGAGCAGCGAGGGGACGAACGCGGGGTCGAAGTCGACGAGGTCCGAGTCGAGGAACACGATCACGTCGCCGGTGGTCGCGGCGAGCGAGCGCCACAGCACCTCGCCCTTGCCCGGCAGCGGCGGCAGGTGCGGCACGACGTCGCTGCGCCGCACCACGCGGGCGCCGGCCGCGGCGGCCACGGCGATGGTCCGATCCGTCGATCCCGAGTCGACGACGACCAGCTCGTCGACGAGCGGGGCGTCACCGCGCGTCAGTGGGACGATCGCGGCGACGATCGCGGCGACGGTCTCCTCCTCGTTCAGCGCGGGCAGCACGACGGACACGCGGCGCCCCGCCTTCGCGGCGGCGAGGCGGGAAGCGGTCCAGGCGGGTTCCTGGAAGGTGCGGTCGGCGAACCACTTCTCCGTGACGTGGTGCATGGCTCTCCTCGGTCGAGAAACGATCGGGGTCGGCATCAGCACCGATGGCGACACGTGCTCCGGACGTCACCACGGACGGGTGACGGGTTCGGGCATTCTGGGAGCCTGCTGGGTGAACCCGGCGTGAGGCCTTCTCGGCTTCAGAACGACCGCGGCGTGGCTGCACACGCGTCCAGCGCGGCCTCCACGTCGTGCACCACGACTACCCGCGCCAACGCGCCGTCATGCAGGAACCCGCCCTCGCCCAGCCCGTGCAACCAGCGCAGAAGCCCGTCGTAGTGGCCGTCCGGGTCGAGCATGACGACCGGTTTGGCGTGCATCCCGAGCGACCCGGCGGTCCAGACCTCGAAGAACTCCTCGCACGTACCGATCCCGCCCGGGAGGGTGAGGAAGGCGTCCGCGTGTGCCTCCATCACGGCCTTGCGTTCACGCATCGTCTCTGTGACGAGAAGCTCGTCGACGCTCTCGTCGGCGATCTCGCGGGCGACCAGCGCGTGCGGGATGACGCCGACGGTGCGCGCCCCGCCCGCCCGCGCGGCGGCGTTCACCGCACCCATCATCGACACCCGGCCGCCGCCCGTGACGAGCTCCCAGCCGCGCGCGGCGATCCCCGCGCCGACCGCCCGGGCCAGCGCGAGGTGGGTGGCCGCGATGCCGTCTGCAGAGGCGCAGTAGACGCAGACCCTCGGTGCGCGCGGTGTCAGTGCGTGTCCTCCCAGGCTCGGTAGGCTTCGTGCACCACCTTCACCGCGTCGTCGACCTCGTCGGTGAGGTAGAGCAGCTTCATGTCGCTCTCGCCGATCTTCCCGTGGCTGAGCACGGTGCGCTCGATCCAGTCGTAGAGCCCGCCCCAGTATTCGGTGCCCAACAGCACCACCGGGAACTTCGTGACCTTCTTCGTCTGCACGAGGGTCAGCGCCTCGAACAGCTCGTCCAGCGTGCCGAACCCGCCGGGCAGGCACACGAAGGCCTGGGAGTACTTGACGAACATGGTCTTGCGGGCGAAGAAGTACCGGAAGTTGATGCCCAGGTCCACCCAGTCGTTGAGGCCCTGCTCGAACGGCAGCTCGATGCCCAGGCCGACCGACAGGCCGCCGGCCTCCTGGCAGCCGCGGTTCACCGCTTCCATCGTGCCGGGCCCACCGCCGGTGATCACGGCGAAGTTGTCGCGGGCCAGTGCGGCGCCCAGCTCCCGGCCGAGCGCGTACTCGCTGTGGTCGCGCGGGGTGCGCGCCGAGCCGAACACCGTCACCGCGCGGGGCAGCTCGGCGAGCATGCCGAAACCCTCGACGAACTCCGCCTGGATGCGCAGCACCCGCCACGGATCGGTGTGCACCCAGTCGCTGTGCCCGCGCGAGTCCAGCAGCCGCTGGTCGGTGGTGCTCGACTCGTCGCGCTGCTGGCGCCTCAGCACCACCGGGCCGCGCTGCTTCTCCTTCGGCACGCGGTCGCCGTCGTTCACGTCGTTCATGTCGTCACAGTAGTGAGGTGGTGACAGCCGTCGGCGACGCGCGGGTGTCAGGGAGGGTAATTCGGAACCCGGCCCGCGCCTGCCCGCGCAGGGCCCCTCCTACGAGAGGAAACGCCGCAAGACCTCCGCGCTTCGGGTGATCCGTGCGGTGTCGACGTGCTCCTCCCGCGTGTGCGCGAGGTTCGGGTCACCCGGCCCGTAGTTGAGGGCAGGGGTTCCCAAGGCGGCGAAGCGCGCGACGTCGGTCCAGCCGAACTTCCCCCGCGCGGTCGTCCCGGTGGCGTGGAGGAACTCCCGTGCGGCCGGGGCTTCGAGCCCGGGCAGGGCACCGGGTGCGGAGTCGGTGACCGTCACGTCCAGCCCGGCGAACACGTCGCGGACGTGCTGTTCGGCAGTGTCGACGGTGCGGTCCGGGGCGAACCGGAAGTTGACGGTGACGACGCACTCGTCGGGCACGACGTTGCCCGCCACCCCACCGATGATCTTCACGGCCTGCAGGCCCTCGCGGTACTCGCACCCGTCGATCTCCACGCGCCGGGCCTCGTAGGCGGCGAGGCGGTTGAGCACCTCGGCGGCCCGGTGCACGGCGTTGTCGCCGAGCCACGACCGGGCCGAGTGCGCGCGGCGGCCGGTGACGCGGACCTCGACCCGCAGCGTGCCCTGGCACCCGGCCTCGACCAGGCCGTCGGTGGGCTCGCCGAGCAGCGCGAGGTCCGCGGTGAGCCAGTCCGGCAGCTCGCGCTCGATGCGGCCGAGCCCGTTGCGCGCGGCCTCGACCTCCTCGCAGTCGTAGAACACGAGCGTGAGGTCGTGCCGCGGCTCGGCGACGGACGCCGCGATGTGGAGGAACACCGCGTCACCCGCCTTCATGTCGCTGGTGCCGCAGCCGTAGAGGAGCGTGCCGTCGCGGCGGCTGGGCAGGTTGTCGGCGATCGGCACGGTGTCGAGGTGGCCGGCGAGCAGCACCCGGCGCTCCCGGCCGAGGTGGGTGCGGGCGAGGACGGCGTCGCCGCAGCGCACGACCTCGAACTGCGGCAGCTCCCGCAGCGCCGCCTCCACGGCGTCGGCGAGCGCCCCCTCGTCGCCCGAGACGCTGGGCACGTCGACCAGGGCGGCGGTGAGCGCGACGGGGTCGGCGACGAGGTCGAGGGCGGGCGCGGTGGGCGCAGCGGGCACGGGCGGACGCTACCGCGCGCGGCCCCCGACCCCGGCCGCCCCGCCCACCCGACCCCGCGCCAACAGCCCGGACGCCGCGCCGGTTGCCGCATGCGCGGAGTGCGCAGAACCGGCGCGCAGCCGAGAACATGGCGCGCCGTGCCACAACCGACGACCTCGCGCCACCAATCCGACCCCGCGCCAACAGCCCGGACGCGGCGCCGGTTGCCGCATGCGCGTAGTGCCCAGAACCGGCGCGCAGTCGAGAACACGGCGCAGAGTGCCGGACGTCCGGTTGTCCACATAACGGTGCAGCTGTCCACAGGTTCGCCGAGTGGCCACCGCGGGTGGCCGGTATGCTCCACGGTGGCCGATGTGGACCTCGACCTGGCCGGGCTCCGGCTGCGCCCGCAACTGCTGGCCATCGGCTACTCCGACGACGACCTGCGCCGCCTCCGCCGCGCCGGCGAGCTCGACCGCGTGCGTCGGGGCGCCTACGTCCCCGCGGTCGACGAGCGGCTTCGCGAACGGGAGGCACGACATGCGTTGACGGTGCGGGCCGCCGTCGCGCAGCTTCCGACCGAGTCGGTGGTCAGCCATGTGTCGGCGGCCGTGCTGCACGGGCTACCGGTGTGGAACCTTCCGCTGTCGCGGGTGCACGTCACCCGCGACCGCTGTTCGGGTGGTCACCGGCGGGCGGACCTGCATGTCCACCACACCCCCCTGCGTCCTGATGAGATCACGGTCGTGGACGGCATCGCGGTCACGACAGCGGCTCGGACACTCGTGGACCTGGCCCGCGTGGCGCCGTTCGAGCAGGCCGTCGCCGTCGCTGATGCTGCCCTGTTCGGGAAGAAGGTCAACCGGACCGCCCTGGATGACGCCGTCGAGCGAGCGTCTCGACGTCCTGGCAACCATAAGGCGCGGCGGGCGATCGCCTTCGCGGCCCGCGGCGGCGAGAGCGTCGGCGAGTCGCGCAGCCGTGTGCTGATGGCCCGGTTCCAGATGCCGACCCCGATCCTGCAGTGGGAGGTGCCGGCCCTCCGCTGGGTCGGCCGCACCGACTTCGCGTGGCCGGAGCGGCGCACCGTCGGCGAGTTCGACGGCCGGGTCAAGTACGGGCGGCTCCTGCGACCCGGGCAGCAGCCGGGCGACGTCGTTTTCGCCGAGAAGGTCCGGGAGGACGCCATCCGCGACACGGGCTTGCGGGTGGTCCGGTGGATCTGGGACGAACTCGACAGCTTCGGCGATGTGATGGAGCGGCTCCGACGGGCGTTCGCGGCGGCGTGACGTCGAGAATCCGGCGCGCCGACACCGCCACTCAGCGCCAGCTCCTCGCACCCGGCGCCTGCCACAGCAAGCGCGAGGTACGAGAGCCCGGCGCGACGTCGAGAAACCGGCGCTACGTGCCGGTCAGCAGCGCAACGGCCAGCACCTCACCGACGGATACGGCGCCGACGGATACGGCGTGCGGGTAGCGCGCTCGGCCGGCACCGGGCCGGATACCGTGGACGCCCGTGAGCACCCTGCGCAGCGGGCCGGCCGCCGGGACCGGGCTGGCCACCGTGGCCCCGGACGGCGTCCTCCTCGACACCTGGTACCCCGCGCCCGTCCTCGACGACGACGCCCCGGACGCCCCCGAGTTGGAGAAGTTGGCCGGCGAGGACGCCGACCGCGGGGTGCGTACGACGGTCGTCCGGACGCGGATCGCGTCGCTGGCCGACGCGCCCGTCGACGCTGCGGACGTCTACCTGCGCCTGCACCTGCTCAGCCATCGACTGGTGCGCCCACACGAGATCAACCTCGACGGGGTGTTCGGGCTGCTCGCGAACGTCGCGTGGACGAACTTCGGGCCGTGCGCGGTCACCGGGTTCGAGGTCGTGCGGGCACGACTGCGGGCGCGGGGGCCGGTGACCGTGTACGGCGTCGACAAGTTCCCCCGCATGGTCGACTACGTGCTGCCGTCGGGGGTGCGGATCGCGGACGCGGACCGGGTGCGGCTGGGCGCGCACCTGGCCGAGGGCACGACGGTCATGCACGAGGGATTCTGCAACTACAACGCCGGTACACTCGGGGCCTCGATGGTGGAAGGGCGAATCTCCGCGGGCGTCGCGCTCGGCGACGGCTCGGACCTCGGCGGCGGCGCCTCGGTCATGGGGACGCTCTCGGGTGGCGGCAAGGAGGTCATCAGCGTCGGGCGGCGCTGCCTGATCGGGGCGAACGCCGGGATCGGGATCTCACTGGGCGACGACTGTGTCGTCGAGGCCGGGCTCTACGTGACGGCAGGCACGAAGGTGTCGCTGCAGCCGTCGGGCGAGCTCGTCGCGGCGCGGACACTATCGGGGCAGAACGGGCTGTTGCTGCGCCGCAACTCGGTGACCGGGGCGGTCGAGGCGCTGCAGCGGGAGGGCCACGGCATCGCGTTGAACGCGGCACTGCACGCGAACTGACTCAGGTCGAATTCAGCGAGGGCGGTCGCCGATCCGCCAGATCCCGACGGCCTGCACCGCGCCGGCGGCGATCAAGGTCAGCCCAGCGGGAAGCCCGCGCCGACGCCGCTCCGCCATCGCCGGGGCCAGCAACGCGGCGGGGATCTGAGCCACGCTCCACACGGCGAGCAACAGGCCCGCGCGTGCCGGGGGCCAGCCGTGTGCCTCGTAGTAGGGCGCCAGCCACGTGAGCCAGCCGTAGAACATCAGCGACGTCCCGGCCTCGTAGCCGGCCGTCAGCCGGGCGAACCCGGTGCACCAGGGCAGGCCGGTCCTCGGCTCCGCGGTGACCGGGCGACCGAGGCGGCGCGCGATCGGCGTCCACACCGCGACCGCGAGCACTGCCGGCACCGCCCACACGGCGAGGGACAACGACCAGCCGCCGAGCGCGACGGCCAGCGGCATCGCGAGGGCTCCAGCAACGGCGGGTAGGCCGCCAGCGCGGCACGGAGGTTGACCGCGAGCGCGAGCACGCCGAGCAGCACGACCGCCGGGCGCACGCGCCGGTCCGGCGCCGCCTCCGCGGCCTCAGGCCACCAGCCGCTCGACGGCCGCCGCGATGCGCTCGTCCGTCGCCGTCACGGCCACGCGCACGTGGCGCTCTCCGGCCGGCCCGTAGAATTCCCCGGGCGCCACGAGGATCCCCCGCTCGGCGAGCCGCCGGACCGTCGTGCGTCCGGGCTCGCCCGCCGTCGCCCAGAGGTACAGCCCAGCCTCGGAGTGCTCGATCTTGAGACCCCAGGCCTCCAGCGCCACTCGCAGCTGCGCCCGGCGCCGGGCGTAGGCCTCCGCCTGGGCGACGACGTGCGCGTCGTCCGCCGCCGCCGCCGCCATCGCCGCTTGGACCGGCCGCGGCACCATCATCCCGGCGTGCTTGCGGACCTCGAGCAGCGTCGCGACCACCACAGGGTCGCCGGTCACGAAGCCGGCGCGGTACCCCGCGAGGCTCGACGACTTGCTCATGGAGTGCACCGCGAGCAGGCCGGTGTGATCACCGTCGGAGACGTCCGGGTGCAGGATCGACGTGCCCCGGTGCGGCGGGGCCGACAGCGCCAGGTAGCACTCGTCGGACGCCACGACCGTGCCCCGCTCCCGCGCCCAGGCGACAACCTTGCGCAGGTGCTCGACCGGCAGCACCCGGCCCGTCGGGTTGGACGGTGAGTTCAGCCAGATCAGAGCCGGGCGGCGCGGGCCGAGCGCTGTGAGCCCGTCCGTCCGCACGAACTCCGCGCCCGCCAGCAGCGCTCCCACCTCGTAGGTCGGGTACGCGACTTCGGGAATGACGACGAGGTCGCCCGCGGTGACCCCGAGCAGCGTCGGCAGCCAGGCGACGCACTCCTTGGAGCCGATCGTCGGCAGCACGTCGACCGGGTCGACGGTGATCTGGAATCGGCGCGCCAGCGACCCCGCGAGCGCCTCTCGCAGCTCGGGGGTCCCGTGCGTGGTCGGGTAGCCCGACACGTCCGCGGCCGGGCCGGCCAGCGCTGCCCGCACGACGTCCGGTACGGGGTCGACGGGCGTACCGACGGAGAGATCGACGATCCCGTCGGGGTGCGCCGCGGCGATGCCCTTGTCGGCCGCGAGGGAGTCCCACGGGAAGTCGGGGAGGTGCAGAGATCTCACTCGTCGTGGACGACGGGCGGGAGGTCCTTGATCCACTGAGGGTCGGCCTCGACCCTGCCGACCTTCGACGCGCCGCCGGGCGAGCCCAGCTGGTCGAAGAAGTCGACGTTCGCCTTGGTGTAGGCCGCCCACTCCTCCTTCACGTCGTCTTCGTAGTAGATCGCCTCGACCGGGCAGACCGGCTCGCACGCCCCGCAGTCGACGCACTCGTCGGGGTGGATGTAGAGCATCCGCGCACCCTCGTAGATGCAGTCGACCGGACACTCCTCAATACAGGCCTTGTCGAGGAGGTCGACGCACGGCTCGGCGATCACGTAGGTCACGGACGGTCCTCCACTCGGGCTTTCTCGTGCTGAACCAGTATCACCCGAGGCAGCCCACCACGGGCAATCGGGGCGGTGTGACTCCTCCCGGCCGGGCGGGGCGCAGGATGGGACCGTGGACCGGCTGGACGATCTCGTGGGGCACCGGGTCGCGCTGCGGCACCGGCTCGGGTCCGGTCTGCTGACCGACGCGGTCGGCAGTCTGGCGAGCGCCGACGGAGCGCTCGTCGTGCACACCCGCCGCGGCGCGGTCCGGGTGGCGCGGGCGGACGTGGTGGCCGTGCGGGCGATCCCGCCGCCGGTGCCGCGACGGGCGTCGTGGGCGGCGGTCGCGCGAGTGGAGAACCTGTGCGCCGACGCCTGGCCTGCGCGGGTCGACCGGCCGCTCGGGGCCTGGCGGCTACGCGCTGCCGGCGGGTTCACGGGGCGCGCGAACGCGGCGTTGGCCGTCGGCGACCCGGGGATTCCGGTGCCGGCGGCGCTGGAGATCGTCCGCGCGTTCGCCGCCGAGCACGGGGTGCCGCCGCGCGTGCACGCGCCGGTCGGGTCACCGTGGGACCGGGCCGTGGCGCGCGAAGGTTGGGTGCTCGACGCCGGCCACGAGGCGGGCGCGGAGGTCGCGGTGCTGGTGGCCGACGTGGACCGGCTCGTCGCGGCCGCCCCGCACGACGCCACACTGCTGAGCGACACGGAGCGGCCCGGAGATCAGCAGTACGCGCGGGGGGTCGTGCTGGCGGGTTGCCCGGACGCCGCCTGGTGGGCGCTGTCGCTGGGCCGTGACCCGACGCACGACGAGCGGTGGGTGCTCGACCCGGCCGGTCACGACGAGCCGGGCGAGCGCATCCCGTCCTGCTCCGGCGCGATACGGGCCGCAGCAGAACCGGGAATGCGCACCGCGTTCGGCACCCTCCCCGGCACGGGCGTGATCCGAGCCGGCGTCGTCGGCGACCACCTGCACCTCTCCCGGCTCGCTGTCCGGCCGGAGGCCCGCCGCGCGGGTGTCGGCACGACGTTGACGGCGGCCGCTGCGGCCTGGGCTCGCGAGCAGGGTGCGCGGTGGGCGGTGCTGCAGGTCGCGTTGCACAACACCGCGGCGCGGGCGTTGTACGACGCGCTGGGTGCGACCGAGCACCACCGGTACCGCTACCTGATGCCGCCGCTCGGCTGATCCCGCTCCACCGACCGAGCACGGAGCGCCGCGAGGTCTACCCCCGGCGGCTGTGGATCCACGCCTCGCCGGCCTTCGCCGCCTTCTTCAGCCCGGACCACTCGCCGAGGTACTTCCCCGCCACGCCGACCACCGGGATCAGCGACATCCACCGGGTGATGAAGCCGCCGCGCCGGCGCTTGCCCAGCTCACCCTCCACGGCCAGCAGGGCGCGGCCCATCCGCCACAGCGCGCCGCCCAGCCGCTGCAGCGTGAGCTTCTTCTCGGTCTCCAGCTCGCCGGTCAGTTCGGCCGCGCGGGCGTCGACCGCGGCGTCCGATTCGCGGCTCAGCTCGGCACGGGCGGGCGGGCACAGGTCGCGGCGGAACATCACTGCACCGAGCAGCGCCACGACGTCCGCCTCGTCGTGCATGTCGTGCTCGTCGGCGATCGCACACAGCACCAGGCCCTGCGCCACGGCGCCGAGCGCCGAGGTCACCGGCAGCTTGCTGGTGACCGCCCCACCGAAGCCCGGTACCGCCGCGACGAGGCTCGTCACCCGGCCGACCCTGCGGACCCACCAGGCCGAGCGCGCGTGCATGTCCATCTGCGCCCACGCCGCCGTGCCCGGAGCCCGCGTCGAGGCGAACCGGTCCACGACCCGCTCGCCGAGACTCCGCTGCGCGGGCATGGCGGCGTCGGTCGCCCGCCGGGCGCGGGCCTGCAGGCCGAACGGGTCGGCGTCGCTCAGGGCACCCAGCATGGGACGGGTGGCGCGCACGAACGGCCGCAGCACCGCGGCGACGTCGGCGTCGGTGATCGGACCGCCGTCGCGGACGGCCCGCTCCGTCGGAAGACCGTTCTGACTCATCTCAGTCGTCGCCGCGCACATCGGTGCTTCCTCGCTCTCCGGCCACCTCGCCCATCAGGACCTTCCGCAGGGCCAGCAACCCCGCGAACAGCCCTCCGAACACCAGCAGCGCCGATTGCCATGTGGCCGGCAGCAGGACGTCGCCGCCCGGCCCTCCCACACCGAGTACCCCCACCGCCAGCAACCACGCGAGAAGCGGCGCACCGGCCATGGCGGGACGGGCGTCGAGCTCACCGGTGCGCAGCACCAGCCAGGGCAGGAGCGCGATCGACAGCAGCGCGCCGACCGGGGTGGGGACCGCGCCGGCGTACATCGGGGTGAGCACGAGCCCGATCCCGCCGAGCAGCAGCCCGTCCAGGACGAGCAGCGCGAACAGGCCGGGGCTGTGCAGCCCGGGACCGGGTAGCCGCGCACCGGGCCCGGAAGCCGCCGAATTCGACCGGACCGGGCTCGCTACCACCGACTTCGGCAGGGCCGGGTCGTGCCGCATCACGCCACCCCCGCGAACAAGTCGACGGCGTCGGGCCCGTCGGGCTCCCCGGCGAGCAACGCGAACTCCTCGACGTCGAGCAGCGGCTGCGCGACCCCGTTGCTCATCGCGAACGCCACTTCCGCTTCCTCCCACAGCGCGACCTGCGTCGCGTGCGCCCGCAGCGCGGTCAACCGGGCCGCGCGCTGCGCGGACACGTCGACGGCGGCCGTGACCTCCCCGTCCGGCACGGCCGGCAGCTCGTCGGGTTTCGGCATCCGGAACGGCAGCCCGGCGGTACCCGACAGCGCGGCGAGGCCGGCGTCCAGGGTCGCGCGGCGGATCACGGTCGCGTACAGGCGCGCGACCTCCGGCACGCGACGGACCGCGGCGACCGCGATCTCGTGCGCCCGGACGTGGTCCGGATGGCCATACCCGCCGTCGGCGGCGTAGGTGACGACGACCTGCGGCGCGACCTCCTCCAGCACCGTGGTCAGCGCGTCGACCTGGTCCGCGAACGCCTCGCGGGAGGCGAGCGCACGCGGGTGCAGCCGGGCCGGCGCCGCCGCGCGGACACCGTGCCCCGCGAGCACCATGCCGGAGTCGCGCCACCGGCCGGTGCCGCCGAGGAACCGGTGGTCCGCGACGCCCAGTGCGACGCAGGCGTTCGCGAGCTCGCCGATCCGGTAGCCGCCGAGCTGGTCCGCGGAGTCCGCGGCGAGCAGCGCCAGCTCGGGCGGGATGATCTCACCTTCCTCACCCAGGGTGCAGGTCACCAGGGTGACCGACGTGTCCGGGTCAGCCGCGTAGCGGGCCATGGTGCCGCCGGTCGTCAGCGTCTCGTCGTCGGGGTGTGCGTGCACCAGCAGCAACCTGCGGTCGTGATCCGGCGAGGGGCGGCCGCCCCGCGCGGAGCGCGGGGTGGACGCGTCGCGGCCGGATCGGTCACCGAGGGGCCTCACGCGCCGCAGCCTATGCGTGCGCTGGACGGTGGGCGCGCGGGACCGGCTCCGCGCTCCCCTCACGCGAGTGGGGATGCCTACCCCCGCAGTTCCGCGCGCTCCCCCGCGAAGTGGCACGCCGCCCGGTGCACCGGCGCACCGCCCACCGGTACGAGCGGCGGGGGCTCCTCGATGCACCGGCGCCGGTCCCCCTCCGCGAGCTCGAGGTGCTTCCAGCAGCGGGTGCGGAACCGGCATCCGCTCGGCGGGTGCACCGGGCTGGGTACGTCGCCGGTCAGCACGATGCGCTCGCGCGCCCGTTCGAGCTGCGGGTCCGGGATCGGGATCGCGGAGAGCAATGCCTGGGTGTAGGGGTGGTGCGGGCGTTCGAACAGGTCGTCGCGGTCCGCGGTCTCGACGATCCCGCCCAGGTACATCACGGCCACCCGGTGGCAGATGTGGCGCACCACCGAGAGGTTGTGGGCGACGAACAGGTACGCCAACCCCAGCCGCTCCTGCAGCTCCCCGAGCAGGTTCAGCACGCCGGCCTGCACCGAGACGTCGAGGGCCGACACAGGCTCGTCGAGCACGACCAGGCGCGGTTCGAGCGCGAGCGCGCGGGCGATGCCGACGCGCTGCCGTTGCCCGCCGGAGAACTCGTGCGGGTAGCGGTTGCGGTGCTCGGGGTTGAGCCCCACGGTGTCCAACAGCTCGTCGACCCGGTGCTGGACGTCGCGGCGCCCGCCCGTCCCGTGGATCCGCAACGGCTCGGCGACGACGTCGTTGACCGGCCACCGCGGGTTGAGCGACGCGTACGGGTCCTGGAAGACGATCTGCAGGTCGCGGCGCACGTCGCGCAACTGCCGCTGCGACAGCGTCGTCAGCTCCCGGCCCGCGAACCGCACGGAGCCCGACGTCGGCCGCTGCAGCTGCAGGATCGCCCGACCGACGGTCGACTTGCCGCACCCGGACTCGCCGACGAGCCCGACCGTCTCGCCCGCGTCGACGTCCAGCGACACGCCCGACACCGCCTGCACCTGGCCCACGGTGCGGGGCACGACGCCGCGGCCGCGCACCGGGAAGTGCTTGACCAGGTCGCGGACCTGCAGCAGTTCCGTCACCGGTCGTCCTCGGCACCCGCCGCAGCGACAGCCGACTCGACCTCGGTGTCCGGGTGCCCGATCTCGCGCCGGGCGAACAGCTCCTGTGGCCGCGCGATCCCGGCGACGACCGGCCAGCGGTGGCAGCGGGCCGGATGGCCCGGGCGGTCCGTGTCGAGCAGCTCCGGCTCGGCCTCCCGGCAGACCTCGGCGACCAGCGGGCACCGCAGGGCGAACGTGCACGCCCGTGGTAGGTGCAGCAGTGACGGTGGTGCGCCGGGAACGGGCGTCAGCGGCCTGCCGACCAGCTCGGGATGCGGCACCGAGCCGAGCAGGCCGAGGGTGTACGGCATCCGCGGCGCGGCGAAGACCTCGTCCACCGGGCCGGACTCCACCACCGTTCCTCCGTACATCACCTGCACCCGGCCGGCGAGGCCCGCGACCACCCCCAGGTCATGGGTGATCATCATGATCGCCGCGCCGGTGCGCTCCCGGACCGCCTGGAGGGTCTCCAGGATCTGGGCCTGCACGGTGACGTCGAGCGCGGTCGTCGGCTCGTCCGCGATGAGCAGGCGCGGGTCGTTGATGACGGCCATCGCGATGACGGTGCGCTGGCGCATGCCGCCGGAGAACTCGTGCGGGAACTGGTCGGCGCGCCGGCGCGGCTGCGGGATGCCCACCAGCTCCAGCGCCTCCACCGCCCGGGAACGGGCGTCGCGGCGGGAGACGTCGTGATGGGCCCGGTACGCCTCCGCGAGCTGGGCGCCGACCGTGTGCACCGGGTTCAGCGCGCTCATCGGGTCCTGGAAGATCATGGCGATCTCGGCGCCCCGCAGCGCCCGCAGCTGCCTGCCCGGCAGGCCGACGAGCTCGCGCCCGCGGAACCGGACCGAGCCCGTGACCGTCGCCGTGCGCGGCAGCAGGCCCATCAGCGCTGCCGCCGTCACCGACTTGCCGCACCCGGACTCGCCGACGACCCCCAGCACCTCGCCGGGGCGCACGTCGAACGACACGTCCCGCACCGCCCGGACCACGCCGTCGTCGGTCGCGAAGGACACCGACAGGTTGCGGACCGACAGGAGCTCGGTCACGCCCGCACCCGCCTCTGGCGCGGGTCGAGCGCGTCGCGCAGCCCGTCGCCGATGAAGTTGACCGACAGCCCGATCAGCACGATGAACACGAACGGCACCCAGAACAGCCACGGCAGGGTGGCCAGCTCGTTCTTGTTCTCGTTGATGATGAGCCCGAGCGAGGCGTCCGGGCGTCTGACGCCGAGCCCGATGAACGACAGGGCCGACTCGATGAGCACCGCCAGCGCGACCGTGACGGTGGCGTTGACGATGATCACGTCCGCCGTGTTGGGCAGGATGTGCCGGAACACGATGTGCGCGGTCGAGCCGCCCAGTGCGCGCGCCGCCTCCACGAACTCCTTCTCCCGCAGCGACAGCACCACCCCGCGCATGGTCCGCGCGATCGGCAGCCACGCGGTGAGCAGCGCGATGATCAGCGCGACGGCAAGCCAGTTGCTCCGGTTCGGCGCCCCCGGCGCGATCGTGAACGTGTTGCGCGCCAGCACGGCCGTGACCACCAGGGCCGGGATGCACAGCACGAGGTCGATGGTGCGGCCCACCACGGCGTCCACCCAGCCCCGCCGGTAGCCCGCCAGCGCGCCGAGGACGACCCCGAGCGCCGTGGCCACCACCGCGACGGTCAGCGCGATCTGCAGCGAGTAGCGGGTCCCGGAGATCGTCTGGGCGAGCATGTCGCGGCCGATCCGGTCCGTGCCGAACGGGTACTCGGCACTCGGGGGGCGCCGGGCGTCGTACACCGCGTCCAGACCCTTTGGCCACACGAGCGGGCCGACGAAGGCGAACAAGAGCAGCAGGACGAACAGCACGAGACCGACGAGGGCGGCCCGGTGCCGCACGAACCGCGCGGCGACGGTCCGCCACTGGCTGCGCGCCGCGGTACCGACGAACCCCGAGGTGTCGGGCACCGCCGTGGTCGCCACCACGGGCGAGGTCTCAGCCAAGACGGATCCTCGGGTCCAGGTACGAGTAGACGACGTCGGCGACCAGGTTCGCCGCGATCACGAACGCGGCGGTGACCATCATCCAGCCCTGCACCATCCAGGGTTCCTTCTTGGCGATCGCGTCCACGATCAGTGTGCCCATCCCGCGCCACCCGAACACCGTCTCGGTGATGATCGCCCCGCCCAGCAGCAGCCCGAAGTTCAGCGAGAACACCGTGAGGATCGGGATGAGGGCGTTCCGCAGCGCGTGCCGCACCACGACCCGCGGTTCGCCGAGCCCCTTGGCGCGGGCGGTGCGCACGTAGTCAGCGTTCAGCGCGTCGAGCATCGAGGCGCGCTGGAACCGGCTGTAGAGCGCGAACTGGACGGCCACCAGGCACAGCGTCGGCAGGATGTACGCGCCGGTGTACTGGTAGACCTGCTGGCCGAGCCCGCCGCTGAACCCGCCCGGCGGCGGCCCGGCGGTGATCAGCCACCGGCCGAGGCCGATGCTCTCCAGCCAGTCGTTGAACCGGATGCCGGCGAACTTGAGGATCACCGCGACGCAGAACAGCGGGATCGAGAACATGAGGAACGCCAGCCCGGTGGACCCGTAGTCGAACCAGGAGTACTGGCGCACGGCCCCGATGACGCCGATCACCATGCCGAGCAGCAGCGCGATGATCTCGGCGGCGACGACGAGGCGGAAGGTCACCCAGAAGGCGCGGCCGATCTCGGTCCGGACGTCCACGACGCCGTTGCCGGGCGTCACCGTGGTCTTCCAGTCGCCCCGCACGAAGCCGCCCGCCCAGTCCAGGTAGCGGCTCACGGCGGGCTTGTCGTAGCCGATCCGCGCGTACTGCGTCGCGATCTCCTGCTCGGTGCGGGGGCGCTGGGCCTTCCACTCGCCCAGCGGGTCGCCCATCGCCGTGGTCAGGGCGAACGACAGGATCGACGCCGCGACCAGCAGCGGCACCGCGACCAGCAGGCGCCGGACGACGAAACGGAGCACGCGCGCCCCCTAGGCCTTAGCCCTGGCGGGTCCAGGCGAACGCGTTCCACAGCGCACCGCCGCCGACCCCGACGTAGCTGACCGGTCCGATGCCGGCCACCGCCGCGCTGAAGTCCGGCAGCTGGAACAGCGGGATGCTGTGCATGTCGTCGGCCATCAGCCGGTCCGCCTCGTTGAGGGTCTTCACCCGCTGGGCGAAGTCCAGCTCCGCGTTGCTCTGCTTGAGCAGCTCGTCGACCTTCGGGTTGCTGTAGCTGTTGTAGTTCGCGGCGCCGCCTGCCGACCTGCTCGAGTAGTTGCCGGTCAGCGACGCCTTGACGGGCCCGCCGACCCAGGCGAACAGGGCGGCGTCGAAGTCGCCCGCGGTCAGCAGCCGGTCGTTGAAGTCCTCGGCCGGGGCGTCGAGGATCTCGATGCCGGCGGGCTTGCAGTCGCCGACGGCCTGCTGGACGGTCTGGGTGCGGCGGTCGACGAGCTTGTGGCCGATCGCGAAGCTGGCCCTTTGGCCGTCCTTGGTGTAGATCCCGTCGGTCCCCAGCGTCCAGCCGGCGTCGTCCATGAGTTTCTTGGCCCCGGCCACGTCACCCATGCCGTACTGCGCGTAGTGGTCCTCGTAGCCCACCTCGTTGGGCTGGAAGATGAAGTTGCCCAGGGGCACCGCGGCGGGGTCGACGCTGCGGATGAGGTTGTCCAGCAGCCGCTGCCGGTTCAGACACGTGGCCACGGCCTTGCGGAGCTCGGGGTGGTCGGCGAACAGCGGGCGGGCCATGTTGAAGTCGATGTGCTCGTAGGTCTGGCCGCCCGCGGCGAACACGGTGTAGTCCCCGCCCTGGGCGCGGATCTGCTCGGAGACGGCCGATTCCGCCTGCGGAGCGATGACCTGGACCTCCTTGTTGAGCAGCTTCTGCACGTTCGCCTGCGAGTCGGTGACCGCCGTGATCGTGACCTTGGCGGGGCCCGCCGGGTTGCCCCACCACTTGTCGTTGCGCACCAGCACGGTCTCCGCGTTGCGCACCGAGCTCTCGATCCGGAACGGCCCGGCGGAGAGCGCGACGGCCGGGTCGAAGCCGTTCCACCCGGTGGTGAAGAAGGTGCCCGCCGCCCGGAGCTGGGGGGTGTCCACGCGGGGGTCGACCTTGGTGATGTCGGCGATCCCGGTGCGCTGCTCGAGGATGTGCGCGGGCAGCATCTCGGAGCCGCCCTGACCTGCGGCGCTCCACAGCCCCCGGTAGTCGGCGAAGGGGGTGGCGAAGGTGACGGTGACCGTCTTCTGGTCGGCCGAGCAATCGATCGTCGAGATCTGGTCGTACCCCGTGGGGCTCGAGTCGAAGATCTGGGCCTCGCCGTCCTTCACCGGGCTCACCGCCGCCAGGTACAGCAGGTACATGTCCTTGCAGCCGACGGGTGCGCCGTCGGACCACACGGCCTCCGGGCGCCACTTGTACTCGACGACCTGCGGGTTCTGCGAGGTGACGGTGACCGACTGCATGTAGTCGGTGTCGAGGCGCAGCGTCGTGTGCTCGTCGGTGAAGAACGGGGAGGGCGTCAGGAGCGGTGTGACGTACTGGTTGGCGAGGCTGTTCGCGGCGCCGGTGTTGTTGTTGTAGTCCTGGAAGCCCTCGTCGACCGTGACGGCGACGTCACCGATGTCGGCGACCTTCGGACGGCTGAACGGGGTGTCCGTCGCTACGGCCTTGCCCGGCTCGAAGTTCTGCGTCGGGCCCGCCGTCGGCGCGGCGCCCCCGGGGCCGCCTGCGCCGCCGCAGGCCGCGAGCACCAGCGCGGACGCGGCGATCAGCGCCCCGAGGGAGGCCGCCCGTGTTCTCCCCATGCTTCAACCTTCCAGCTCGCGACGACCCCGCCGGCGGCGACGTTCCTGCCTGCGACGACGGCGCACCCGCCCCGCCGCAGCGACTGCGCCGACCTTAGACGGTCAGCGTGCCGGCTCCGTCCAGCGCTGCGCGCCGGTCAGCGGTCCGGTGGTCAGCGGTCCGGGCCCGACGCCGGTGCCCGCGTCCGCGCTGGACGTGCTCACGAGCAGCGAGACCGGCTGGAACAGCGGCAGCGCCGGGACCTGCGACCACAGCAGCTTCTCGATGGCCGCACGGGTCTCCCCCGCGTTGGCGCCGTCGGGGTCGGCGATCAGTTCGTCGAGCAGCGGCTGCAGCGCCGACGAGCACGTGGTGGGCACCGACGGGCGCGGGGGCGGCCCGTAGGGGGTCACCGGGTCGTCGCAGCCGTAGTCCGACGCGAGGCCCGTGGCGACATCGCCGCCGACGGTGCGGGGGCGGACCACGAGGTCGACCGTGACACCCGCGGCAGGCGCGGGGGTCGGTGAGGCGGCGGTGGTCCCCGCGGCGGTGGTGGGCTCGGTGCTCGGGGTGGGCGTCGGCGTGGCCGACGTCGAGGGAGTGGGGGTGGCGCTGGTGCTTGGCGGGGTGGGCGGGACGGTGGCCTGAGCGAACAGCTCCACGCCGGTGGGGGCCACGACAGTGGTGTCGATCCCGGCCGACTTCAGCTGGGCGGCGATGTTCTCGGCGACCTTCACGTCGGCCGGGCGCTCGGCGGCGGCCCCGATGATCAGCTGCACCGGCTCGCCCGCCTCCCGCCATTGGCCGTCGTCGTCGCGGTTCCAGCCCGCAGAGGTGAGCAGGGACGTCGCGTCCGGACGGGTACTGGGCGCGGTGCCTGCGTATCCGTCCTGGGAGGGGGCGAGTGCGAAGGCGTCGGCCGGCAGTGCGTCGGGGGCCACGGCGGCGCGTAGGGCGTTGCGATCGACGAGGCCCTCGATCGCCCGGCGGACGCGGGTGTCGGCGAGCGGACCACCGTCGGTGCGGAAGGCGAGCTCGGTGACGACCGGCTGAGGCGCTGTCTGGATCCGGGGCGGCGGCGCCAATCCGCCGAGCGCGGTGCGCAGCGTCTCGTCGGGGTCGGGAAGCGCGATGTCGACGTCGCCGACACCGAGGCCGTCCACCAGCGCGGTGCCGCTGAGGCGGCGCAGCAGGAGCTGGTCGAGTACCGCCGGGGTGTCCCAGTACTGGTCGTTGCGGGTGAGCAGGATCTCGCCGCGGGCCCGGTCCACGGAGACGACTCGGAACGGGCCGCCGGACGCGGGCAGGCCGTTGGTCAGGGCGCCGGTCCACGAGCCGGGCGCGTCCTTCAGCAGGTGCGCCGGGAGCAGGTTCGAGAACAGCGTCTTCCAGGCCGGGTAGGGCTGGGAGAACACGACGTCGACGGCTTTGCCTGCGGCGCGCGAACGGACGTCGGTGATCAGCCGGTAGCCGGCGGCGTCGACGACGCCCGGCTCGTCCCGCATCCGCTCCCACAGGTAGACGAAGTCCTCGGCCGCGATCGGGGCATTGCTGGTCCAGGACGCCTCGAGGTTCAGCTCGTAGGTGACCGTGAACGGATCCTTCGCGGTGACCTGGGCGCTGGTGGCGACGGTCTTGTCCAGCTGCAGGTCACCGTTCACGTCCGGCCGGAACACCGACGGCAGCGCGAGGCCCGCCAGCGCCGTCGTCACCGGTGACTGGTGGGCGAGCAGGTGCGGGTTGAAGCCTGCGCCGAGGTCGTCGACGGCGACGACGATCTGGCTGGGCTCCGGCGCGGCGGTCGGCGGGGGTGGCGCGGGCGCCGGGGTCGCGGGCTTGGTGCAGGCGGCGAGCAGCAGGACCGCGAGCAGCGCGGCCAGCATCGCCACCCGCCCGCGCACCGTCCGGTTGCAGGGCCCCCCGACCGTCACCCGATCCGACCTCCCGTTCCGGGGGCGTACCCAACCACACCCCCGGGGAACGGCTGTCGACCGATCGGGGTTCCGGCCCAACCCTGTCCTGTGGGTCGACGCCGCTGCGGAGCAGGCGACGACCCACAGGGGAATTACGAGTTCGCGGCGCGGGCTCGGGCCCGCGCACGGCCCCGGGAGTGCGAGTCGAGCTCGGTCTTGCGGATGCGGACGTTCTCCGGCGTGACCTCGACGCACTCGTCCGAGGCGCAGAACTCCAGGCTCTGCTCGAGGGTCAGAACCGTCGGCGGGGTCAACTTGATCAGCTCGTCCCCGGTGGACTTGCGCATGTTGGTCAGCTTCTTCTCGCGCACGATGTTGACCTCGAGGTCCTCGTTGCGCGTGTACTCGCCGATGACCATGCCCTCGTAGACCAGCGTGCCCGGGCCGACGAACAGCTCGCCGCGGTCCGACAGCGCGTCGACGGCGTACCCGGTGACGGGGCCGGAGCGGTCTGCGACGAGCGAGCCGCGCAGGCGGCTGTTGATCTCGCCGACCCACGGGCCGTAGCCGTCGAAGACGTGGCTGGCGATGCCGGCGCCGCGCGAGATCGTCAGAAACTCGGTCCGGAAGCCGATGAGGCCGCGGCTGGGCACGCGGTACTCCATCCGGACCCGGCTCTCGCCGTGCACCATCTGGCTCAGCTCGCCCTTGCGCGCAGCCACCAGCTGGGTCACGGCACCGAGGGACTCGGTCGGCACGTCGACCGACAGGTGCTCGAACGGCTCGTGCAGCTTGCCGTCGATCACCTTGGTGACGACCTCGGGCTTGCCGACGGTCAGCTCGAAGCCCTCGCGGCGCATCGTCTCGACCAGGACGGCCAGGGCAAGCTCGCCGCGGCCCTGCACCTCCCAGGTGTCGGGGCGCTCCGTGGGCAGCACGCGGACGCTGACGTTGCCGACCAGCTCGGTGTCGAGCCGGTTCCTGACCTGGCGAGCGGTGAGCTTGGTGCCCGGGTGCGGGTCGCGGCCTACCAACGGCGAGGTGTTGATGCCGATCGTCATCGAGATGGCGGGCTCGTCCACGGCGATGCGGGGCAGCGCGACGGGGTTCTCGGGGTCCGCGAGCGTGTCGCCGATCGTGACCTCCGCGATGCCGGCGACCGCGACGAGGTCACCCGCGCTCGCGCTGTCGGCAGGGACGCGGGTGAGCGCCTCGGTGCGCAGCAGCTCGGTGATCTTGACGCGGGCGATGGTGCCGTCGGCGCGGCACCACGCGACCTGCTGGCCACGGCGGATCGAGCCGGCCCGGACCCGGCACAGCGCGATGCGGCCGAGGAAGGAGCTGGCGTCGAGGTTGGTGACGTGCGCCTGCAGCGGGGCGTCCGGGTCGTCCAACGGCGGGGGCACGGTGTCGAGCAGGACGTCGAACAGCGGCTGCAGGTCCGGGGAGTCCGGGAGCGTGCCGTCGGCGGGGCGGACACCGGACGCACGGCCTGCGCGGCCGGAGGCGTAGACGACCGGCAGGTCGAGCAGCTGGGCGGTGTGGTCCTCGTCGAGGTCCAGCTCGTCGGCCAGCTCGAGGAGGAGCTCGAGGCTCTCGTTGACGACCTCGCCGATCCGGGCGTCCGCGCGGTCGGTCTTGTTCACGACCAGCACGACGGGCAGGCCGGCGGCGAGGGTCTTGCGGAGCACGAAGCGGGTCTGCGGGAGCGGGCCCTCGGAGGCGTCGACCAGGAGGAGCACGCCGTCCACCATCGACAGGCCGCGCTCGACCTCGCCGCCGAAGTCGGCGTGGCCGGGGGTGTCCACGACGTTGATGGTGGTGCCCTGCCAACCGATCGCGGTGTGCTTGGCGAGGATCGTGATCCCCTTCTCGCGCTCCAGGTCACCGGAGTCCATGATCCTGTCGACCGGCTCGGCGCGCTCGCCGAATGCGCCGGAGGCGCGCAGCATGGCGTCGACGAGCGTGGTCTTGCCGTGGTCGACGTGGGCGACGATGGCGACGTTGCGCAGCTCACCACGCAGTGACCGATCCGACGCTGGCTCCTCCACCCCGGACTCCGTCCGAGGCGGACGACCCGCGCCGGATCCACAGGCACGGAACGGGTCGGCCGGGGCGGCCTCGAGGGTGGGGGCGATGCTCACAGTTAACTGTAGCGATTCTGACGAGCGCCACATTCCGTGAGGGGCGGGGGTGGGGTCCAACTCACGTCGGAATCGCCGGCGGGTGGCGTGCATTCAGGGCCTCGCGGTCACAGCGAGTCACGGATGACCGGGTCGCGCCGCGGCGGCGAGCAGCCGATCGGCGGTCGC
>CAVRHG010000069.1:0-13118 GCA_963720845.1 uncultured Actinomycetota bacterium | reverse complement strand
CCTCCCACGGTCACCGATAATGTCAGTGCCCGGCGATACCTTTCCGGCAGGAGGTGCCCCGATGATTGCCGAGCCGATCGACTTCGGATCCGCGCCGACCGTTCCCCCCCAGGAAGGCTGGACGGTCGCGGACGTCGACGCGCTGCCGGACCGCGACGGCGTGAGCTATGAGCTGGTGGACGGAGTCCCGCACGTGATGACACCAGCCCGCGGCCGTCACCAGACGGCCGCACGCCGAGTGGCCAACGAACTGGAGGCCACCGCACCACCGGGCTGCGCAGTCTTCGAGAGTGTCGGCGTCGTGCTCGCACCCGACCAGCGGCCGATCCCGGATGTCGTCGTGCTCCGCGACACGAGCCTGGACACCGACCTCTTCAACTTTCCGGTGGACCTCGTGTTGCTCGCCGTGGAGATCGTGTCGCCCTCGACGCGGTCCGACGACCGGTTCCGCAAGCCCGCCCTCTACGCCCAGGCCGGCATCCGCTGCTACCTGCGGGTGGAGCTGGACCCGCCGCACGTCGTCGCGTACCGGATCGGGGCCGACGGCCTCTACGAGGAGGCCGGCCGCGCCGAGGCCGGGACCGTGCTCACGCTCACCGAGCCGTTCCCGATCACGATCGACCCCGCTGCACTCGTCCGTTAGGCGCACCTACGTCAGCCATTCCACCTGTCGTCAGGCGATCTCGCGAATCGTCTCCCAGGTCGCCGCGAAGCCGGGGTGCAGCTGCAGGTCGTGGATACGCTCGACGTGCACCCAGTCGACCGCCAGCGACTCGGCTGTGAGCTGCGGGGCGCGGAAGGCCTCGGCGGCCCGCCCGACCACCGTCACGTAGCTCCACCCGCCATGGTCGTCGACGTGCTCCCCGACCACCCGGTAGCACTCGGGACCGAATCCCGCCTCCTCCGCGGCCTCCCGCGCGGCGGTGTGCACGGCGGTCTCGCCGCTGTTGCGCGCGCCGCCGAGGATCCCCCAGGTGCCGCCGTGGTGGCTCCACAGCGCCCGGTGCTGCAGGAGCACCCGGTCGTCGTGCCGTAACAGCAGGCCGGCGGCGCCGAAGATCCCCCAGTGCTTGTGACCCTGGGCGCAGTGCGTCCAGCCGTCACCGTCGCCCCGGGGGATCACGGCGTCCAGCCTAGGCCGTGTCGCCGGTTCAGTACCGGTAGTGCTCCGGCTTGAACGGGCCCTCGACGTCCACCCCGATGTACTCCGCCTGGTCCTTGGTGAGCTTGGTCAGCTCCCCGCCCAGGGCAAGCACGTGGATCTTCGCGACCTTCTCGTCGAGCACCTTCGGCAGCCGGTAGACGTCCTTGTTGTACTCCTCGTGCTTCGTGAACAGCTCGACCTGCGCGATCACCTGGTTGCTGAAGCTGTTGCTCATCACGAACGACGGGTGGCCGGTGGCGTTGCCCAGGTTCATCAGCCGGCCCTCGGACAGCACGATGATCGCGTGGCCGTCCGGGAAGACCCACTCGTCGACCTGGGGCTTGATGTTGATGCGGTGGATCCCCGGGTAGCGGCCCAGCCCGGCCATGTCGAGCTCGTTGTCGAAGTGGCCGACGTTGCCCAGGATCGTCTGGTGCTTCATCCGGGCCATGTGCTCGGCGGTGACGATGTCCTTGTTGCCGGTGGTGGTGATGATGATGTCGGCGCGGTCCACGACGTCGTCGAGCCGCGCGACCTGGTAGCCCTGCAGCAGCGCCTGGAGCGCGCAGATCGGGTCGGCCTCGGTGACGATCACCCGGGCGCCCTGCCCGGCGAGCGCGGCGGCGCTGCCCTTGCCGACGTCACCGAATCCGCAGACCACGGCGACCTTGCCACCGATCAGCACGTCCGTGGCCCGGTTGATGCCGTCGATCAGCGAGTGCCGGATGCCGTAGACGTTGTCGAACTTGCTCTTGGTGACCGAGTCGTTGACGTTGATCGCCGGGAACAGCAGCAGGCCCTGCTCGGCGAGCTGGTAGAGCCGGTGGACGCCGGTGGTGGTCTCCTCGGTGACGCCGCGGATGTCGCTCGCGACGCGGGTCCAGCGCTGCGGGTCGTCGGCGAGCGCACGACGGAGGGTGTCGAGGATGACCCGGTACTCCTCGGAGACGGACAGGTCGTCGTCCTCGACAGCGGGCACCACGCCGGTCTTCTCGTACTCGACGCCCTTGTGGACGAGCAACGTGGCGTCGCCGCCGTCGTCAAGGATCATGTTCGGGCCGATGACGGTCCCGTCGGCGTCGCGGAACGTGAAGAGCTGCTCGGTGGCCCACCAGTACTCGGGGAGGGTCTCGCCCTTCCAGGCGAACACCGGCACGCCCCGGGGCTCCTCGGGGGTGCCGTGCGGGCCGACGACGGCGGCCGCGGCGGCGTGGTCCTGCGTGGAGAAGATGTTGCAGGACACCCAGCGCACCTCGGCGCCGAGGCTCACGAGCGTCTCGATCAGCACGGCGGTCTGCACCGTCATGTGCAGCGAGCCGGCGACGCGGGCGCCGTGCAGCGGCCGGGCCTCGGCGTACTCGCGGCGCAGCTCCATCAGGCCGGGCATCTCGTGCTCGGCGAGCCGGATCTCCTTGCGGCCGAACTCGGCGAGCGACAGGTCGGCGACGGCGAAGTCGATGCCGTTGCGCTCCTGGAAACGGCGGCCTGCCGTGTCCGGCGCCATGCGCTTCACGGGGATCTCGGACGACGTGGTCATGGGGTCGATGCCTCCTCGGCGGGCCCGCTGCGGGCCCGGACGGACTTCATGCGGCAGCGGCGCCCGAGCGGGCGAGCGGCGCGGCCGGTCGGGATGCGGCGGGCACAGTGCCGCGCGGTGACTCACCCGAGAGGGGATGCCGGTGGGCGCCGGGGCGCGGGACCCGCCGCTGAGCGGGAACGATGCGACACGACGGCCTCCTCGAACATCTCGGGAGGCGCCCTTCGTACCGAAAACCGCGGGCCGAGCGTGGCGGACAGTGAACGATCTGGCCGCGACGCGTCCACCCCGCACTTCGTGCGAGGCGGCCGCCCCACGGCAGATCAAGCTGTCCGCTGCAGCGCCTCTCGGCCCGGGCAGGTCGTACCCGTCCAGGATCGCGAGCGGTCCCGGCGATGTCAAACCGATCCTCGTCCGGTCTCCCGGACCTGGAGGATCAGCCCAGCAGGTGGTCCTGCAGCAGCGTCCGGGCGGCCTCCTCGTGCCCGGCGGCGGTGAGCATGCCCGCGGGGGCAACCGCGAAATCGGCGTCCACGGCGACGCGGGCCTTGGCCAGCATGCCCGCGAGCTCGACGTCCGCCCGGAGCGTCGCGACGACCGCCGCCAGCGCGTGCGCGTCGGGACGGCGGAAGACGCCGCCGGTCAGCACCAGGAGCCCGACGTCGCCCGGCACGTCGGACTCGTGCGCCACGACGTGCCTGCGGACGGCGAGCACGGCGGCCAGCGCCGCGATCCGGCGGTCCTCCGCCGCGCTCCCCGGGTCCCGCGGCACGTAGCCGACCTCGCTGGTCATCCGCTCGACGGTGGGCCCGAGCAGGTCCGCCTCCACCGGATCCACGACCCCCTCCGCCTGGCCCTCCACCAGGACACCGGCCGCCGCCGCGCGCATGCCGAGGTCGCCCTCGACCGTCAGCCGCGATCCGTCGTCCGGGAGGGCGCAGTGCACGTCGGTGGTGGCGCAGCCGACGTCGACGACCAGCACCCGCACGCCGAGCATCCGGGCGAGCAGCGCCGCTCCCCCGGCGACCACGTCCGGGGTGCCGACCCGCACCATCCGCCGGAACCGCGGCGCGACCGACGGACCCCGCCCGCCGAGTACCTGGTCGGCGTAGAGCTGCGCGAGGGCCGCCCGGGCGGGCCCCGGCACCAGCTCTCCGGGGCGCGGCGCGACGTTCGGGCAGGCCACGACGGTGCGTCCGGTGGCGGTGAGCAGCGCGACGGCATCGTCGCGGGCCGCCTCGTTGCCGGCGAGCACGATCGGGAACCGGACGCGGGCGCGCGCGAGCCGCGCGGCGTTGTACAGGAGCGGTGCGGGGTCGTCGCCGTCCGCGCCGCCCGTCAGCAGCACCGCGCCCGGCCGGCTGCCCCGCAGCAGCCGCACGTCCGAGGGATCGAGGGGGCCCGCGTGCACGTGCACAACCCGCGATCCGGCCGAGCGCGCCACCCGGTGCGCGGCCTCCTCGGTCGCCAGCCGCTCGCTCCCGACCACGGCGAGCCGCAGGCCGCCCCCGGCCGACGAGCAGGCCAGCAGTTCCGGTTCCGCCGCGCCCGGAGCGGCCGCGACGACCGCCCGCACGGCCGCGTCCACGCCCGTCAGGACGTCCGCCACCGTGGTGGGGTGCTCCGCGAACCCGGCGAGCGCACCGTCCGACCGGACGAGAACCGCCTTCGTCCAGGTCGAGCCCACGTCCACACAGACCGCGGCGCTCGCGTCGTCGCGCGTCACGAGGCGGAGCCTAACGCGTTCCTGTGACACGCCGCAGCGGAACACGGCGGAGATCCACAGGTGGCACGGCGCTCGCGGCGCCGGCCCCGGGGCGCCGCACCGGGCTGGCGACCGGTGGTGGCGCCCGGCAGCCATCGGTACGGTCCGTGAGCCCGGACACAGCAACAGGGCCCACACGACGAAGGAGTCGCGATGCGGGGACTCATGCAGGATCGACCGCTGGCCCTGCCACACGTCTTCCACCGCGCCGAGCAGCTGTTCGGGCACAAGCCGATCGTCACCGCCACCGCGGACGGCGAGGTGGCGACGACCGTCGCCGAGTGGGCCGTGCGCGTGCGGAGGCTGGCCACGGCGCTGGACTCGCTGGGCGTCCCGGCCGACGGACGCGTCGGGACGTTCATGTGGAACACCGCGTCGCACCTGGAGCTCTACCTGGCGGCCCCGTGCACCGGCCGGGTACTGCACACGCTCAACATCCGGCTGTTCCCCGAGCAGCAGGTCTACATCGCGAACCATGCCGAGGACGACGTCGTCTTCGTCGACCGCTCGCTCCTGCCGGTGTTCACGCCGCTGCGGCCGCAGCTGCGCACGGTCCGGCACGTCATCGTGATCGACGACGGCAGCGACTGCCCGATACCCGACGACGTCATCGACTACGACGCGCTGCTCGCGTCGGCCGAGCCGTTCGAGGGCCGGTTCGAGATCGACGACGAGAACAGCGCCGCGGCGATGTGCTACACCTCCGGCACCACCGGCAACCCGAAGGGCGTGCTCTACAGCCACCGGTCGACGCTGCTGCACTCGCTGATCACGCTGACGGCGGACGGGCTGGGCCTCTCGGAGCGCGACGTGCTCATGCCGGTGGTGCCGATGTTCCACGTCAACGCGTGGGGCCTGCCGTACGCCGGGCTGCTGGCCGGGTCGAGCATGGTGTACCCCGGCCCGAACATGACCCCGCACGGCGTACTCGGGCTGCTGGAGCGCCACCGGGTCACCGTCACCGCGGGCGTGCCGACGATCTGGCTGGGCGCGCTGCCCCTGCTGAAGGACTACGACCTGTCGGCGGTGCAGCGGATCCTCTGCGGCGGGTCGGCCGTGCCACGGTCGTTGTCGGAGGCGTACCAGAAGGCGGGCGTGCCGATCCTGCACGCCTGGGGGATGACCGAGACCTCGCCGGTGGCCACTGTCGCGAGCCCACGGACGCAGGACGACGCGCTGGACGACGACGCACGGGCAAACGCGCGGGTGCGGCAGGGTCAGCCGATACCGCTGGTGGAGCTGCGCATGGTCGATCCGGTGACCGGCGAGATCGTGCCGAGCGACGACGAGACGAGCGGCGAGATCCAGGCGGCCGGCCCGTGGATCGCCTCGCAGTACTACCGCGACGAGAGCGGCGCCACGCAGTTCACCGACGACGGCTGGTTCCGGACCGGGGACGTGGCGACCGTCGACCGCTACGGCTGTGTGAAGATCGTCGACCGGACGAAGGATCTCGTGAAGTCCGGCGGGGAGTGGATCAGCTCGGTGCAGCTGGAGAATGCGATCATGTCGCATCCGAAGGTGGCGGAAGCGGCCGTGATCGGCGTGCCCCACGAGCGGTGGGTGGAACGGCCGCTGGCCTGCGTCGTGGTCGAGCCCGGCGAGACGCTGACCGCCGCGGAACTGCGCGCGTACCTCGAGCCGCTCGTCGCGCGCTGGTGGCTGCCCGACGCCGTGGAGTTCATCGACGAGGTACCGAAGACCAGCGTCGGGAAGTTCTCCAAGCGCACCCTGCGGGAGAAGTTCGCGGGCTACGAATTCCCCGACACCCCCTGAACCGCGCCCGACGAACACAGTCAGCCCACGACCGCCCACACGGTCTTGCCGTCGGCGTGCAGCGTCACGCCCCAGGCGCTGGTCAGCGCGTCGACCATCTGCAGGCCACGGCCACGGGACGCCGTCGGGTCGATCGGGGCCGGCCGGGGCAGCGGGCCGCGCCGGGCGTCGCGCACGGCCACGCACAGGTTGCCGCGCTTGACGCCCACGGAGAGGATGCTCTCCGACCGGGCGTGGTCGACGGCGTTCGCCACCAGTTCGGTGATCACCATTGCGGCGTCCTGGGCCAGGTCGTCGCCGATGCCCCACTCGTCCGTCGCGGCGCGCAGGAACATGCGCGCCCGACCGGGCGCCGTGGCGTCGGCGGGCAGGACCAGCTCGCGAGACCTGATGGTACGCGTCCGGCTGCGGATGGCCGACCCGCGGGCGGCTGGGCGGCGTACGACATGCCGCCCGCACGGGGCGACCCGATCGCCACGAACCACGGCGTGGGCATCGCGCGGAACGAGGTCACCAGCGCGGCGACCACCGGACCGCGGGCCCGCAGCACGGCGACCATTCCGCGCACGACCGTCCTGGCGACGTGTCGGAGGCGCTCGGTCGCCTCCAGCGCGGCCGCGGACAGGTCGCAGGCCAGCGCGACGGCAGTGGCACCGGGAGCCCGGGCCACGTCGAGCGCCACCGCGCCGACCATGCGCATCCGTCCACCTTCCGGGGAGCCCTGATCCGTATCGATGGGAGCAGTACCCGGGCCGGAAGCGGGACAACCGGAGGAGCCAGGGTGATCCGGACGGATCGGCGGGCGGTCAGCGGTCGGTGTACCGGTCGGTGTCCGGCCACCAGAAGTCGTCGTCCGCACCCCAGCGGCGGACCTTCACCACGAGCGAGGTCGCGGTGACCAGGGAGGCACCGAGCCCCACGACCTGCGTCACGGTCCGCCAGAGCAGGTCGTCGAGCAGGACACTGGCCATGAACGCCACGGCGCCCAGCACCGCGACCGCCAGCAACCCGCGAAGACCAGCCGGCGGCGCCGCTCGGTCGTCACGCCCGCCTCCCCTCACCCGTCATGGTCATCGACGACGAGTGTGCGGTCGCGCGCCGGCCCACGCCAGGGACGTGCCTCTAGGTGCTAGCACCGCGCAGCTCGGCCCGGGCCAGCACAACGGCCGGGTCAGCCGCGGACGGCCGAGCGGTCCAGATCCGGCTCGAGGTAGATCAGCCGGGCCTCCGGCACCGCGTTGCGCACCCGCTGCTCGGCGGCGTCGATGCCGCGCGCGACGTCCTCGATCGTGGTGCACGGCTGGAGTGCGATCTTCGCCGCGACGAGGAGCTCCTCCGGCCCGAGGTACTGCGTGCGGATGTGGATGACCCGCTGGACCAGGCCGCCCTCCTCGATCGCCCCGACGATGCGCCGGAGCACCGGCGCGCTCGCCCCCTCGCCGATGAGCAGGCTCTTCATCTCGACGATGAGGATGACGGCGATGACGCCGAGCAGCACACCGATCGAGATCGTGCCGAGCGCGTCGAACACCGGGTTCCCGGTCAGCACGGTGAGCCCGACCCCGAGCAGGGCCAAGACCAGCCCGATCAGGGCGCCGAAGTCCTCCAGAAGCACCACCGGCAGCTCCGGAGACTTCGACTGGCGGATGAAGCCCCACCAGCTCAGCCTGCCCTTGAGCGGACGTGACTCCGCGATCGCCGTGCGGAAGGAGAAGCCCTCCAGCCCGACCGCCACGACCAGGATGATCACCGCGACGAGCGGCGAGGTGAGCGGCTCCTCGCTCTCGAGCTTGTGGATGCCCTCGTACAACGCGAACACCGAGCCGAGGCTGAACAGCAGCAGCGCGACGACGAAGGAGTAGAAGTACCGGTCGCGGCCGTACCCGAACGGGTGCTCGGCCGTCGCCACGCGCTGCGCCCGCTTCCCGCCGAGCAGGAGCAACCCCTGATTGCTGGTGTCGGCCACCGAGTGCACCGCCTCGGCGAGCATCGACGACGAGCCCGTCACCAGGTAGCCGACGAACTTCGCCAGTGCGATGCCGGCGTTCGCCAGCAGCGCCGCGATGATCGCCTTCGTTCCGCCGCTCGCCGACACGCCGCTCTCCTTCGTTCCCCTGTCCCGCCCTGCGTACCGTATCCGCTGGCAGGCTCACCGGCTGGCGCGGACGAACCGCACCGATCAGACGAGTCGGCCCGAGCGGACGGAACTCAGACGTCCAACCCGTCGCCGGCGAGGAACAGCTGGGTACCGGCCTCCTGCGGAGCGACGGTGACGTCACGGTCGTCCGCCGGCAGCCACAGCGCCTGGCCGCGCCCGAGCACCCGCTCCGCGCCCCCGGGCGGGAGGGAATCCCGCCCGCCGCGCGCACCAGCGCCGAGCCGCGCGTGCACAGCAGGATCCGCGGGCCACCGGTGGGCACGGCGACCGGCCTCCCCTCCGGGGCGCCCTCGAGGCGCCGCAGCAGGAACTCCGCGGCGTCCGTGTCGTAGCGCTCCCAGCCGCCGTCGTCCGTGCCGTGCAGCACCGGCGGGGTGTGCGGGGTGAAGTCGAGCACCCGCAGCAGCTCGGCGACGTCGACGTGCTTGGAGGTCAGCCCGCCGCGCAGCACGTTGTCCGAGTTCGCCATCAGCTCGACGCCGGCGCCGGACAGGTAGGCGTGCAGGTTGCCTGCGGGCAGGTACAGCGCCTCGCCCGGCGCCAGCACGACCAGGTTGAGCAGCAGCGCGGCGAGCACGCCCGCGTCGCCCGGGGTAGCGCTCGGACAGCTCCAGCGCCATCCGCGCCTCGCGGGCGAACTCGCGGCCTTGCTGGGCGAGCCGCACGCAGGCGGTCTGCAGCGCGGGCACCGCACGGTCGAGCACCGACTGCGGAAGGGTGATCCACGTGGTGAACAGGGCGCGCAGGCCCGCGGCGTCCGGCTGAGCCGCAAGCAGCGCGACGTGCGGAGCCAGCTCGGCGACGTCCAGTGCGCGCAGCAGCGCGAGGGTCTGCGCGACCTCGCGGAACCCGACCAGCGCGTGGAACTCGGTGAGCGCGCAGATCAGCTCGGGCTTGTGGCTCGCGTCGCGGTAGTTGCGGGTGGGCGCGTCGACGGGGATGCCGGCGGCGTTCTCCCGCGCGAAGCCCTCGGCGGCCTGGGCCGCGCTCGGGTGCGCCTGCAGGCTCAGCGGCTCGTCCGCCGCGAGCACCTTGAGCAGGTACGGCAGGTTCCCCGACCACTTGGCGGACCGGTCCGCGCCGAGCAACCCCTCGGGATCCGAGCGGACGGCGTCGAGCAGGGACGTGCGCCGGCCGTCGCGGCCGACCAGGTGGGAGGGGTCACCCGGGTGCGCGCCGAGCCACATCTCCGCCTCGGGGTGCGGCGACGGCGTCGGCTCACCGCGCAGCTCGGCGATCACGGTGCGCGACCCCCAGGCATAGGGGCGCACGGGGTTCTCCAGCAGCTCCACGATGGGTCCTTCTCCGTCTCTCGGTAATCGGTGTCGGGCGGCGTGGGGAGTACGCCGCAGGAGACGTCCTCATGCGCTCAGGCAGGTTCGATGGTGCGGCTGGCCAGGCCGAGGTAGACCGCCGCGACGTCCAGCCGGGAGGCCAGCACCGCGGCGCGCAGCACGGCGGCGTGAGCGCGTGCCGCGGGGCACCTCCTCGACCGGATGCAGCACGTCGGTCGACGGCCAGACCCGTCCGGTGCGCCGCAGCGTCACCTGGCCGGGCTCTTCGTCGTCGGTGGCGAGCAGCACGAGCCGCGGCGGGGCCGCCGCCGGCTCGCCCAGGTCGTCCGCGAAGGGATCGTGGAAGATGTCGCGCCCCCGGGCGGCGAGGTCCAGCGCGCGGCGCAGTCCCGCCGCCTCGGCCGCGCGGCCCACGTCGTCCGCATTGGCCACCACACCCGCGTGGGCCGCCAGCGCCGCGGCGCCGTGGACGGCGACCGCGGCAGCAGGGGCGTCCGTGCCCCACAGCAGCGGGGTGTGCCCGTCGAGCCGCAGCGCCATCGCCTTCGCCGGGTTCATGAACGGCTCGTGGCCGGGCTGGTTGCGCTCGGCCTCGGCGTCGAGCACATCGGCCAGCGCGTCCAGGTCGGGCGGGAGTGGCGTGGGCAGCAGCTCGAGGGCCGACACGACGGCGAGCCCGACCGCGAGCCCGCGCGGGAGGTCGAGCCCCGGTGGCACGGGGACGCGCGGCTCGACCAGCCGCACGCGGCCGGCTCCCGCCGCGGCCACCGGTCCGTCGTGCGGCGCGGACAGCACCACCTCGGCGCCGCGGCCGACCGCGCGCCCCACCCCGTCCGCGAGCTCGGCGTCCGTGGCGTCCGCGGTGTGCGCCCACACGACGTCCAGCGGGCCCACCCAGACGGGCACCTCGTCGACCGTCACGACCGGGACCGGGCAGCCGGGCCCGAGCAGCGCGGCGAGCAGACCCGCCACCGCACCGGAGGTGCCGGGCCGACGGACGAGCACGAGCGCGCGGGGCCGGTGCCCGCCCAAGGCAGCCACCCCGGCCTCCTGCGCGCCGTGGGCGGCCGAGCGCACCTGCGCTCCGGCGGTGGCCGCGGAACGCAGCACGCCGCCCGTGTCGAGCGCGGCCAGCGCCCGCGGGTCGGCCAGGAGGGTGTCGTCCAGCACGCCGGGACTCACCCCTCGGGGGTGTCCACAGGCGGGCTCGCCTCGTCGAGCAGCAGCACGGGGATGCCGTCGACGACTGGGAAGCCGCGGCCGCACGACGTGCAGGTGAGCACGTCGGCGTTCGGGTCCGTCGGGGTTCCGGAGCGCAGCGGGGCATGGTCGTCGGACGGACAGGCCAGGATCTCCATCAGCCGGGGGTCGAGCGAGACGGCCATGGTCGTCCTCCTTCGTGAGCGGCTGCGATACCGGCGGCCCCGGTCGATGTCCGATGCTGCCACCGGGCACCGCCGGCCGCACCCACACGCGGCGGGACGGACAGGTCCGACAGCGCCCGCTGCGACGAGCGGCACCTCCGTCGGGACCTGTCCGACGACCATGCGGCTCGTCGGACAGGGCGGCGGCACCGGCTCGAGTGCGGATCGTCAGGCGCGGACGGCCGCGAGGACCTCGTCGCGCAGCGCGGCCATCGTCTCGGCGTCCGCGGCCTCGACGTTGAGCCGCAACAGCGGCTCGGTGTTGCTCGGGCGCAGGTTGAACCACGAGCCATCGGGCAGCCCGACCGTCAGCCCGTCGAGCTCGTCCGTGGACACCCCGTCCTGCGCCTCGTAGTGCTCCTTGATCTCCGCGATCTTTCCCCGGGCGTCGGCGACCGCCGAGTTCACCTCGCCGGAGGCGGTGTAGCGCTCGTAGTCGGCCATCAGCGCCGACAGCTCGCCGCCCGACTCGCCGAGCGCGGCGAGCACGTGCAGGGCGGCCAGCATGCCGGAGTCGGCGCGCCAGAAGTCGCGGAAGTAGTAGTGCGCGGAGTGCTCGCCGCCGAACACGGCGCCGGTCTCGGCCATGACCTGCTTGATGTACGAGTGGCCGACGCGGGTGCGCACCGGGGTCCCGCCGTGCTCGACGACGATCTCCGGGACCGCGTGCGACGTGATCAGGTTGTGGATGACGGTGCTGCCGGGCGCCTTCTCGAGCTCGCGGACCGCGACGAGCCCGGTGATCGCGCTCGGGCTCACCGGCTCACCGCGCTCGTCGACGACGAAGCAACGGTCGGCGTCGCCGTCGAAGGCCAGCCCGATGTCCGCGCCCTCGGCGACGACGGCCTTCTGCAGGTCCACCAGGTTGGCCGGGTCCAGCGGGTTCGCCTCGTGGTTGGGGAAGGTGCCGTCCAGCTCGAAGTACAGTGGCACGACGTCCAGCGGCAGCCCGCCGAGCACCTCGGGCACCGTGTAGCCGGCCATCCCGTTGCCCGCGTCGACGACCACCCGCAGCGGCCGGCAGGTCGACAGGTCGACCAGGCCGCGCAGGTAGGCCGCGTAGTCGGCGAGCATGTCACGCTTCTCGACGGTGCCCGGGACGGTGCCGGCAGCCGGCGCCGGGACCCCCTGCTCGACAGCCTCTCGGATCGTCGCCAGGCCGGTGTCCGCGCCGATGGGCGCCGCGCCCGCCCGGCACAGCTTGATCCCGTTGTACCTGGCCGGGTTGTGGCTGGCGGTGAACATCGCGCCGGGGACGTCCAGGGCGCCCGAGGCGAAGTAGAGCATGTCCGTGCTCGCCAACCCGATGTTGACCACGTCGATACCGTGCGCGGCGACGCCGGCGGCGAAGGCGTCGACCAGCTCCGGCGACGACGGGCGCATGTCGTGACCGACGACGACCACACCGGTCTCGGCCGACTCCGCCCGCAGCAGCCGGGCCAGCGCCGCACCGAGCTCGCGGACGAGCGGTGCGTCGATCTGCCCACCGACCACGCCCCGGACGTCGTACGCCTTGATCACGGCGGACAGGTCGTCGCGGGGGACCTCACGTGCGGCGGTAGCGGTGCTGCCAGGGGTGTCGGTCACGGCAAAGGACCCTATCGGTCGCCCGGGGCGGACAGCGCGGCGGCCGTCGGTGAGATCAGCCCGCGGTGTGTCCAGCAGGTGGAACCGCTGGTCCTCGAGTCCTCGGACGCGCTGGGCAGCACGCGCAGATGCCCGCGGCGGCCGGGGGTGTTCACCGGGGGCAGCTCGACGGGCCGGTCGGCCCGCCCGGCCTCGCGCACGGCCTCGGCCAGCGCGGTGAGGTCGTCCACACTGTGCTGCGGCGGGGCGAACTCGCCCTCGAACCGGACGACCTCCCACCCGCGCGGCGCGGTGAGGCGGTGGGCATGCTGGTTGCACAGGTCGTAGGAGTGCGGCTCGGCCTGGGTGGCGAGCGGCCCGACGACAGCCGTGGAGTCGGCGTAGACGTAGGTGAGCGTGGCCACCGCGAGCTCGGTGCACCCGGTTCGCGAA
>CAVRHG010000068.1:0-18468 GCA_963720845.1 uncultured Actinomycetota bacterium | reverse complement strand
GCCGCAGCCGCGCCACGAGCGCCTGCAGCGCGTTGGTCACGGTGTCCGGCGGGTCGGTCCCCCAGAGGGCGTCGACCAGCACGTCCGTGGCCACGACACGGCCGGCGTCGAGGGCGAGCCGGGCGAGCGCGCAGCAGCACGCCGCCGGGCGCCGGCACGCCGCCCGGGCCGGCGGTCACCGGGCCGAGCAGGCCGATCCGCACGCTGCCCAGTGTGACCTTCGCGATCAGCTCCGCACGTCGGGAGCGAGTTCGGCGAGCAGCAGAGCCTCGGCGTGCACGCAGCGCCCGAACATCTCCAGGTGCAGGCTCTCGTCGATGCCGTGCCAGCGGCTCGCCGGGTCGCCGACGCCCGTGACGAGGACCGCCGCGCCCGGGAACGTGCGGGCGAACTCGGCGATGAACGGGATCGAGCCGCCCAGGCCGGACTCGACGACGGCGGTGCCGTACGCCCGCGCGAAGGCGCGGCGGGCGGCCTCGTAGGCGACACCGCTCGTGTCCAGGGAGAACGGCTCGGCGACACCCCGGCCCGGGGTGACCGTCACCCGGGCGCCCCACGGGACGTGCGCCTCCAGGTGCTCCGCGAGCGCCCGCTGCGCCTTCGTCGCGTCGTCGCCGGGGGCCAACCGAAGGCTCACGACGGCGCGGGCGCGCGGCAGCAGGACGTTCGCCACCTCGTCGGTGCGGGGGGCGTCGATGCCGAGCACGGCGACGGCCGGCTTGAGCCAGGAGCGCTCGGCGACGGAACCGGTGCCGATCAACTCGACGCCGGGCAGCACACCGGCGTCGGCGCGGAAGGTGTCCAGGTCGGGGTCGGGGGCGTCCGTCGTTCCGGTGACGAGGCCGGGGACGGCGACGTCGCCGCGTTCGTCGTGCAGGCTCGCCAGCGTGCGGCACAGCGCCGTCAGAGCGTCGCCGACGGGCCCGCCGAACACGCCGGAGTGCGCCTGCCGCTCCAGCATCGCGACCTCGATCGTGACGTCGACCAGCCCGCGCAGGCTCGTGGTCAGCGCCGGCACGTCGACGGCCGCGTTCGCCGAGTCCGCGATGACGATGACGTCACAGGTCAAGGCGTCGCGGTGGTCCTGCAGCAACGCCGTCAGGGTAGGGGAGCCCGACTCCTCCTCCCCCTCGACGAACAGCGTCACGCCGACCGGCGGCCGGCCGTCGTAGGCGCGCAGGACCGCGAGGTGGGTCATGACGCCGGCCTTGTCGTCGGCCGCGCCACGGCCGTAGAGGCGCCCGTTCCGCTCGGTGGGCTCGAACGGCGGGCTGGTCCACAGGTCGTCGCCACCGGTGGGCTGCACGTCGTGGTGGGCGTAGAGCAGCACGGTCGGCGCGCCGGGCGGCGCGGGCCAGTGCGCGATCACCGCCGGGGCGCCACCTTCGGCGGCGACGATCCGGACGTCGCGACCGCCTGCGTCCCGCGCGAGGGCTGCGACGGTCTCGGCGCTGCGGCGGGTGTCGTCGGCGCGCGCGGGATCGGCCCAGATGCTCGGGATGCGGACGAGGCGTTCGAGGTCGGCCCGCGCCCCGGGCAGGACGTCGGCCACCGCGGCGGCGAGCTCGATGGGGCGGTCTTCTCCCTGGTCCGGCACGGCGCCGATGCTACGCGGGACACCTCGCGCCGTCTCCGGACGTCGAGCGCAGCGCGGCACGTTTCCGGCGCCGTACGCTCGCGGGCATGTCCCGGTTCCTCACGACGTTGCTGGACACCGCCGTCGGCTCAGCTCACGGCATGACCACCGGGGAACCGCGCACCCCAGTCCGCCGGTCCTGGCCCGAGATCCACGAGTCGGCCCGCCGTGCCGCGGGTGCGCTGACGGCGGCCGGGATCGGCCGGGGCTCCGCCGTCGGTGTGCTGGCCGGGGAGCCAGCCACCATCGCCCCGGCGGCACAGGCCGTCTGGCTCGTCGGCGGCAGCGTGACGATGCTGCATCAGCCCACTCCACGGACCGACCTCGCCGTCTGGGCGAAGGAGACCGTCGGGGTGCTCACGATGATCGGCGCGAAGATCGTGCTGCTCGGTGCACCCTTCGAGGCGCTGGCCGGGGTGCTCGCCCAGCACGGCATCCCGTGCCGACTGCTCACCGACCTCGACGGCGAGACCGTCACCCCGGACGCGGACGTCGCGGGCGAGGACGACACCGCGCTGCTGCAGCTCACCAGCGGCTCAACCGCGGAGCCCAAGGCCGTCCGCATCACCCACCGCAACCTGCACGCCAACATCAGCGCCATGATGGAGGCGGCCCGGCTCGACACCCGGCGCGACGTGATGGTGTCGTGGCTGCCGCTCTTTCACGACATGGGCATGGTCGGATTCCTGACCGTCCCGATGACCGTCGGGATCGAGCTGGTCAGTGCCACCCCGACCGACTTCCTGGGACGGCCGCTGCTGTGGGCCGAGCTGATCTCGAGGTACGGCGGCACGGTGACGGCCGCGCCGAACTTCGCCTACGCGGTCCTCGCCCGCCAGCTCGCCCGCGCCGACGAGGGATCGATGGACCTGTCCTCGCTGCGGTTCGCGCTCAACGGTGCGGAGCCCGTCGATCCCGCCGCCGTCACCGCGTTCACCACGGCCGGTGCCCGGTTCGGGCTGCGACCGGAGGCTGTCGTCTGTGCCTACGGGATGGCCGAGACGGCGTTGGGCGTCTCGTTCGCCCCGGTCGAGACCGGGCTGCAGGTCGACGAGATCGACGCCGTCGAGCTGGAGGAGCACCGTCGCGCCGTCCCGGCCGGCGACGGCCCGGCCCGGCGGTTCCCGCTGCTCGGGCCGCCGCTGCCGGGGATCGAGGTCCGGGTGGTCGGTGACGGGGGTGCTGTGCTCGGCGAGCGGGAGGTCGGGGTGCTGCAGCTACGCGGTGAGTCGGTGACGCCGGGCTACCTGACGGTCGCGGGCCCGGTCGCGACACAGGACGCCGACGGCTGGCTCGACACCGGCGACGAGGGCTACCTGACCGACGGAGCAGTGGTCGTCTGCGGCCGCCGGAAGGACGTGATCATCATGGGCGGTCGCAACATCTACCCGACCGACATCGAGCGGGCCGCCTCGGGTGCTGAGGGGGTGCGCGCGGGCAACGCCGTTGCCGTGCGTCTGGAGGCGGACGGCGCCCGGCACCGCGAGTCGTTCCTCGTCGCGGTGGAGTCGCGGCGCGCCACCGAGCCGGAGGCGGCGCAGGGGATCGCCAAGGACGTGACGTCGCGCGTCGTGTCGGCGGTGGGTGTGCGGCCGGCCGAGGTCGTGGTGCTTCGCCCCGGCAGCCTGCCGAAGACCCCGTCGGGGAAGCTGCGCCGCGCGGCGACCCGCGCCCTGCTCGCCGCCCGCTCCTGAGCGTCAGCCGGAGAGGGCGTGGAACCGGTTCTGGGCCGGCTCCAGGCCGTCGTGCAGCAGCGCCTCCGCCGCGTCCGCGGCGAGGTCGACGGCGAACTCCAGCTCCTTGCGCTCCGCACCCGAGAACCGCTTGAGGACGAAGTCCGCCGGGTCCTGCCGCCCCGGTGGGCGGCCGATGCCGAACCGGACGCGGAGGTAGTCCTTCGTGCCGATCGACGTGCTGATCGAGCGCAGCCCGTTGTGGCCACCCTCGCCGCCGCCCAGCTTGAGGCGCACGACGCCGAACCCGAGGTCCAGGTCGTCGTGCACCACCACCAGGTCCGCGGGAGCGACGTCGTAGTAGCGCAGCAGCCCGGCGACCGGGCCGCCGGAGACGTTCATGTACGTCCGCGGGACGGCGAGCACGACGCGACGGCCGGCCAGCCGGCCCTCCAGGACGTCCGCGTTCGCCTTGTGCTTCGAGAACCGGCCACCCCCGGCCCGCGCCGCGAGCAGGTCGACGACGCGGACGCCGACGTTGTGCCGGGTCTCGGCGTACTCGGGCCCGGGGTTGCCGAGCCCGACCACCAGCGCTGGACCCGGCGCCACGACTCAGCCCTCGTCGGAGGCGGTCGGGGCCTCCTCGACCACGCTTGCGCCCTCGGTGTCCATGGACGCCTCGACCTGGGCGGCCGTCGGCGCCTGGACGACGTTGACGACCAGGATGTCGGCGTCCGTCCGCAGCGTGGTGCCCTCGGGCAGCGGGACGTCCGACGCGTGGATCTGGGTGCCGGCGGGCAGGCCCTGGACGGAGACCTCGATCTGCTCGGGGATGCTCGAGACGTCCGCCTCGACCTCGATCGTGTTCAGCTCCTGGGTGACCAGGGTGTCCACCGCGGCATCGCCGGTGACGACGACCTGGACCTCGACGCCGACCTTCTCGCCGCGGGTGATCACCACGAGGTCGACGTGCTCGATGTAGGGGCGGATCGGGTGCGTCACGACGGTCTTGGTGAGCGCGAGCTGCGGGCGGCCGTCGATGTTCAGCGTCAGTACCGCGTTGCGGCCCAGCTCGCGGACCGCGCGGGCGAACTCCAGCGACGGCAGCGACAGGTGCTGCGGGTCCGTCCCGTGCCCGTAGAGCACGGCGGGGATACGGCCGGCACGGCGGGTGCGGCGGGCGGCGCCCTTGCCGAACTCCGTGCGGATGTCGGCGTCGATTCGGGCCTCGGCCACGGTGAAACTCCTCGATCGTCTTCAAGTGGAAGCGCGCGACGAGGGGCCGGAGGCCGGCCACGTCGATCACGGCGGGCTTCAGAACGACACCCGCCCTCGCCGCGGAACTGGTGGGGAGTCTACGTCATCCCGTGCGAGGCCCGGCCGCGGGGCGAGCGGTGATCGAACCGCGGTGTCCTGCCGGGAGGTGGGGGAGGGGACCCACCTCCCGGCGGTGCTCCCACCTTGCGTCATCGGGCAGTCCGCGATCAACTGCCCGATGGTGCGAGCGCCTCGTGACCGGTGACCGCGGCGGGTCAGGCATTGCCGTCGAACAGGCTCGTCACCGAGCCGTCTTCGAACACCTGGTGGATCGCCTCGGCCAGGAGTGGCGCGATCGGCAGCACCGTCATCTGCGGGAACCGCTTCCCGTCCGGGATCGGCAGCGTGTCGGTGAAGATCACCTCGCGAGCGCCGCAGCACGCCAGCTTCTCCGACGCCGAGCCGGAGAGGATGCCGTGCGTGGCCGCGACGATCACGTCCGCAGCGCCGTCGCGCAGCAGGATCTCGACGGTCTTCGCCACCGTCCCGCCGGTGTCGATCATGTCGTCGATGACGACGCACAGCCTGCCTTCGACCTCGCCGACGACCCGGTTCGCGATGGCCTCGTTCGGCCTGCGCGGGTCGCGGGTCTTGTGCACGAACGCCAGCGAGGTGCCGCCCAGCGAGTCCGCCCAGCGCTCGGCGAGCCGCACGCGCCCGGAGTCCGGCGAGACGACGGCGAGCGACTGGCCCGGGTAGGTCTGCTTCACGTGCGCGGCGAGCACCGGCAGGGCGAAGAGGTGGTCCACGGGGCCGTCGAAGAAGCCCTGGATCTGGGCGGTGTGCAGGTCCACGGTCATGATCCGGTCCGCGCCCGCGACCTTGAACATGTCGGCGATCAGCCGTGCCGAGATCGGTTCGCGCCCGCGGTGCTTCTTGTCCTGGCGCGAGTAGCCCCAGAACGGCATGACCACGGAGATCCGCTTCGCGGACGCCCGCTTCAGTGCGTCGACCATGATCAGCTGTTCCATGATCTGGTCGTTGATCGGGGCGCAGTGCGCCTGGAGGACGAACGCGTCACAGCCGCGCACCGACTCCTCGAACCGGACGAAGATCTCGCCGTTCGCGAAGGAGTAGGCCGACTGCGGCGTGACGGTGACGTCGAGGTGTTTGGCCACCTGCTCGGCCAGCTCCGGGTGCGCCCGGCCGGAGAAGAGCATGAGGTTCTTCTTCGGTGTGGCCGACATCGAGCTCATCGTGGAGGGCCTCCTCGGCCGTCGTCTGGTCCGGCGGTGTCGGACGAAGCCCCCGAGCGGTAACGACCGGCTGCCTCTGCTGCAGGTGTACCCGGCCGGTTCTTCTCGACCCAGCCTTCGATGATGCGCTGTGATCCGGCCGACACCGCCAGCGCCCCCGGCGGGACGTCGCGGCGTAGCACCGTGCCGGCGCCGGTGTAGGCGCCGTCGCCGACCTCGACCGGGGCGATGAACATCGTGTCCGAACCCGTGCGCACGTGCGAGCCGATCGTGGTGCGCTGCTTGCGCACCCCGTCGTAGTTGACGAACACCGACGATGCGCCGATGTTCGACTCCTCGCCGATCGTCGCGTCCCCGACGTAGGTCAGGTGCGGCACCTTGCTGCCCGCCCCGATCTCGGCGTTCTTCACCTCGACGAACGTCCCGATCTTGCCGCGCGGACCGAGCCGGGCACCGGGCCGTAAGAAGGCGAACGGGCCCACCGACGCGTTCGGACCGATCTCCGACGAGCTGCCGTGCGTACGCACCACCGTCGAGCCCGCGCCGATCACGACGTCCGTCAAGGTGCTGTCCGGCCCGACCTGCGCGCTGTCGTCGACGACCGTGGATCCGTACAACTGGGTGCCCGGGTACAGCACGACATCTCGGCCCAATCGCACCCCGACGTCCACCCACGTCGTCGTGGGGTCCACCACCGTCACCCCGGCGAGCATCCAGCGCTCCAGCACCCGGCGGTTCAGCTCGGCACGCAAGTGGGCGAGCTGGACCCGGTCGTTCACGCCCTGGACCTGCCAGAGGTCCGGGCATCCCACGCTGCGCACCGGCAGACCCCGGGCGACGGCGGCGGCCACCAGGTCCGTCAGGTACAGCTCGCCCTGCGCGTTGTGGCCCGAGAGCTCCGCCAGGCCCGCGGTGAGGAACGCGGCGTCGAACGCGTACACACCGCTGTTGATCTCGCGGATCGCCCGCTGCTCCGGCGTGGCGTCGCCGTGCTCGACGATGCCGGTGACTGCGCCGCCCGGCCCGCGAACCACCCGGCCGTACCCGGCCGGATCGGCGAACTCGGCGGTGAGCAGCGTGACAGCCGCCCCCGCGGCGGCGTGTTCGGCCAGCAGCCCCCGCAGGGTGGCGGCGTCCAGCAGCGGGACGTCGGCGTAGGTGACGACGACTGCGCCCGCGAGCCCGCCCGGCAACGCCTCGAGGCCGCAGCGCACCGCATGTCCGGTGCCGAGCTGCTCCTCCTGCACCGCGGTGACGAGCGGCCTGCCCAGTTGCTTGCCCAGCGCTTCCACCTCGGCGGACACCTGCTCGCGCCCGTGCCCGACGACGACCGCCAGGTGCTCGGGCTGGAGCGTCGCGACGGCCGCGGCGGCGTGCCCGAGCAGCGTGACGCCCCCGATCGGGTGCATCACCTTGGGCAGCGCCGAGCGCATCCGCTTGCCCTCGCCCGCCGCGAGGAGCACGGCGGCTGTGGGGCGCGGACCGCCGTCGGTGTCGGGCATGACCACTCCCAGATCGTCGGCCGGCCGGGTGGCCGGAGTTCGGGACGGGCCGATCCTACGGGGCGGCCCCGACAGTTCCGGCGGCATCGGACGGTCGCAGCCCCACGGTAGATGCGTGTTCATCCATCACTCGCGCCGGGTAGCACCGGTCTGGAGAAGGTGTCAGGCTCCGGCCAGGCACGTTATCGACATGGAGGTCACCACATGCCCACTCGTACTGCCCGCACCGCCTGGAACGGCGGCCTTCAGGACGGCTCCGGCCAGGTCGAGCTCAGCAGCAGCAAGGTCGGCACGTTCGACGTCAGCTTCCCGAAGCGCGCCGCCGAGGACGCGGGCGGCACCACCAGCCCCGAGGAGCTGATCGCGGCCGCGCACTCGTCCTGCTACGCGATGCAGCTCTCCGCGGAAATCGCCGAGGCCGGCGGTACGCCGCAGTCGCTCGATGTGACGGCCGACGTCTCGCTCGGCCCGGACAAGGCGGGCGGCTTCCGCATCACGGGCATCACGCTGACCGTCCGCGGTGAGGTCGAGGGCCTCGACGCGGCGGGGTTCGAGAAGGCGGCCCAGGCCGCGAAGGAGGGCTGCCCGGTCAGCAAGGCCCTCACCGGCACGACGATCACCCTCGACGCCGGCCTGGAGTGACGGGCCAATCCGCCGAGCGAAAGCGGCGTTCGCAGGGTCTACCTTTGCGAACGCCGCTTTCGCTCGCTCCGGGCGCTTACGGGTAGGACCAGCAGGCCACCGGGAACGAGTAGTGGCTGCACAGCGCCTGCTGCGCCGTCGTGGGGTGACTGCGGACGCCGATCCGCACTCCGTGGCCCTCCCCGGGTTCGACGGCAGCGATCCGCACGCCGCGGTCGGCCCAGTAGCGCAGGTCGGCGAGCACGGCGAGGACCGCCGCGCCCGCCGCGGGCTGCGCAGCGTCGTCGCCTGCCATCGCGAGCCCTTCGTGCCGGTCCGGGATCCGCGTCACCCTGCCCGGACCGCACGACTCGGGGCAAGGGCCGGCCGATGCACATCGGTACTACGACCAATCGGTACTGCGACCACGAGCCGCACATCAGCGGGGCAGCGACACCCACGTCCCGGTCCGGGCCGACTCCGCCATCGCGTCGAGCGCCTCCGCGCTGCGGACCGCGTCGTCGAGCGTCGTGCCGTGCGGCGTGCCGTCGGCGATCGAGCGCAGGAAGTTGTAGGCCTCGATCACCTTGAGGTCGTCGTAGCCCATGCTCGTCGCCGAACCGGGCTGGAACGCTCCGTAGAACCCGTGCGTCGGCCCGACGTACACCGTCGTGACCGCCTGGTCCTGGTAGGCGGGATTGTTACCGCCCAGGCTGACGCCCAGCTCGTTCATCCGCCGGAAGTCCCAGAACACGGCGCCCTTGGTGCCGTGGATCTCGAACCCGTAGTTGTTCTGCTCGCCGACCGCGACGCGGCTGGCCTCGATCACGCCGCGGGCGCCGGACACGAAGCGCACCAGGCTGGTCACGTAGTCCTCGTTCTCCACCGGCCCGAGCTCACCGCCCGACGCGCGCTGATGCCCGGCCGTCGCGCCGGTGGGGCGGGCGCGCTCCGCCAGGAAGATCGCCGTGTCCGCGGTCAGCGCGTCGATCTCGCCGAGCAGGTACCGGGCGAGGTCGACGCCGTGCCCGACCATGTCGCCCAGCACGCCGCTGCCGCCGCGCGCACGCTCGAAGCGCCAGCTCAGCGCGCCCTCGGGGTGTGCGGCATAGTCGCTGAAGAGCCGGAACCGGACGTGCGTGATGGTGCCCAGCTCGCCGCTCTCGACCATCGCCTTGGCGGCGGCGACGGCCGGGGCGTTGCGGTAGTTGAACCCGACCGCTCCCATAACCCCGGCCTGCTTCACCGCGTCGGCGACGGCCCGCGCGTCGTCCGCCGTCAGCCCGACGGGCTTCTCGATCCAGATGTGCTTGCCGGCCTTCGCCATCGCGACGCCGATCTCGCGGTGCAGGAAGTTGGGGGCGGCGATGCTGACGGCCGCGATCTCCGGGTCGGCCGCCACCTCGCGCCAGTCGCGCGTGGGCTTGGTGAAGCCGAACTGGTCGGCGGCCTCCTCGGCGCGTCCGGGCACCTCGTCGGCGACCCCGACCAGCTGTGGCGCGATGGTCAGCTGCGGGAAGTGGTGCAGGACGCGGGCGTAGGCCTGGGTGTGCACCCGGCCCATCCAGCCGAATCCGGCGATCGCGACGCCCAGTGGGCGGCGGCTCGACGTGGTCATCGGGTTCCTCCATGCGGTGCGGGGCCGGTGCTCGACCGGACGATCAGCTCGGTGGGCAGCACGACGCGGGACGTCGTGCGGTCGTGCGTGGGGCCAAGGGCATCGGCGAGCAGCCGGGTGGCCGTGGCGCCCGCGTCGGCGCACGGCATCCGGACGGTGGTGAGGGCGGGGGTGACCTGCGCGGCGATCCAGATGTCGTCGACGCCGACGACGCTGACGTCCGCGCCGACCCGCACGCCGCGCTCGGTCAGCCTGCGGACGACGCCGAGCGCCATCTGGTCGCTGAACGCGAGCACGGCCGTGGATCCCTCGGCGATGACCAGGTCGGCCGCGCGGACCCCCGACTCGAAGCCGGGGGAGAACGGCCCCACGACGGCGAGCTCGACCCCGGCCCGCGCGCAGGACGTCTCGATGTTCCGCCGCCGGTCGAGGCTGGTGAACATCGTGGTGGGCGCCGCGTCGAGGTAGGTGAGGCCACGGTGGCCGAGCGCGGCGAGGTGGGCGACGGCCTGGTCGACGCCCTCGGCGGTCGACATGACGACGTGCGGCACGCCCTCGACGGGGCCGTCGATGAGGACGGCGGGCCCGAGGTCGGTGGTGGCCGCGCGGAGCGCGTCGTCGGCGGGCTGGCTGGGGTAGAGGAGGAGGCCGTCGACGTGGCGCGCCATCTCCTTCGCCAGCGCTGGTTCCTCGTCGGGTCGGTCGCCGTAGTCGGCGCAGAACAGCGCGAACCCGCGGCGGCGGGCCTCGAGCTGGGCCGCCTTGGCGATCGTCGCGTAGAAGGGGTTCGCGAGATCGTGCACGAGCAGGCCCAGGTAGCCGGTGCGACCGCGGACGAGGGCCCGCGCGGAGGTGTTGGGGGTGTAGCCCAGCTCGTCGGCTGCGGTGAGCACGCGCGTTCGGGTGGCAGCGGCAACGGCGTCGGGGTGGCCGAAGACGCGCGAGACGGTCGCGATCGACACGCCTGCGCGGCGGGCGACGTCGTGAACCGTGGTCATGAGTTTACTGTAAACGCTTACATCACGTGTCAAGGCAGGAAAAACCCCCGCCGTGGTGGGCCGCGCCACGGCGGGGGTGCACCCGGGGCTCGCCGTCGGGCGGCGCCGGGTGTCAGGACGGTCAGGCCGGAAGGTCGAACTCGTGGGCACGCAGCCGGAGAAAGGCCCTCCACTCGGGCTGGGTGAAGAAGTGCGGGGGCTTGGAATGTCCTTGGAGTCGCGCACGCCGACCCTGCCGTCAGCCAGCATGCAGACCTCTACGCAGCCTCCACTGCCGGAAAAGCTGCTTTTGGTGTAGGTGTCAGACGAGATCACTGCTGCTCCATTCATGGTGGGGAGCCTCGACCAGCCGGGTCAGCAGGTCGCGGGACTCGGAGTTGTCGAGTGCTTGATGAGAGACGGCGTCGAACAGGCGGAGGTACTCGAGGACGCTGGTCTGCTCTTCGAGGTACCGGTCACCGGAGTGGGTCTCCACGCTGACGATGTCGCGGTCGATGTCCTCGGAGAACTGGAAGACGGTGAAGATCCCCATCGAACCGGCGTGGGGTCCTGCCTCGAAGGGCAGAATGCGGATGGAAACGTTGCGCGCGGCGGGAGATGTCGCGCAGGTGCTCGAGCAATTGGTCCCGCGCATCGGCCTCGTCGCCCAACGCCATCGTTCGCCGGATGGCTGCCTCGTCGATCACGGCCATGAGTCGGGTCGGCTGCGTCTCGCCGCCCTGCAGGATGTCCTGCCTCCGCAGTCGTACCTGGACGAGCTTGTCGACCTCTCTCGGGGCTGAAGTCGAGGGCGGAGCGACCTGATCAGATGTGTCGCGTACGCCCCGGTCTGCAGTAGGCCGGGCAGAATCGTCGGGCTTGTAGGTCCGGATTACTGAAGCGCTGGACTCGTAATCCAGGAACGGGTCGGTCGTTTCCGGCAGTGACGTCGGAGTACCCCTGCCACCACGCCTGCCGGCGGCCCTCGTTCATCCAGCGGCGCAAGCGGTCCGACGTCGGGCGGTCAGCGCCGTAGAAATTGATCAGATCCCGGATGTCGCGGGGCTGCGGAACGCCCTGCCCGTTTTCTAGCCGGCTGAGCTTGGACGTCGAGATCAACGTCTCGGCAGCGACCTCGTCGAGGGTGCGATCCCCGCGTAGGCGGCGAAGCTCGGCGCCGAGGCGGCGCCGCGGGAGCAGCGGTCCCTGTGGGGACGGCATCTGGCCACGCTCCTGGAAGGCAGGGTCGGGTTGAGGCGACGCGACTGCTTCAACGACCGCGGCCGCCGGGTGGTACGGGAACGTCCTTCTTAAACGGCATCGATGGGGTGAACGTTACAGCAAGCTCGCTGTGGGATCCCATCTAGGTTCGTCCCAGCAGGCGAAACCCGCGCAATCGCTTGTGAACGTGGGACTTCAGGACGCAACCTAGACATGCGAGACGCGGCACGCAACGTACCGAGCTGGGACAGGTGTCACGAAATCGCAACAGTGCTACGTACCAACCACGTCCGGATGTCTGCGGCGGGGAGTCAGCGTCGATGCCTCGCCGGGCGGCACCACCGGGATGCGCCGCGCCGCGAGCCACCGCCTCGCGGCGCACCCCGGCTGGCGGCCCACGGCGACAGAACCGCCGCGGTCGGCCGGACCGAGCCGGTGGTCAGGCCGGCTCAGCGAGTGCACCCCGGACCCTGCGAAGAGCCGAAGGCAACACCCATGAGGAACGATACGCGCGGTCACCGCCCGCGCAACGGATGGTGGACGCGGTTACTCGATCTTATTGACGATCACGTCAGCCGCGCGGTCGACGCCGACGCCCGGAGCCGCGGGTGGACGGTCAACGTGGTCCCGGGTACCCGTACGCACGAATACCGTGATCCGCGGTGGGACCGCCGCCGGCTCTGCGACGAGTGCGCCGGCTCCGGCCGCGACGGCGCGCGTCCGTGCACGTTCTGCGTAGACGGAGTGATCACCGATCAGCTGCTTCCGCACACGGGAGACGCGTCGTGACCCGGCGAGACCGCGGCCATCGCGCCCTCGCCGACCAGCTCGTGCGCGAGCTGGGGGCTGGTCGCCGCCCGGGCCCGTTCCTGCTGTTGTGGCGGTGGCGCTGGGAGCTGGCGCTGCTGGCCGCCGCGGGCGGGCTCGGGCACGCCGTGCCGCTCGAGGTCCTGCTTCCGGCAGCCGCGACCTCCGTCGCGCTGTGCGCCGTCCTTCCCCCTCTGCGGCGCCTCCTCTGCGGCCGGTTCTGGTGCGTGGCGACCCAGCACCGACTGCGAGCGGGCCTACGTGAGTCGGACGTCTGCTCGTGGAGCGGCCGCATGCCGGCGATCGTGTGGACCTCGGCGCGCCGTGACGGCGAGCAGGTCCTGCTCGCCTGCCCGGCCGGCGTCGACGTAGCCCGCATCGCTGCCGCCCGCGGCGAGCTGGCGGCCGCCTGCTGGGCGGTCGATCTCACCGTCCGCCCCCACCATAGGTACGCCAACCTGGCCGTCGTCGACGTCGTGCGGCACGGCCGGCGAAGGGAGCAGCCGTGACCAGTCCGCACCTGTGGGAAACCACGCCGGACCGCAATCGCTGGCGGCCCCTCGCCGCCGAGCTGCGGAGGAGAATCCGCTCGGGCGAGTACACGCCGGGGGACCGCCTGCCCTCGAACGCCGCCCTGCGCGCCCGCTACAGCGTCTCGGGCCAGACGGTGCAGCACGCGATGAACAGCCTGCGCAGCGAAGGCCTCGTCGAGACGCGGCCGGGGCTGGGTTGGTTCACCCGCAAACCACCTGACGTCGTCCGGCTGCCCCGACGCCCGCAACCGGGCCGAGCCCTCTCCCGCGACGCCTGGCTGAGCTGCGGCGCGGAGGAGGACGGCTGGCTGCGCAACGTGGTCACGGTCCTGCGGTTCGATGTCGCGTCCGCCGGCATCGCCGCCGAACTGCGGATCGAGCCGGGCGACGCGATCCTCGTCCGCGAGCGCACGATGTCGGAGGACGGCGAGGTGGTCGCGCTCGCCAGCTCCTTCTTCGCACGGTCACTGACGCGGGGAACCGTGATCGAGACGGCGGACACCGGCCCGGGCGGTGTCTTCGCCTGCCTGATCGAGCTCGGCCACGAGGTCATCCGCCACGTCGAGCGCGTGACGGCGGGTATGGCCCGTGACGACGAGGCGCGGCGGTTCCGCCGGCCCGCTCCACCCGTCGTGTGCCGGGTCGTCCGGATCACGTCGGGGCGCACCTCGGTGCTGGGCGTGATCCACATCGTGGTGCTCGCGGAGCGTTTCGAGCTGTGCTATGAGCTCCCGGTGGTGGCGCGATAGGCCGACCTGCCGCTCCGCCGCCAGGATTCGAACCTGGACCATCGGAACCAAAATCCGAGGTGCTGCCATTACACCACGGCGGACTGGCTTGTCATGGTCCCATGGTCGTCGCGGTGGCTCTCGCGCGCCTCATCAACGTACGGCCACGGGTGTCGACGGGGCCTCGTGCGGCCGGAGATCGCTGCCGCACACCACGTATGGCGGTGTTCCTCCGACCTGCACCGCAACCGCCCTCCCACGACCCCCGAAGGAACTGTCGGGCGTGCGTGGAACACTCCTCGCCGTGCTGACAGTCGAGCCCGCGGGGGCGGGCGACCCGACCGGAGGATGCCGCGGATGCTGACCGAGACGGCGCCTCACACCGCCGCCGCCACCACGGACCCGGCCTTGACCTGCAGGTTGTGCGGGTCGTCGGCGTTGCGCAGCTTTCTGGATCTGGGGGCGACGCCACCGTGTGAGTTGTTCCTGCCCGCGGAGGCGCTGGAGCGGCCGGAGGTCACCTATCCGCTTCATGTGCGGGTGTGTGAGAGCTGTTTGTTGGCGCAGTTGCCGCCGCTGATCACACCGGAGGAGACGTTCACCGAGTACGCGTACTTTTCGTCGTTCTCCTCCAGTTGGGTGGAGCATGCGCGGCGGTTCGTCGATGGTGCGGTGGAGCGGCTGGGGCTCGACGCGGAGTCGTTCGTGGTCGAGGTCGCGAGCAACGACGGCTACCTGCTGCAGCATGTCGTCGCGCGGGGCATCCGGTGTGTGGGGATCGAGCCGTCGGTGAATGTCGGCGAGGCCGCGCGGGGGAAGGGGGTCCCGACGTTCACGGCGTTCCTGACGCCGGAGACGGGCGCGCAGGTGCGGGCCGAGCACGGGCCGGCGCAGTTGGTCTGCCTGAACAACGTGTATGCGCACATCCCGGATGTCGTCGGGTTCACGAAGGGTCTGCGGTCGCTGGTGGCGGACGACGGGTGGGTGTCGATCGAGGTGCAGCACCTGCTGACGTTGGTGGAGCGCACCCAGTTCGACACGATCTATCACGAGCATTTCCAGTACTACACGGTGTTGACCGCGCAGCGGGCGTTGGCGTCGGGTGGTCTGGCGTTGGTGGATGTGGAGTTGCTGGACACGCACGGCGGGTCGGTGCGGTTGTGGGCGCGGCCGGTGGAGGTGGCCGGCGAGCCGTCGCAGGCCGTGCGTGAGGTGCTCGCCGCGGAGCAGGCGGCCGGGCTGCACACGGCGGAGGGGCACGACGGGTTCGCCGACCGCGGTGTCGCGGGTGCGGGACGACCTGGTCGCTTTCCTGATCGAGGCGCGGCGGGCCGGGAAGACGGTGGTGGGCTACGGCGCGCCGGGCAAGGGCAACACGCTGTTGAACTACTGCGGTATCCGGCCGGATCTGCTCCCCTACACGGTCGACCGCAATCCTTACAAGCATGGCCGGTTCACTCCCGGTACCCGGATCCCGGTGTTGGCACCGGATCAGATCGCGGCCGATCGGCCGGATTACGTGCTGGTGCTGCCCTGGAATCTCCGCGAGGAGTTGACCGAGCAGTTGTCCTATGTGCGCGATTGGGGGGGCCGGTTGGTCTTCCCGATCCCGACCCTCGAGGTGGTCTGAGGCGATGAAGGTCGTTCTGTTCTGCGGTGGGTATGGCATGCGGATGCGCGATGGCGTGTCTGATCTGCCCAAGCCGATGCATCAGGTGGGGCCGCGTCCGCTGATCTGGCATGTGATGCGCTATTATGCGCATTTCGGGCACAAGGATTTCGTATTGTGTCTGGGGTACGGGGCGCATCACATCAAGGATTTCTTCCTCAACTACGACGAGACGGCCAGCAACGACTTCGTGTTGCACGAGGGCGGGGTGGAGCTGCTGGGCAGCGACATCCAGGACTGGACGATCACGTTTGTGCACACGGGGTTGGACTCGCCGATCGGTGAGCGGCTGCGTCGGGTGCGTGCGCATGTCGAGGGCGAGGAGATGTTCCTGGCCAACTATGCCGATGTGCTGACGAACGCGCCGTTGGACACGATGATCGAGCGTTTCCGGGCGTCGGACATGGTGGGTGGGTTGTTGGCGGTGCCGCCGCAGTCGGCGTTCCACTGCGTGAACCTGGGTGAGGGTGATGACATCTCCTCGATCAGCACGTTGCAGGAGATGCCGTTGTGGGAGAACGGCGGCTATCTGATGCTCCGCCCGGAGGTGTTCGAGCACATGGAGGAGGACTGCGACCTCATCGGCGATGTCTGCGCGCCGCTGGCCAAGGAGGGCCGGATGATGGCGTATCGGCACCGCGGGTTCTGGCAGCCCGCGGACACCGTCAAGGAGCGGACCGCGTTGGAGGCGGCCTACCAGAGCGGCACCAGACCGTGGATGCTGTGGGACGCCCCCGACCGGGACCCGCTGCAGGCCGCCATCGCCGAGCTGCAGGGCCGGCTCGACCGCTGAGGAGACCCGTGCCGAGACCAGCATGTTGAGAATCCCGGCAATGCTGAGAACGCAGTGCTGAGCCTGCTGCCCGAGCGGCTTGACCGGATGCTGTTGCTCGGGGCGCACTGCGACGACATCGCGATCGGTGCCGGCGGCGCCCTGCTGGAGCTGTGTCGCTCCCACCCGGGCGTCGCTGTCACAGCGTTCGTGCTCACCGGCGGCGGCTCGTTGCGCGAGGAGGAGGAACGCGCCGCGCTCGCCGCGTTCTGCCCCGGGGCGCAGCTCGACGTGGCGGTCCTCGACCTGCCGGACGGCCGGGTGCCCACCCGCTGGGAGCGCGCGAAGCTGGCCCTCGAGGAGCTGCGCACCCACGGGGAGCCGGACCTGATCTTCGCGCCCTCCCCGCACGACGCGCATCAGGACCACCGCACGTTCGCGAAGCTCGTGCCCACCGCCTTCCGGGACCATCTGATCCTCGGCTACGAGATCCTCAAATGGGACGGCGACCTCGCGCAGCCGACCGTGTACCTCCCGCTCGCCGAACCGGTGCTCCGGGAGAAGATCGCCAAGCTGCACGAGCACTACGGGTCGCAGCGCGACCGCAGCTGGTTCGACCCCGAGGTGTTCGGCGGCCTCGCCCGGGTCCGCGGCGTGCAGTGCCACGCCCGCTACGCCGAGGCATTCCACGTCGCGAAGCTGGTGCTGGGGGCGGCGCCGCTGCTCGGCGTCGACCTGTCCACTCCGCCCTTCCCGTCCTGACTCGCCATTCCGAGGAGATTCGCTGTGCGTGTTCTGTTGACCGGTCACCAGGGTTACCTGGGCACGGTGATGGCCCCGGTCCTGGCCACGGCCGGGCACGAGGTGACCGGCCTGGACAGCGGCCTGTTCGCCGGGTGTGTGCTGGGCTCGCTGGACGTTCCGGACGCGCCCACCCTCGCGGTGGATCTGCGGGACGTCACGGTGGGGCAGTTGGTGGGGTTCGACGCGGTGGTGCACCTGGCCGCGTTGTCGAACGACCCGCTGGGCTCGCTGGCACCGGAGATCACCTACGACATCAACCACCACGCCTCGACCCGGCTGGCCCGGCTCGCGAAGGACGCGGGGGTGGCGCGGTTCGTGTACGCCTCGACGTGTTCGGTGTACGGGGCGCAGTCGGGGGATGAGCTGGTCGGCGAGGACGCGCCGCTCAAGCCGGTGACCCCGTATGCGGAGTCGAAGGTGCGGGTGGAGGACGACATCGCGGCGCTGGCGGACGCCGATTTCGTGCCGGTGTCGATGCGCAACGCCACGGCGTTCGGGTTCTCCCCGCGGTTGCGGGCGGACATCGTGCTGAACAACCTGGTGGGTCATGCGGTGTTGTCGAACACGATCCGGGTGCTGTCGGACGGCACCCCGTGGCGGCCGCTCACCCATGCCGAGGACATCGCGCAGGCGGTGGTGGTCGCCCTCGACGCGCCCGCCGATGTCGTCCGCGGGCGGGCGTACAACGTCGGTACCGAGCGCAACAACCGCACGGTCGCCGAGATCGCGCAGGCGGTGGGCGGCGCGGTGCCGGGTGCCGAGTTGTTGATCACTGGTGAGACGGGCAACGACCCGCGGTCCTACCGGGTCGATTTCTCCCGGGCCCGTAAGGAGTTGGGTTTCGAGGCGCAGTGGACGATCCCGGACGGTGCGGTGCAGCTGACGCGGGAGTACCGGGCGCGGGGGCTGACCCAGGAGGCGTTCGACACTCGGTTCACCCGGCTGGCGGTGCTGAACGCGCGCCAGCAGGCCGGTGAGCTGGACGCGAGCATGCGCGTCGTCGGCTGACCCGATTCGAGAGGGCCGGGCTACCGTGGATGTCATGTGCCGCAACATCCGCCCGCTGCACAACTTCGCCCCGCCCGCCAGTGACGCGGAGGTGCACGAGGCAGCGCTGCAATACGTCCGCAAGCTCAGCGGCTCGGCCAAGCCGTCGCAGGCCAACGCCGACGCGTTCGACCGGGCTGTCGGGGAGGTCGCCGCGGCGACGCGCCGGCTCCTCGACGACCTGGTGACCACCGCGCCGCCGAAGAACCGTGAGGTCGAGGCGGCCAAGGCGCGGGCCCGGGTGGCGGAGCGCTACGCCCGCTGAGAGGCCGCGACGCGACGCCGGCACCTCGGAGCCGCCCGCGTGGTCGTGACCACGAGAGGGTGAGACCGGCGGGTGCCCGCGC
>CAVRHG010000067.1:0-24427 GCA_963720845.1 uncultured Actinomycetota bacterium | reverse complement strand
GAGAGGGCGGCAAGTCGTACTCCGAGTCTCCGAACAGATTGCTCGGTTTGATTGGCGGCGCTGATTCTTCGACTGGGCGATGGCCGAATCTGTGCGAACGTCTCCTTGGGCGACGAGATCTACCCAGTCGAGAATCTGCGTGAGCTGTGGCTCTTGCCGCGAGCTGAAGATCGGGTGGTCCATCCCGCCATGCTTGTGGCGGAGCATTTTCACAAGCTCGCTGTTTTTCGGGACATCGTCATCGACCAGCTCGAGAGTCGCAACCAGGTTGCGGAGCGTGATCCGGCGATTTGCCAAACCGTGCAGCACCGCGCGATCGAGCTGAAAGTTCTGCTGGCCGCCCGCCTGATGGCAGCCGGAGGTCGTGCAGCTATTCACCAACAGCGGCTGCACTTTGCGAGTGAATCGCTCGACGGCGCCGGGCGGCAGATCCTTCACTGCGGCGATCAACTTTGCCAATTCTTCGTTGGACGCGTTATCGTCACGCGGATTCGGTGGGGCCTGGGCTGGCGGTGCTGCCTTGGGTGTGCTCGCCAACGTGAGGCGGCGTTCCAATAGACCGATTCTGGGGTCACGTGCATCGAGCCGCCGCGCGTCGGTGAGCTCCTGTTTCGCCGGCTCGAGCAAATCGTAGTCGCAAACACCAGTCGGCGAGCCCGAGATGCGCCTCGGCGACGTCCGCGGGCAATTTCTTGCGTTGTTGCTGGTACGCGTCTTCCATCGAATGGGCCACGAGCAACACCTGGGGCGCGGGCACGTCGACGACGCTGTTGGAGCCCGTGATGACGTAGCGCTCGCCGCTCACCGAGACCGCGCCGTGCAATACGCCGCCGCTCCGCAGCACGACCACGTCTGCCTCGTCGGCGACCCCGACGCGCGGGCAGAGGGCCAGCGCCAGCGCCACCGCGCCGAACAGCCAGCCACGAGGATTTTGCAGCCACACCATCGCGCGGGGAGCTTAGAGAAACGCGGCCGAAGGGTCAAGGCTGGCAGTGCCAGCAGCCGCTGGATATACTGAATCCCGTCGCGGTGCGGGCCGCTTACGGACTTTGGAGCATGTGCGCAACGATCGCCCATTTACGAAAAACCGTCCACTACCGCGGTCACGTACAGGGGGTCGGTTTTCGCTACACGACCCAGGGAATTGCCAAACGGTACGAGGTGAACGGCTTCGTTCGCAACCTCGCCAATGGCGAAGTCGAGCTGGTGGCGGAGGGCGAGAAGCACGAGCTGGCAGCCTTCCTCGACGACGTCCGCGAGCGGATGATCCGCTTCATTCGCGACGAACGCATTGATACGCAGCCGGCCAGCGGAGAGTTCGCGGGATTCGAGATTCGGCGGTAATTGGATGGTTGCGGGTCTCGCTCGTCGAAATAGCGTTCCCTCCAGAGTCTTGATCGATCGCCGGCCGTACGTTTTGATGAAAGTAGTCTTCCGCGAAGGACGGGAAGAAATCGCCACGACCACTTGTTCATTTCATCGACTTTCTAACTGCAGGCATCTATGTCGTCAATTCTGCTGTTCGGCAATCTTATCGTGTGGCTCACGCCGATTTGGATCCTCTCGGTCGGCGTGACGATCGGCATGGCGATCCTGCTGGTGCTCTTCGGCCTCCTGTGGCTCGTCGCGCGCCCGGCCGCGGAATCGGTCGCCCGCGTCGTGCGCGAGAGCGTGCTGCTGCCGATCACCTATATGGCGATCGTATTCGTCGGTTTCTGCCTGCTCGGCGCGCCGACGATGCCGGCCCGGCTGACCATCGACTCGCTGAAGCGGCTCACTTCGGTCGGCCCCCAGGAGAAATCGGTCACGATCCCCGCCGGCGAAGAAGATTTCGCCGTGCCGATCGAGTTTCGCGCGGAACGAGATTCAGCGCTACGGATTCGAGAGCAATCAAAACCTCGTGATCAACACGAATCAAGGCGACGCCTACGCGGCTCCTTTGGTGCTGATTCAGGCGGATGAGCCCTACGCCTGGACGCCCAGCAGCAATCGCCCGCGATTGTTCGATGGCATCGTCAGCAGTCTTGTACGTCACGAACCAGGGCACGGCGCCGGCCGAGCTGAAGATCAATATCCTAACCGACGTCGAGATGCCGGAGGTCCACCAGATTCTGATCACCGCGGCGGCGGTCGTGGGAGTCTATGCTCGTCTATTTTTTGATCTACTGGCTGTTTCCCGGCGTGTCGGTGATCGCGCTGGCCACGGCCAAGGAGGCCGTCGCCCAACCGCTCTACATTCTCGTGATACTCGGCGGGGCGTTCGCGCTGCTGTCGTTCATCTACATTCCGTACAACACGTTCGGCGAAGACGTGAAGATGCTCAAGGACTCGGGCCTGACGACGATCATGGTCCTGGCGATCCTCGTCGGCTTGTGGACGGCGAGCGTCTCGGTGGCCGACGAAATCGAGGGCAAGACCGCGGTGACGCTGCTGTCGAAGCCGATCAGCCGGCGGCAGTTCATGATCGGCAAGTTCCTGGGCATCGTCTGGCCGCTGTTCTTGATGTTCGTGATCCTGGGGGCGATTCTCTTGATCACCGTCTCGTACAAGGTCGTCTACGACGCCCGCGAAACGGCCAATCCCGAGCCCAATTGGCAGCAGTGCTATCGAAGCGATGATCGGCACCGTGCCGGGCCTGGTGCTGGCGTTCATGGAGACGGTCGTGCTGACGGCGATCAGCGTGGCGATCTCCACGCGGCTGCCGATGTTGCCGAACCTGATCATCTGCGGCTCGATCTACGTGCTGGGCCATCTGGCCCGCTGATCGTGCAGTCGTCGGCGGGCCAGCTCGAGTTCGTCGCGTTCATCGGCCAATTGATCGCGGTCGTGCTGCCGGTGCTCGACCACTTCAACATCCAAGCCGCGGTGGCCGGCGGTGTCGACGTGCCGATGGCCTATCTCGGCTGGGCGCTGCGTTGTACTGCCTGCTCTATTCGACCGCCGCGATGCTGCTTGCGCTGATCCTGTTCGAGGACCGCGATTTGGCGTAGTTTTGAATTGCGCGGCCGGCGCAATTCGCATCATTCGATTTCGGAGATGATGCGATCGGGATCGCGGGGACGCACTTCGTTTCGTGTGCAATCCACGATCAGATCCAATTCTTCCATCGACGATAGCGCAATCAACGCATCCGGGCGGTTCGGCTCGACGATCGCGGTGAAGACTGATTCGCGACCGCACAATTGCAGCCAGACATTTCGGACGATTTCACGTTTTCGCGTGTTCGATGGTCAGCTAGCGGACGATTCGTCTCACTGTCGATACGAGGCCCAAATCGTCGACGACCGATTGCGGTATGACAGTGCGCTGCTCCGCATCTACGATCCCGCAGACTTTGCTGCGACGAACTGCTTCGAGCTGACGTTCGCCGTTTTGAGCGCAATGACGATCCCAATAATTCGCCAATATCAATTCCGTCGTCGACGCGGCCCATGTCGACCATCCCGGACCGGCCATGATCAATCCTCCTTTGGCCTACGGGCAGCTAATCATATGCCGCGTCGCTAGGAGATGCCATTGATCCTGAGCCGGCATCACAAAGCACTCACCCGCGCCAGGCGGCGGGGGATCGTCTTCTGCTGGCCAGCGGTCGGCGGCGGAAAGAATCGGCAGCGCCGGCATGGCGAACGGGCCATGGCGGCCGGCGCGCGTGCCGTCCCAGGCGTGGTCGCTGATGCTTTCGAGAATCATGCCGGCCACGGCGACCGCGTTGCGGCCCGCGGCGCCATCGACGCGCGGCGTCTTGCCGGTGCGGATCGCGGCGACGAAAGTCGCGTTGCTCCTCCTCGATCGCATTGATCTTGATCGGCTCGTGCTCGCTGCGGACAAGAGCTCCTCGAAGAGATGGTCCTTCAAGTGAGCCCGCTCTTCGGCCGTGAGCCGGTCGACTTGGAACCGGCGCCGCAGCACGTCTTCGCGCGGCTTGACGACGCGTCGCTTCTTGTGTGGCGAAGTCGATCGACGCACTGGCCGCGCGACGTGAAGATGCTCATCGTCCGCTGCTGCCGGAAGCTCACGCGGGAGGCCGTCAATTGGGCCACCAGCCGCTGGCGAACGTGAGCCGTGCGGTCGCCATGTCCTCGTGACCGCCCAGTACCGAGATGCCCAGCGCCTCGACATTCGTCACGGTTGAACCGGCCAATGCCAGGACGATGTCCAGATCGTGGATCATCACGTCCAGCACCACGCCGATGTCGGTCGAGCGGAATGAGTAACCGCTGGTGCGCGTGGCCTCGATGTATTTCGGGTCGTGGACCTCCGAAGCCGCCCAAGCGAGTGCCGGATTGAACCGTTCGACGTGTCCCACTTGCAGCACGAGGCCCTGCTTGCGGGCCAGGTTCACGAGGTCGTCGGCCGCGGCCGTGTGATTGGCCAGCGGCTTCTCGATCAACAGCGGGATGCCGCTCGACAGCAGCTCGATGCCGACGGTGTGGTGCGTATTGGTCGGCGTGGCGACGATCGCCGCGTCGATTTCGCCAATCAACTCGCGATAATCGGCGACCGACTCGGTCTTGCTTTCCGCCGCGGCGGCGTCGCGGCAGGCAGCCACGGGATCGGCCACGGCGACCAATTCGATGTCGTCGAGCCCGGCGGCAATTCGTGCGTGGATGCGGCCCAGGTGGCCCGCGCCGATGACGGCGACTCGCAATGGCGTCATGCGGCTCTCCTGGTCTCTCGGCCTCGCCCGTGCCGGCCATCCTGCTGCCCTTCGATGAACGCCAACAATTCGTTCACTTGCGGCACGAGCTGGCCATTGCCGCGGAGGATTTCGCGGGCCGGGTCGAGCCCGACCTTGCCGCGGTAGAGCAGGCGATGGGCTTCGGCGAGGCAGTCGATCACGTGGGTCGAGAATTCGTGCCGCTTGAGCGCCACGATGTTGATGCAGCGCGGCCGGGCCGGCGTCCCTTCACAAAGCATGAACGGCGGTACGTCGTGCAGCACGCGGCTCAGGCCACCGATGAAGCTATAGCTGCCAATCGACGTGTAGTGGTGCACCGCGACCGCCCCGGAGATCGAAGCGTAGTCGTCGACGTGCACGTGGCCGCCCAAGAGCGAGCCGTTAGCCATGATGATGTGGCTGCCGAGCTTGCAATCGTGGGCCACGTGGCAGCAGGCCATCAGGAAATTTTTGTTGCCGATCCGGGTGATCGCCGTCTTCTTTTTCGCTGCCGCGATTGATCGTGACGCCTTCGCGGATCGTGTTGCCGTCGCCGATCACGACTTGCGTGTCGCTGCCGGCGTAGCTGATGTCCTGCGGCTCGCCGCCGATCACGACATTGGGATAGATCAAATTATCGCGGCCAATGGTGACGTGGCCGATGATCGAAACGGAGTTCATAATCCGCGTGCCGGCGAGGATTCGCACGTGGGGGCCGATCATCGTGAAGGGGCCGATCTCCACGTCGTCGTCGATCTGGGCCTGGGGATCGACCGCCGCCTGGTGAGCTATGCGTGTCGTCATCGTGAACTGCTCCCGTTTGCCGTCTGTACTTTATTTGTTTTGGGTGGTGCGTCCTGTCGGGCTTCACGCCGAAAGTCGTCGCTCCAGGCCGCGGTCGCCGAGCGCGATGCCGGCTTGTTCCATCAATTGTTTCGCCAGCTCCGCGTGTAGCCGATGTCCGGAGCGGAAGGCAACGACGTCGGCGACCACCTGGCAGCCCGTGAGCGCCAAGTCGCCGACCACGTCGAGCACCTTGTGCCGGACACATTCGTTGTCGAACCGCAGCGTGTTCTCGAGCGGACCTTCGGGACCGAAGATCAGCAGGTTCTGCGGCGTGACACGGCGGCCGAGGCCCTGGGCGACCATCGCGCGGGCGGCCTCTTCTTCGAGAAACGTGCGGCACGGCGCCAGCTCGGTGCGGAACGTCGCGGGATGGACGTTGAGCCGGATCGTTTGCCGGCCAATCGCGGGATGATCCCGATAGTCGAGATCGAACGCGACCGACAGGAGCCCGCCGTGCGACGGCGACGCCTCGATCCAGTTCCGCTCGTCGCCGACGCGAATCCGCCGCTTCACGCAGATCTGCCGCACCGGCATGACCTGGTCGGTCACCCCGACCGAATCGAGTGCTTCGACGAACGCGAGCGCCGAGCCGTCGCAGCCAGGCATCTCCGCCGCAGTGACCCACACCTCGACAGTTGTCGATCTGCAGGCCGGAGAGGGCGGCGAGCACGTGCTCGACCATTTCCACCCGCACACCTTGCCACTCGAGCGACGTCCGCCGCGGCACGTCGATGCTCGAGGCGGTGCAGCGCCTCGTACCCACCGGCGTGCTCGAAGAGGGACGGCATGATTACACGCTTGCATCGGTGGCGTGAGGTCGTCAACCGCAGCACGCGGAAGGCGGCGAGGAGCGCCGTCATATGCCGGATCAGCGTCCGCGCGGCCGGGGCGCGCCCAGCGGCGACCGAATCGAGCACGATCCGCGCCCGGCCGTTTGCAGGGTGCAGGTGACTGACCCGAACTGCACACCCGACGTCCCTCCAACAAAACACCGGTTTCGTTGGTGGTCAGTTCAGTACAGACTAACCAGTAACCTGGTTACTAGTTCAAAGAGCGTAACTGATACTGTCGCACACGTGATCGACACCGCCACACGCTGCGGCTACAGCCGCTGCCGCGCCGAGCTCCCCGCTCCCGGACCCCAGGGCGGCCGCCCGCGCTCGTTCTGCCGCGACACCCGCTGGGAGGGCGGCCGCACCTGCGCGCAGATGGCCCGCAACGAACGTGAGGCCCTGGACGCGCTCGGCCTCGACGGCGGCGGTACGGCCTTCCGGCTCGACGCCGACCGGTTGCGCGAGCACGTCGAGGCGGTGCAGGGGCCGGTGGCCGAGCTGGCCGTGGCGCTGGACGCGGTGACGGCACGGCTGGACGAGGTGCAGCGCGACGCCGTCGCGTCCGTCGAGGTCGCGCACCGGCGGGCGGCCGAGTCCGACGCCGAACGGGTGGCGGCCGAGGCCGCCGGGGAGCGGGCCGACGAGGCGGCGCACAGGGCGCGGACCGCGGCCGAACAGGCTGCGGAGGACCGTGACGAGGCCGTGCGCCGGGCCGGCGCCGCAGCCCGGCAGGCGCTGGAGGCGACCGAGGCGCTGGGAGCGGCGAAGCAGAGCGCGGCGGAGGCGGTCGAGGCGCGGGTCGCGGCGGAGACGCGGGCCGCGGCGGCGGGGGAGCAGGCGGCGGCCGCGGGAGGGCGTGCCGAGCGGGCCGACGCCGGACGGGACGCGGCTCTGGCCCGCGCGGCCGAGCTGCGTGCCGAGCTCGCCGACCTGCGCGCGCACAACGACCGCCTGCGTGAGGAGGCGGGTGAGCTGCGCGCGGCGGCGGCCGCCACCGAGGTCGACGCCCGGGACCGGGTCGTCACGGCCGTCACCGCCCGCGACGACGCCGAGCGCCGGGCCGCCGACGCCGCCCGCGCCGGCGCGGCCGCGGAGGAAGCCCGCCGCGCCGCGGAGGGCGGGCTGCGGGCGACCCTGGAGCGCATGGAGTCCGAGTCCGCGCTGCGCGCCCGCGCCGACGCCGAGGCCGGCCGGCTGCGGACCGAGCTGGAGGCCACCCGGGCGGAGCTGTCCGCCGCCCGCCTCCACGCGCTGCCCCCGGACGAGCTGCGCGCCCTCCTCGTCGACGCCCTGGCCACACCGCCGCCCGGTCCGTGATCAGCGAGGGGAGCTGCGCCGCGGACCGCGCGGCGGAGGCGTCTGCTGCAGCGGTACTCAGCAGGCTGTGACGGATTCGCGTCGCTTCCGTCCCGGCCGGGCGCGAATGCTGCACGCCGGGCCGCGGACAGGCACCATCGCTGGTGAGGCCCGTACAGATGTGCAGGCAGCGCGTACAGGGGGAGGGCGTCATGCCCGACAAGCCGTCCCGCGAGGGCGACCAGCCGTTCGGCGGGGCGTTCGGGCCGCTCGAGGATCTCGTCGGCCGGCTCGTCGCCGGGCTGGAGCAGGGGCTGGGGCACGACGAGCGGGGCCCCGCCGCGAGCCCCGGACCCCAACGCACCGGACCCCAGCGCACCGGACCCCGCCGCCGGGTGGCGACACCGCGGCTGGACCGCCACGGCCGCGATCTCACCGCGGCCGCGCGCGAGGGCGCCCTCGACCCGGTGGTGGGACGCACCGAGGAGATCGACGCCGTTCTGGAGGTCCTGGCGCGGCGGACCAAGAACAACCCCGTGCTGCTCGGCGACCCGGGGGTTGGCAAGACCGCGATCGTGGAGGGCATCGCGGCACGCATCGTCGCGGGTGAGGTGCCCGAGAGCCTGCGGGACCTGCGCGTGGTGGCCCTGGATCTCGCCGGCATGGTCGCCGGCACGAAGTACCGCGGCGAGTTCGAGCAGCGGCTCACCTCGGTGATCGACGAGGTGGTGGCGGCGCGGCGGTCGGTGGTGGTGTTCGTCGACGAGCTGCACGCCGTGGTCGGGGCGGGCGCGGCCGAGGGTGGCGCGATGGACGCCGGCACGATCCTCAAGCCGGCGCTGGCCCGGGGCGAGCTGCAGATGATCGGGGCGACGACGCTGCGCGAGTACCGCCGCCACATCGAGCGCGACCCGGCGCTGGAGCGGCGGTTCGAGCCGGTCCGGGTGCCGGAGCCGACGGTGGAGCAGACCGTGGCGATCCTGCGGGGGCTGCGGGAGCGCTACGAGCGCCACCACGGCGTCATGATCTCCGACGCGGCACTGGACGCCGCGGCGGTGCTGTCCGACCGCTACGTGCGCGACCGGTTCCTGCCGGACAAGGCGATCGACCTGATCGACCGCGCGGCCGCCCGGATCCGGCTGCGGGCGCCCGCACCGGCGGCGGGGCCGGCGGTCGGGCTGGAGGAGCGGTTCGAGCAGCTCACCCGGGCCCGCGACGTCGCCGTCGACGCCGAGGACTACGAGCGGGCCGAGGCGCTCACGCGCGAGCTGGACGCGGTGGCCGCGCAGCTGGCGACGGCCCGGGAGGCGCCGCCGGACGCCGGGACACGGCCCGAGCTCACCCGCGACGACGTGGCCGCCGCCGTCTCCCGCGCCACGGGCATCCCGGTGGCCCGGGTGGACGCGGTCGGGGCGGCGGACCGGGAGCGGCTGCTGGGCCTCGAGGAGGTGCTGTCCCGCCGCGTCGTGGGGCAGGACGCGGCGGTGGAGGCGGTCGCGGACGCCGTGCGGTCAGGGCGGGCCGGGCTGGCCGCGCCGGGCCGACCGACGGGGTCGCTGCTGTTCGTCGGCCCGCCCGGGGTGGGGAAGACGGAGCTGGCCCGGGCGCTGTCGGACGCGTTGCACGACAGCGAGCCGGTGCGGTTCGACATGGGCGAGTTCGCCGACGCCTCCAGCCTGACCCGGCTCCTCGGGGCACCGCCCGGGCACGTGGGCCACGACGAGCCGGGGCAGCTGACCGAGGCGCTGCGCCGCGACCCGTACGCGGTGCTGCTGTTCGACGAGGTGGAGAAGGCGCACCGGGAGGTGACGGGGGCGCTGCTGTCCCTGCTCGACGAGGGGCGGTTGACCGACGCGCACGGGCGCAGCGTGGACGCCACGCACACGGTGGTGGTGCTGACGAGCAACCTGGGCGCGGAGTTGATCCTGAGCGCACCGGGCGGGGACGTCGAGGCGGTGCGCGAGCCGGTGCTGGCGCTGTCGCGGGTGGTGCTGCGGCCCGAGCTGGTGAACCGGGTCGACGAAGTGGTGCTGTTCGCCCGGCTGTCGCCGTCCGCGCTGGCCGCGATCACCGGCATGGTGCTGGCCGAGACCCGCGGTCGGCTGGCGACGCAGGGGATCGGCCTCACGGTGTCCGATGCGGCGCTGGCGTGGCTGGCCGGGCGCGGGGCGGGCGGAGCACTCGGAGCGCGGCCGCTGCGCCGGACGGTGGCGCGGGAGGTGGACCGGCGGCTGTCGCGGATGCTGCTGGCGGGCACCGCGGCCGCCGGGGACGAGGTGCGGGTGGACGTCGACGGGGCGGGCGGACTCGCGTTCACCGTGGACGGGCGGGCCGGTGGCGATGACCGAACCTGATCCGCCGGTCCGGCGGCACCGCGGGCGCAAGCTCGTCACCCGCACGCTGGTGCGGGCGTGGGACGACAACATCTTCAGCGAGGCGGCCGCGGCCGCGTTCTGGCAGACGCTGTCGCTGCCGCCGCTGCTGCTGGGGTTGTTCGGCATCCTCAGCTACGTGGGCGACTTCTACGGGCCGGACACGGTCACCGCGGTGGAGGAGCAGGTCGTCGAGCTGGCCGGGCGGGTGTTCAGCCGGGAGGCGGTGGAGGACATCATCGCCCCGACGGTGTCCGACATCCTCACCACGGCGCGCGCCGAGGTCGTCTCGATCGGGTTCGTGATCTCGATGTGGTCGGGGTCGTCGGCGATGTCGTCGTTCGTCGACGCGATCACCCGGGCGCACGAGCAGTACCTGCTGCGCAACCCGGTGTGGCAGCGCCTGCTGGCGCTGCTGCTCTACGTCCTGGGGCTGGTGACCGGGATCGTGGCGCTGCCGATCGTGGCGATCGGGCCGGAGCGGCCCGCCCGGTTCCTGCCGGAGTCCTGGCAGCCGACGGCGCGGCCGCTGCTGGACTTCCTGCTCTCCCCGCTGGTCATCGGGCTGGTGCTGCTGCTGGCCCTGACGACTCTGTACAAGATCGCCCTGCCGCTCAAGCCGCCCTGGTACCGGGGCCTGCCCGGCGCGCTGCTCGCGGCGGCGGTGTTCCTGATCGGCGCGACCGGGCTGCGGGTGTACCTGGACTGGCTGACCGGCACGGGCTACACCTACGGCGCGCTGGCCGCGCCGATCGCGTTCCTGCTTGGCACGTTCTTCATCGGGCTGGCGATCGTGCTCGGCGCGCACTTCAACGCGTCGATCCAGTCCCTGTGGCCGGTTCCGCTGCGCGACCGGCGCGACCGGCTGACTCGGGCCACGGAGAAGGTCAGCGCGGCGCCGGGCGACGGCGCGGCCCCTCCCGGGGCCGGGATCGCCGCGGCGACGGGCTCGGTGGTGCCCGGCGAGCTGCCCGACATCCTGATGAGCCCGGACGTCGCCGTCCTCGAGCGGGCCGTGCGGGAGCGGCCCGACGTCGCCGCGGCGGTGCTCAACCAGATGCGCTACGGCCGGCTCCACCCCAGCGCACCGCACGACGACGTGCGCGCCCGCAATGGTGCGGCCGAGCTCCGCGACGCGCAGGCCCACCGCGAACCGGCCGACGAACCGGCCGACGAACCGGAGAAGAGTGACGAGCAGGGTGACGAACCCGGCGGAGAGCCGGATGACGGGCGTCCCGCACACGACGGGGGGCCGGACCGGGTGGGCGGTGACCGCCGCTGACGGCTGCCGTCGCGGTGATGCCGGTTCCGCTGATGCCCGCCGCGGTGATGCCATAGTGGGATCACGGGCCCGTCCGGGCAGGACGTCGTAGGGGCCATCGCGGGGGGAGGGCGGGAGTGGACGCGCTCACCGCGCTGGTCGCATCACTGATCGCCAGGTTGCACGGGCTGACCGCGGACGCGGTGTGCCCGGGCGGATGGCCGTGGGCGGTGTCGCTGCTGGGTGTCGTCGTGGGGCTGCTGCCGGCGGCCGGCGCCGCGGCGGTGGCGCTGTGGCGGCGCCGGATCGGGTCGCGGTACGGGCCGGCCGAGTCGACCGTCCTCGCCGGGACCGGGCTGCTGGTCTGCGGGGTGCTGCCGCTGCTGGTGTTCCTCGCCGCGGGCCGGGTCTTCGCCGCCGCGGCCGGCAGCGGGCCGGTGCCGGGGCTGACGGCGCGGCAGCTGCGTGATCTGGACTCCACGGTGTGCGTGGTCGGCGCCCAGAGCAGCTACCTGGGACGAGGCAGCGTCGCCGCGGCGTTCACGGCGGCCGGCCCGGTGCGCTCGGGGCTGGCGGTGTTGGCGCTGCTCGGGCTGCCGGCGGTGGCGGCGCTGTTCACGGCGGCGTCGGCACGGCTTGCCCTGCGCCGCGGCCCGCGCTGGCCTGCGCGGTTCTTCTGGCTGCCGGTGCTCGCGGTGGCGGCGCTGACGACGAAGGTCCCGGCCGGTTCGGCGGCACACCTGTGGCTGGGTGCGGCGGCGGGTGCGTTCCTCGGGATGCCGGCGGTGCTCTCGCTCGGCACGCCGAGCTGGGCGGTGGTGCACCGGTCCCTGGCCGCGCGACCGGCGACCGGACCCGCGGCCCGGCCGGGCTCGCCCGCCCGGGCTCCTTCGGCGCGGCTCCCGGCCGGCTCGGCCGCCGGTGCATCGGGGAGGCGGCCCGTCCCGGACGCGACGGGCACGCCCGGGACGGCGGGCCGGTCAGGTGGGGTCGGTGACCGACTCGCGGCCCGGTTCGCCGCCCGCACCCCCGAGCCCGTCGTGTCGGCGCAGTCCGCTCCCGGCGCGGTCGCCCCGCGTCCGACGCGCGCAGCGGGGCCCACGCCGACCCTCGTCGCCCCGGGTGGGGTGGCGGGACCGGTCCCCGGCGTCATCGGGGCGAACTCCCCGCTCGCCCCGCGGCCGCGCCCCACCGGCCCGGCCCGGTTCCGGCTGGTGCGGCGCCTGGGCTCGGGCGGGTTCGGGCGGGTGTGGCTCGCCCACGACGCCCGCCTCGGGCACACGGTGGCGCTGAAGGCGGCCCACGTCCGGGACGCCGAGACCGAGGAGCGGATCCGCCGCGAGGCGCACGCGCTGGCGACCGTGCGCCACCCGCACTGCGTCCAGATCCACGACCTGGTGCCCGCCGACAGCGACCCGGGGCTGGCCGAGCTCGACGGCATGGTGATCGTGATGGAGTACGTGCGCGGCGAGTCGCTCGGCGAGCTCGTCCGGACCCGGGGAATCCTGGACGACGTCGCCGCCGCCCGCGTCTGGTCGAGCATCGCCGGCGCGCTGGACGCGGCGCACGGGCAGGGGGTGCTGCACCGCGACGTCAAGCCGGGCAACATCGTCCTGGACGCCGACGGACAGGCCCACTTGATCGACTTCGGGATCGCCCGCAAGACCGGCGACGCGACGCTGACCGCCACCGGGTTCGTGCTGGGCACCCCCGACTTCCTGCCTCCCGAGGTCGCCGCGGGCGCCCGGGCGACCCCGCAGTCGGACTCCTGGCAGCTGGCGGCCACCGTCGGGTACGCCCTGTGCGGGCAGCCGCCGCGCGGCGACCACGCGGACGCGGTCTCCGGGCTGCGCGCCGCCGCGCTCGGCGGCCCGCCGACCCACCTGCCGCGCCGGTCGGCGCACCTGACCCTGCTGCGTGCCGCACTGCTCGACGACCCGGCCCGTCGGCCGCCGCTGCGCGAGGTCCACCGGGCACTGGACGACTGGTTGCGGTCGGTCGGAGCCCGCCCCGACGGTCCGGTGACGGCCGGTCCGGCGGGCCGGTGACGGTACCGCGGGAACCGGGCCGGCCTGCGACGGTCACCCCCGAGGACCGGGCCCCCGAGGACCGGGCATCGACGGCCGAACTGGCGCAGCGTGGCTGCGTCGCCGATCCCGGCGTCACGCGTGCTCGGGCCAGGCGTGCTCGGGCCACGAGCTCCGGCTCCGGAGCACGGCGGCGGCTCGATGGCGTCGACGCCGCACGGGCCGTCGCGCTCGCCGGGATGGCGTCGGTGCACATCCTGCCGGTGATGACCGCGGCCGGTGCCGAGACCGTCGCCGGGGCCGTCGCAGCGGGGCGGGCGTCGGCGCTGTTCGCGGTGCTCGCCGGCGTCGGAGTCGCCCTGAGCACCGGAGGCCGGACACCGCCTGCACGCGGGCGTCCGCACGCGGCGGCCGCCGTCGGGCTGCTGGTGCGCGGTGCGCTGGTGGCGCTGGTCGGGTTGGCGCTCGTCGAGCTCGAGCCGCCGGTGGCGGTGATCCTCGCCTACTACGGGCTGCTGTTCTGGCTCGCCACACCGCTGCTGCGGCTGCGCGCGCGCACCCTGGGGGTGCTCGCGGTGGTGTGGTGCGTCCTCGGCCCGGTGGCGAGCCACGTGCTGCGCGCAGGCCGGGAGGCCATGCCCGGGGACCAGCCGGGGTTCGCGGCGCTCGCCGCGCCCGGCGAGCTGCTGCGCGAGCTCACGCTGACCGGCTACTACCCGGTGCTGCCCTGGCTGACCTACCTGCTGGCGGGGATGGCGGTCGGGCGGTTGGACCTGCGGTCACCGCGGGTCGCGGCCAGGCTGGCCGGCGGGGGAGCCGCGGTGACGGTGGCGGCGTGGGCGGGATCGGCACTGCTGCTGGGCCCGGGCGGCGGTGCGCAGGTGCTCGGCTCGGACCTCGCCGAACGCCGGTACGGCACCGTCCCCACGGACACCTGGTGGTGGCTCGCCGTCGAGGCCCCGCACACGGGCACGCCGTTCGACCTCGCGCACACGACGGGCACCGCGCTCATGGTGCTGGGGGCGATGCTGCTGCTGGCCCGCGCCGCGCCGCTGCTGGTATGGCCGCTCGCCGCCGTCGGGGCGATGCCGCTGACGCTGTACACGCTGCACGTCTCCGCGCTGGCGCTGTTCCCGGCCGAGGCGGCGCAGGCCGTCGGGACGTCGGCGGGGGCCCTGCTGGTGACGCATCTGCTGGTGGCGCTGGCGATCGGGGTGGCGGTGCGGGTCGCCGGCCGGCGCGGTCCCCTCGAGGCGGTGGTGCGGGCGATGTCCGGTGGGGCGCGACGGGCGGTTGCCGGAGGCGGATGAGCACGCTGGGCCGGCTCCTCGCCCCCGCGCGGGCTTGTCGTACTGAGCGCCGGTTGCGGTAGGCGCGGTGATGGAGGGTGGCGCGGAGTCAGGGGGCGCGCACTCCCCGCGCCGGCCCCCGACACAGACGGGTGTTGCGGCTGCGGATGCTGTTGCCCCGGTCGCGCTCGAGGTGGTCGAGGAACGCGCTGATCACCGGGGCGTCGAGGTCCGCGAAGTCCGGCCAACCCGGCGCTGCTGGTTCACGTTGCTGCCCTTGGTCAACTGCCGCCGTGCTGTGTCCTGCCGACATCAATCGCCTTCCGGGTCGGCTGCTCGGCGTGGCTAGTTTCCGATGAGCTCGTGGATCTGCGTGGCCACCGTGGCGTGCCGTTCGGGATGCAGCTCGGCGACCTGTTCCTCGAGCATGCCTCGGGCAACCCAGACCAGCCGGTCAAGCAATGCAGTGCCGGAGTCGACGATGGGTTCGCGGTAGGTGCCTTGGTAGACGGAGCGTGAGTCGACCTCGACCGCGATTACCCGCCGGTCTCCGAACGCGGCGTTGTAGGCATCGGAGGAGACGACGAGGTAGTTCATCGGACCCATCACCTCGTCACGGGAGACCCAGACTTGCCCGTAGCGGATTGGCTCGGCGGGCAGGCTCATCTTTCGTCAAGGGCGGCGATCGCGCGGCGGCGGCGAGCCTCCATGAGTGCCCGCTCCTGCTCGTTGGTGTAGCGCTGCGCGCGGGCATCCTCCTCAGCTCGGGCGCGGATCGCCTTCGCGACCGCGGCCTGGCGCTGCAGTGCAGTCCGAACCCACTCTGACAGATTCGTTCCCGCGTCCGCCGCCGCAGCCTTGACCTGCTCCGCCAACCCGTCGTCGAGTTTCACAGCTATCTGCACCGTCATACGATGAGCATGGCACATCGTCGTTCACTACGGCGTGCGCGGCGGTGTACGTGGGATCGTGAGGCTCAGCCCGAACCGCTGTCTGACCGCCTCGTGCCGCCCTCCGCTCCGACACCGGCGGGTCGTGTCGCGTCAACGATCGTTCACGCAACACCCCTGACCCGGCTCCGCGTGTCGAGCGGGCGGGCCGGACCGGCTGCCACACCGGTTGACCCCTCGGCCAGACGGCCGGCCGCTGCAGCGTCGGCGACTTCAACGAATGGCACCCCGACACGCATCAGCTGCGCCGGCGCGCCATCGCAGCTGATGACTTCCTGACCGTGGAGTGCCACACTCTGCCATGAGTACAGGCCGAGCAGCTGCTTCGAGCGACACGAGGGCGTCGTTCTTCGGGCATCCTCGGATGTTGGCCAACCTGTTCAGCGTCGAGCTGTGGGAACGGTTCTCGTTCTACGGCATGCAGGGAATCCTGCTGTACTACATGTACTTCTCGGTCGCCGAAGGCGGACTCGCCATCGACCGCGGCATCGCCACCGGCCTCGTCGGCGCCTACGGCGGCGGTGTGTACCTGTCCACCATCCTCGGCGCCTGGCTCGCCGACCGGATCCTGGGCTCCGAGCGTGTGCTGTTCTACTCCGCAATCGTCATCATGCTCGGGCACCTCTCCCTGGCCGTCCTGCCCGGAGCCGTCGGCCTCACCGCGGGCCTCGTGCTGGTCGGCGTCGGCTCCGGCGGTTTGAAGGCCAACGCGACGTCCCTGGTCGGCACCCTCTACGAGCGGGGTGACGAACGCCGCGACGCCGGGTTCTCGATCTTCTACATGGGCATCAACATCGGCGCCCTGATGGGCCCCCTGATCACCGGCTGGCTAGCGCAGAACTGGGGCTTCCACGTCGGGTTCGCCGCCGCCGCCGTCGGGATGGCCGTCGGCCTCACCCAGTACGCCATGACCCGCAAGCACCTGCCCGACGAGGCGCACCACGTCACCAACCCGCTGCCCAGAAGCAGGTACTGGATGTGGGTGGGTATCGCGGTCGCGGCGCTTGTGGTCATCGTGGTGGCGCTGTTCAGCGGGTTGGTGAACCCGGCCAACCTGGCGGTGGTGATGGCCGGGGTGGCCATCGTCGCCAGCATCGCCTACTTCGCGCTGCTCCTGACCAGCCACCGGGTCGACGCCACCGAGCGCAGCAGGGTCTTCGCATTCATTCCGCTGTACATCGCGTCCGTGGCATTCTGGGCCCTGTTCCAGCAGCAGTTCACGGTCGTGGCCATCTACTCCAAGGAGAGCCTGGACCGCAATCTGTTCGGCTGGGTGATGCCGCCCACCTTCGTGCAGTCCATCAACCCCATCTTCATCATCATCTTCTCTGGCGTCTTCGCCGCCGTGTGGACGAAGCTCGGATCCCGGCAACCGAGCTCGCCGATGAAGTTCGCCCTCGGCCTGGCGATCATGGGCGTCGCATTCCTGATGTTCATCCCGTTCTCCGGTGGAGGAGCCAACAGCACGCCGCTGATCGCGCTCGCGCTCATCCTGTTCCTGTTCACCTGCGCCGAGCTGTTCCTGTCACCGATCGGGCTTTCGGTGGCGACCAAGCTGGCACCCGAGGCGTTCCGCACCCAGATGGTCGCCCTGTTCTTCCTGTCCATCTCGGTGGGCACCACGCTGGCAGGCATCCTGGCCGGCTACTACGACCGCAAGAACGAGGTGCCGTACTTCTCCTTCATCGGCGTCACCGCGATTGTGCTGGGCGTGGCCCTGGCGGCGGCAACACCGGCGGTGAAGAAGCTGATGCGCGGCGTCCGCTGACCAGATCCGGCCAGGAAGACACGGGCAAGGCGCCGGCGGGCCCTTCTGCTCAGCAGTCGACGACGAGGAGCTCGCGTGGGCGCCGGTTCAGCACGTCGACGCCGTCGGACACGCACACCACGATGTCCTCGATGCGCGCGCCATAACGCCCAGGCAGGTAGATGCCGGGCTCGACGGAGAACGCCATTCCCGGCTCGAGCGGGTGTTCGTTGCCTGCGATGATGTAGGGATCCTCGTGGGTCTGCAGCCCGATCCCGTGCCCGGTCCGGTGGACGAATCGCTCCCCGTACCCGGCGTCGGCGATGGCGTCGCGAGCCACCGCGTCAATTGACGCGCAGGTGACTCCCGGCCGGACATGCGCAACCGCGTCCGCCTGCGCACGCGCGAGCACACCGTAGGCCGCGAGGAAGTCCGCAGGCGGCTCGCCAACGGCGTACACGCGGGTGGAGTCCGAACAGTAGCCTGCGCTGGTCGTCCCCCCGATGTCGACAACGACCGGGTCACCAGGCTCGATCACCCGGTCGGAAAGCTCGTGATGCGGGCTGGCGCCATTCGGGCCCGAGCCCACGATGACGAAGTCGACGTTCGCGTGCCCCTCAGCGCGGATCGCGTCCGCAATATCCGCACCGACGTCCCGCTCACTGCGCCCCACGCGCACCAACTCCGGCACCCGCTCGTGGACCCGGTCGATCGCCGCGGCGGCCTCCCGCAGTGCCTCAACCTCCACGGCGGACTTCCGCATGCGCAGCTCTCGCAGCACATCGCCGGCGAGTCGCTGCTCGACGGTGGGCATGGCCGCTCGAAAGCGCAACACCTTCTCGGCCCACATCTGATTGTCGACGGCGACCGCTCGGGCGCCGCGGACAAGGGATGCGACGAGGTCGTAGGGGTCCTCGGCCTCCGACCACGCGGCGATATCGATGCCCGCCGCCCCCGCAGGGGACGCCTCGGCCGCTGGCTGCTCGAGCCTGGGAACAACCAGCACCGGATCACGCTCGGCGCGCACCACCAAGCACGTCAGCCGTTCGAGCGGCAACGCCCGATAGCCGGTCAGGTAGCGAAGGTCAGCGCCCGGCGAGAGGAGCAGCGCGTCGAGACCGGCCGCGGACGCATGTGCTCGCGCACGCTCGACCCTGTCGGGAGCCTCCTCGTCCACGGCGGTGACGCGCATCTGGCCCGCTCCCTCCAACTCGCACGACGGCGCCCATGAGCGAGCATCGATCGGCCACCTGAATGACATGGCGACGCCCGCCCGGAGCAGCCGGAACAACCGTACTCCCGGCGTTCTCAGTAGCGTCGAAATGACCCGCCCCGTCGGAACGACGCGTCGATCTCTCGTGCGGTGGCCATGGCCACGATCACCCCGTCGCGCACGGCAATGGCCAAGGCGTCGAGCACGTCCGGCGGGGTGGACAGGTCGAGGATCCGCCACCCCTGATCACCAGATCGCACTGCGGCTCCGGCATGGAACTGGTCATCCGAGCGGGGATTGGAAGAACCACAGTTGGCCCTCGAGATCTCGGGCGCCGTACTCGCGCACTCCATAGCCTTGGTCGACGGGAGCCTCGATGATGTCGGCACCGGCGGCGCTGCTGCGGGTGTGGTGGGCGTCGGCGTCGTCCACGGCGATCACTGTCATCCCGGCCGGGCGTCACCGTCGCGGTGTAGCGGACCAGCGGTCAGCCCGAACACGCGCACGAGGTACTCGTGCGCGGGAAGCCGAGACGGCGCAGCGAGCTGATCCGGTGGGGCCGTGCAACGTCATCGGGGGTGTAGAGCCGGTGCCCGGCTGCGGTACGCCGCGAGGGGGTGAGCAGACCCAGGGCGTAGTGGTGCAGGGCACGGACCGTCACCCCGGTGAGCTGCGCCAACGCCTCGACCTTCCACGTCTGAGCGGTCTCTGAGTTCCCGGTCGCAGCCATGGTCGGGACACGAGAACCTGACCCGGCGTCAGGATCAAGCTCCCGGACGATGAGGAACCTGGCTCGATTGTCTCGTGCCGCGCTACAGGCTGTAACGAGCTGTCATGACGGCTTGAGGTACGCGAGCGCACCCCAGGAACGCACCGTGTCGCGGCGATCTCCCCAGGGCGTCACCGAAGCGGTTGCTCGGGTGGCCGCCGACAGTGATCGTGTTCATCGGCCAACGCTGGCCACGCTGATGGCCGCCACAATGGTCGGTGGCCGGTGGGGTCGAGTTGGGCGAGTTCGGCGGCGATGACGATGGTGATCGTGCCGAACAGCCCGATGTTCTCGCTGTGCGCAGGCGACAGGTGGGCCAGCAGGTCGTCATCCACCCGCCGGCCCCGCTCGCGCTGCTCGGCGACGGCGAGACCGAGATACTCGGTCGTCCAGGCGGTGATCGCGACGCCCACGAGGGCGCCGGCGGGAGCATGGGGTGGCGCCGCCGGTGTGGGTGAAGCAGCCCAGGAACCCGGTGCGCCGATCGAGCTCGATGAGCACCGACGCGATCGATGCGAACGGCAGCATCGCGGTCAGCTCGTCGCGGAGCTGTTGCACCTCGGCGGGCAGGTCCTCGGCGGTGAGCGGTCCGATCGCCAGCTCGCCGTACTGGTCTATCGAGGATCCACACCCGGCTCAGAGCAGGCCGAGACCGATCGCGGCGGCCAGCCCGAGCCCGGCGACGCCGATCCCGACCCGCCGTGCCGTCGCGGGCAGGCGGCGGGCGAGCGCCGGGCCCAGCCGGGCGCCGGCCAACAGCCCGAGCGCGAGCGGTGCCACCGCGGCCCAGTCGACCGGCCCGAGCACCGCGAACCCGAGGGCCGCGGTGGTGTTGGCGAGCCCGAGCAGCACGTTCTTGAGCGCATTGCCGTCCAGGAGCGAGACCGGCAGACCGACCAGCAGCACCGCGAGCATCAGCACTCCCGCGGCGGCCCCGAAGTAGCCGCCGTAGACAGCCACGGCGAACAGGCCGACCGAGGTCGACAGGTGCATGCGACCGTCGCGGCCCGCTGTCCGCCGCTCGGCGACGCGGCGGACCCGCGGCTGCAGGAGCAGTACGACCGACGCCGCGGCGATCAACCAGGGCACGACCGCCTCGAAGGTTCCGGCCGGGGCGAGCAGGAGCACCGCGGCGCCGGCGGCACCGCCGAGCAGCACAATCGGGGCGAAGCGGCGCAACGCGGGTCCTTGCCCGGTGAGCTCGGCCCGGCTGCCGGCGACGGCACCGACGGTGGTGGCCGTCAGCGCGACCGTGTTGGTCACGTTGGCGGCCAGCGGGGGCAGGCCCGCGGCGAGCAGCGCCGGGTAGGAGAACAGCGACGCGAGCCCGGCGACGGTGCCGGAGAGCCCGGCCGCGAACCCGGCGACGACGAGCAGGAGACCGCCCGGTAGGGCCACCCGGGCCGGACCCACGCGGCCCTGGGCGGCCGGTGGGCCGGCGCGATCACCGGGCGGCGCGCCGCGTGAGGACGACCGCGGCCGCGACGAGGGCCAGGCCGACCGCGAGGATCCCGACCAGAGGCCCGAGGCGGGCGTCGAACAGCTCCGCGACGGCCAGCGGCACCGAGATGAACACGCCGCCGATGCCGACCGCGGCGACCCAGGGCCGTCGGGTCCGCACCCCGGCGACGACCAGCGCGGCGGCGCCGAGGGATCCGACGACGAGCCAGGCGGCACGCCCGCTCTGCGCGAACAGCGGGCCGACCACGACGGCGAATGCGCCCAGCACCCAGCCCGGCTCCGCGGGCGTCCAGATTCCACCGGCCCGGGCGCCCGGCCGTCCCGCACCGGCTGCCGATTCGCCGTTCCCCCCGGCCGCCACGGTCGGCGCGGACTCGTGGAGCCGGTCCGCCAACGGCAGCGCGGACGCGGCCAGCCAGGCGAGCCCGAACCCCCAGAGCAGCGGGCCGCCCCAGTCGAACGCGCCGTCGCCGATCCGGTCGAGGGCCGTCAGCAACGTCGCCGAGGCCGCGATGAACGTCGCAATGTGCTGCAGCACCGCGGGCCGGCGCCACCACAGCACCGCCGCCACGACCAACGCGGCCCCTGCCGCCACGAGCGCCGACGTGCCGGGCTCGACGTCGACCAGGCCGTCGGCGCCCACCCCCGCGGTGCCTGCCACGGCGACGACGGCGGCCGCCCACAGGAACCCGGCGAGCCGGCCCGGTGCACCGTCGCGGCCGGTGAGGGCCGCGCCACCCACCAGACACGCCACGGCGACGGCGCCGAGCAGCAGCACCCGCGGCCACGGCCCGAGCTCGTCCCACAGCTCGGCGCCGAGGAACAGCGCCGCGACGACGGCCAGCGCGCCCCCGACGTAGCCGAGGACCTCGGCGAGCACCGCCCCGCGCCGAGCTGCGGGACGGATATCGAGGGCGGCGACGGCCACGGCCTGGTCCGCGCTGAGGATGCCGGCAGCGACCGCCCGGTCGAGCAGATCGCGCAGCGACGGTGCCGGGACAGGCATGCGGCGTCCTCCCAGATCCGACGGCCGGAACCGGCGCACCCTACCGCTCACGGGACGACCTGTTCGGCGGAAGATCGGAAGGAGCGGGCGGCCAGGGCTGCCCGGGCAACCCGGACGTACCGCGCACGCCGATCTTGCCTCGGCCGTGACCGCGCGAAGGCCGCGTTCGCTCACATCAACGGAGCGAACGGGTCATACCGCGTCGAGCCGGAAGACCGCGCAGCGCCCGGCGAGCGCGGCGAACGTGTCGGGCTCCAGGTCGGGGACGACCCCTCCGTCGCGCATGATCTTGGCCCCTTGCGGGATGCGGTCCGGCCAGGCACGCAGCACCGGTTCGGCGTCGGCGGGGGAGAGCTCGACCAGGCTCACGCGCTCGTTGCGCCTGCCGACGGCGAGGATGCCGACCCCGGCGGCGCGGGCGTTGGCGGCCCAGTCGGCCCCGGGGAACCCGGCGAGCAGGTAGCGGTGCCCGTCGAGGTCCAGCACGGACACGGGCGTGTGGCGCAGCTTGCCGGTCCTGCGGCCGGGCAGGACGAGAACGGGCAGCTCGCGGGTCCACCCGAGGCCGACCCGCCGGGCCGCGAGCACGACGGCGTTGAAGGGCTTGAGCCAGCGGGGTGGAGCGATCTTCTCGGCCACGGTCCTCCTGTGTTCACACTTGAGTAGTCGAGTGTGCGCCCAGTCGGGATCCGGCGCGGGTCGCCTGGTGCAATCGCGTGGCGGACACCCCGTCAGGGTAGGGCGCGCCGCACCCCGTCCGGCCCGAGGCGCGGCACGATGTGCGGGGTGGATCTTCAGGGGTGGATCCTCTGGGACGGATCCTCACGGCGAAGGAGCGGTGCGGTGGGCCGGACGTCGGCGGTGCTGGGTGTGGCGCTGGGTGTACTCACCGCGGGCTGCGGGGCGCCTGCGGCGCCGACCCCGGCTCCCACGACGGTCACGGTGACGGCACCGGCCCCGACCGGGTCCCGTCCGGCCGGCTCCGGGTCGTCATCGTCGTGGTCATCGACGGCGGCGCCGACCGGCACGCCGCGCTGCACCGCCGCCGAGCTCTCCGCCACGCTCGGACAGGGCGACGCCGCGGCCGGGTCGGTGACCCGGCTGCTGGCCTTCACCAACACGGGGAGCGGCCCCTGTGAGCTGCGCGGGTTCCCCGGCGTGTCCTATGTGGCGGGCGACGACGGCGAGCAGGTCGGCCCGGCGGCGCAGGAGACGGGGGAGCGGGCCGGCGAGGTTGTGCTGCGGCCCGGCGGGCAGGCGGTGGCCCTGGTGCAGTTCGTGCAGGTCGCGAACTTCGACGTCGCCGCGTGTCGGCCGACGCCCGTGCGCGGTCTGCGGGTCTACCCGCCGGGCGACACCGCCTCGCTGTTCGTGCCCGCGGCCGGCACCGGGTGCGCGGGCACGCCGCCCGGCCCGCAGCTGACGGTGCGGACGGTGACGGCGCCGTAGAGGGCCACATCGCGGGGAAGCTGCCAGGATGGCGGACATGGCCACGCCCCCTCCCTACGCCCCGAACCCCGACCGCTACACCGGATTCGAGTCCGGAACCACCTTCCGCCGCTGCGGGCGCAGCGGCCTGGACCTGCCGGTGATCTCGCTCGGGCTGTGGCACAACTTCGGCGACGACCGCGCTCTGGACACCCAGCGCGCCACCCTGCGCCGCGCCTTCGACCGGGGCGTCACCCACTTCGACCTCGCCAACAACTACGGCCCTCCCTACGGCAGCGCCGAGGCCAACTTCGGCACGCTCTTCGCCCAGGACTTCCGCCCGTTCCGCGACGAGCTGATCCTCTCGACCAAGGCCGGTTATGACATGTGGCCGGGCCCGTACGGGCAGGGCGGTGGCGGCCGCAAGTACGTGCTCGCCAGCCTGGACCAGTCGTTGCGCCGCATGGGCGTCGACTACGTCGACATCTTCTACAGCCACCGCTTCGACCCGACGACCCCGCTCGAGGAGACGATGGGGGCGCTCGACACCGCCGTCCGCTCCGGCAAGGCCCTCTACGCCGGCATCTCCTCCTACGGCCCGGACCGCACCCGCGACGCCGTGCGCATCCTGACCGAGCTGGGCACGCCGCTGCTGATCCACCAGCCGTCGTACTCGATGCTCAACCGCTGGATCGAGGAGGAGCTGCTCGACGTGCTGGGGGAGACCGGCGTGGGCTGCATCGCCTTCTCGCCGCTCGCCCAGGGCATGCTGACGAGCAAGTACCTCGGCGGGATCCCGGAGGGCTCGCGGGCGTCCCGGGAGTCGTCGCTGTCGCCGGACCTGCTGAGCGACAAGAACCTCGAGCACGTCCGCGCGCTGAACGCGATGGCGACAGGAGCGCGGCCAGACCCTCGCGCAGATGGCGCTGGCGTGGGCGCTGCGCGACGAGCGGGTGACGTCGGTGATCGTCGGCGCCAGCAGTGTCGCCCAGCTCGACGACAACCTCGGCGCGCTGGAGAAGCTCCACTTCGACGACGCCGAGCTGGCCCGGATCGACGAGCACGCGGTCGACGCGGGCATCAACCTGTGGGCGCGGTCCGGGGAGGCCTGACCGGCAAACCTCCGTAGGACTCGCCGATGTCCGAGCCCTGCGCCTACGAGCCGGCTGACCTTGGACGCCCGGCCGTAGTACTGTCATAACGTCGATTATCGGCTCGGGGCTTGAGGGGGTTGGGGGACTCCTGGTCGACACCCCCCGGCCGTCAGCCGCC
>CAVRHG010000066.1:0-23909 GCA_963720845.1 uncultured Actinomycetota bacterium | reverse complement strand
AGGTCCCGCGCCGCCGCCGAGATGTCCGCCAGCCGCCGCGTGACGCCGTTCACCGCCCGCTCCGGCCCGTGCTCGGGCACCAGGTCGGACTCCATCGCCGACAGCAGCGCCTTCGCGAGGTCCAGCAGGCTCGTCTCCGTCGCCGACGGCGATGTTGTAGACGCGGTCGGTGACGTCGGCCCGCGCCGCGAGGATGTTCGCCCGGGCGATGTCGTGCGACGTGGACGAAGTCCATGGTCTGCGCGCCGTCACCGAAGATCAGCGGCGGCTCGCCGCGGGCGATGCGCTCCATCCAGCGGATCAGCACCTCGGTGTAGAGGCCGTGGACGTCCATCCGCGGGCCGTAGACGTTGAAGTAGCGCAGCGCGACGTAGTCCAGCCCGTACATGGCCGTGAAGCTGCGCAGCATGCCCTCGTTGAACGCCTTCGCGGCGCCGTAGAAGGTGTCGTTGTTGTACGGGTGGTGGCGCTCGGTGGTCGGGAACTCCTCGGCCAGCCCGTACACCGACGCCGACGACGACGCGATCACCTTCCGCACCCCGTGCGCGGCAGCCGCCTCGAGGACGGTGAACGTGCCGTCGACCAGCGACTCCAGTGCCAGTCGCGGCTCCTCCGCGCACTGGGTGATGCGGATGGCCGCGAGGTGGAAGACGAGGTCGGTGCCGGCGGTCAGCCGGTTCACCAGCGCGCGGTCGCTGATGTCGCCCTCGACGACGACCAGCCGGTCGCCGGCGCGGTCCGCGGCCTCGGCGAGGTTCTCGCGGCGGCCGCGGACGAAGTTGTCGAGCACGACGATCTCGGCGGCGCCGGCGTCGACGAGCTGGTCGACGACCGCAGAGCCGATGGTGCCGGCACCTCCGGTGACCAGGGCCCGCTGGCCGGTGACGGGTTGTGCAGCACTCACGAGGCGGCTCCATCGAAGACGAGATCGGCAGGTGCGAGGGCGTCGAGGACCGGGACGAACGCGCCGCCCTCGGTCATGCTCGCCGCGGCGGATTCGAGCAGGGCGAGCACGCGCAGGCCGGCGCGGCCGTCGGTGAGCGGGGCGCGGCGTTGCATGATCGACGCCGCGAACTCCTCCATCACCGCCCGCAGCGCCTCGCGCTCCGGCAGCGCGGGGGCGACCATGTCGCCGATGCGGTACGACACGGTCGCCCGCTCGCGCTCGGCGAGGCCGCGCTGCTGCGGGATCGCGGCGTCGACGCCGCGGTCGTACACCGACAGGCGCTGGGTCGGGTTGAGGTCGTCCCACACGACGGTGCGCCGGGACCCGCCGAAGACCAGCGTGCGGATCTTGGTCGGCGACAGCCAGTTCACGTGGACGTGGGCCATCGCACCGTTCGACAGCTGGATCGTCAGATGGGCGACGCAGGCGTGCCCGGCACCGATCGGGTCCGAGCCGTGGGCCGAGACGGCGACGGGTACGACGTCCTCGGGCAGGACCGAGTCGAAGATCGACAGGTCGTGCGGGGCGAGGTCCCACAGCACGTCGACGTCGCGCTGCACGAGCCCGAGGTTGATCCGCACCGAGTCGAGGTACTGCAGGTCGCCGAGCTCCCCACCGCGCACGAGCGCGCGCAGGTGGGCGACGGCGGGCGTGTAGCAGTAGGTGTGGTCGAGCATGAGCACCAGGCCGCGCTCGTCGGCGGCGGCCACGAGCCTGCGCCCCTCCTCCAGGGTCGGCGCCAGCGGCTTCTCCACCAGCACGTGCTTGCCCGCCTCGAGCGCGGCCAGGACGACGGCGTGGTGCGTTGCTGCCGGGGTCGCGACGGCGACGGCCGTGACGTCCGGGTCCGCCAACACGGTGTCCAGCGACCTCGTCGCGCGGACCGTCGAGTACTCGCCGAGCACCCGACGGGCCCGGTCGAGGTCGAGGTCGCACAGGTGCAGCAGGCGCAGTGCGGGCGTGGCCTGGACGTTGCGGACCAGGTTCGGCCCCCAGTAACCCGCGCCGACCACTGCGACGCCGATGGGCTGACGTGTCATGACTCCCCTTCTCGAGACACCGGTTCGGGACGTTTCGCGTAGGTCGCGGCCGCGACCAGCGCGATCGCGAGGGCCGACGTGGCGACGCCGAGCGTCACGTCGGCGGTGACGACGGTCATCAGCACGCCGGCGAGCACCGACGAGCCGAAGCGGGCGAGCGCCTGCGCGGTCTGGACCACCGCCATCCCCGACGCGCACGCCGACTCCGGGACGAGTTGCGCCACCCAGGCGGGCAGTACGCCGTCGGTCGCGGCGTAGAACAGGCCCTGCAGTCCGAGCACGACGGCCGCGGCGCCGTAGCCAGGCAGGTGAGCGGCCATCACGCCGTAGGCCCCCACGAGCAGGAAGTGCCCGGCGACGAACACCCGCGACCGGCCGAGACGGTCGGCGAGCCGCCCCACCGGCGCCGCCGCGAGCAGGAAGACGGCGGCCGTTCCCAACGGCAGCAACGGAAGCGACGAGAGCGGGATGCCGGTCGACTTCTGCAGCAGCAGGAAGACGAACGCGTCCGAGAGCGTCGCGAACCCGAGGAAGGCGGCGATGAGCGCCGCCGCGCGCAGCGGGGGCCGGCGCAGCAGCACGAGCATGGCGCGCCACGACGGCCGCGACGACCCCGTCGGTCGGGGACGCGGTGGCGTCCGGACGAAGCCCGCCAGCACGATCAGGCCGAGCAGCGCGAAGCAGAAGCTGACGACGAAGATCGGCTGCGGACCGGTCCCCACGTACATGAGCAGCAGGAAGGTGATCACCGGGCCGAGCAGCGCGCCGGTGGTGTCCATGGTCCGGTGCACGCCGAAGGCCGCGCCCAGCCGGTCGGGCGGAACCGCCATCGCGATCATGGCGTCCCGCGGCGCGGTCCGCAGGCCCTTGCCGGCCCGGTCCGATGCGAGCATCGCCCCGATCCCGAACCCGCTCGCGCCCACGCCGAGCATGCCCAGCCGGGACACGGCCGAGAGCCCGTAGCCGACCGTGGCCACCGATTTCGGCCGTCCCCACCGGTCGGCGAGGTGCCCGCCGACGAGCCGCAGCACGGCCGTCGCACCGGTGTAGAAGCCGTCGAGGAGGCCGAGCTGCACGTAGCTGACCTGGAGCGTGTACACGAGGTACAGCGGCAGGTAGGCGGTGACCATCTCGGCCGAGACGTCGGTGAGCAGGCTGACGGTTCCGAGCACGACGACGGTGGCGGGCACGCTGCGTAACGCACCGCGCTGGCCTGGGTCCGTCTGGCTGAGGTACACGTCGTTCCTTTCCCGACTGTCCCCAGGGGTCGCCACGGCAAGTGACGGCGTTACGCCCGTAACACCACCGCGCGGCGGAGCGAGCCCCACACCGCTGCCCCACTGGACGGACACCGGGAGTACCCGCCGTGACCGAACCGAGGACGTATTCGTCGCCTGCCGGGCGTATCGATCGTCGAACCGAGTTCATCGCCTTCTACGAGGGGACCTACTCCGCTGTCACCGGCGAGGTGCTGGCCCTGACCGGCGACCTCGACATCGCGCAGACCCTCGCGAGGGCGTCATACGCCCGCACGTGGCAGGCCTGGCCCGCGGTGCGGAGTCTGGATTGGCCCGTCATGTGGGTCCGGGCGGACGCCGTGCGCCGGACCCGCCGCCCCCCGCGGGGCGACCGGCTGCTTCAGCATGGCCTGCCCGCCCTCGCGGAGGTCGCCCTCGATCCAGAAGACGAAGTACTCGTCGCGGGCCTGCAATGCCTGCCCATGGAGCACCGCCTTCCGCTGGTGCTGCACTACCTGGCGCACGTGCCGATCGAGACGATCACCGAGTGGTTCGGCGACCCGACCGAGGATCTCGAGGTCCGGATCGACGCCGGGTTCGACGCGCTGGTCGCGATCCTCGACTGGCCCGACGACGCGGACGACGACGCCGACGAGCAGGACGAGGACGCAGACGACGCCGATCAGGGCGATGCCTACGAGTGGACGGCCGAGGCGCTGGAAAGCTGCGCACAGCGCTTCCGCGACACGTTCCCCGTCCCACCGCCGGCGCTGGTGTTCCGCCGCGCGACGGTGAAGAAGATCACCCGCCGTGGAGCGCCCATCACGGCGGCGGCTGCCGCGGCCGCCATCGGCCTTGTCGTCTACCTCTCCCCCGCCCCGCAGCTCCACTGCGCAGGCCGCGGCGTTACGCAGCACCGCCGAGCCCGGTAGCGGCAGCAGCGGCACCCGCCGAACTCGACACCGTGACCGCGGAGACCACCGCACCCGAGACGTCGACGGCCGAGACGACGTCGCCTGCGGGAACGACCACGAAAAGCGCTGGTCCGACGAGCGACCACCAAGAAGACGGCGTCCGAGGGCAATGCCGTTGCGGCCGTACCCGCTGTCGCGGTCAGCACCTCGCTACGCGGCGCCACCCCGACAAGCACCACCCCGACGAGCACCACGCCGACAAGCACCACCCCGACGACCACGGCTTGGCGCCACGGGGGGCGAGACCGGCGCCACGGGGGGCGAGACCGGCAGCGGGACGGGATCGGGCGCTCTCGGCGGGGTCCGAGTCGACCGGATCCGACTCCACGGGCTCCAGCGTGGTGACCACCACCGACTCGGCGACGCCCGGCACCGCCACCGACCAGACCACAACTGCGAGACCAGCACGGACGACGACGACCACCGAGAGACCACCTCAGCAACGACGACGCGCATCACGACCAGAACGACTGCCCGCCGACCACGACCGAGACGACCGACACCACCGACGACCGAGACCACGACGACCGAGACCACCACGACCGAACCACGACGACCGACCCGAGACGACCGAGACCACGACGACCGAGACCCAGCCGGTCGTGTTGTCCCTCGTCGATGAGACGAACACCACAACAGCCACTGCCGGCACGGCAAGCGGCACGTCAGCGAGATCCGTGACCAGCCAGGCGTCGGAGTAGCACCGAGGAATCGGCCACGAGATGTATCAGCGCAGGCCCCCGCCTTCTCATAGGTACGACCGCGTCGCGGTTCGTGAGAGGCGGGGCCGCGTCGGAGGGGCGCGCAGCCCCGCCTCTCACGTTCAGAGCTGGCCAGGCAGCGCCAACCGAGCGACCACCGCCCGGTGATCGGTCCCCGACACGTCGTGCACGCCGAAGCCCAGCGTCGCCGTCCCCGCCGGCACGAGCACGTGGTCGATCTGGATGCCGAACCACCGTGGCAACGTCGACGGGTACGTCCCCACGAGCGCATCCCGCCCTCGCGCCGCCGGGACACATCCGCCCAGAGCGGCCCGCAGCGGGCCGTTGTCCAGGGAGGCGTTCAGGTCCCCTGCCACGATCGGTGCCGGCGTTCGCCGCGTCCAGCCACCGATGACACCCAGCTCGCGCCGCCACCGGACGGCGAGCCACGGCTTGCGAGGAGCGGTCACGTGCACCGCCAACAGCTCACGGTCGCCGAGGATCCCCCCGCTTGCGCGGAGATGCCGGTAGCGAAGGTCAGAGCGCGGCTCGACCTGCAGCGGTCCGGCCCGCGGCCCGGCGAGCAGCACCACGCCCAAGATGTCGGGGACATCGGGCGGAGTGGCGGCCCACCCGCGGTAGCCGAGATGGGCCACGAGCGGCAGGAGCTTGTCCAGGAAGTCGCAGCCGGCTTCGGGCAGCACCACGAAGTCCGGCGCCTCCCGTTCGATCAGCCCGGCGAGCTGACCGGCGTCGGCGAGGCCGTTGAAGACGTTCGCGCTCAGCACCGTCAGCGGCGCCCCCGTCGCGTCATCATCATCCCGGCCGGGCATCCGACGGGCCACCGCCACGGCCCCGGCGGTCGCGACCATGCCCAGCGCGACACCTGCGGGCCGGGTGGGCCGCCACACCCCGAGCGCCGCCCCCGCGGCCGCCACCCCGACCACCGCCTGTGGGCGCCACGCCGCGGTCGCGAGCATCGGCAACCGCACGTCGAGCCCGAGAACGTCAGGCAGGAGCACGGCCGCAGCAGCCCCGCCGAGGACCGCGGGCACGGCCCGACGCATCGCACGAGAGAACGACATCGGCCCGACCCTACGGTCCGCGGATCAGACCTCTGTATGGGCGTAGCCGATAGCTCGGGGGTGGGGAGCTGGGGAGCGGAACGAGCGAGATCAGCCGCCGACGAGCAGCCGCCGCAGCAGGCCCGCGGGACGGCGCGGGATGTCATCGTCATGCAGCTCGGCACACTCGGGGCAACGGCGGTTGCCGGGCTCGGCCATCGATGCCGCAGTGATCATCTTCCCGCACAGTGCGGGGTAACGGCCCTGGCGTGCGGCCGGAGCGATGTCGAGCTCGCGGACCTCGTGAATGCGCTTGTCGGACACACAGGCAACCGAGACGGTCAACGTCGCTGTCGAGGGGTTATCGCGTTGACCGAGTGTCACGGCGCCCTCCCAAGGTTCCCTGGCGTGCACGTCATCCTGCCTGCCCGCATAACCCTGTGCAAGGTCGTCTGCACGTGCATCTGCACGTTCGCAGGTCAGCGCTACTCGCTGTCAGCTATGTCACGCGGCATTGATCTACGGTGCGTGACAGGCCGTGCGCCCAGAGGGATGGCTTGCATGACACCTCGGTATGATTTCACTTCGCCGGGACGCCTGAGGTGCTCCCGCGCCAGCCGTCGATCAGCGCGGAGGAGCCACTGTGGCCGCAGCGGAACCCGTCGTGAGCGAGGTCCCGGCGCCGCTCGATCCGAGCCGCACGGCGAGACCGACGGTCCTGCGTCTCGTCATCGGTACCCAGCTGCGGCGCCTCCGCGAGGCTTGCGGGATCACCCGGGAGGCCGCGGGCGAGACCATCCGGGCGTCGGGCGCCAAGATCAGTCGCCTCGAGCTCGGCCGCGTGAGCTTCAAGGAACGCGACATCACCGATCTGCTCGCCCTCTACGGCGTCACCGATCCGGCCGAACGGGAGGCGTTCGTGAAACTCGTCAGGCAGGCCAACACACCGGGCTGGTGGCACCGCTACTCCGACGTCCTGCCCGGCTGGTTCGAGATGTACGTGCGGCTCGAGCAGGCCGCGTCGGCGATCCACAGCTACCACGTGCAGTTCGTGCCCGGGTTGCTCCAGACCGAGGCGTATGCGCGCGCCGTCATCGCAACGGACGCCGACGGTGAGCCGGCCGAGGAGACCGATCGGCGGGTCACCCTGCGGATGACTCGGCAGAATCTGCTGACCGAGCCGGAGTCCCCGCAGATCCGGGTCGTGCTCGACGAGGCCGCGCTGCGTCGCGTCTTCGGCTCCACACAGGTGATGCGCGAGCAGCTGGAACACCTCGTAGCACACGCCGACTTGCCGAACGTCACGCTGCAGGTGCTGCCGTTCGACCGTGGCAGCCGAGCGGCGGCGGCGGGCCCGTTCACAATGCTGCAGTTCGCCGAGGACGACCTGCCCGACATCGTCTACATGGAGCAGCTGATGAGTGCGGTGTACCTGGACAAGCGGTCCGAGGTCGAGCTATACCGCGCGGCCATGGACCGGATCGCGGCGGCGGCACTGACTCCTGCAGAGAGCCGGACGCTGCTGGCGGACCGCGCGGCGCAGCTTCGGTAGCTCAACAGGCCGGCGGTCCTCGCCGCACGGCTCAGGGAGAGTTTCGCCGTCCCAGCGCCCGGTAGCTCCATCCCGCGGCCTCCCAGCGGGCCCGGTTGAGCGCGTTGCGCCCGTCGAGCACGCGCTTCTGCCGGACGACCTGCCCGAAAGCCTGCGGATCGAGCTCGCAGTACTGCCTCCACTCGGTGAGAAGCAGCACCAGGTCCGCACGCTCCGCCGCCTCCTCGGCCGAGTGTGCGTAGTCCAGCTGCGGCCACATCCGGCGGCAGTTCTCCACCGCCGCCGGGTCCGTCACCCGCACCGTCGCACCCTGCAGCTGCAGTTGCGCGGCCACGTTCAGCGCCGGCGAGTCGCGGATGTCGTCGCTGTTCGGCTTGAACGCCGCACCGAGCACCGCGACGCGCTTGCCGAGCAAGCTCCCGTCGCAGACTCCCCTGGCCAGCTCCACCATGCGGATCCGGCGGCGCATGTTGATGTTGTCGACCTCCCGCAGGAAGGTCAGCGCCTGGTCCGCGCCCAACTCACCGGCCCGCGCCATGAATGCCCGGATGTCCTTGGGGAGGCAGCCACCCCCGAAGCCCAGGCCGGCGTTGAGGAACTTCCGCCCGATCCGGTCGTCGTGGCCGATCGCGTCGGCGAGCTGCTTCACGTCCGCCCCGGTCGCCTCGCAGAGCTCCGCCATCGCGTTGATGAACGAGATCTTCGTCGCGAGGAACGAGTTGGCCGCGGTCTTCACCATCTCGGCGGTGGCGTAGTCCGTGACGATCTTCGGCGTCCCGTCGGCGACGATCCGGGCGTACACCTCGTCCAGCAGCGCGTGCGCGCGGTCGGCCGAGCCGCCGTCGGGCAGCCCGTAGACGAGCCGGTCGGGGTGCAGCGTGTCGTGGACAGCGAACCCCTCGCGCAGGAACTCGGGATTCCAGGCCAGCATCGCACCCGGGACCTCGATCTCGACGCAGCTCGGCCAGCCGGGCCGCGGTGCCCACCGGAACGGTCGACTTGCCGACGACGAGGACGCCCGGCTCCAGCACAGGCAGAAGCGAACCGACGGCGGCCTCGACGTAGCGCAGATCCGCGGCATACTCGCCACGCTTCTGAGGCGTGCCGACACAGACGAAGTGGACCTGGGCGTCGGCGGCCTCCGCGACGTCGGCGGTGAATGCCAGCCGTCCCGAGGACAGCGACTCCGTCAGCAGGTCGTCGAACCCGGGCTCGTAGAACGGTGCCTTGCCGTGCTGCAGCACATCGACCTTGCCCTCGTCGACGTCAACCCCGACCACGTCGTGGCCGAGCTGTGCCATCGACGCCGCGTGGACCGCACCGAGGTACCCGCAGCCGACCACCGAGATCTTCATACGCCTCCCCTGACCGACGACAGCGTCGCCCATGCCCCACGTGCCGGCCCACCCGGGAGGGTGCGCACGCGGTCGCGCCGGGGGTCGCGCATACTCCCTACGCCGTTACGGGGTTGCGCACCGTGGGCTTGATCGTCCGTCAAGGTGATCAATAGGGACGTCCCGCCGCGATCGGCGGTGCAAGTCGGAACCGAACGTAACACCAGCTCGCTGATCACCGAGCCAGCAACCGGTGGGCGGTGGCGCAAGTCGACAAGGCAGCGTCGCCGACGGATCGGGGGCTCCGACACATGCAGTAGTCGGCACGGGTGGGGGAAGCATGGAATCGTTTCTCGAGCTGGGTGGTGGAGCGGAGCACTCCACGGGCCTCTCCGACCTCCGGGACGACCCGGGGGGATCCGGTTCGCAGCTCGTTCACGCCCTTCGTACCTCGAACGAGGCCGACCCGACTCGGCCGCGCTGGGAGCGCGGCTACGCGCTGGCAGTGTGCGCCACCGATCTAGTGGCGATTCTCGCCGTCGTGGCGGTCGGCCACATCCTCGGCCTCGGCGACTACGCCCCCATGTTCGGCGGCATGATCTCCCCCGCCCTCGGACTGGTCGTCACGCTCTCACCGCGCTGTGCCTGCTCCTGACCCGCGCCTGGGATCAGCGCGTGCTCGGCCAGGGCTCAGAGGAGTTCAGCCGACTGATCCGCGGGTTCACCACGGCCGCCGTCGTGCTGGGTCTCGGTGGCCTCGCCCTGCAACTGTCGGCGGTGCGGCCCTGGGTCTTCGGGCTCCTCCCCCTGGCCGGCCTCCTGTCGCTGCTCGGCCGCTTCTGGTGGCGGAAGTGGCTGCACCGCAGGCGGGGCGTCGGCCGGTTCATGCATCCCATGCTGGCCGTGGGGACGGTCGAGTCCGTCGAGGACGTCATCCTGCGGACCCGGCGCGATCCGCAGACCGGCTGGAACGTGCGGGCAGCCTGCACGCCCACCGGAACCGGCCACAACGGCGCGGAAGATATCCTGGGGGTGCCGGTCGTCGGCGACCTCGACTCCGTCGCCGAGACGGTCCGGGAGGGTGGCTACCGGGTCGTCTCCATCGGGCAGACGCCGGGCTGGACCGGGCGCCGGCTGCACCGCCTGGCCTGGGACGTCGAGTCGATGAACACGGATCTGGTGGTCGATCCGGGTCTCATGGAAATGGCGGGCCCGCGCCTGCACGTCGCCCCGGTCGACGGGCTTCCACTCCTTCGGCTCACGCAGCCGACGTACGACGGTGTCTCGCGGGTACTGAAGAACATCGTCGACCGGGTCGGCGCGGCGGTCCTGCTGCTCGCCGCCGCCCCGCTCCTGCTCACGCTGGCCCTCGCCGTGAAGTGCGACGGTGGCCCTGTCTTCTTCCGGCAGACCCGGGTGGGCCGCCACGGGAAGACGTTCAAGATGATCAAGTTCCGGTCGATGTGTGTCGACGCGGAAAAGCGTAAGGCCGAGCTCTTGAAGGCCAACGATGGAGCCGGGCCGCTGTTCAAGCTCCGGCACGACCCGCGGGTCACGAAACTCGGCGCGACTCTGCGCCGGTACTCGCTCGACGAGCTCCCCCAGCTGTTCAACGTTCTCACCGGATCCATGTCACTGGTAGGACCGCGTCCTCCGCTTCCGGAGGAGGTCGTGAAGTACGGCCGCGAGGCCGAGCGCAAGTTCCTGGTCAAGCCGGGGCTGACCGGTCTGTGGCAGGTAAGCGGCCGCAGCAACCTGTCGTGGGAGCAGTCGGTCCGTCTCGATCTGCGATACGTCGAGAACTGGACGCTCGCGATGGACGCGTTGATTCTCTGGAAGACCTTCGGCGCAATGCTACGTGGCGGGGGCGCGTACTGATGCCGACTCGACCCCAATTCGTTCGGGAGTACCCCCTTTGACAACCCTGAAGGTCTACTCGTCGCCGGCTGACAACGGCCGTCGATCCGAGTTCACCGAGTTCTACGAAGCCGCCTACTCGACGATCGTCGGCGAACTGCTGGCGCTGACGGGAAGCCTTGACCACGCCCGCGCGGTGGGCGCGGGTTCGTTCTCCCGCGCCTGGCAGGCGTGGCCCTCGATCCGGGTGCTCGCCGAGCCGGAGATGTGGGTGCGGCAAGACGCCATGACCCGCGCCTACGCTCCCCCTCGCGGAATGCGTCTGCTCCAACGCGGTCTGCCGCCCATCGAGCCGGTCGACCTCGACCCCGAGGACGACGTGCTCGTCGCCGCCCTGCAGCGGCTCCCGATGGAGCAGCGGCTGCCGCTCGTCCTGCACTACCTGGCCGGGGTACCGGTGGAGCTGATCGCCGAATGGGCCCACTGCACGGCCGATCAGATGGAGGCCCTGCTCGACGACGGGTTCGACGCACTCGTCGCGGTCCTCGACTGGCCCGTCGACGCCGCGGCGGAGCAACACGTCGAGGGCGAGGAGTATGACTGGACGGCCGAGGCATTGCAGGAAAGCGCACAGCGGCTACCACAGCACATCACCACCCCACCGCCGACCATCTCCTTCCGCCACGCCAAGGCCGTCAAGCTGTCGAAGCGGGGTGCGCCGGTGGGCGCCGCGGCGGCCGCCTGCCTGGGCCTGCTCCTGACCCTCTCGGCCCCGAGCCAGCCCGCGGCCCGGCCGGCCGCCTTCAGCGACGACGCGCCGGAGGTGAAGCAGCCGCTGGGGCCAACTCTTGCGGTTGTCTCCGCCGAGCACGTCCGAGACCGAGGCCAGCACGCCACCCACCGTCGCCCCGACCGTGGCTCGGAAACCACGACCGCGGCCGGCCCCGGTGGCCCGCGCGGTCGCCGCCACGTCGTCGGCCGTGCAAGCCGCTGTGGCGCCGGCCCCCGTCGTGGTGGCGAGCAGCCCGACTTCGACGGCCACGACCCCGCCGCCGCCCCCGCCGGCCCCTGTGACGGCCGCAGCCGCCGCGCCGGCGTCGTCGAGCCCGTCGACCACACCCACGTCGACCACCTCACGTCGAGCCACACCCACGTCGGCCACACCCACGTCGGCCACACCCACGTCGACCACACCCACGTCGAGCCCCACCGACGACGCGAGCACCACCGAGACGAGCACCACCGAGACGACCCGGCCCCGGCCCGTCGCCCCGGCCGCGGCCGGTCGTCACCACGACGACCGCCGCGGAAGACCCGCCGTCGAGTGACGAGACAATGACGACGCCCCTGCCCATCACGACCTCCGCGTCCGACGACGCCTAGGGAGCGGTCATGCGAGTACTGGTCACCGGCGGCGCCGGTTTCATCGGCTCCAACTTCGTCCGCCGCGCTCTCACCGGCGCCTACCCGCAGCTGGCCGATGCCGAGGTCGTCGTGCTGGACCTGCTCACCTACGCCGGCACCCTGACCAACCTCACCCCGGTGCTCGACTCGCCGCGGCTGCGGTTCGTCGAGGGCGACATCCGCGACGCCGCCCTGGTCGAGAGCCTGATGGCCGGCACCGACGCGGTCGTGCACTTCGCCGCCGAGAGCCACGTGGACCGGTCGATCGCCGGGGCGGCCGACTTCATCTCCACCAACGTCACCGGCACCCACATCCTGCTCCAAGCCGCCCTCGACGCCGGCGTGGCAGCGGTTCGTGCACGTCTCCACCGACGAGGTCTACGGCTCGATCCCGCACGGCTCCTGGCCCGAGACCCACCCGCTGGAGCCGAACTCGCCCTACTCGGCGTCCAAAGCCTCATCGGACCTGCTCGCCCGCGCCTACCACCGCACCCACGGCCTGCCGGTGTGCATCACCCGCTGCTCGAACAACTACGGGCCCCACCAGTTCCCCGAGAAGGTCATCCCGCTGTTCGTCACCAACCTGCTCGACGGCGGCACCGTCCCGCTCTACGGCGACGGGCTCAACGTCCGCGACTGGCTCCACGTCGACGACCACTGCCACGGCATCGCGCTCGTGCTCGCCGGCGGGCGCCCCGGCGAGGTCTACAACATCGGCGGCGGCACCGAGCTGACCAACCGCGAGCTCACCCACCGCCTCCTCGACGCCGTCGGCGCCGACACCGTCCCGGATCGAACCGGTCGCCGACCGGCTCGGCCACGACCGCCGCTACTCCGTCGACTGGACCAAGATCGCCACCGAGCTGGGCTACGCCCCGCAGGTGCCGTTCGACACCGGGCTCACCGACACCGTCCGCTGGTACACCGACAACCGCACCTGGTGGGAACCCCTCAAAACCGGGGCAGTCAGTCCGATGACCATGAAGGCCACCGAGCTCGCCATCGCCGGCGCCTGGGTGTTCGAACCGCGGGTCTTCCCCGACGACCGCGGCCGGTTCGCCGCGCCCTACCAGGCCGACGCCTTCCGCGAGGCGCTGGGCTTCGAGCTGCACGTCGCCCAGGTCAACCAGAGCATCTCCGCGCGCGGCGTGATCCGCGGCGTGCACTTCGCCGACGTCCCACCCGGCCAGGCCAAATACGTCTACTGCGCCCGCGGCGCGCTGCTCGACGTCATCGTCGACGTCCGGGTCGGCTCACCCACCTACGGACTGGTCGAGGCGGTCGAACTCGACGCCGCATCCTCCCGTGCGGTCTACCTCGCCGAAGGGCCTCGGACACGCGTTCGTCGCGCTCGACGACGACACCGCGATGACCTACCTGTGCTCCACCGGCTACCGCCCCGGCGCCGAACACGGCGTGCACCCCCTCGACCCCGCACTCGACCTGCCCTGGCCCAGCGGGCTCGACCCGATCCTGTCCGACAAGGACGCCGCGGCACCCTCACTCGCCCAAGCCCGAGCCGACGGCCTGCTCCCCACCTGGGACACCTGCCAGGCCCGCTACGCCGACCTCCTGCCGTGACCACCGCGATCACCGGCGCCGAACGGCCAGCTCGGCCGGGCGCTGACCGCGCTGCTGCCCGACGCCGTCGCCCTCCACCACAAAGACCTCGACATCACCGACCCGGTGGCCGTCCGATCGCACGACTGGTCCGGCGTCGACGTGCTGATCAACGCCGCCGCCTCCACCGCCGTCGACCAGGCCGAGACGCCCGAGGGCCGGGTCGTGGCCTGGGCGGCCAACGCCACCGCGGTCGCGCACCTGGCCGCCGCCGCCAACGCGCACGGCATGACGCTCGTGCACATCTCCAGCGAGTACGCGTTCGACGGCACGGCCACCGGCCCGATCGGCGAGGACGCACCGCTGTGCCCGCTGAGCGCCTACGGGGCCGCGAAGGCCGCCGGGGAGATCGCCGCGACGCTCGCCGCGCGGCACCTGGTCGTCCGCACGACCTGGGTGATGGGCGACGGCGCCAACTTCGTGCGCACGATGCTCGACCTCGCCGCCCGGCGGGTCTCCCCCGCCGTCGTCGACGACCAGATCGGCCGGCCCACCTTCGCCGACGATCTCGCGGCCGGGATCGTCGCGCTGCTCGGCGCCCCCTCGGGCGTCTACCACCTGACCAACACCGGCGAGCCCGCGTCGTGGGCCGACGTCGCCCGCGCGACCTTCGCCTCGCCGGCCGGGACCCCGCGGACGTCACGGGCACGACCACGGCCGCCTACTTCGCCGACAAGCCGCACGCCGCACGCCGGCCCCTCAACAGCGTGCTGGACCTGACGAAGGCCACCGCCGCGGGCGTCACGCTGCCGCCGTGGCGGGAGAGCCTGGCCGCCTACGTCACACAGGAGCTGGGGCGATGAAGGGCATCAGCCCGGCCCCGGCAATCCTCCCGCCTTTCGCAACAGATCCACCACCGCCGGCACATCCTTGAACGCCTTCTCGACGTCGGCCGGTTCGACCACCTGGTGCGCGTACGTGTCGATGTACGCGCGCATCGCCTGGTCGAATGCGTCCTCCCCGACCCGGCGCCGTCCCTCGATGAGCGCTGCGGCGCCCTGGTCGTACACCCCGCGGACGTAGCGGTCGAACCCGCCGCGGTCGGCCCAGTAGGTCATGGGCCGCCCGAGCTCGCCGCGCACGCCGGCGTCGACGTCGTCGAGCCTGTAGCTGTCGAGCTGTCCGGCCGCGCGCGCCTGCGCGTAGGTCGCGAAGGACTCGTCCAGCCACGGGTCACGGGCCTGGTTGTTGCCGAGCAGCGCGTAGAACCACATGTGCGCGACCTCGTGGGCGGCCAGCGCAGGGACCGTCTCGCGGCCCACGTCGCCGAACTGCAGGGCGGTCGGGAACTCGACGCCGTCGTCGAGCGCGGGGAGGACCGACACCCACAGGTCTGCGTACGGGTACGGGCCGAGGAAGTCCTCGAGTCGCTGCATCATCTGCGCGACCGAGTCGGCCCAGCTCTCGGCGCGGACCCGACTGCCCTGCGCGGGAACGCCGACGTGCAGCCGCACGTCCCCGACCTGGCGCTCGACGACCTCGAACCGGCCGACCGACACCGCGACGTCGCGGACCGCGTCCGCGGTGAAGCGGTGCACGGTCGTCCCGCTGACCGCACCCGGCGCCGTGCCGACCGCGCTGCCCGTGCCGAGCACCCGGCACCATGACGGCGTCGTGACCGAGAGTTCGGCAAGGCGGAAGTCCTCGCTGGTCGAGGTCTCGCCGTACATGTCGACGGCGGGATCCGTGGCCCAGCCCTCGCCCCGGACCCAGGCCAGCAGCGGGAACGCCGTGCCGAACCAGGCCAGCCCGGCAGACGGTGAGTACCCGGCGCGCTCGCCGGCGTCCTCACCCAGCACGAGACGGAACTGCAGCTCCGCCCGCACAGGAGTGCCCGCCTCGACGCACTGCGGCAGCGGCAGCTCGACGAGCGTGCCCGGGGCGCCCGTCGGCGCTCCGGCCGCCGTCACCACGGGGTCGACCGGCCGGCCGTCCACCGTCGCACCCGTCACGACCAGCGACGTCCCGGTGCGCGCCGTCGTCGGCTTGTTGGGCCAGGCGCGGAACACGAGTTCGCACACCCGCAGGTCCGGGGTGAACACCACCGCTTCCCGCCCGCTCGCCGACGACAGGTCGGGGGCCACGTCGAACGCCAGCTCGACGACCGGGCGTTGCGCCCAGGCATCGGCTCGGGCGTGCGCTGCCGGGGCAACGCCGCCGGATCCCCCGCAGGCGACGAGGACCGCGCACACCGCTGCCCAGGCCGCGCCACGCCGGGCCCTCGATGATCCCGCCCCACCGGGCACCCCGCGATTGTTCCGCCCATGCGCGTGGCCGGCGGCCCCGGGTCAGGCCCTCGCTCCCGCCCGGCCTCCGCCCACCGCCCGGCGCGCGCGCCCGGCCGCCCAGTTCGCCGTCCACTCCAACGGGCCTCGGCCGACGGCCTGCCGCCATGCCAGCGCGAACAGCAGCGCGGTGACGACCTGCGTCAGATACCCGGGAACCGGGTCGAACACGTCGAGCGGCGAGTTCATGAAGACGATGTGGGCGGCGTAGAGGGTGAGGGTCATCGACCCTGCGGCGGCGAGCGGAGCGAGCACCACCGTCACCGTCCTCGCCAACACCGGCACGGTCACGTGGCCCAGCAGCAGCAGCGCGCCGACCAGGGCCACGGCGGTTCCGGTGGTGTGCAGGAGGTCCACGGGCGCACCGGTGTGCGGGGACCGCACCGCCAGCCACCAGATGCTGGTGGTCGGGGTCACCCCGTCGGCGCCGAAGTCGAGGATCTCCGTGACCGACACGTCCGGCCGTCCCGTACCCGCGGCCTGGATCTGCACCTGGCCGCCCATCGGACCGAGCAGCCATCGGGAGACCGCCACCGCTCCCGCCGCGACCGCGGCTCCGACGGCGAGCAGCGAGGCGGCGACCTTCGGCGACGACAGTCGCAGCCGGCCGACCGCGATCCCGACGCACAGGTACGCCGTCCACGGAAGTGCCGGGTACTCGCCGGTCAACGTCAGCTCGATGAGCATGCGGAACGGGTCGGTGAGGAGGTCCGCGAACGAGTGGTTGCCGGCGTCGTGCGCGGGCAGCGACATCCGCAGGTCGTGGCTCAGGAACGGCATCCCGATGGCGACCAACGGCCCGAGGGCGACCAGGACCGGCGTCGGCAGCAGGACCAGCGGAACCGCGATCAGGAACAGCACGGCGTAGTAGGGCAGGATGACGGTCGCGATCTCCGGGTCGGTGTACCCCAGCGCCAGGCCGATGGCGCCGACGACGAGGGCCCGGGCGACGAGCGACGCCGCCGCTTCACCGGCCGGACGCCCGAGGGACACCCGCCGGCGGCCGGTCAGGAAGGCGATCCCGACGCCGGCGAGCACGGCGAAGACGGCCGCCGACCGGCCGGCCGACAGGGAGAAGGTCACTGTCGGCCGGCCGGTCGCGTCGGCGTCCATCAGGGCGTGCACGGCCATCATCCCGAGCAGGGCGACACCACGAGCGGCGTCGACACCGGTCAGGCGCGGGCCCGAGACCGGCTTCGCGGTCGGGAACGCGGAAGGCGCCGGCGCGTGCTGGCGCTGCGCCGGCACGGATGTCCCCGCCGCCGCGCCGTCGATGCTGGCGATGGTCACGGTGAGGACCTCCTCGGAAGCGGGATCCGGACGCTGCAGTGGCTCATGACCGCATCGATGAGGTCGTGGCCGAGGTCGGTGTCGAGGCCGTCGGACTTGACGAGACCCGTGTCGCGGTACCAGTCGGGCGTGGCCTCGGGGTGCGGCCCGACGACACCGACTGCCCCTGCGCCGAACGCGGCGATGAGCGCGGCGTTCTCGCCGTTGGGATAGCGCGCAAGAACGGTGACGCCCATCGCACCCGGCTCCACCACGAAGGTGGGGCCGTCCTGGAAGTACAGCTGACGGCGGCGCCCGCGCCAACGGACCTGCACGAGGGTGTCGCCGGTCGAGGCGATCGTGGCACCGCGGGTGGCGATGTACTGGTCCGTGTCGCCGGGCAGCAGACCGAACCCCGGCGTCGCGCCCGCCAGGTAACCGCCGAGGCAGAAGCCGAGGTAGCGGCCCCCGTCCGCAACGAACTCGCGAATGGCGGTCTCGTACCGGCGCATCCGCCGGTAGGCGGGCTTGAGCTCCCCGCCGCCCGGCTGCGCGTACAGCACGGCACGCGCGAGGACCGCCGGAGTGAGCGCCAGCTCCTCCCGCGGACCGACGTACCGCACGTCGAATCCGCGCGGCGAGCTCCGCAGCAACGCGGCGACCGCCTCGGAGCACTCCTCCGGTCGCGCCGCCCTGCCGCGGTACACCAGTGCGAGCGGCGCCCTCACGGGGTCGATCCGGTCAGTGGCCCGAGGCGCCAGTGCACCGCGTCGAGCGGCGCCCGCCGGCTGGCGAGGGCGACCGCCGCGACGAGGTCCGGCCCGACGGAGCGCGCCTCCTGTGGCGCCGTGTCGAGGCAGGCCGCCGCCTCGTCCAGGCCCGCGCCGAAGGCGCGCACGGCCGCCTCGACGCGGCACCACCAGAGGGCGAACTCCTGCGGCTGCCGGTCGGGCTCGGCCGCCAGGACGGCGGACGAGGCCGTGGCCGGGAGGATCTGGCGCAGGACGGGTACGGGCGTCCGGTCCGGCACGGGAGCGATCTGCACCCCCACCGGATGGGTGAGGGAGGTCGCGAGCACGCACGCGGCGTCGCGTGCCGCGACGCTGAAGTGCACCGGCGCCCCTGCCACCTCCGGCTTGCCGTTACGCCCGCGCTGGAGGGGCACCTGCGCAGGCGGCACGCCGAGGATCGACGCGAGCCGGAGCCGGACCTTGCGGCGCCCGGCCAGGAACCACCGCCGTCGCCGCTCGTCGGTGATGTGCCCGGCAACGGCCAGGTCCTCGGTGGGGAGCGCGATCGCGTCGTCGACCGGGTCGGTCGCATCGAGGTCGAGCAGCTCGACGGAGCAGTGGGACGGGCGGGTCACGCCGCGACCCCCTCTGCCGGAATGCCGCGCCAGCGGGTCCGGGCGGGCAGCTGCTCGCCCTTCATCACGAGCGAGAGGGGCTCGAGTGCCGCGTCCGGGCCCACCGATGCGTCGTAGAGCACGATCGCGCGGTCACCGACCGTTGCGGCTCTGCCGATCCGGACCGTGGACATCTTCATCACGCGGTCCTCGAACAGGTGGGTCTGCAGTGACACGGCGCGGCCGACCATGGCGTCGTCCTCGATCTCGACGAGGTCGAACTCCGTGAGGTAGGTGGTGGCGATCCAGGTCCGCCGGCCGATCCGGGCGCCGAAGAGCCGCAGCAGCGGCGGGAGGAACGGCGTGCCGGCAAGCATGTAGAGCAGGGTCGGCACCGCCGCGCCCTCGTACAGCCCGGTGACGAACTCCGAGCGCCGGACGAAGCGGTCCCACAACGGTGCGACGCGGGGCCGGTACGTGCCGATCACCAGCCATTTGACGCCGGCGACGACGGCCACCAGCAGCAGGCTCGTCAGGAAAGCCAGTACGGGCGCCGCGAGCGCGGTGCCGGCCAGGTCGGTCGAGTGCGCGATCACGGAGAGCGCGAGCAGGTACAGGTAGATCGCCACCGAGATCAGCGACGCGGGCAGCGTCACCCGGAAGAACTCGATGACGAGCCGCTCACCCAACCGCCAGCGCGACGGGGTGTAGGTCAGCTTCTCGGCGAAGTCACCGCTCGACTGGCGGGCGGGAAGGTTGATCGCCGGCGAGCCCAGCCACGAGGTGTCGTCCGGGACGCCGTCCGGCGGTGGCACGGTCTGCACCCCCACCAGGGAGCCGGCGCCGAGCCGGGTGCCGGACGGCACCAGTGCGGCATTGCCCACGAACGCTCGCGACCCGACCTCCGTTCGCCGGAAGGCGACACACCCGTTGTGGAAGGTCGCGCTGCCGACCCCGGCCATGTCGGCGACGAAGCTCTCCTGTCCGAGGGTCAGGAGATCGGGATCGAGGTGTGACGCCGTGGAGACCTCGGCTCCGCGGCCCACCTTCGCCCCCAGGATCCGCAGCCACACGACGGTGTAGAGCGTGGAGTAGAGCGAGTTGGTGACCGTCAGGCTCGTCTCGAGGAGTTTGTCCGCGATCCATTTGCGGATGCCGAGCGCCGAGCGGGCGGGGTGCACGCCCACGGGCGTGCGCCGGAGCACGACGGCGCGGGCGGCGGCCACCACCGCGCAGACGGTCGCCACGAACACGGGCCCGACCAGCGCGGCCGCGATCAGACCTGCGGCCTGATTGATCGCGAGAAGCGCCCACCACACGAAGGACACCGACGGCGCGAGCATCAGGATGGAGAGGAACTCCAGCAGCGCCAGGCCGCCGACGACCCCGGCGTACTGCGCCCGGGTCCACCCCGGCTGCCGCGGTGAGGCCGCCATCTGCCGGAGCACCGGGTCGATCCGGTCGCTGGGCGCGGAGGGCGAACCGGCCCACCGCTCGCCGGCGTTGATGACCTGACCACGACCGGCCGTCGACTGCTCGCCCAGCATCGCGCCGTCGCCGACCCGCGAGCCGGGTTCGAGCACCGAGCCCGCGCCGACGAACGCGCCGTTGCCGACCACCACCGGCGCGACGACGACATAGCCGTCCTCGACGACCCACGGCCGCACGTGCACGCCGTAGCCGATGCTCGCGCCGTCGCCGATGCGCACCAGGGAGGGCAGCGAGATCGCGGACGTCCCGATGTGGCTGTCCTTCCCGACGTGGGCTCCGAGCATCCGCAGGTACGCAGGGAGCAAGGGTGACCCGCTCAGCACCGGCAACGGGGCGAGCGCGAGCGCCAGGTCGGTCGCCCACAGCTGCACGTAGACGCGGCCCCAGAGCCGGTAGCGGCCGGGCTGAACGTTCGTGCTCAGCAGGTGCACCATCAGCGGGGCGAGCGCCCAGCGGACCCCCAGGTAGACGGCGGTGGCGGCCACGGTCAGCTGCCCGAGGACCCCGATGGACACCTCGCCGTCGTTGAAGCTGTAGATGGCCGCCACGGGCAGCGTGAGCATCAGCATCAGGGCGTAGAGGAACCCACCCTGCACGACGCCGGCCAGCCCGTATCGGCCGCTGCCATGGCGCTGCGGCGCCGACCGCGGGGCGGGCGCGTCGGCCCCGGTGACCGAGGCGGCGGCCCGGGTGTCGAGGTGAGCGGCGAGACCCCGGACGGTGGGGTGCCCGTAGAGGTCACGCACCGCGGGGCTGCGGCCCACCCCGCGCTCCCGCATGAGCGACACCGCGGTGGCAGCGAGCAGCGAGTGACCGCCGAGATCGATGAAGAAGTCGGCCGTCACCGACAGCTCCGCCGGCTCCAGGCCGAGCACCTCGGCCCAGACGGCACGCAGCCGCACCTCCGTGTCACCGTCGGCCGCGACCACGGCGCCGTCGCCGCCCAGCATGCGGCGACCTGTCGGCTTGGGCAGCTTCGCGCGGTCGACCTTGCCGCTGGGCATCGTCGGGAGCGCGTCGAGAACCTCGAGGTAGGCGGGAACCATGTAGTCCGGCAGCCGCCGCTTCACCTGTGTCTGGAGGCGCGCGAGCAGCGCGTCCTCGGGAGCGGCGGCGCCGTCGCGGCGGGTCACGTACGACACGAGCTGGTCGGACCCGGCGACGGGCACCAGCGCGGCGACGGCGCTCTCCACCTCGGCGTCCTCGAGCAACACGTTCTCGATCTCGCCGAGGTCCACGCGGTGACCGCGGATCTTGACCTCGTCGTCGGCCCGGCCGAGGTAGACGATCTCGCCGTTCGCGTCGATGCGGCCCAGGTCACCCGTGCGGTACAGGCGACCGCCGGCCGGCGCCAACGGATGGCGCACGAACCGGTCCGCCGTCTTCTCCGGCAGGCCGACATACCCGATCGCGACCCCCGGCCCGCCGATGCAGATCTCGCCGACCTCGCCGCGGGGCACGGGTCGCTGCTGCTCGTCGAGCAGGACGACGGAGTACGTCGGGAGCGGCCGTCCGATGGTCACGGGCTTTCCGGGGAAGAGCTCGCCCCAGGTCGCGGTGACCGTGGCCTCGGTCGGCCCGTAGGTGTTGAGCATCCGCCGCCCCGGGCGGCTCCAGCGTTCCACCAGGCCGGCCGGGCACGCCTCGCCTCCGACGTAGAGCATGCGAACCGTCGGCAGGTCCCGCGGAATCGTGGCCAGCAGGGTCGGGACGCAGTAGAAGAGGGTCACCCGCTTCTCGTCGAGGAAGTCGGCCAGCTCCGCCCCCAGGCGGCGGGAGTCACTCGGCCCGACGACCAGGGTCGCTCCCGTCGCGAAGGTCGGCCAGATCTCCTCGATCGAGAAGTCGAAGGAGATCGTCATTCCCTGGTAGACGCGATCCGACGGGCGCACGTCGTACACACGCGGCACCACGTCGATGAAGTTGCAGATGCTCGAGTGCGCGACCGCGACGCCCTTCGGCCGGCCGCTCGAGCCGGACGTGTAGATCACGTAGCAGGGCGGGTCACCGCGGAGGTCGAGTGGCGGCGCGCTGACGGGCGCCGCGTCCACCTGGCTCTGCTCCACGTCGAGCGGCACTACCCGGCAGGACACGTCCGCCGTGGCGGGCAGGAGGTCGCTCGTCGTCAGCAGGACATCGAGGCCGGCGTCACCGGCGATGTACTCCACCCGGTCCCTCGGCGAGGCCGGATCGATCGGCACGAAGGTCGCACCAGCCTTGAGCGCGCCGAGCAGCGCCGCATACGTCCGCCAGCTGCGGTGGAGCAGAATGCCCACGCGACGCCCCGGCCCGATGCCGGCGCGCCGTAGGTGATGCGCGAGTTGGTTGGCCCGCTGGTCGAGGTCCCGATACGTCAGCGCCCGATCCTCGTCGAGCACAGCGGTCGCAGATGGCCGCTCGACGGCGGTCCTTTCGAAGAACTGCTGCAGCCGGACGGGCCGGTACATCGGGCGCCCATTCCTCGGCTCCCGGACCGGACCTCGATGATGGGGAATGCGCTGGATCTGACCGAAATCTGCCCGTCGGGCCGTCGACAATGAATGCGCCGGACGCAGATGGCGTCAATGCTCACCTCGTTAGTGCTTATTTCAGACATGCCGGATCGACGAAGCCGTGCAACCGCGTATCGGCAGGGCGTGTCGGCTGGAATCGCAACGCCGGGCCGTTCGTCGTGACTGACCGTGGACGGGGAAGGGCGGCTCCCCGTTATGTCACCGCAGCGCTTGCCGTCTCGCCGGGGTGTCGAGCGTGAGCGCGGTACAGCGCACTCCGCCGCCGCCCTTGTGAAGTTCGGTGGTGTCGAGCTCCACGACCGTGACGCCCCGTGCCCGGAGGTCTGCCGCCAACTGCGGCGCCCCGGAGGTCATGGTGACCGTCGAGCCGTCACTGATGAGGTTGAGCGCGAACCGGGCCGCCTCCGCAGCGGACACGTCGATGAGGTCGATGCCTCCGCCTCGGTCCGCAGGCCCTCCGGCGCCAGCGGCAGCTCGTCGAGTGCCGGCGCAGTGCATCCCCCTGGCCGCTGAAGGGGTACGGCGCATCCAGTACCTCGCGACCGTCGTCCTCGAGCCAGTCCCGGAAGTAGGGGATCTCGGCCTTGCGCTCGGGCGGTGGGTCACCCAGAACCGCTCGCGACCCCCGCACGACTGCGGCGTTGGCCGTGTAGACCATGTCGGGGCACTCCCACGCGGCCGCGATTCGCCGCACTCGTCGACCCGCCGCCTCGTGCGCGCGCACAATGGCTTCATGTTCCGCCATTGCCGCGTGACGATCGGGTTGAAGCCCGGTGTCCATGTACGGGTTGATCTCATACTCGACTCGGAAGTGCGCGGCATCGGACAGCAGGAGTTCGGTATTCACGGCACAGACATCCCTCGGTGCTGGCTGCAAGAGGCACCCCTGCATGACGGCAGCGGAGCCGGGCCCGCCGATCCGTCGAACGCCACACGGAGCGTGTTTCAAATACTTTACGGCACCACCCGATCGGCGCAGATGCCTCAGAAGGTTGGCGGCCATAATCACCAACTTCACTGGGCCACTCGGAGCAGTTCATCGGCACAGTCGATGCGCGCCGTGATCGTGAGCGCGGACGGTGACGCAATGGGGTGAAGGGGTAACGGTGCCGCGCTCGGCACCGACTTCGTCGTCATGGTGGGCAGGCAGACGCCACCGGCCGCCCGCCGGCTGGTCGTCCCGCGCGATGCCTACCCTTACTGATGGCCGATGCGCCGCTGCGGAGGAAGATCTGGACCGATGAAAGGGATCATTCTCGCCGGGGGCACCGGAACC
>CAVRHG010000065.1:0-27814 GCA_963720845.1 uncultured Actinomycetota bacterium | reverse complement strand
GCGGCCGTCCCCGCCCCGGCAGCGGTGCGCTCGACCGTGGCGAGGCCGCCGACCGCCGCGGCCGGCCCCATCGTGGCGGCAGGCACCGGGAGCGCGGAGCCGACGGCCCAGGCGAGTGTGGCCGCGGCCCCGGACCCGCTCGACGCCGGTCTGCCCGGCCCGACCTCGTCCGGTTCGACCGTGCCGGGTGGTCGGCTGAGCACCGGGCTGCCGGGCTCCGGTGCCACGACCGCCGTCCCGCCGTCCCCCGGTCCGGTCACTGCGGCGTCCGGCCCATACACCGCCGCGTCGAGCACGACCGCCTCCGAGCGCATCCGCCCCGACGACACCCCGCGCCCCACGGTCGCGGCGCAGCCGCCCGTCCCCGTGCCCCGGACCGGCCCCGTTCCCTGCACGAACGACATGCTCACCGCGAGCGCGGAGGTCGATCCCGCGGTGCACAAGGTGGGCAGCCACCCCGTCCTCCGCCTGGTGATCACCAACGTCAGCGGCCAGCCGTGCGTCCGGGACCTCGACGCCGCCCGCCAGGAGATCGTCGTCTGGAGCGGCGACGGCGCCGGCCGCCTCTGGTCGAGCAACGACTGCGCCAACAACCCCACCGTCGACCTGCGCACGCTGGTGCCCGGCCGCCCCGTCGCGTTCGCCCTCACCTGGGGGGAGCGCACCACGACGCCGGGATGCGCTCAGCCGCGCACGGTAGTGCCCGCCGGGTCGTACCGGCTGATGGTGCGGCTCGACGACCTGATCAGCCCGCCGACGCCGTTCCTGCGCACGCCGTGATCACTACGTTCAGGCGCCTGACTCGCGCCGGCAAAAGTGCCGACTCGCGCCGGCGAAGGTGCCGACTCGCGGGGCGATCAGCGCAGGTTGTCGAGCACCAGGGCCACGTCGCCGACCTCCTGCACCCGCAGGTCGCTGCGCTTCACGCCGCTGCCCGGCGGGACCAGCGCGCGGGTGAACCCCAGGCGCGCGGCCTCGGCGAGCCGCCGCTCGACCCCGGCCACCCGGCGGATCTCCCCGGCCAGGCCGATCTCGCCGAGCACCACGAGATCCGAGGGCAGCGCGACGTCCCGACGTGCCGAGGTGATCGCCATGGCCAGGGCGAGGTCCGCGGCCGGCTCGGTGATCCGCATCCCGCCGACCGTCGCCGCGTAGACCTCCGCATCGTGCAGCCGCACGCCTGCGCGGCGCTCGAGCACCGCCAGCAGCATCGCCACCCGCGAGTTGTCCAACCCGCTGACGGCCCGGCGCGGGCTGGGAATGTCCTTGCCTGCCACCAGTGCCTGCAGTTCGGCCGGCAGCGGGCGGCGGCCGTCCATCACGACCGTCACGGCCGTGCCCGGCACCGGCGGCCCGCCGAAGCGGGCCAGGAACAACCCGGACGGGTCCGCCATCCCGACGATGCCCTCGTCGCGCAGCTCGAAACAGCCCACCTCGTCCGCGGGGCCGAAGCGGTTCTTCACGCCGCGGACCATGCGCAGCGTCGAGTGCTTGTCGCCCTCGAACGACAGCACGACGTCCACGAGGTGCTCGAGCACCCGCGGGCCGGCGATCGAGCCGTCCTTGGTCACGTGCCCGACCAGCACGACCGGCAGCCCGCGCTCCTTGGCCAGCCCGGTGAGCGCCACCGTGACCGCCCTGACCTGCGTGACGCCGCCCGGCGCGCCGTCCGCGATGTCCGTCGACATGGTCTGCACCGAGTCGACGACCAGCAGCTGCGGCGCCACCGCATCGATGTGGGCGACGACCGCCGACAGGTCCGACTCGGCCGCCAGGTACAGCCCGTCGTGCACGGCCCCGGTCCGCTCGGCGCGCAGCCGGACCTGTCCCGACGACTCCTCGCCGGTGACGTAGAGGACGGTGCCGGTCCCGGCGACCTTCGCGGCCACTTCCAACAGCAGCGTCGACTTGCCGACGCCCGGCTCGCCGGCCAGCAGCACGACGGCGCCGGGCACGAGCCCGCCGCCGAGCACGCGGTCCAGCTCCGAAACCCCGGTCGGCCGGGCCCGGGCCGTGTCGAGCTCGACCTCGGCGATCCGCCGGGCGGGCGACGACGGCGCGCCCGCAGCGACCTTGCGCGACCCCGAGGCCGCGGCGGCGACCTGCTCGAGCGTCCCCCACGACTGGCACGACGGGCAACGCCCGACCCACTGCGCCGTCTGCTGCCCGCAGTCGGCGCAGCGGTACCCGGTGCGCACGGACCGGACGCGTGCGGTCACTCCTGCTCGGCCGGCTCACGGGGCGATGCGGGGTAGCCGACCGGGAGCATCACGCGCACCTGTCCGGCACGCTCGAACGTGAGAACGATCTCGTAGGACAGGCCGGCCTGGATGTCCTCACGCAGCCCCGTGAGCTCGACCTGGGCGAACCGGGTGCTGGGCTCCAGCGCGCCGAGGGCGGGCGGGGGCTGCAGGCCGGCGGCGGGAGCCTCACCACTCGCCGAGGCCGACCCGGTGGGCGAGGTGTCCGGCGGCTCGAGCGCCGAGTTCGTGGGAGCGGCGGAGGAGCTCGCGTCGGGCGAGCCGATCGGCGACTCCGCGGACGGCTCCGTCGAGCCCGGCGCGGACTGCCCACCCGTCCCGGACTCGCCCCCGACGACCATGACCGTGCCCGCAGGCAGGTCCGTCTGCCCGCTGACCGTCACCGAACCGGCGACCGGGCTGCTGGCCGAGACCAGGCGGTCGGGCTGGGTGCTCTGGTTGATGACATGCATCTCGAGGGGCGCGGTCCCGCCCGCCCGGTACACCGCGGCCGTCTGCGTGCCTACGGTCGCGTCCGGGAAGGCGATCTGCGCGTCGCGGATCGCGATGCCGTTCACCGTGACCGTGGCGCCGATGGCGCTGTTCGTCTGGGAGGCCGTCTGTGCGACCTGGCCGGCCGCGCAGCCGCCGAGCGCCACCGTGCTCGCGACGGCGACGGCGACAAGAAACACTCGGGAGGGGGTGGCTGCACGGGTCGCGGGGCGGCTTCCAGGGCGGATCACGGGGGTCGTCCTTCCTGCCTGGGCACGCCCGGCGGAACGGCAGCGCGGGTGCCGGTGCGGTGGGGTAGCGGGTGCAGCTCCGGGGCGGTCACTCGGGTGACCAGGTGCGCAGCCTAGTCGCCGGTGCCCGGGGTGGCACTACGCGGCTCGCCGAAGATCCACCTTGCACGTTTCCGCCTGCTTGTCAATCCCCTGACCTGCGACGACGGCATGGACCGGGAAGCGCCGGGTAGAGGCGGCGTGTTATTCTTTCCTTAGCGAAAGGGGCAGAGGACACATGGTTTTCAAGGTCGGAGAGACCGTCGTCTACCCGCACCACGGCGCCGCGCTCATCGAGGCGATCGAGACCCGCACGATCAAGGGCGAGGAGCGCAAGTACCTCGTCCTCAAGGTCGCCCAGGGTGATCTCACGGTGCGTGTTCCCGCCGAGAACGCCGAGGTCGTCGGCGTGCGCGACGTGGTCGGCCAGGACGGGCTGGACAGGGTGTTCGAGGTGCTCCGCGCGCCGCACACCGAAGAGCCCACCAACTGGTCCCGCCGGTACAAGGCCAACCTCGAGAAGCTGGCTTCCGGCGATGTGAACAAGGTCGCCGAGGTCGTCCGCGACCTGTGGCGCCGCGAGAAGGACCGCGGCCTGTCCGCAGGCGAGAAGCGCATGCTGGCCAAGGCGCGACAGATACTGGTCAGTGAGCTCGCGCTCGCCGAGGGGACGGACGAGGAGCGGGCCGAGATCCTGCTCGACGAGGTCCTGGCGACCGCCTCCTGAACCAGTCCGCGCTTCCGGTGCGGGGCGCCGTCGCGGTGGTCGTGGCTCACCGGCCCGGCGGGAACGGCCCGTCGGACGTTCTCACCCCACTGCTCGGCGTTCCCGTCGTCCTCCGAGCCGTTCGTGCCCTGCTCGCCTCCGGGTCGGTCGACCGTGTCGTGCTGCTCGTCGACCTTGAGGCCGAGGTGGCCGCCCGGCGGCTCGTCGACGGCTTGCCCGTCTCCGTGCACACCGATCCGCACGAGGCGGCGCGGTGTGCGGAGACGTCGGCACCGATCGTCCTGCACGACGCCGCGCGCCCGCTCGCGTCCCCGGCCCTCGCCGTGGCCGTCACGGATGCGGTGGCCGCCGGTCATGCGGTGGCCGTACCCGTCCTGCCGCTGTCGGACACGGTGAAGCACGTCGACGTCGCGGGTGTCGTCGTCGGCACCCCGGACCGCAGCGGCCTGCGGGTGCTTCAGACACCGCAGGCGTTCCGGGCCGGGGTGCTGTGCACGACCGTGCTCGCGAAGGTGCTCGCCTCCACCGATCCGCTGGAACAGGCGTGGGCAGTCGCGGGGGAGCCGGCCGTCACGGTGCCCGGCCACCCGCTGGCCTTCGCCGTGCGCTCGGCATGGGAACGCGAGCTGGCCGAGGTGCTGAGTCGGGAGCACGGGTGAGGATCGGGCCGTGAGGATCGGGCCGTGAGAATCGGGTTGGGCACGGACGTCCACCCGGTCGAGCCCGGCCGCCCGTGTTGGGTCGCGGGGCTGCTCTGGGAGGGCGCCGACGGCTGCGCCGGGCATTCCGACGGTGACGTCGCCGCCCACGCGTTGTGCGACGCCCTGCTGTCGGCGGCTGGCCTCGGCGACGTCGGCGCGGTCTTCGGCACCGGCCGCCCCGAGTACGCCGGCGCGGGTGGCGTGGCGCTGCTGGAGCACGTGCGCACGTTGGTGGCAGAGGCCGGCTGGACGGTCGGCAACGCCGCCGTGCAGGTGATCGGCAACGCCCCGCGGATCGGTACCCGCCGCGGCGAGGCGGAGAAGGTGCTGTCGGAAGCGGTCGGTGGACCGGTGTCGGTGTCGGGCACGACCACGGACGGGCTGGGCCTGACGGGCCGTGGTGAGGGCCTCGCCGCCATCGCGACCGCATTGCTGCTGCCTGCGAGCTGAGCGTGAGTAGGAGGTCCGTACCCTGGGTGTGTGACCTTGCACCTGTTCGACACCGCCACGAGGAGCCAGCGGGAATTCGTCCCGCTGCGGGCCGGGGCTGCGTCGATCTACGTGTGTGGGGCCACCGTGCAGGGCATCCCGCACATCGGGCACGTGCGGTCGAGCCTGAACTACGACGTGCTCCGCCGCTGGCTCACGGCCGGTGGTCTGGACGTGGCCTTCGTCCGCAACGTCACCGACATCGACGACAAGATCCTCACCAAGGCCGCCGCGGCGCGCAGGCCGTGGTGGGAGTGGGCGGCGACGCACGAGCGTGCCTTCCTCGCGGCCTACGACGCGTTGGGCTGCCTGCCGTCGTCGGTCGAGCCCCGGGCGACCGGGCACGTCACGCAGATGGTCGAGCTCATGGCGCGGCTGGTCGAGTCGGGCCACGCCTACGCGGCGGGCGGCGACGTCTACTTCGACGTGCGGTCGTTCCCCGACTACGGCGCCCTCTCGGGTCAGCGGCTCGACGAGGTCGTGCAGGGTGAGACCGAGGCCGTCGGCAAACGCGACCCTCGCGACTTCACGCTGTGGAAGGCCGCCAAGCCGGGTGGACCGGCCTGGTCGACGCCGTGGGGGGAGGGCCGGCCGGGCTGGCACCTGGAGTGCTCCGCGATGGCGACGTTCTATCTGGGGCCGGAGTTCGACATCCACGGCGGTGGCATCGACCTCGTCTTCCCGCACCACGAGAACGAGCGCGCGCAGTCGAACTCGGTCGGCGACCCGTTCGCCCGGTTCTGGCTACACAACGCCTGGGTCACCCTCGGCGGGGAGAAGATGAGCAAGTCGCTGGGCAACACGCTGTCCATCGACGCGCTGCTGCGCCGGGTACGCGGCGTCGAGCTGCGCTACTACCTCGTCGCCCCGCACTACCGCTCGATGATCGAGTACTCGGACGCTGCGCTCGACGAGGCGGTGGCCGCCTTCCGCCGGATCGAGTCGTTCGTGCAGCGCGTGCGGGAGCGGGTCGGCCGGCCCGAGCCGGCGTCGATGGTGCCGCCGGGCTTCGCCGCCGCCCTGGACGACGACCTGGGCACGCCGGGGGCGCTCGCGGTCGTCCACGGCGCCGTCCGGGAAGGCAACACCGCACTGGACGCGGGGGACCGCGTCACGGCGGCGAACCTCGCGTCGGCTGTCCGCGCGATGACGGCCGTGCTCGGCCTGGACCCGTTGGACCCCCACTGGGCCACCACCGGGGCGGACGAGGCCACCGCGGCCGCACTCAACACGCTCGTCGGCGACCTGCTCGCGCAGCGGCAGGAGGCGCGGGCCCGCCGCGACTTCGCTGTCGCGGACGCCGTGCGGGACCGGCTCACCGCCGCGGGCGTCGCCGTCGAGGACTCACCCGACGGCCCCACCTGGTCACTGAAGGATTCCTAGTGCCCCGTCCAGGGAGGTTCGCCACGCTTCTCGGCGGCTCAGCCGGCCGCCGGCGGCGTTGCCGGTCGGCCCGAGTACGCCCGGTACGAGGGCCGACCGGCGCCTTGCCTGCGACCACCTGCTTCCACCGATAAACGCAACAACCTCCCTGGACGGGGCACACACATGGCCGGCAACTCCCACCGTCGCGGAGCGACGCGCAAGGACGGCACGAAGAAGGGCATGGTCGTCGGGTCCGGCGGCCAGCGCCGCCGCGCGCTGGAGGGCCGCGGCCCCACCCCGCCCGCCGAGATGCGCAAGGGGCACCCCGCGCAGCGGCGTGCCACCTCGGCGGCCAAGCACGCCGCGAAGGGCGCCGACCGCGGCCGTCCGGCGACGGCGAACCGGCGTCGCGACGACGAGGCGCCGGAGACCGTGCTCGGCCGCAACCCGGTGGTCGAGTGCCTGCGTGCCGGTGTTCCCGCCACGGCGCTGCACGTCGCGCTGGGCATGACCGCGGACGAGCGGATCTCCGAGGCCGTGCACCTCGCGGCGGACGCCGGTATCGCGATCCTGGAGGTGCAGCGCAACGACCTGGACCGGATCTCGGGTGGGGCGCTGCACCAGGGGGTCGCCCTGCAGGTGCCGGCGTACGAGTACGCCCACCCGGACGACCTGCTCGAGGTGGCCGCGGACAGCACCGACCCCGCACTGATCGTCGCGCTGGACGGGGTGACGGACCCGCGCAACCTCGGCGCGGTCGTGCGCTCGGTGAGCGCGTTCGGCGGGCACGGCGTCGTGGTCCCGCAGCGGCGCTCGGCGAGCATGACGGCCGTGGCCTGGCGGGCGTCGGCGGGTACTGCGGCGCGGCTGCGAGTGGCTCGGGCGACGAATCTGACCCGCACCTTGCGCGAGTACGCCACCGCCGGGCTGATGATCGCCGGGTTGGACGCGGAGGGCTCCGTGTCGCTCGACCATTTCGACCTGGCGGCGGACCCGTTGGTGCTGGTGGTGGGCTCGGAGGGCAAGGGTCTGTCGCGGCTGGTCCGCCAGACCTGCGACGTCACCGTCTCGATCCCGATGGCGGGCCCGGTGGAGTCGCTCAACGCGTCGGTGGCCGCGGGCGTCGTGCTCGCGGAGGTCGCCCGTCGCCGCCGCGCCCGGTAAGCATGCGGTCAGGCGCGAGCGGGAGTTCGGCCGCGGGCGCGGGCGACGATCCGGCACGCGACGTAGCAGGCGAACGCGATCGCCGCGACGTAGCCCGACACCGGCAGCCCCGGGGCCAGCGACAGCAGCGTGCCGCCCACCAGCGCCAGCTCCGCGAACGCCACCGCCAGCGCGGTCGCGAGCAGTGGGTTCGCCGTCACGCGGGTCGCGGCCGCCCCGGGGGCGATCATGACCGAGAGCACGAGGATCGCCCCGACCACCGGCACCGCCAGTGCCGTCACCAGGCCGATCAGCACTGCGAAGATCAGCGACAGCATCCGCACCGGGACGCCCCGCGCCGTGGCGACCTCGGCATCCGCGCTCGCGAACAGAAGCCGGCGGTGGAACAGGGCCAGCACCGCGATCACGACGACCGCCACCCCGCCGAGCACCCACAGGTTGGTGGCGTCGATCGAGACGATCGACCCCGTCAGCAGCCCGAACTTGTTCGACGCACGGCCCGGATAGAGCGCGAGCATCAGCACGCCGAGGCCGAGCCCGAACGCGAGCACGACGCCGATCACCGAGTCGCGCTCGCGCTGGCGCAGCCCGAGCAGGCCGAACACCACGCCGGCCACCACCGCTCCGACGACCGCACCCACCTGTACGCCGATCCCGGCCAGCAGCGCCGCCGCGCCGCCGGTGAACGCCAGCTCGGCAGTGCCGTGCACGGCGAACGACATCCCGCGCGCGACGATCAGCGGCGCCAGCAGCCCTGCGACGAGCCCGAGCACCGCGCAGGCGATCAGCGCCGACTGGACGAACGGCAGCGCGAGCAGCTCGCCGATGCCGTCGAACGAGATCAGCCGACTCACCGCGCTCCCTCGCTGGCGCTCGGTCGGCCCAGCGTGAGACACCACTGTGCGCGGGCGCTGTAACACTGATTCGCTCGCTGACGCTCGCTCATGAGTCGTCCCCGTGGCAGTGCGCCGCGTCCGCGCCGACCACGACCACCCGGTCGCGCACGCGCAACACGTCGACCTGTGTGTCGTAGAGCTCCGACAGCACCGTCGAGGTCATCACCTCGTCCGTCCGCCCGATCCGGAAGCGGCCATCCACCAGGTACAGCACCCGGTCCACCAGCGGCAGGATCGGGTTGATCTCGTGGGTGACGAACACGACCGCGGTGCCCGCCGCCCGCCGCCGCTGGTCGATCAACGCCGTGACGCTGGCCTGGTGGGCCAGGTCGAGCGAGAGCAGCGGCTCGTCGCACAGCAGCACAGCCGGGTCGCCGACCAGCGCCTGGGCCACCCGCAGCCGCTGCTGCTCGCCGCCGGAGAGGCGCCCGACCGGCGCGTCCGCGTAGCTCGTGCCGCCCACCGCGGCCAGCGCCGCATCGACGCGGGCCCGGCGCACCCGCCGCCCGCGGAAGCCGATGCCCGGCCGGTGCCCGTCCAGGCCGAGCCCGACGAGGTCGCGCCCGCGCAGCGGTAGATCCGGGTCCAGCGCCTTCTGCTGCGGGATGTAGCCGATGTGCGGGCTGCCCCGCCGAGGTTCCCGGCCGGCGATCCGCACCTCGCCCGCGGACAGCGTCTCGAGCCCGAGCAGCACGCGCACCAGTGAGGTCTTGCCCGACCCGTTCGGGCCGAGCACCGCGACGAACTCGCCGGGTGCGACGTCCAGATCGAGGCCGCTCCACAGCGTCCGCTCCCCGAACGACAGCCGGGCGCCGCGGAGGCTGACGGCTGCCGTCGTGGGCGCGGCGGGCGGCCGGGTGTCGCGCGCCGTCGACGGGAGGGTCACCGGGCACCTCCGTTAATGGCAACGATTGTCGATTCACTCTAACCTGTGATGCTCGTCGGGTGCGGCCGCCCGGGGTATCGGGTGTGGGGCCCAGCGGCTACCGTGCCTCCATGTCCGGGTCCTCCAAGGTGCGTAGGCCCGCCACACTCGCGTCCCTGGCGGCGGAGCTGGGTGTGTCCCGGACGACCGTCTCGAATGCCTACAACCGGCCGGACCAGCTCTCCGCCCCGCTGCGCGAGCGGGTGCTGGAGGCCGCGCGGCGTCTCGGCTACCCGGGGCCGGACCCCGTGGCGCGGTCGCTGCGCACGCGCCGCGCCGGGGCCGTCGGGCTGCTGCTCACCGAGGCGCTCTCGTACGCCTTCCGTGACCCCGTCGCCACCGGCTTCCTCGAGGGTCTCGCGCTCGCCTGCGAGCAGGCGGGTCAGGGCCTGCTGCTCGTCCCGGTCAGTCCGGAGCACGTGGACGTCGCCGCGGTGCATCGCGCGAGCGTCGACGGCTTCGTCGTCTACTCCGTCCGGGAGGACGACCCGCACTTCCTCGCCGTGCTGGAACGGCCGGTGCCCACGGTGGTCTGCGACCAGCCGGCGGGCGTCGAGGGCGTGGACCGGGTCGGCGTGGACGACCGGAGCGCGATGCTGGGCCTGGCCCGGCACCTCACCGGCCTGGGGCACCGGCGCGTCGGCGTGATCTGCATGCGGCTCGCCGCCCTGCGCAACGACGGCCCGGTGTCGGCCGCCCGGCAGGCCACCATCGGCTATCCCGTGCAGCGCAACCGGCTCGCGGGACTGCGCGACGGCCTGGCCGAGGTGGGCGTCGACTGGTCCGGGGTGATGGTGTGGGAGCGGTTCGACCACTCGGTGGAGGCGGGGCAGGCGGCTGCGGCGGAGCTGCTCGCGGCACGCCCCGATCTGACGGCCATCGTCTGCACCTCGGACATCCTGGCCCTCGGCGCGCTGCGCCACGCGACGCAGCACGGGATGGTCGTGCCCGATGAGCTGACCATCACCGGTTTCGACGGCGTGCCGGAGGCCGAGCGCGCCGGACTGACGACGGTGTGGCAGCCGGTTCTGGAGAAGGGCAAGGTCGCAGGTGAGCTGTTGCTCGAACGCGGCGACCGCAGCCGCCCACGCCGCGTGACGCTGCCGACCGAGCTGCGGATCGGCCATACGAGCTGCGCCCCCCGCGACGCCGAGCGCTGGTTCTCCGGCCTGTAAGGCCGTTCCGCGCGGCCGTTCATGCTGCTGCTCAGTGCCGCCGCGCGGCCAGCAGCGTCTCCAGCAGTTCGGTGACGTCGTCGGGGGTGCCCACCCGGTACCCCGCCGCCGTGTCGCCCTCGCCCACCTTCACCCCGACGTCGCCGGGCCGCAGGCGGGTGAACGCCGTCTCGTCCGTCACGTCGTCCCCGACGAACAGCACCGCGTCCGCGCCCAGCCGACCGCGCAGCGTGTCGATCGCCGAACCCTTGCTGACCTGCACCACCGCCATCTCCAACACGGCCTTGCCCTCCGTCGACGCGACGCCGGGCAGCTGCGCCGGTCCGGTGCGCACGGCGTCGAGCACCCGTTCCGCGACCGCCGGATCCGCCCCGCGGACGTGCACGACGATGGCCGCGGGCTTGTTCTCCAGCCGCACCCCCGGCTCGCCGTCGACGACCTGTCGTACCGCAGCGGACAGCTCGTCCTTCAGATGGCGCTGGGCATCGGTGAGCTCGAGCGCGCCGTCGTCGAACTCACCGCCGTGGCTGCCGACCAGCCGGACCGGCGCGGTGAACCCGGACACGGTGCGCAGGTCGTCCAGCGCACGGCCGGAGAGCATGGCCACGCTGGTGCCCGGCAGGTCCGCCAGCGCCCGGACCGCCGCCGCCGAGCCGGGCAGCGCCCGTGACGTCGACGGGTCCTGCACGATCGGGGCCAGCACGCCGTCGAAGTCGAGCGCGACCAGCAGAGCCGACGCCCGCGCCAACTCCGCCAGCGCCGATTCCAGGGCCGTCTCGAGCGACGGGGTCACGACGGCATGCCCAGCGCGTCGAGGAACTCGTGCGCCCACTGGTCCACGTCGTGGCGCTTGACGTGGCGGCGCAGCGTCCTCATCCGCCTGCGCGCCTCGTCGGGCGGCATCTCCAGCGCCCGCACCACCGCCGCCTTCACCCCGTCGATGTCATGCGGGTTCACCAGTAGCGCGCTGGTCAGCTCGCGGGCCGCGCCCGTGAACTCGGAGAGCACGAGCACGCCCCCGTCGTCGTGGCGGCAGGCGATGTACTCCTTGGCCACGAGGTTCATGCCGTCGCGCAGCGGGGTCACGAGCATGACGTCCGCGGCCAGGTAGAACGCCGTCAGCTCGTCCCGGGGCAGTGACTGGTGCAGGTAGTTCAGCGGGAGGAGGCCGATCCGGCTGTGGTCGCCGTTGATCCGCCCGACGGTCTGCTCGATGTCGGCGCGCAGCCGGATGTAGTGCTCCACCCGCTCCCGGCTGGGCGTGGCGATCTGCAGGAACACCGTGTCTTCCGCCGAGATCCGATCCTCGGCGAGCAGCTCCTCGAAAGCACGCAGCCGGACGTTGATGCCCTTGGTGTAGTCGAGCCGGTCGACGCCGAGCAGCAGGCGGCGCGGGTCGCCCAGCTCGTGGCGGATCTCCGCGGCGCGGGCGATGACTTCGGGTGTGCGCGACAGCGCGTCGAGCGCCGCATAGTCGATCGAGATGGGGAAGGCGCCGAGCTTCACATCGCGACCGCGGTAGACGACGCCACCGTGCCCGCTGGCCGCCCCGGCGTAGCGGGTCGACAGCGTGCGGAAGTTGCGCGCACCGCCCGGCGTGTGGAAGCCGACGAGGTCCGCACCCAGCAACCCCCGGATGATCTGCTCGCGCCACGGCAGCTGCAGGAACAGCTCGACCGGCGGGAACGGGATGTGCAGGAAGAACCCGATCCGCAGGTCCGGGCGGCGTTCACGGAGCTGGCCGGGCACGAGCTGGAGCTGGTAGTCCTGCACCCAGACCGTCGCACCCTCGGCCGCGACCTCGTCGACGGCCTCGGCGAACCGCTCGTTGACCCGCACGTACGCCTGCCACCAGTGCCGGTGGTACGACGGCGGGACGACGACGTCGTGGTAGAGCGGCCAGAGCGTGTCGTTGGAGAAGCCCTCGTAGTAGTTCTCCACGTCCTCGGCCGTGAGGTCCACGGGGTAGAGCTCCAGGCCGTCGTCCTCGAACGGGTCGGCCCGTGCATCGGCCAGCCCGGGCCAGCCGACCCATGCGCCGCGCCGCGAACGCAGGATTGGTTCCAGCGCGGTGACGAGCCCGCCGGGGCTGCGCTTCCAGTTGTCCGAGCCGTCGGGCCCGCGCTCGAGGTCGACGGGCAGCCGGTTGGCCACCACCACGAACTCGGCCTTTCCGTGCCCCGCCACGACCCACCTGCTTTCCGGCTCCGATAGATCGCCGAGCCTAGGCCGTGCGCGCTGGATCAGCGACCGCGGTCGTCGCGCGGCACCCGATCCGAGGGCGACAGCGGGGTCGCCTGCGGCCGGGTGAGGAACTGCCCGAGCGTGACGCCCGCGGCGAGTGCGAGCCCGATCGCGAGTGCCAGCGTGATGGTGACCAGGCCGTCCGTGAGCCCCTCGACCGACAGCTCGGAGAAGCCGCGGTAGGCGGTTGGCCCCGGGAGCAGCGGGCTGATCCCGGCGAGAGTGAGCACCAATGGCGGAACCTTACGACGATGCGCGCGCCGCTCTGCGGCAGCTCGGCCGCGACGTCCAGGGTCACACCTGCGCGCTGCGCGACCTTGAGCCCGAGGACCACTCCCGTGAGCGACCCCGCCGACAGCACGCCGATCTCCGCGGCCCGGCCGGCGGCCGTCACGTTGTAGCCGCCGATCCCGTCCTGCACGGTGCCCACCACGGCGAATCCGGACAAGAGAACGGTGATGCCCCCTTGGCGAGCAGGGTGAGATCGAGCCCGCGGTGCGTCACCAGGCGCATCGACGTGGTCGGTGTCGCCGCCATGCCGCGGTGACAGCAGATCGTGATCGTGGTGAACGTGATGTCGACGTCGACGGCCGAGAACCCGAAGGCGTCGGCGACCCGCAGCATCGTCTCGGTCGTCTCGCCCGAGCCCTCGCCGCTGGACAGCAGCACCTCCCCGATGCGGATGCAGAGGTCGTCGGGCACCTCGGGCTCGATCGGGTGCAGGAGCTGGACGGTGGGCGGTCCGGGGGGTGCGCAGCTTGCGGGCCGGTCGGCGGACTGCGGACCGCAGCCGTCGGCCAAGGCGCAAGGTGATCACGCCGCAGAGAGTAGGTGCAGCGTCGCGGGGGAGCGATACCTCCGTGGTGGTACAACATCGCCAGCCCTGCGACGAGGAGTGCCGGCGATGCAGATGGTGCACAGTTCCCTGACCATCAACGAGGCCGCGATCGACCCGGTGCCGGGCAAGTCGCCCGAGGACCTCGACATGCACATCGCCGGCCACCTCGCCGCCGGCTGGCAGATGGCCTTCTACGCGGTCCACACCACGAACAGCGGGATCCGGCACCACTTCATCTGGCGCGGCCCGGAGGAGGGCTCCCCGTTCCCGGCGCCCGCCGGGGCGGATCCCGACCCGCCCCTGCCCTGACCGGATCAAACCTGCCCTGACTGACCGGATCAAACCTGCACGGCCCGGGCCACCCGACAGGGGGAACGGAGACTAACCCGACACGGGTGATGTCGGCAGCGCGTTGATGTTGCAACCTCAGACTCGGAGCCTCGGCGCGACCCGGACGCGCAGGCCGTCAGTGGAGGGGCATCTGATGGCTGACTCACGCGGCCCCGCGGGCGCGCCCGAACGCGAGCCGGGTTCGCCGGAGGCGGCCGGGGCGGGGGGTCGGGCGGACGTCGACCCGGTCGCGGTCATCCGGTCGAGGCGTTACCTCTCGGCGCTCATCCTGTCCGGCATCCTGGGCATTCCCATTTCCGCTGTCGCCTACGGGTTCCTGGCCCTTGTCGCCAAGATCCAAAGCTACCTGTTCGACGTTCTGCCGACCCAGGTGACCGGCGGTCCGGCGCCGGCGTGGTGGCCGGTGCCCTGGCTCGTGCTGTGTGGGCTGTTGACCGCACTGACGATCCGCTATCTGCCGGGAAATGCCGGTCACTCACCCGCCTTCGGGTTCAAGGCCGGTGGCGGACCCCCATCCGGTCCGGACCTGGTCGGGGTCATTCTGGCCGCGCTCAGCACGCTGTGCCTGGGCGCGGTACTGGGCCCGGAAGCGCCCTTGATCGCGATCGGCGGGGGTCTGGCCGCGCTGGTCGTGCATCTGGTGAAGAAGGACGCACCGCCGATGGCCCTGACCATCATGGCGTCGGCTGGGAGTTTCGCGGCCATCAGCACGCTGCTCGGCTCGCCCGTTCTCGGCGCGTTCCTGATCATGGAGGCGGCCGGGATCGGCGGCGCCATGTTGGGCCTGGTGGCGTTGCCCGGCCTACTCGCGTCGGGCATCGGCGCGCTGATCTTCGTCGGCCTGGATTCGTTCACCGGCCTGGGCGACTTCTCACTGGCGTTGACCCCCGTTCCGCCCCAGGTGGTTCCCACCATCGCCACCATGGGCTGGGCACTGGGCATGGGTCTGGTCGGTGCCCTTCTCGGTTGGGGGATCCGCTGGATCGGCCTGTCCCTGCGCCCGATCGTGCACCTGAACCGGGTCCTGGTGACTGCGGGCCTGGGCCTGCTCATCGGACTGATAGCGATGAGCTATCAGCTGGTGACCGGTGACGGCTTCGGTCAGGTGTTGTTCTCCGGGCAGGATGCACTCCCCGAACTGGTCGCGCACGCCGGCGACTATTCGCTCGGCGTCCTGATCATGTTGATCGCGTGCAAGGCGCTGGCCTACGGCCTGTCGCTCAGCGCGTTCCGCGGCGGCCCGGTGTTCCCGTCGATGTTCATCGGCGCAGCCATCGGCATCGCCGCAAGCGGGTTGCCGGGGATGGATCTGGCGCCGGCCATCGGGATGGGCATCGGTGCGATGTGCACCGCGATGCTGCGGTTGCCGTTGACCTCGACGCTGCTGGCCGTCCTGCTACTCGGGGCGGACGGGCTGTCGACGACCCCGGAGATCATCGTCGCTGTGGTCGTGGCGTTCGTCGTCACCAACGTGCTTCCCGTGCCCGGGCCGCCGGAGCCGACACTTCCACCTACCGATACACGACCACCATCCGCACCCCCTACCCCAGGCACGGCCTAAGTCAGCTACCGGATTACGGGCCAGTGCGCCGCCGTTCACGGCGGTGGTGAAGGCCCGCGCGGGGAGGCCCGCCAGGAGCCGAGCCGTGCCCTTGCTGGGCGGCATGGGCAGCAGGGCTGGAACCGCGTGGCCGCCGCACCGCGTTGACCGACCAGCTCGCGCGTGCGTGGTGACGATCTCCTGTGTGCGCGGGCGCCCGCTACGCCGAACGGCACTTATGCCGTGATCGGTTCCCGTCGTCCCACCTGTGGATCTCCGCCTTGCTCTGCTGCGGGCGTTGATCCACAGGAAACACGATAGGATCGGTCCTGCCGGCCGGTGTAGCTCAGTTGGTAGAGCAACCGCCTTGTAAGCGGTAGGTCGTCGGTTCGAGTCCGACCCCCGGCTCTGGTTCTGCCAGCAAGAACAGGTCAGCTGCCTCACGAGGCAGCCGTCAGAACAGCCCGACAGAACCTGTTAGTCGCTACAGGTCCAGGTGAAGCTGCCGCTGATCACGCCCTTCGGGGTGGTGGAGTTGCCCTGCTCGCCTTCCTTGAGGTTGGTGAAGGTGAAGCTGCCCGATCCGTCCGCGTTGATCACCGCCTGGGCTGTCGTGTCCGCGGCGGGCTGGTAGGGCGTGTTGTCGATGGAGACGTCGATGACGCCTGCCACTGATTTGAGCATGTCCTTCTCGTAGGTGCCCGGTCCGGCGTACTCGGGAATCTCGTTGACCGCTGAGATTTCATGGCCGCCGATCTCCTCGCCCAGCAACCCCGGTAGCTGAAAGCCGCCACCGGCCGATTCGCCCTTCACATAGTCGGCGCAGGTGCCGAGGTTGATCGTCTGGGCGGTCCCCTGCACCGTCGTCGCGCCGGCGATGTCGACTGTGATGCAGAAGCCCGACTCTGATCCGCAAGCACCACCACCGCCAGCACTGCCGCCGTCGCTGGCGGCATCGCTGCCGCCATCGCTGCCCGCGCTGGGCGCACTGGGTGCGCTGGGTGCTGACCCGCCCGTGATCGCCGAGCAACCGGCCACGGCGGCGAGAACAGCAGTGATGGTGACAACCAGCCACCGCTTCGTGGGGGAGACCATGACAGCCCTTCCTCGGGGCGGAGATCAGACCGCGGTCGACCGGCGCTGGACCCGCGACGGCTGATGATCATGGGGAGATCGGCGGACTCTAGCGCGGGTGCCGCCTGAGGTGAAGTCGCCGTGCAGTGTTATCGGCTGGTTCAGGACTGGGAGCTGGTTCGAGCATCTCGCGGCGGCGTCGGAGGACCCGTGACACGGTGTCGGAAGGGTCGCCGCCACCTGCGGAGCAGGTCTAGTATTCGCTCTGTCACCCGGCGTAGTCGGGGACGCCCGCGGGGAGGCCTTAGGTCCGCTATCGGAGCCTGAGCGCTTGCCTCAGCCCTGAGCACACGGCGCCCCAGCCCCCGGCCCGTTCTCGCCGCCACCGCGGCGCCGTGCTTTGGTCTTCCCGTCGCAGCACACCCCGGTGGCAGGGGCGGACGGAGCACGGGACTATGACGGCATCCCAATGTCCCCCTGACGGGCCTGCCCCGGGTCCGACCGCGGACCTGCTGCGCGTCGACGTGCAACGCGCGGAGCCGGGCGCGGTAGTGGTGGTCGTCGGTGGAGATCTCGATCGTACGTCCGTGCCGACCCTGGCCGGGTGTCTCGCGACGCTTCTCGGGATGGTCGGCTCGGGCGGCACGGTCGTGGTCAACCTCGCCGCTGTCGACTTCGTCGATGTCGGCGGGATGCTCCTGATCCTCGGAGCCACCCGGCGGACCGCGCGCCGGGGTAGCACGCTCTACCTGGCGGGGTGTAATGCCATGCTGATCCGGCTGCTGGAGCTGACCGGCAACCTCGACGCGGTGAACGTGGTCGCGGCTCAGCGTGCCGGCCCCAGCGGCGGGGATTGCTAGCCCGGATCGCTCAGCCCGTCGCGCCGACGCAGAAGGGCCGAGACTGCCCGCCCACCGATCAGCGCCTCGGTCGCGGGCTCAGCGAGCGCCATGACCGGCCCATCGTGCGGCCCGGTAGACCAGCAACACCTCGGGCAGGCCCGCCTGGTCGAGCGCCTCGAACACGGGCGGGCCCAGCCCGACCAGTCGCAGCCAGCCCGCGCGGTGCCCGACGAGGTACTGGGTTCGGGCGATCAGGTCGAACAACCGCCCGTCGCAGCCGGCCACTCGGGACAGGTCCACCAGCAACAACCGGGCGCCGGCGTCGAGCACCTCGTCCAACTGACGTTGCAGCCTGTCGAGCCCCGGACCGTCGAGCTGCCCGGTCACCGACAGCAGATCCACCTGCTCGACCTCGATCGTCACAGGTGCACTGGTCGTCACTGGCGCATAGATGGCTACTGGCGGGTTCTGCGACATCCGTACTCATCCTCGGCGCGCGTCACAGTGCGGTGATGCCGCCAAGGGTTCGGGACGGCCGTGCCACCGCCGCCGGAGCGTGTGATGGGGTTCCCACCGAGAACTGTAGCCCTCTGGGATGGAATGGACACCGAACGTGACCAAAGCTCACCCCATTGGGCTTACCGCCCGGCCGACAGTTGCCGCCGAGTGTCAGGCTTCGTCAGGGACGACCTCGTCGAGCGCGATCTCCTCGTCGCGGGATCCGCTGGTGCGTCGCTGGCTGGGCGAGGGCGACCAGCGGGAACAGCAGGACCGAGACCATTCCGGCTCCAACGAGCGCACTCGCCACGGCGGCGGTCAGATCGCCGGATTCCGTGCCGATGTCGGTGACGGCCACGATGATCGGAAGTCCGGTGGCGGCGAGCAGCACGATGGCGCGGCGGTCCTGGGTGGAGGCGCCGGGTGGACCGGTGAACAGCGCTAGTGGTCATCCGGCAAACTCGGTCGTCGCCGTCACAGACGCGGGGTTGGTCGGGGCTTCGGCCGAAGTGAGCTCGTCAGGGCGCTGCTGCAGCAGTTCCAGAACCACGTGCCCAGCAGCGCCAGGACGACGACGAGGACGGCGGTTGACCACCAGGGCCCGGCGAGTCACGCTGGTCGACAGCCGTGACACGCTGTCCTCGGCGGGCACGGCACCGGCGGAACAGGGAGCAAAGGGTGGACGTGAGCGGGCTCGGCATCGTGGCCGTCGGTCTGGTGCTGTGCTTCCTCGGCGCACGATCGATCCACATCGCCTTGCTGGCCTCCGGGTTTGCCCTGGGTTGGTTACTCGCCGACGCCTTCAACGCCACACCGCTCGCCAGCCTGGTCTTCGGGCTCGTCGCAGCGCTTGCGGCATGGCTGTTGGCGCGGTTGATCTTCGGACTGGCTCTGTTCATGGTGGGCGCGCTGGCGGGCGCCGTCGTCGGCGCAAAGTTGTTCGCCTTCCTCCAGCAAGGCCAGGGCAGCGTCATCCTCGCAGGCTTGTTCGTGGTCGCCACCGGGTTCGTCGCGGGCGTCGCGACCCGCCGGTTTCGCGGCACCGTTCTCGCCGCCGCGTGCGCCTTGGGCGGTGCCGGGCTGGTGCTCAGCGGACTGGCCCGCGTATTTCCGCAGGTCCTGGGATTCCTGCGCACACCTCACACACCTGGCATGGCGGCCCTCGGCACGCTCGTCTGGATCGTGCTGGCCGCCCTCGGTTGGGCCGTGCAACGACGGTCCGTGCGGGCGGCCGACGCGGGCGGATTGCCTCAGCGATAGCAACTAGATGACCCACGGTCCCTGGGCCCGGTTCGACGACCTGCGCGCTGGCACCGCGATCGCCTTCCCGGCCGTCCGGCGGACGCTGGTCGCCCGGCGAGCCGACGACGTCGTCGCCGTTCTCCAGGAGGTCGAGCGGGCCACCCTCGCCGGTTCCTGGGCTTTCGGCTACGTCGCCTACGAGGCGGCGAGCGGTCTCGACCCGCGGCTCTCCGTCCACCCGACCCCGGCCGCGGCCGTCCCCCTGGTGTGGTTCGGGCTCACCGAGGAACCGGTGCCCGTCGCACCGCTCGACGCGCCGGGGGCCCTCCGACCTCCTGGAGCGTCCCGCCGACCTCGGGCGACGTCCGGCTCCTCCGACCGCGAGGTGACGACCGGGTACGAGGTGCAGTGGTCTCCTTCGTGGACCTCCGACGATCACCACCGGGGCGTCGCCCGGATCCGGGAGCGGATCGAACGCGGCGAGACGTACCAGTGCAATTTCACGGTGCGGATGGACGGGCGTTTCGCGGGCGATCCGCTGCAGTTGTACCGCGACCTCGCTCTGGGGCAACGCGGCGCGCACAACGCCTACCTCGATCTCGGACGGCTGGCGATCGCGAGCGCCAGCCCGGAGCTGTTCTTCCAGCGCGTGGGAGACGACCTGCGCATGCGGCCGATGAAGGGCACCGCCCCCCGCGGGCGGAATCTGTCCGAGGACCGGCGGCGCGCGCGGGTGCTGCACTCCAGCCCCAAGGAACGCGCAGAGAACGTGATGATCGTCGACCTGATCCGCAACGACGCCTCGCGCGTGTCGGAGGTGGGCAGCGTCAGCGTCCCGGCGCTGTGCCGGGTCGAACGGTACGAGACCGTCTTGCAGCTGACCTCCGACGTCCTGTCCCGAGTGCGTTCGGGTGTCGGGTTGACCGAACTCTTCCAGGCCCTCTTCCCGTCGGGTTCGGTGACCGGAGCGCCGAAAGTCAGCACCATGGCGCTGATCCGCGAGCTGGAGCCGGTGCCCCGCGGGGTGTACTGCGGCGCCATCGGCTTCGTCGGTCCTCCCGGCGCCGACGTCCAAGCCCGATTCAGCGTCGCCATTCGCACGGCCGTGATCGACCGCGTTTCCGGCAGTGCCCGTTACGGAGTCGGTGGTGGAATCACCTGGGACTCCGAGGCGGCCGCCGAACACGCCGAGGTGATCGCCAAGACTGCCGTTCTTCGGCAGCGACCTCAGGAGTTCGAGCTGTTCGAGACGATGCGGTACGACCCCGAGCACGGGCTGCGCAACCGGAACCGGCACCTGCGGCGCCTCGCCGACTCCGCCGAACATCTCGGATTTCGCTTCGACCTGGCGATCGCGGTGGACACGCTGCGGGCCCGGTTGTCGGGACTGGGGCCGAGTCGTGTCCGGCTCAGGCTGTCTCGCAGCGGCGCCGTCGCCGTCGACCTCTCGCTGCTGCCCGCGAACGCGGGCACGGTCACCCTCGCGATCGACGAGGAGGCCATCGATTCAACGGACTCCAGGCTCTTCCACAAGAGCACGTTCCGCGAGCCCTACGAGCGCCGTCAGCGCCGACACAGCGACGCCGACGACGTCGTCATGCTGAACGAACGTGGGGAACTCACCGAGGTCACGCGGGCCAACCTCGCTCTCCGCCTGGACGGCCGGTGGTGGACACCGACGCTGTGGTCCGGCTGCCTGCCGGGCGTCGAGCGTGGACGGCTGATCGACCGGAAGAAGCTCTCCGAGCGTGTGCTCCACCTCGCCGACCTGCGCCGAGCCGAGAAGATCGCCGTCGTCAGCTCCTTACGAGGTTGGCGACCAGCAGTGTTGGCCGCGGACGCGTCGTCCGAGCGACGCCGGACCCGGTTCATCGGATCACTCTCGCCTCGGTGAGCTCCTCGACGTGCTCGGTGGCGAACCCGAGCTCGTCGAGGATCAGGCGGGTGTGCTGGCCGAGGGCGGGCACCGGATCCATCCGCGGCTCCGGATCCACGAGGCCGGGCGGGGCGAGCGCCGGTACCGGGCCCGCCGGGGTGACCACCTCGTGCCACCGCCCGCGGGCGGCGAGCTGCGGGTGCGCCCACACGTCGGCCATCGTGTTGACGTGGGCGTGCGCGACCGGCACGGCCTCCAGCAGATCAGCCGCCTCGGTGCCGTTCAGCTCCGTGAAACGCGCTGCGATGATCGCGCCGAGGACGTCGCGGTGGGCGTTGCGCTGCGCGTTGCCGGCGTAGTCCGGGTGGTCGGCCAGCTCGGGGCGGCCGAGGAAGCGCTCGCAGAAGGCGCGCCATTCGCGCTCGTTCTGGATGGCCATCATGATCGTCTTGCCGTCGCCGGCCTCGAAGGGGCCGTACGGGTAGATCGTCGCGTGCGCGGCGCCCGCCCGCGGCGGCGGCGGGGCCCCCGCGTAGGCGTAGTAGAGCGGGAAGCCCATCCATTCGACGGTGGCCTCGAGCATCGACACGTCGACCAGCGAGCCCTTCCCGGTGATACCGCGTTGCAGCAGCGCCGCGAGCACACCGCTGTAGCCGTACATGCCGGCGGCGATGTCCGCGACGGAGATCCCGACTTTCGCCATCTCCTGCGCCGTGCCGGTGACCGACACGAGGCCTGCCTCGCTCTGGACCATGAGGTCGTAGGCCTTCATCGACTCGTAGGGCCCGCCGCGGCCGTAGCCGGAGATGTCGCAGACGACCAGCCGCGGGTTCGCGGCCTGGAGCTCGTCGGCACCCAGCCCCATCCGGGCCGCGGCACCGGGCGCGAGGTTCTGCACGAAGACGTCCGCCGTGGCCAGCAGCCGCAGCAGCACCGCACGCCCCCGCGGGTCCTTGACGTCGAGGGCGAGCGACTCCTTGCTGCGGTTGACCCAGACGAAGTGCGAGCTCAGGCCGTCGACGCGGTGGTCGTAGCCGCGGGCGAAGTCACCGGCGCCCGGCCGCTCGATCTTGATCACCCGTGCGCCGAGGTCGGCGAGCTGCCGGGTCGCGAACGGCGCGGCGATCGCCTGCTCGAGCGAGACGACGGTCAAACCACGAAGTGGCTGCACGATGACTCCTTCGACGGTCGGCGCGGTGCGCACCATCATCGGACCTCATCCCGTCTGCGGGGGGACTGCCGACCCTCCGACCAGAAAGGAACGATCGTGACCGACACCGACGACCTGGCGAGCGTCCGCGCGCGTACCCGGGCTCTGTGCAGCGGGTTCCCCGACGAGTACTGGCGCGAGACCGACCGCAACCGGCGCTACCCGCAGGAGTTCGTCGACACCCTGACGGCGGCCGGGCTGCTGTCGGCCCTGATCCCCACCCAGTACGGCGGGCCGGGCATGACGCTGTCCCAGGCGTCGGTGATCATGGAAGAGATCAACAAGTCGGGCGGGCACTCCGCGGCCTGCCACGCGCAGATGTACACGATGGGCGCGCTGCTGCGGCACGGCAGCGACCAGCTCAAGAACACCTACCTCCCAGTCATCGCGACAGGCGAGCTGCGCCTGCAGGCGTTCTCCATCACCGAACCCGCCGCCGGATCGGACACGACCAGCATCATCACCAGCGCCGAGCGCTGTACCGACCAGGCCGGCGACCACTTCGTGCTCACCGGGCACAAGAACTGGACCAGCCGCATCGCCGAGAGCGATCTGGCCCTCGTGCTGGCCAGGACCAGCGACAGGACCGAGCACCGTACCCGAGGGCTGACCCTGTTCCTGGTCGACCTGCGCCGGGTCCGGGCCGAGCAGCCCGATGCTCTCGAGGTCGTGCCGGTGCGCACGATGTTCAACTACGCGACCAATCAGGTGCACTACCGCGGTCTGAGGGTGCCGGCCGACCACGTGGTCGGGGAGGTCGACGCCGGTTTCCGCTATGTCATCGACGGCTGGAACGCCGAGCGCATCCTGCTCGCGTCGGAAGCCATCGGCGACGGCTACTGGTTCATCGACCGCGCCGTCGCCTACGCGAACCAGCGGACGGTGTTCGGCCGCCCGATCGGTGCGAACCAGGGGGTGCAGTTCCCGCTGGCCGACGCGTACATGAAGGTCCGCGCGGCGGACATGATGCGCTACGAGGCGGCCCGGCTGTTCGACGCCGGGGAGCCCTGCGGCGCCGAGGCGAACATGGCCAAACACCTCGCGTCGGAGGCGAGCTGGGCGGCCGCGAACGCCGCCCTCGACACGCACGGCGGCAACGGCTTCGTCGACCAGTACGACATCGAGCGCAAGTTCCGCGAGACCCGCATGTACCAGGTCGCGCCGGTCAACAACAACCTCATCAAGGCCTTCGTCGCCACCAAGGTGCTCGGCCTGCCGCGCTCCTATTAGAGCGGGGCCGTGCTCGATCGCTGGACGAAGTCGGCGTTCACCCGGATGTGCCGCGGCGGTTCGGTGAGTGCGCCTTTCAGCCGGCCGGTTCGGCACCATGTACCTGGCTCAGGCGCGCAACATCCCGGGCGTGCACGTCGTCGGCATTGCCGACATCAACGTGGACCGGGCCAAGGGCGCGCTCGCGCTGGTCGACTGGCCGTCCGACGCCGTCGCCGCCGACATCGACGCGGCGATCGCGAACCGGACGACGGTCGTGCTCCCAGAGCCGGCAGCCCCGCTCACCATGATCGAGAAGTGGGACAGCCGCGACGACCTCGCCGCGCACGCCGGCAGCCCGGCGGTGAAGGCCCTTCAGGACGCGGTCGGCGGGTTGATCGCCCGGCCCACGACCGTCACGACCATGACGCCGTTGCCCGCGGGGACCGCGGGGCAGGGCGAGCTGTAGTCGCGATCCCCGTCTGTCACCGGCCACGAGCGCCATCACGGGTCCTGGTCCTTCGCCTGTACCGAGATCAGCGGCAGCCCCAGATCGCGGATCCGGGCCAGCAGACCGTGCAAAGCGGCCTGGTCGACGACCGGCCCGACGACGACGCTCTCGCCGGGCCGGTCGCTCCGGACCTCCATGCCGGCGAACCACGCCGACCACCCGGGATCCAGGACGCCGCGCACCCGGATCAGGTAGGTGGTGGGCGGCTCAGGCACCTGGCGTCTCCTCGCTCGTCGCGACGGTCGGAGGCGGTTGCCCCGGTGGTGACGCTAGGAGCCGACCCCGGGCCGGCCATCCCGCCAAGGTGGCATCCCCGGTGGGATCCGGGACGCCATGGGGATTCCCACCGTCGCTTCCACTTCGGAGGGACGTCCCGCACCACGGCGCGCTCCTACCGTGCTCCTCGACGAGGATCGGGGAGGGCGGAGCGATGGGGTCGACAGCGCCGGAACACGCGGATGTGGTGGTCGTCGGTGCGGGACCGACCGGGCTCATGCTGGCCGGAGACCTGGCCGAGGCGGGGGTCCGGGTCGTCCTGCTCGAGCGGCGCGCCAGGGAGTCGAACCTGGCCAGGGCGTTCGCCGTGCACGCCCGCACGCTGGAGGAGTTGCAGATCCGCGGCGTCGCCGCCGAGCTGACCGCAACCGGCACCACGATCACGGGGCTGCGCCTCTACGGCCACGCGGTCATCGACCTCACGCGTCTCCCCAGCTCCTTCAACTCGCTGCTCATCACGCCTCAGTCCCGGACCGAGGAGGTGCTGACCCGTCGCCTCGAGCGGCTCGGGGTGTCGATCACTCGGGATGCCGATGTCGTCGGGGTGACCCAGGACGCCACCGGGGTGGACGTCTCCGTTCGTGCGTCGGACGGTGCCGAGCGCCGCTACCGGTCGTCCTACGTGGTCGGCGCCGACGGGGTCCGCAGCGCGGTGCGCGCCGCGCTCGGGCTGCCGTACCCCGGACGCTCGGTGGTCCGGTCGCTCATGCTGGCCGACGTGCGCCTGGCCGACCCGCCTGAGGACGTGCTGACGGTGAACGGCGTCGGCGACGGGTTCGCCTTCGTGGCCCCGTTCGGCGACGGCTGGTACCGCATCTTCGGCTGGAACCGGCTCCACCAGGTCGACGACTCCGCACCCCTCGAGCTGTCCGAGGTCCGTGAGGTCACCCGACGGGCCCTGGGCACCGACTTCGGGATGCACGATCCCCGTTTCCTGTCCCGCTTCCACAGCGACGAGCGCCAGGTCCCGCGCTACCGGGTCGGGCGGGTGTTCCTCGCGGGCGACGCCGCGCACTGCCACTCCCCGGCCGGGGGGCAGGGGATGAACACCGGTATGCAGGACGCAGCCAACCTCGGCTGGAAACTGGCGGCCGCCGTGCACGGATGGGGTGGTGAGGAGCTGCTCGACTCCTACCACGCCGAGCGACACCCGGTGGGCCGCCAGGTGCTGCGCAGCAGCGGCCTGCTCGTGCGGCTCGCCCTGATCCGCCCCCGGTGGGTGCGGGCGGTCCGCAACACGGTGAGCCGCGGACTGCTGGGGATACCGCTGGTCTCCGAGCGGGTCGCGGAGACGATCTCCGCCATCGGCGTGCGCTACCCGGTCCCGCGGGGTGCGAGCCGTGAGATCGGCACGCGCGTCCCGGATGTCGTGCTGCGCGACGGGCGCAGGCTCTACGACGCCCTGCGCGGCGGCCGGTTCGTGCTGCTCGGATCCGGGCCGGCGGCCCTCGACCCACCCCCGCAGGTGGAGGTGGCGGATCGGCGCGACCAGGTGTCGGACCGGTGGACCCTGGTACGCCCGGACGGATACGTCGGCTGGGCCGGAGCCCCCGACGAGTTCCCCGCCTGGGCGGATCGCTTCTTCGGGCGGCGGATCAGTCGCGTCGCAAGCCGCCGGACGGTCCTGTGAGGGAGTAGTGTCCGGGGTGTCGAGAGTACCTCGAATGCGGGCGGTCAAGCTCGCGTCGTCCTCGACGAACGCCCCAGACCCGGCGGTCCGCTGCCGGGGGACGGGAGCACCGACACGACGTCGGTATCTACCATCCCGGACGCGACATCCATCCCGAACCCGTCATCGCAGGCCCCCTCCGCACACCGACGACGTCGACACGTTGCTCCGGTCCAGCTGTCATTCCGGATTACCTTTCGCTTCATGAGGCTGGGGTGGTCCGGTCACGGGTTCGCGGGGGATGCGGCGGGCGGCGAACAGGCCGATCATGGCGATGACCGCGAGGACGGCGAGCGCGGAGCGCAGGCCCGTGACGCGGGCTTCCCTGTTGACGTCCACCGCCGCGGCGGTGACGTCCGGTGGTACCCCGGCGTCGGTGAGCGCGGTCTGGAGTTGGGCGTCGGACACGAAGGGCACGCCGGAGGCCAGCTGGACGCTGGCTTGGGTCTGCAGCTGTTGCGGGATGGCCGGGTTGCCCTGCACGCCTTGCAGGAACGATGCGCTGAGCGAGGCGATGAGGATCGAGCCGGCCAGGGCGGTCCCGAGCGCGGCGCCGAGGTTGGTGGCGGTGTTCTGCAGGCCGCCGACCGCAGGGACTGTCCTCGTCGGGGACCGCGGACACGGTCACCGCGCCCAGTTGCGAGGCGAGCGCGCCGATCCCCAGCCCGGCGAGCAACAACGGCACCGTGACGATCCGGGCGTCCGCCGTCGCGTCCATCGCAGCGAGCAGCACGACCACACCCAGGAACATCGCCAGCAGCCCGAAGCGGACCACCCGGCGCGGCGAGGCGGTGGGGAAGAACCGCGGGATGCCGACGGCCGCGGCGAGCAGCGTCACCGACAGCGGCAGGATCCGTAGCCCGGTGTCCAGCGCGGACAGGCCCAGTGAGACCGACAGGAACAGCGGGATCGTGAAGAACAGCCCGGCCTGCACGAGATAGAGCAGGAAGAACATCAGCAGCCCGCCGGTCATCTGACGGTTGCCGAACAGGTCCCGTCGCACCAAGGGTTCCCGCCCCTGTGCCTGCACGCGGGACTCCCAGCTCCAGGAAGATCCAGACGATCAGCAGGCCGGCGAGGAGCAGCCAGATGGTCGGGGACATGCCCAACCACGACGGCCCGTCCGGCTTCGGCGTCACCCAGCCCCACTCCGAGGAGCGCAGCACGCCGAAGACCGCCAGTCCGAGCCCGACCGCGACCAGGATCGCGCCGACCAGGTCGAACCCGGCCCTGGCTTCCGGCGGTGCGTCGGCGATCCGGCGGGCGAGCAGCAGGATCACGGCCACGACCAGCACTTCGCCGACGAACACCCACCGCCAGGAGAAGTAGGTCGTGGCGATGCCACCGATCAGTGGTCCGACCGCGACGGCGATCGCGCCGGCGCCCATCACCAGGCCGTAGGCTCGCGGCCGGTCCGTGGCGACGAAGTTCCCGGCGACGAGCGCGACGATCGCCGGCAGGATCAGCGCGGCACCGATGCCCTCCAGTACCGACCAGCCGAGGATGAGCACCGGCAGGTTCGGGGCCAACGCGGTGGTCAGCGAGCCGAGGCCGTAGATCACACATCCGATCGCGAACGCCCTGCGGCGGCCGATCATCGAGCCGATCTTCCCGCCGGTGATCATGAGCATCGCCATCACCAGCGTGTAGAGCGTGATCGCGGTCTGGATGCCGGTGATGGTGGTGCCGACGTCCTCGGCGACGGTCGCGATCGCCACGTTCATCACCGAGCTGTCCAGCGTCATGAGGAACTGCCCGGCCGCGAGCGTGATCAACACGGTCGACGCCGCCTGAGCAACTGCGCACTCGCGGTCTTGTCCATCGCAGACTCCTACGGCAGATCCGTAGCGGGCATGCTGGCCTTCTTCGTCGGGGAGGCGTCACCCCTCCGAGGTGAGCCACCCACCGTGCACGCCGCGGCCGGAGTCGTGGACCAGGGTCCGTCCTGGGGTCAACGGCGGCGTTCGCGC